>NZ_JBGYBX010000055.1:0-130007 GCF_041817755.1 Glaesserella sp. | reverse complement strand
TCGGTTGGCACTGTTGTTTGTGCATTTCCAAAAACGCCCGTAATACGACTAAGTGAAATTTCGGGCTGATCCACATTGCGTAGGCTAAAACGAGTTCTTCGCAGGCGTATGTTCCGCCTTGTGTGCCGCGAATAACTTTTACGGCTTTGTCGTTGCTATCCTTTTCGATTTCCGCGATGAGCTCTTTTGTTTGGTCGTTACGAAGAAAAAATGTTGGCTTGTGCTTATCTTTTCCGCCGCTGGAAACATGAAGATCGTTTAAGCTGAATAAATTTTCGTATGCACGAACTGATGTGCTGAGAATGGTTAAATTTGACATTTTATGCCTCTGGATTTTTAGTTTAATGTATCGTCTAACCGTAGTAGGGTTAGACGGGCTTCAACTACCGAATCCAGTCGGCGGAACTTATTTCCACAAGGGTATTGTATTAGGTTCTCTCGACCCGTCCATCGAAAGTTGCAAATTTGCAACTTTTAAATTTTAGGCATAAAAAAACCGCTATGCTGTCGGGTGCGGATAACCGCTGGATTTAGGTAGTGCGGTTATCTTAATCCGAAGTGGGGCGGGTGTCAATCCCACAGACTGAAATCCCCTTGAGTTGTGCTAGAATGTAAGTGCTTAATTTATATTCATCAACAAAAGGAGATTTCAGTATGTGGGAAGCGTTGATTGCATCTCTTTTTTCTCTCTTAAAAGAACATTTCGACCATATTATTATGCGTATTACGACTTGGTGCTTATCGTTTATTCTTTGTTGGTTGTACTTGCCTTTAAGCTTTAAATACGGCTTAGAAGCACGTCCATTGCCGGCATTACCTTCTTATGCTCTTGTTTATTTATTCTATTTGACTGCTGCAACTGCATTCTGGCAAGGCTTTTTTCTCCTCTTGGAGATAATGGGGTTGATCATTGAAAAAATTGTTAAATGCAAAGCTATTCAACCACAAGCCAATAGGGTTAAGGTTGATAAGCAACAGGATGAGTAAACATTTTTTTAAGGTCATTTTTTATTCCTTTGTTGTTTGTTGCCATTCAGAACCGCTCTCAATCAGATCAGGCTTAGCTATCCTTAAGTGGTAACCGTACGTGTTACCCAGACCTTTGGCGGAACGTTGAGAACGGTTTTGAATGGCGACTGTGATTTTTATCCTTGCCACAGTCAGCAAGAGAGAACACAAATTAAACTTGGGTCGTCATCCCTATTAAAAACCGCTCCTGAGGTGGCTCGCGGTGACTAAATCTTTGAGCAAACTTAACTGCCTTGTTAAGTCCTATGGAGCGTTGATTTGCTACGCCGGCTCAACGCTAAGCCTCGATAGCCATTTTGTTGAACTTAACAAAATGGTCACATTAACCATCTCGTGGGTACGCACGAAATGGTCAAATTTATCACTTGCGTTTGTGCTACCTGATTCATTGCCAGTGCTTAACCTTTCCACAAGTAATCACACCGCCTGAGCTATGGCTTTCACATAGCTTGTTGATACCATCTCACCTTTGGCAAGCGGTGCGTTTTTGTCTGAATTTTTAAAGAGCATTGAGCCGTAGCTCGTGTTGATGGGTTAATAATATCTTTATGATATCTGTAATGCAATATCTTTTTGATATTTATTTTGCGGTATCTTTGTTACATTTGTGATATCTATTTGATTTGTTAAGGAAATAAATTTTAAGATGTGTGTTTAATTGCTTGTTTTTTAATCAGAAAAGCAAGTGCAAGAGGTGGATTTTGCGAATTTATAAATAATTGTGAAATATAGTTCACAGCTTGGGCGCTGTTTGGTATAATTTCATGCAAGGAGGCGGTAATGATTCAAATCAAATCGACAACAATTTTTAATAAATGGCTTGATGACTTAAAAGATCTGCGTGCGAGAGCGAAAATTCAAACGCGGATTAAGCGGTTGCAACTGGGTAACTTTGGCGATGTAAAACCGGTTGGTGAAGGTGTGTCAGAGCTACGAATTACCGAAGGTAAAGGGTATCGGGTTTATTTAAAAAATCAGAATGGTGTGATTGTGATTTTACTCTGTGCCGGTGATAAATCGACGCAAGAAAATGATATTAAGCAGGCGAAAGCGTTAGCAAAAGAATTAGGAGTTTAATATGGCGGAATTACAAGATTTTGATATGGCGGAACATTTAAGAAGTGAGGAAGAAATTCAGCTTTACTTGAATGAAGTGTTAAAAGAAGATGATGTGGATTTGATTTTATCCGCTTTAGGCGATATTGCTAAAGCACGCAATATGAGTCAGTTAGCGAGAGAAGTCGGGGTAAGCCGGGAGGGATTATATAAAGCCCTTTCAGGCAATGGAAATCCGACTTTTTCTACCGTGTTAAAAGTGATGAAAGCACTGAACCTTACGCTTGAAGTAAAACAAGCGACACACGCTTAACATAGCCCTCTTTGGAGGGTTTTGTTTTGCAGAAAAGTGAGAGAATTCAACCGCTTGTAGGATGTCGACGAAACAGATTTCGTCGAGATAAAAGAAAACCGCCGTGTGGCGGTTTGTTGACTAGTTAATGTAACAATAGGATTGCGGGGGAGTGCCTGAAGGTAACACATCTGCAATTCCAAGCGGCTCATCGTACAATTCAAATGAATCAATTTCAAATGCGTGAGCTAAAGCCCTTGCAGAAAAGTATTGATCAAAGAAATTCTTAGTGATGCCTGAGAATTCCTTTGTCTTTTCCCAAAGAGATTCCGGTGTGTGAGACAATGTATCTTTAACTTTAAATTCACCGACAACTTTTCCCACGGGCATTGTGGAATACACAACAACGGTTGTTATGCCCTCTCGTTTTGGTAGAGATTTTCTAAACTCAAATTTTTTTTCACCTGAAATGATTTTTTCCACGAACTCAGGCTTAATGGATAGCAAGATTTTCACTAACTTCTCCTCTTGACAATATATCTCTATATTGTTTTTCAGTTAATTTAATAAAACCCCAATATTGGTTCCTTGTTATACCAATATCTTCAATTAATGATTTTCTTATTATACGCTTATTCAATGCAATATTATAGGTAAATTTAATTATTATAGGATATTTTTTTGACTTGAATAAATTTTCTAATTCTTGCTCTGAAAATATACTATATGGCAATGTATATCTTAAAAATTCATCGAGTGATTTAAAAGCATTGATATTTTTAACTTCCTCTACTACACAAATAGATGTGGCTACTGAACTATATTCTGCATTCGCTCCATCTGCTGTTCTATAAATCACCAACGTATCACCAGTCTTTATACGCTCAGTTCCAAACATAGACGTAAGGTAGATTTTATGAATGCTATTAGTATGTGAAGTGTCTTTAATTAAAAGTGTAG
Organism: Glaesserella sp.; assembly: GCF_041817755.1. Classification (GTDB taxonomy): domain Bacteria; phylum Pseudomonadota; class Gammaproteobacteria; order Enterobacterales; family Pasteurellaceae; genus Glaesserella. The sequence continues at coordinate 126,670 of NZ_JBGYBX010000055.1, read as the reverse complement.
GGTCTTCATTTTTTAAAATAGAATCAGGAAGTAATCTTGAATGCCATTGTGGGTAGAGTGAGATAAGATAGCGATTTGATATTTCTGGCGTGTTTGGATAGTCTTTCACAATATCACCCGTTATTTGAGAAATATTCTTAAACAATACAAGTTCACAGCCATTTTGTGTTAATTTCTTTGCTCTAGCTTCAAAGCCATATTTTTGGAATAAATTTAATAGTGCGGTATGTTTTTCAAACAGTGTTACATAAATTTCATCAATATTTCTTACTAATGAAATATCAAATACTTTCTTTATGAATCGTTCACCTAATCTTGTTCCGTGAGGATTTATTTTTAAAGTTCCTATTTTTAATCTTTCTTTTCTTGGTTGTTTAGGGGTAATATCATTCAATTCTTCATCTTCATTCTTTAAATAAAGAAATCCATCTAACAGACCTTTAGAATTTAAAAAAATGAATGCACCTTCATTATTGTTCTTCTTTTTATTAAACCAATCTGTAAACTCTTTATAATCGGCTTTTAAGCTATCAAAGAATGAATCATCTAAATTAATATTTTCAAATTTAGTATAAATTAAGTTTTCCATAAGTTCCCCCTATTATTTCACCCAATAAAATTCAACTGCTGGCTTTGATGCACTTTCACTTTCGCGTGAATGAAAAGCTGTTCTTGACTTTCTTCCGTAATTTCCCATTTTTCATAAAGTTTATTATCCGAAATAACAAGTAATTTATCGCCGATATTTTGTAACCTTTTAACATATAAATGATCTTTATAGGTAAATACATAAACGCCATCTCCCTCAAACATATTGATGCTAGTATCCACAAAAAGCAGATCGCCGGTTTCAAAGGTAGGTCGCATTGAATCACCGTTTAAGTTAATAATGCGAATATGCTCAGGTGGCATATTACGGAAGAGCGAATAATACTGTTCAGGCACATAGCGGAGCTGATTAACCACTTCAACTAAATCATTATTTGAGCCAAATCCAGCACTGGCTTCAATATTTAATACATCAATAATCACTAAATCGGGTTCTGGCATCTCATCTGGTGCGATGATTGACCTTAAGACAATTGACTCTCCGCTATGATCTTGATCTAACCAACCCCTCGGTTTATTCATGCCATCTTCCAGTTTTGCAGCAATCTTATCGCCAATACCTTTAGGTTTGCCGTTCTGAATAGCATTCTTATTTTTGATTTGTCTTAAGTAATTCGCTGTCACTCCAGATCTATCTTCAAGACGCACAACACTCCCTGCTTCTTCAATCAAAAGCAATAAATTTTTGTATCGATTTTCTTTTATGGTGCTCATAGCTGCCTCCTTAGTTAAGTTTTTATTATTTTAATATCGTTTTGATATCAAGTTAATAAACAAAAAGATATTGATTTGATATCGGTTACAAGATATCATTTAGATATTGCTTATTAATAAGGTATCAGAATGGAACTACAAGAATATTTATCAACAGAACGTGGAGAGGCGGCTCGCTTAGCAAAATTTATAAAAGTGGCACCGCCTATTGTGTCATTTTGGGCAAGCGGAAAACGACAAGTACCAGCAGAGCACTGTCCAGAGATTGAAAGATTTACAAATGGGAAAGTAACCTGTGAAGAGCTACGCCCTGATGTGAATTGGGCTGTATTACGAAATTCAGGTAAATAAAAAACCCCCGCTGCACAAATTACTCTTTTTTGAACAATTTATCTAATACAACAGGGAGTAAAACAAGGCTCCAAAAGAAGAATGATAGTTTAAGTGAGAAGTAAGCCCAAATGGGCTCAGTGAGCAAAAAGTGGAAACCAAATTCAGTGAGTTCATCTTTGCTGAAAGAGCCAAAGGTTGTGAATACAGCGATACACATAATGGCTGGAATATAAGCTGGGTTGTCAAAATCTTTTTTAGTATGGCGGTGAATAAGGATAAGCAGTAATGGAATGCCATTCACGAGTACACAGGCTAGCCAGTAAGAGATGTGACTTAAATAGAAAAGTCTTGGCAATGCAAGGAAGGTGAAAAAGCATAGACCAAAGAACAATTCTCTTAGTTTTAAAAAGGACATAAAAATGATGAATAAGTTAAAGAAAAGGTTACACATTATTACACAGGTTTGGCGGAAAGATAAGGAGCTCGTCTTGCTCTGTATTTGTGCCGTAGTGTTGTATTTGAGTGGGTTAATTTATTGAAAATAAAAACCCACGCGGGAACGTGGGTATATCAAAGGGAGATAAATATAATGAAATCTTTATTATTATCTACTAATCAGAAAGAAAATGCAACCCTGACGATGAGTAGTCGGGAGATTGCCCAAATCACAGAAAGCAGACACCGTGATGTGTGCTTATCTATTAGAAACCTGATGAATAAAGGGGTGATTGGGGGGTATACGGAAAGTCCGTACACCCATGAGCAAAATGGGCAAGTCTATTATGAGTATCATATTAATAAACGTGATACTTATGTCATTGTGGCTCAATTCTCTCCTGAATTTACTGCTCGTTTAGTCGATCGCTGGCAAGAGCTGGAAAGCCAACAAGCGGTACGTTTACCACAAACTTTTGCAGAAGCGCTACGTTTGGCGGCGGAACAGGCGGAAATTATAGAGAGCCAAGGTAAGCAGTTAGCGGAACAAGCGCCTAAAGTGGCTTTTGTGGATCATTATGTTGATGTCGGTACCAGTAAATCCTTGCGCGAAACCGCCAAGATTTTGAATTTCCCCGAGAAACGAATGATTGAATGTTTAGAGCGTGATCGTGTGCTGTATCGTCAATCCGGCAATTTGTTGCCGTATTCGGATAAACAATCCAAACAATTATTTACCGTAAGGACTGGTACGGCAGAGCACGGTCATAATTTCACGCAAACCCGAGTAACAGGTAAGGGGATTGAGTGGATAGCGCAACGTTACGCATCGGAGTTAGGGCTATGAGTATGCTTTTAACAGCGCAGGCAATGAAATTAAAAATTGGTAATCCGGCGCGCAAGTTAGTTTTGTTAAAGCTCGCAGATAATGCGAACGATAAAGGGGAGTGCTTCCCAAGTTATCAGCATATTGCCGAACATTGCGAAATTAGTCGTCAATCTGCGATTACGCATATCAATGCGCTGATTGAGATGGGCTTGGTAACTAAAAAAGAGCGCAAAACAGCTGAAGGTAATACCTCTAATTTGTACCTTTTGCACCTTGAAAAAGGTAGTCAAAATTCTGGACTAGGGGTAGTCAAAAATCTTGACCAACCTAGTCAAAATTCTGGACTAGGGGTAGTCAAAAATCTTGACCCTGAACCAGTCAATATTAACCAATCAATTAACCATACCCCCCTACCCCCCAAAGGGGAACCGTTGCCTGCTGAGACGAAAAAATCTCAGTTAAGCGTCGAAGTGGAAAATCCTGAAACGGTCGATTTACCCGATTATGTTAATCGGGAGAGTTGGGTGGCTTACTGCCAAATGCGAAAAGCGAAGCGGTCTGCGATTAAAACCCGAAAAACGCTGGAACTGTGCTTACGGGATTTGGAAAAACACAGTGGCGGCGATCCGAAACTGGCGATAGAAATTTTGGAGCAGTCGACTGCAAACTGTTGGACGGGGATTTTTGCCCTGAAAACAGACTTTCGGAAACCATCCGGCGCAACGAATGCTCACGATAAATCGGGGGCGTGGGCGGTTGGTCGAACTATCAACGTGAAAGTGGAGGCAATGAGATGAAATCAGTATCAGAACTTGTAAAACCAAATCTTGTCGGTTCGCAGCCAAATTACCAAGTGCCAACGGAGAGCTCCGTGGAAATCACACCGCAAGCGGTTGCAGTGATGGATAAATTATTCGACCACTTAACGGTAATTTGCCCCGCTTGGCATAAATCGTTGCCAAGTGATGAAAGTGTTGCGAATTTCAAAACGTTATGGCTTGAGGAAATTATCAATGCCGGTATTCGTAACTGGCGCTTGCTTACGAGAGGATTAGAGCGTTGCAAGCAAGTTAAAAGCCCGTTTTTGCCCTCAGTGGCACAATTCATCGAGTGGTGCTTAGCGGAGGATTATCAAGCTCTCGGATTGCCAGACGAAGAGCGGCTTTACCGCAGAATTAGTCAATTCATGGCGTTTGGAATGGAAGAAGTCCACCGGTTTAATTTTACCAATAACGCCGAATATTGGCTGATTACAGGGTTATACCAGCGCAACCGAGCGGGCGAATGGAGCGAGAAGAAACTCCAGGAGGAAATTGGCAAAGCGTTGAAGAAAATGGCGGAGCGAGTGAAATCAGGTGCTCGTATACCTGAGCCGAAAATCACGTTACCGGAAACGGTTTCAGTAAGACCGAGTGACGAAGTTATTAATCGTAGATTCGCCGAGTTGAAGGCAAAAATGGGATAAGACATGACAGATAAAACATTTGACAAAGATACTTGGCGGACGCCGGAGTATGTTTTTAATTGGCTAAATAGCCGTTTCCGTTTTGCAATTGATGGTTGTGCGAACGATGAAAATAAATGTTGTGCTATTTGGTTTGGTCCGTTAAACGATCACCCGCAAACAAATTCATGGTTAGGTAATAACTTCTTGGCGGAAGAAGTTCCTGAAATTTTGGCTAAATGGTATTTAAACAGAAAGTCTATTTATGTCAACCCACCTTACTCAGACGTTACGCCATTCATTCAACAGGCAAAACGCTTGCGTGATGCAGGACATACGGTGGTGATGTTACTCAATAACGATAAATCAACACAGTGGTATCAGAAGCATATTCACAACGTAGCGAATGAAGTGATTGACATTATCGGTGGGCGGATTGCTTTTGTTCACCCTATTACAGGCGAAGAAATCAAAGGTAACAGCAAAGGGCAGATGGTTGTTGTGTTCGATCCGACAATGGAAGATTTTGTACAGCGGTCAGTGAGTTTGGATTTTATTAAATCCTGTGGGAATAACTAAATGGCATTACTTCTCACACCTTATTTTCAAACGGAACTTGGTTTGGTGTTTTATCGCATACCGCCAACGGTGAGCGTGTCAGATTTTGGTGAGCGAACAGTATTACAGCCGGCTCCAGAGTCATTGCGTACAGTGACATCGGGGGAAATTGCAAATTTTGAGCATAATCCAACCGCTTGTAAGCAATTAAAAGCCTTTGCTAAATCGCCCAAGGTGAGAGCGAGCGTTAATAAAAATGCATTTGGTACTTATGGTGATTTACCTTATACCAAATTCGTTAAAAGTATTAAAACGTGCCAATGTCGAGACAGTGAATATTGTCATCCGGAGAAAACGTTGGCGGAAGTAGAGAATGGAGCGGCATTAGTGTGTTGGCACCATGACAAATTATGGTTAGAAGGGAAAATAGACGGCTCTACGATATCAGCTTTGGCGGAGCAAAATTGGTGTGATTTTATCGCCATGTGTATTCGTAAAGATTTAAGAAAATCACCATATGCCAGTATTGAATTTGCAGATGTGGTCTTTTGGGCAACGCTCAAGGGATTATTGGGGGAGTTAAATCAGGATGAGTTGCGTCAGTTTTTAGGTTTACCTGTGCAGGTGGATTTAGGTAAAGAGAGCACGATTGGATTCGAAGTCGCCTCGCCAATGTCAACAATGCAAAACAGCATTAAGCCTCTCTTAGCTCTCAAGGTCGATCCCGAGCCACTATCAAGCTTTCTTGCGAGACCTAAATTAAAACGCTTTGAGTGTCGCAAGTGGTTGCAGTTTGTGAAATCTCAACCTTGTGTTTGTTGCGGTCAACGAGCTGACGACCCGCATCACATTATTGGGTATAACGGCAAAATGGGTGGCAAAGAGCATGATTTATTCACGATTCCGCTTTGTCGAGTCCACCATAACGAATTACACGCGAGTGTAGAGCGATTTGAGCAACAGTACGGCTCGCAGATCGCGTTATTGTATAAATTTTTAGATAGAGCAATTGGATTGGGGGCGTTGGTTGTAGATTAAGCTTTAATCTTTTGAGCCAAAATAACGTTTAAGTACTGCTGGTAAACAACATACCGCCACGAAGTTAAACATTGTTTTGAGTTGGAGATATTCAACTGCCGCTTGTTTTGGTTCGGGCGAGAAATTAAAGCCGAAATCCCTTAGTTCATCTTGGCTAAATCCACCAAGGGAAAGTGAGGCAATAATTGATATTAGTAAATACCAGTAATACTGATTACCAATCGGTTTTTGTAAAAGGCGGTGAGCTGTGAGATATATCCAGCACAATATCAGTACGCAGAGCCCTGCGATCATTCGTTGATACATTGGTTCTTCAACATAGTTACGAATTAACCACCCAGCTCCAAAGGGTAAGGTACATTGAATAGAGGTTAGTATGAGAAAAACAAATTCGTCTTTTCGATATTCTTCCATAAGAAAAGCCCTACGTGCAACAAAATCTGAACGGCGTAAGCACGAGTTACTACGCCACTATATTCGCTACGGGAAATATTACTATGGTTTTATTTTTTGGGTAGGTGTTTTTTGCTTTTTTGTGATGTAGGTTATTGATGATTGAATTAGAGTTACCCTATCCGCCAACAGTGAACCACTACTGGAAGCATACCAAAAACGGCATACATTATGTTACCGCCAAAGGCAAAGCGTACCAACAAGCGGTCTCTTGGTTGACAAAAAATGCAAAAAAGCACCGCGGTAAAGTGGAGTTAACCGTTGATATTTACCCTCCGGATAACCGCAAGCGTGATATCGACAACGTATTTAAAGCGTTACTGGACAGTTTAACGAAATCCGGTGTGATTGTGGATGACAGCTTGATTTATAAACTCATTGCAGAGAAAAAAGAACCGGTACAAAACGGCAAAATTGTAGTGAAAATTAAGGAGATTAAATGATTTTACCGCACGAGAAAGCAAAATGGCTATCGCCCGAAAAGCAGAAATGGATTGAAACGTTGTTGTATTTATGGGGAGCATGGGAGTTTAGCGGGTTGGATGACAGACGAAAGGTTAATATGATATATAAATTCATGAAGTCTGTTGAAGCGGAACAACTATCCAAACGTGAACAATGTTGCGATGAATTCGGGTTACTGATGAATTGTGTAATCCATGTAGTGACGAAAGGTAAGATACACATAAAAAAATATATTGAGGCAAAATACGTATTTGGTATTTCAGAGCGAAAAATCGCAATATCAATGCGAAACCAAGATGAGAGCAAGAGAGGGCTAAGACATTGGCAGGATTTGGTTCAACGAGACTTGCGGGAAACGGAGAAACTGATTGCAGACCTTATTACAAAATCGATTCAGTCACGCCGTAGGGCAAATTATTTAAAAAAATATTCATTTAAGTGTTGATTTTGGTGCGCAAGTGCGCAATAATTCGTGTAACGGTGGGCAAGGTGTAATATTGTTCACCAAATTAATTTGCACAGCCCTGATCGGAAACGGTCGGGGCTTTTTGTTTTTGGGGGTTAAGATGGAAATTACATTAGGCGATAAAATCAAAATCAATGGTGAAGAAGTGCCGGAGTATTTGCTTAAGGCTTTGCACGAAGTGTTAAAATTCCGTTATTTGTGCCTTGGAGAAAATATTATAAATCCAGCTCCTATTGTGACATCAACGTCTATTCTTCCAAACAATGTAATTCGTTAATTTCATATTGGGTTGTTTGTTCGTTGTATCTAATGAGAGGGTACATTGCACTGACTACCTTTTTTACTAATATCTCATCCATAATATTCATATAACAATGAGTAAGCTCCTCTAGGTACATTGCTATTTGAAGTCGATGGTCATATTGTGATGATAGTAATAAATTAAAGAAGATACAATTATTGTAGTGGATGTGTATAGCCGGTGAATTAATTTGATATTGAATTGTTATATCGGGCGAATGTAGAGTACCTTGATTGCCAAAATTAAAAAAAAGATCTGCTTTTTTATTTATATGGGCAAATTTACAGAAAATATTTATTGATTCGGCGAGAAGATTGAATTGTGGCAGTAAATCAATCGTAGCTGAGTCAATACGTAAGTCAAAGAAATAGCGGTATTCTTCAGTGATCATTGAGAATATTTGCTGTTTAGTTATAACATTCATTATTTTAAACCTCTGCTAGTTTATTTGTTGGGGAACAGTATTCTAGCAGAAATTTTAACCAAGCTCAGTCTTTGCGGACTGGGCTTTTTTATTGCCTGATATGAGGGCTAAGGTATGAAAAATATTATGAGGGACATGGGAACACAGAGTTATATCTGGTCAGGCGTTAGTGGTTTTATTGCGTGGCTTGGTAATCAGCAAAATTTAATGTTACTGAGTCTTGCGGTTGGCTTGATTACCGCATTAGCAAATTTATATCGGTCGTGCCAAGACGGCAAAATTAAAAAGCGTGAGTTTGAGCGAGCGGAAGAATTGCATCATTTGAAGGTGGCAAGATTGAGAAAGGGGCTTAGTGATGAGTAGATTAAAAAGCATTGGTAGCGGTTGTTCTATTATTGCCATTATCACGTTGATGTTAGCCGAGTATGGTACAGAGATTCGATCTACCGAACGTGGCTTGTCGATAATTGGTAATGCGGAAGGGTGTAAGCGTGATCCTTATTATTGTCCTGCGGGCGTGTTGACGGTCGGTGTTGGGTCTACCGCTGCCGGTGGAGATGCTATCCAGCGCAAAAGGTATTCTGATGAAGAGATTGCCAAACGATGGCTTAAGGATGTGGCGATGGCAGAAAAGTGCGTGTTTCATTTTGCTAACGGAGAGGTCTTGCCGTTATCGGTATTCGAAGCGACAACCTCAATCGTATTCAACGTCGGCTGTAATAAAGCCAAGCAATCCACGCTATTTAAGAGATTGAATGCCGGGCAGTATAAACAGGCATGTGATGAGTTTACGAAATGGGTGTATGCCGGTGGGAAAAAGTTGCGGGGGCTTGAAATCCGTCGGGAGCAAGAGAGAAAGTTATGTTTAACAGATTTAGCCAAATCTTAGGCGTTGTGATTTTGGGCTTGTGCGTATGGTTATGGTTCCAGCGCCAAATAATATCTGACTTAACAGCCGAGAACCTCGCGCAAGCTCAAACCATAGAGCAACAGCAAGAAGCAAATCATAAGCTGACAATGCAACTGCAACAAGAGCGACAAGCGGTCGAATATCAACAAAACATTGCAAATAAACTACGTAAGCAAGTGGAGCAGAGTAATGAACGTATTAAAACGATATTACAACAAGAGCCGTGTGGCGTTACTGCTTTGCCTCGTCCTGTTGTCGATGAGCTTAAGCGGTTGCACAGCAAGGACAAAGATTGAGTATTTATATCCACCGCAAGCCTTTTTAGTGCAATGCGAGCGGTCAGAGTTTAGTGGCACGACCTATGGTGATGTTATCGAGTATCTCGTTAAGGTGATGGGAGAGCGTGACTTATGTGCGGGTCAGGTTGATAGCATTAGAGAGTGGCAAGCACGAACCAAGCAAGGGTTTAAATAGCTGATTAATGTTTGTGTCACGATAGCGAGCGGTCAGACGATCGCTCTTTTTTTAATAATTTAGTAAGGGTAATTATGCCACCACGTATCGCAAAAGCCTGCCGGAAACAAGGCTGTCCGCATACGACAACAGACCGCAGTGGATATTGCGAGCAACATCGTGGTTGCGGTTGGCAACGGCATCAGAAAGGTAGAACAGCAACTCAACGTGGTTACGGTTCTGAATGGCGTAAGCTAAGAGGCTTTGCGCTGGAACGTGACCGTTATCTCTGCCAAAGCTGTTTAAGCAAGGGCTTATATGTGACTGCTACAACGGTCGATCATGTTGTAGCAAAAGCTCACGGTGGTACTGATAGTCTATCCAATTTACAAAGTTTATGTAATGACTGTCACAAACACAAAACCGCACGCGAGCGATTGAAATAAATGCCGTGTGGGAGGGGGAGGGGGTGGGTAAATCTCTACCACCTTTTACCCCAAGAACCGCCCCCGGAACTCAATTTTTACAACCGCGAAATTAAAAATTTAGGGTAAACGCCAAATGACAGGAACAGCCACAACGCCGGGGCGAGGACGAAAACCCACCCCGACAAAAGTGAAAGAACGTCGAGGCAATCCCGGAAAGCGTAAGCTAAATAAACAAGAACCAGAATTTAGTCCTTTTGACCAACATAGCTCACCGCCACCACAACTTAATGAAGATGGACAAAGGATGTGGGCTTTTATTTTGAAAGAATTACTCCCGCAAGGCGTATTACTGCAAACTGACCTTGAAGTAGTTGCAAACTACTGCATTGCGTACCAAAACCGAAACCGAGCCTGCCAAGATGTCGAAAAGTATGGCACATTTGTTGAAAACGGCAATGGTGGCTTATCGAAAAATCCAGCATTTACCGTTTTGAATGAAGCCTTAAAACAAATGACCACGTTCGGTGCATTACTTGGGCTAGATCCAAGCAGTCGCCAACGCCTCATTGGTAAAGCAGACGAACAAAACCACAACCCATTTGCGGAGTTATTGCAATGATGACCAACGTAGAAAAAGCCAACAAATACGCCAAAGACGTAACCAGTGGCAAAATTCCCGCGTGTCGTTTTGTTAAAACCGCATGTAAACGCCATCTAGATGAATTACAAAAACAAAAAGAAATTAAGTTTCCTTACCATTTTGATGAGTCCAAAGCAGAAAAAGCCTGTAAATTTATTCAATACTTACCCCATACGAAAGGTGAATGGGCTCAACGCCGACAAAGTATCACACTTGAACCTTGGCAACTTTTCATTGTAGCTAATGTATTCGGATGGTTACGAAAATCGAATAACTTAAGGAAATATCGAGAAGCGTACATTGAAGTACCGAGAAAAAATGGCAAATCTGCTATTTCTGCTGGTGTCGGTCTATACATGTTCTGTATGGACAACGAATTTGGTGCAGAAGTCTATTCAGGTGCAACGACTGAAAAGCAAGCTTGGGAAGTTTTCCGCCCAGCTCGGCTAATGTGTAAAAACACTGACTTGCTTCGCACTACTTTTAATATCGAAGTTAATGCATCGAACTTAAGCCGACCAAGTGACGGCTCTCGTTTCGAACCACTTATCGGAAATCCTGGTGATGGTGCTTCTCCAAGCTGTGCCATCGTGGACGAATACCATGAGCATAAAAATGATGAACTCTATACAACAATGCTTACAGGTATGGGTGCTCGTAAACAGCCACTTATGTTCATCATCACTACTGCAGGTTATAACATCGAAGGTCCTTGCTATGACAAGCGTCGTGAAATTATTGAAATGCTCAACGGTAGTGTACCGAATGATGAACTTTTTGGAATGATTTACACCATTGACGAAGATGACGATTGGACAGATCCTGAAATTTTGCGTAAAGCTAACCCAAACTTTGATATTTCGGTTTATGGCGACTATCTCATCAGTCAACAAAAGCAAGCGATGAACAATCCACGCTTTACGAATACTTTCAAAACCAAGCATCTTAATGTGTGGGTATCTGCAAAAGAAGCCTTCTTCAACATGGTAAGTTGGGAAAATTGTAAAGATGAAACACTCAGTTTAGATGATTTCACCGGTGAAGATGTTGTATTAGGGCTTGATATGGCTCGCAAACTGGATATGAACAGCCTAGTGAGAGTTTTTAGCCGAATCATTAACGGAAAACGGCATTATTACTGTATTGCTCCCCTGTTTTTTGTGCCAGAAGAAACGATTTTTAATACGGATACTGCCTTAAAACGAGTGGTAGATAAGTATCAAAAATGGGTAGTCAGCGGTCATCTTACTGCAACGGATGGGGCGGAAGTAGATTATCGAGAGATCTTTGAATGTATTAAAGACACCAACAAGGAACACAAGGTTATCTGCTGTCCTATTGACCCACACGGCGCAATCGCAATCAGTCACGATTTGGCGGATGAAGGCTTAAATCCGATAACGATTACCCAAAATTACACCAATTTATCCGACCCAATGAAAGAGTTGGAAGCGGCTATTGAAGCAGGAAGATTTCATCATGACGGAAATCCTATTATGACATGGTGTATCGGCAATGTAGTCGGCAAATCTGCTGTCGGTAATGATGATATTGTCCGCCCAATCAAAGAAATCCCCGAAAACAAAATTGACGGAGCGGTCGCTTTAATGATGGCGATTGGTCGATTAATGTTAAATACAGATGAAGGCTATATTCCTGATGAGGTGCTAACGTTATGAAAACCTTATTTACAGATTTAATCGGTCTTGGCGGAATGTCTACTTTATGTTATGGCACTTATTTACAATATGGTACAGCGATTACATGTATGGTTGCAGGTTCGTTATTGTTGCTTTATGCCGTATTAACAGCAAGAGGTGATAAATGATTTTCGACAAACTATTTGGTCGGCGTTCCATTGAAAATCCACAAGTGCCACTTTCAGCAGAAAATGCCATCGATGATCTTTTTGGCAATGAGCGTGGGAAAACAGTCAGTCCGGATATGGCGATGAAAAGTGCAGCAGTTTATGCCTGTGTGAATGTGCTTGCCAGTTCACTCGCACAATTACCGTTACACGTGCTACGCAAAGATGGTAAAAAAATCGAAAGTGCCAGAGAGCATCCGCTGTTTTATCTACTACATGACAGCCCGAACTTTTGGCAAACATCCTACAAAATGCGTGAATATAATCAGAGTGCGGTTTTACTGTATGGTAACGCCTATTTACGCATTGAGCGAGATAAAAAAGGTAATGTAACCAGCATTGAGAGTTGTGAGCCTTGGCAAGTGCAGTTATTAAAAAACGGCAATCGCTATACTTACGGTTACTACAATGAAGATGGCACATTGGCGGTGCATCCTGATGATATGATTCACATCAAAGCCTTAGGCACAAGCCTGAAACAAGGTAAATCAGTCATCCAGCAGCACGCAGAAACTATTGGCTTAGGACTTGATGCCAAGGAATTTGCGACAGGTTTTTTCAATGGTAATGCACGTCCTGCAGGTATTGTTACCGTTAAACAGCAAATTAACCAAAGTTCTTGGGATAATTTCAAAAAAATGTGGGAAAAAGCACAGTTAGAGTTGCGTAGAAAAGAGAATAAAACCATTCTTTTACCTGCAGATCTTGACTATAAAGCCTTGACTATTTCCCCTGTTGATACCGAATTACTCTCAATGATGAAGCTTAATCGCTCAGAAATTGCCGGTATCTTCAACGTGCCGGCACACATGATTAACGACTTAGAAAAAGCCACATTTTCTAATATCTCAGAGCAAACCATTCAATTTATCCGGTATAGCTTAATGCCATGGATTGTAAATTGGGAGCAAGAGATCAACCGAAAAGTATTCACACAAGCCGAACGGAAAGCAGGTTATTTCGTCAAATTCAACCTTTCAGGGATTATGAGAGGCACCCCAACCGAGCGAGCAGCGTTTTACCACAATGCGATTACGGACGGTTGGATGTCACGCAACGAAGCCCGAGCCTTTGAAGATATGAATCCTGTGGATGGCTTAGACGAATTCCTTGTAAGTGTGAATGCCAGCCAGCAACAACACAATCAACCAACGGAGGTACCACCGAATGAGTGAAATTGAAAAGCGCTCTTATCTTGGTGAAGTCCGAGCCGACAGTCGAGAAAATGAGCCGACTCACATTATTGGCTATGGCTCAGTATTTAACACCAAATCGGAAGTAATGTGGGGCTTCCGCGAAATCATTATGCCGGGTGCATTCGACAATTGCCTTGACGATGATGTTCGCGGTTTATTTAACCACGATCCGAATTTTGTATTAGGTCGATCAACCGCCGGCACATTAAGCCTGTCCGTGGATGAACACGGCTTAAAGTACGATATTATCGCCCCAGATACCCCAACAATCCGCGATTTGGTCATTGCCCCACTGCAACGTGGTGATATTAACCAATCTTCGTTTGCTTTTAAAATTGCTCGCAATGGCGATGACTGGTATGAGAACGATGAGGGCATTATTATCCGTGAGATCCATAAAATCTCACGGCTTTATGATGTCAGCCCCGTCACTTACCCCGCTTATCAAGAAGCAAGTAGTACCGTGCGATCGTTCGAAGCGTGGAAAGAAGCTCGTAACAGCGGAGCAATCAAACAAGCCATTCACCAACGTTCAGCACGAGAACGATTTTTACAGTTAATTTCAGCCTAAACCGACCGCTTGTGTCGGTTTTTTTATCTCTATTTTTTAACCATAGCTATGAGGAAAAACTTATGTCTTTAAAAGATCTACAACAAAAACGTAATACCCTTGCAGGTCAAATGCGTAATTTACATGAAACCATTGGTGAAAACGAATGGACGGTCGATCAGCGTACCCAATGGGAAAATATGAAAGGCGAACTCGACAAGTTGGAAACTCAAATCCAACGTGAAGAAGATTTACGAGCCTTAGATCAAAAAGTTGTGACTGACGCAGAGCCACCAAAAGAAGATCGTCAAACCAATCCGGAGCTTGAACAGCGTTTTGTCTTTGATGCATTCTTGCGTCACGGCTCAAGTGAGTTAACCGCAGAACAACGTAAAGTATTAGGCGAAATGCGTGCGCAAGCCGTAGGAACTAATGAAAAAGGTGGTTATACCGTACCCAAGGAGTTTCAGGCTCGTATTGTTGAGCAGATGAAAGCCTATGGCGGTATTGCCAGTGTCAGCCAAATTCTTAATACATCTGACGGTCGCACAATCGAATGGCTTACAGCAGATAGTACCGCAGAAATCGGTGAGTTAATTGGTGAAAACCAAGCTGCAAGCGAAGAAGATACCAATTTTGGTATTGCAAACCTTGGTGTGAAAAAACTCTCTTCAAAAATTATTCGTGTTTCAGGCGAATTGCTCAATGACAGTGCTATCGATATCGAAGGTTATCTTGCACAACGCATTGCAGAGCGTATCGGTCGAGCAGAAGCGAAATACCTTATTCAAGGTACAGGCTTAGGCTCACCAGCACAACCTAAAGGGTTAGAAGCAAGTGTTACCGGCACAACTCAAATTGCAACAGCAGGCAAAGTCGATTGGAAAGATATTAACGCATTGATTCACTCAATAGATCCTGCATACCGCAATGCTGCACAATCACGCCTTGCCTTTAACGACAACACATTAAAAGTGCTCAAAGAAATGGAAGATGCACAAAAACGCCCATTATGGTTGCCGGATATTCGCGGTGTTGCACCTGCAACGATTCTTGGTTGCCAGTATATCATTGACCAAGGCATTAAAGATATTGGTGCTGGTAATAAGTTTATTTATGTGGGTGATTTTAACCGATTTATCGTCCGTCGAGTATCTTATATGACCTTAAAACGACTTGTAGAACGATATGCGGAATTTGATCAAGTTGGCTTCCTCGCATTCCACCGCTTTGACTGCGTACTGGAAGATACATCGGCAATTAAAGCCTTGGTTGGTAAGTAACAAAAAATAAGCCCGAACGACTGCAATCGCTCGGGCTTTTTTATTCCACTTTCGTTACCAAAGAGGAACAAAATTCATGGAGAGTTTAAAACTTATTCTCTCAATTATCAAGGAGCTTAGGAAAATGAATGAAAAATTAACTACGCTTAGATTTTGGGGGATTTGGTTGATCGGCTTTTTAATTGCATCAGCCATTTTCATTAATGCGGTAAAGTGGTGGTAAAAATGAAAATCACCCTAGACGAAATCAAACAGCAATGCCGAATCGAGCACGATTTGGAAGATGACTTACTGCTTGGTTATCTTAAATCAGCTCAAGTGATTGTAGAAAATTATACAAATAGAAAGTTGTTTGACACATTGCCAGATAATCCACCTGATAATGCACTGTTACTATCAGATGATTTAAAAATTGCTATTTTAATGCTGATTGCATATCTCTATGAACATAGAGAGGGATGGAATGAAAGTAATCAAATGCAATTTGTAGGTACTATTTTGAAGTTACCACCAACAGTAGAGCTTATTGTGTCTCGCTATATTTTCTTTACCTTGTAGGAGACTGAATGAACATTGGTAGATTACGTCACCGCATTAAGATCCAGAAGCAACGATACCGCCCAAGCGATTATGGTGCAACGATTGCCGAATGGCACGATCTGCACAACGTTTGGGCGGATGTTAAATCCTTGTCGGGCAGAGAATTATTCACGGCCCAACAAGTACAAGCGGAAACCACAGCTCAAATTTGGTTGCGTTATTTGGCGGATGTGGACACCACAATGAGAGTAGAGTTTAACGGTCGATTTTACCAAATCTTATCCGTTATCAATTATCGAGAGCTAAATAAATCCCTGATTTTACACTGTAAGGAACTGCACAATGGCGAGCGTTAAAGTGAAAATTGATGGGTTAAAAGAGCTTGGCAAAGCAATGCAAGATCTCGGCAAAAAAGCCAGCAACCGCATAGCCGTTAAAGCCATGCGGCAAGGTGGTGCGATTGTTCGCGATAAAGCACGAGCCAACGCCCCAGTATTGCAAGAAAAAGTACCGCACCGCAAAGCAGGTACATTGCGAAAAGCGATCAAGTCTCGTACCAAAGTCAAACGTGGTGGCAAAACCGAAACAGTCATTTGGGTAAAAGGTTTAACGGGCAAGCAAATCAGCAAATTCAAGGGTAAAACAGGTAAAGGTGGGCGTGATAACCCAAACGATCCTTACTATTGGCGATTTGTTGAATTTGGTACCAGCAAAATGCCGGCTAAACCATTCTTACGCCCAGCATTTGAGCAAACCAAAGAACAAGCCAGTTCAGCCATTATCAGCACACTTCGGGAAGAAATTCTCAAGGAGGGCAACAAATGATACAACAAACACTTTTTTCTGCCCTGTCGCCGTTGGTGGCAGGGCGTTGTTTTTATGAACTGATTCCCGAAACAAATCGGGAATATCCAGTAATTGTATATCAATTTCCCAATATCTCACCAAATTTAGCATTAGAAAATGGTGATTTAGACGATTTTACGGTGCAAATTGACCTTTACAGTCCAAATCCTGACGACATTTTCCGCTTACGCAAAACAATATTTCAATCAGTTGAAAATGCTTTTGATTTTGCTACAAGAGAAAATGATTTCAGCGATTACGAGCCTGAAACCAAGTTACACCGCAGAATAATCCAATATCACATTAGTTATGAGGAATAATCTATGTCAAAAACAACACCCTTTCAAGGTACAAAATTCTACATCGGCACAGGTGTAGAAACCGAAAAAAATATTACAGCTTGCACAGTCACACCTAATGCAAGCATTACCATTGCTTCGCACGGTTTCAAAGCCGGTGATCTCATTCGTATCACAAGTTTAGGATCACTCGATGGCTACTATCCAATTAAAACCGTAGATAGTGGAACGCCAGGTTTAATTACTTTGGCGGACGAAGTGGATTGGAGCGCTCACGACAAGCCGACTGATTTCAGCCAAGCCAAAGCCACTCGTGTTCAATGGTCTAATAACTTCTGTGCAATCAAGAATCTTGAACGTAGCGAAGATACATTGACGGAAGAAGACGTGACGACAATGTGCGATGAAGGTACCGTTACCGAGCCGGGCGAAATCGAATTTGGTTCGACCAAGCTCACGTTTGCCACCGCTCCAAGCACTGCAATGCAACAGTTGCTGCGTAAAACCTTTTTTGCTAAAGCCACGATCCCATACAAACTAATCTTCAAGAAAGGTGAAGGCACAATGTACGGCACCGGCTTTATCCAATCCGGCAACAGCTATTCAGGCGAAGTCAAAGGCAAGTTTGAAAGCGGTGCAACCATTAAGCACACCAAACGGGATTATCATTTACCGGCTTAATTGCAAAAAATTGGTAAGAACTGACCGCTTGTAGTAATACAGGCGGTTTTTTTAATAAAAAGGAAACCCTATGACCCTACGCGAAACCTTATTATCCCAAACCCCAAAATTGAACCCGATTGAGATCAAAGGCACGACCTACTATGTGCGTGATTTAACCGTTGGGGACATGAACAACCATCTTTACGGTATCAACGTATGGCTGAAAAAACAAGCTGAAATCGAAGGCTATGAATTACCTGCAGAAGATGATGAAAACTTTGCGACAGCTTTAAGTGAGTTCGGGGCAAAATACCGCTTACCGCAATCAATTGCAGTACGTCTGTGTGATGAGAATGGCGAATTGCTGTTTGATCCATTCAATGTCGATGATTTGAATGCCATTGCAAAATTAGATAACCAAGTCTTAATTGATTTCAACAATGGTTTAGGTGACCCAAAAAACTCACCGACCGCCGACGCTTCCAGTTAAATTTATCACTGGCGTTAGGCAAAACCCTTGCTGAAATTGAAGCAATGCCTGAAAGACACTTGGCGGAGTATGAATTATTTTACCAAGAACAACCTTTCGGGCTTTGGCGTGACGATTACCGCACAGCCCAAATATCGCATTTACTGGCGATGATCAATCGAGATCCAAAAGGCGACAGCCCGAAATTATCGGATTTTATGCCCTTTTATCAAAAGGCAGAAGAAGCGGAAGACGATGACGGTGGTGTGGCGTCGTATTTGGCGAGTAGGTAAAAACAACGAACCCCTGACTATTGGCGTAGTACAGGGGTTCTTTCATATCCACTTAATGCACTAAGAGGACATAAATTGGATGAATTTTAACATATTTAATGAGGTACGCAAAATGTTAGAGATAATAGATAAGTCTGATAAAGCACGCAAATTTGCGTATTGTGTTGTCATTTTGGCATTCATTTTTGGAATGGTTTGGGCGTTACCTAATTTAATTACTGTTATTCGGTGGTGGTAATGAAAGCAATCATTCTGTGTATTTTACGGTAAAATTTACAAAAAAAGCCTTGAAAATGACCGCTTGTTGACTTATGTTTTGGGTATAAGTTAAGGGAGGAAATATGGGAATTAGAGATATATTTGAATCATTTGGATGGCTTTTTAGAACATTCTTTTCTTTAGTCGTTGTTGTTTTTGTGTTACCAGTCATTATCATTGCTTGGATAATATTTGCAACATCATTAAATACTCCTGATTTCCCTTGGGCTGCAATTGTTGGTCCTGCGCCTTTCTTCTTGTTGCTAGGAGCTTACTATCTTGAGCAGTATAAAATAAACTGCCATTTAAAACGTAATAAAAAACAGTATTAAGATAGTAGATATGATTATTTAATTAGGTTTTATAGATTTATAAGCCACCTTTATAGGTGGCTTTTTTTATGGGAGAAATAAAATGTCGCTTGGAAAATTAAATATTATCCTTGATTTAGAAACCGCTAGTTTTGAAAAAGGAATGTCTAAATCGGAGCAGAGAACCAGTCAATTTTCACGCACTTTCCAAGTGGATATGGATAAAGCGTTAAATTCAGCCAAGCAGTTTTCTCAGCGTACTACCACATATTTAAAAAATATCGAGAATGCAGCAAACAACATCAATTCAGCTGCTAAGTGGGAGTTTCGATTTAATAATATTGACAGGGTAAAATCACTTGGTTCTCAAATTTTTCAACTGTCTGACAGTCATACGGAACTTGCTAATAAAATAAAGCTTGTCACTGAAACCGAAGCTCAGCACGCTCAGGCAATGGCTTCAGTGTATGACATTTCAATGAAAACCGCACAATCAACACAAGCGGTATCAGCGGTGTATCAATCATTTGCCCAAAATGCGAAAGAGCTAGGCATCAACCAACGGCAAGTCGCCAGTGTTACTGAAACGATCTCAAAAGCCGTTGCTATCTCAGGGGCAAGTACAGCAGAAGCCCAAAATGCCTTAACCCAATTTAGCCAAACGCTCTTAATGGGCAAAATGCGAGCTCAAGAGTACAACTCAATTATGACCCAAACGCCGGCGGTGATGCAGGCGATTGCTCGTGGTTTAGGGGTCACAATGGGGCAATTGAAAGAGATGTCGGATAAAGGAGAATTAACCACCGACAAGATGATCCAAGCTCTTGAGAAGTCAAAAAAATCTGTCGATGAGCTTTATGGCAAAACAGCAACAACGATCAGTGGTGCAATGCAAAATTTATCAACTGCAACAGAAAAATTTGTTGGTAATTTAGTTAATTCGACAGGTGTTGCAAATGGAATGGCTTCTGCAATTGGTGTATTAGCAAATAATCTCAATTACATTTTACCTACTATAACAAGCGTTGGCGTTACATTTGCTGGAATTAAATTATTTGAACGGACAAAAGAAACTATTGCGTTAAGCAATGCGAATAGAGAAGTCGCAGCAACACAGGCACAAGTGGCACATGCAACACTTTTACGCACACAGCAAGATTTGGCTTATGCTAGAGTGTCAATGCAATCACTCTCTGCTCAATTGCAACTTGCAAGGACAGAGCAACAAAGAGCGTTAATTCGTACTCAAATGCAAACTCAAGCTGCACAAATTATTTCATTAACAAATGCTGAAACGGCAGCAACAGTGAAACTTACAGCTGCTCGTCAAAGTGCGAGCTTGCTTTCTGGAGCATTGTCAATGGTTGGTGGGCCACTTGGCTTACTCACGATTGGATTAACTGCTGGGGCAACCTGGCTTTACAACTGGCATCAAGAAGCTGAGCAAGCAAGACAAAATGCCCTTGAATTTGCGAACGAATTGCCACGTATTAAGGAAAATATTGAGGCAATGAACAGCATCGATCTTCGCTCAACAAAAGCTCAGCTTGAAGAAAGTGCCGAAGTTCAACAACGTCAAGTCGATCAACTTAAGCGTAAGGTCCAAGAATTAAAACAAGAAATTGAAAACACACCTAAAGTTAAAGTGTTAGAAGCAGATGGATATGAATTTGAGATAGACCAAACTCAAAAAATTATTCGGATGCAACGTGAATTAGATAAAACCATCAAGGAGCTTAATGACAGCGAAATCAAGTTAAATGATACTAAGCAAACCATTGCAACTACGATGGAACAAATGCCTGTCGCCGAGCTCAAAGCCCGTTTTGCAGAGCTTTATCCAAACATTGAACAATCTAAAATCAAAGTGGATGGGCTGAATGTATCCATCGGTAATTTTACTTTTGCAATGCCGTCAGCAACCGCCGAAGCATTAAAGTTCGCCGGTGCAATCGGGACGATTTCACAGGCAGCCATGCAGGCGGCGGTTACGGTGGCAAATCTGCCGTTTGTACAAGGTGGCGGTGGTATCATCGACCCTAAAAACTTGGAAATGATCGAGAAGATTGAACGGCGGAATGCGATAGATCAAGCCAAAGGCAACGATAAAGTTGCTTTACAGGTTAAAGACGCACTCATTAATTCGGGAATGAAAGAAGGGGACGCAGGCTATCAGCGACTGAAAGAAGCGTACGAGAAACAATTTGCCCAACAAGCCTTATCAAAAGGTGGCGGTGGGGGAAAGGGTGGCAAAACACGATCAGGCGCCGATTATCGGAAAGACTTTGACGGTTTTTTTGACGATCTCAAAAAGACCAATGCGGATACGTTGCAAAATATTGACATTAGTCGTGCGAACTCACTCGAAAAACTCAACAAACTGATGAAAACGGGCGTGGTGGCTCACGAAGAGGCGGAAAAGGCAAAAGTCTTGATCACTCAACGTTATTTACGAGAACGTGAAGAGTTGGCGGAACGTTACGCACCGCATTTATCTGCTAAAAACAAAATGCAACGTGAGCTTTATGATATTCAACAGTTGCAGTCGGTAGGGTCGTTATCGAATATAGATGCCAGAAATGCCGGTGACAAAGCTAAATTTGAGTATGCTCAAACAGCGGCGCAAAATGCGGTATCCGTGCAAGATCAGATTAAGGGGATGTATGACCCGAATCAAGAGCAGCTCAATCGACAAACACAAGAACTTGCTCAGCTTGACGCATTTCATCAGACGCAGTTACTTAAGGAAGAGGAGTTCCAAAAACTCAAACAGCAAATTATCGACCGTTATGCGAATGATAAATTTCAAACCGAAATGCGGAAATATGCGGAAGGCTTGAATACATTAGGCTCAGCTTTTGGGGATTTAACCAGTGTTATTGAGCAAGCAGGAGGCAAACAATCTGCCGCTTACAAAGCAATGTTTGCGATACAAAAATCTTTTGCGATTGCGGAAGCGACAATTAATGTCACCCGTGCTGCAAGTCAAGTGATGACAGATTGGTCAACAATGAACCCTGCGGCTAAGTTTGCCGCCGTCGCAAGTGTAATGTCTCAAGGTATGGCATTAGTCGGACAAATCCGCAGTGTTGGCTTTGCGACCGGCGGTTATACCGGCGATGGTGGCAAATACACCCCAGCCGGTATCGTCCACCGTGGTGAATATGTTATCACCAAAGAAGCAACTTCTCGTCTTGGGTTGGATTATCTTAACTACCTTAACTATGGCAAACGTGGTTTTGCGACAGGTGGCGGTGTTGGTGTGCCGAGAGTGCCGAGTACGCCTACGCATTTTGGCGGGTCGCAAAATGTGACTGTGACGGTGATTAATAACGGCAAACCGACATCCGCCGAAGTTGAAACCCAAAAAGACGGTCAAGATTTAGCAATTACCGTGAAGTTAATGGAGCAGATTGCAGATGGTGTCTATCGTCGCAATCAAACGCGTGATCTGCGTAGTGGTGGTGCGTTAAATAGATAATACCCTTAGAGAGTTTCTAAGGGTATTTTATTATAAGGTGATCTATGACATTACAAATACTTCCCTTTTGCCCACAACCAAATTACACCGTCGAAAGCGAACCACGCAGAAAGGTGAATAAATTTGGTGACGGCTATCAACAGCGAATGGTCGATGGATTAAATCCATTGCAACGTAAATTTTCATTGAGCTTTAACCTACGACACGCACAAGCGGTTGGATTGTTACAATTTCTTGCAAATCACGGTGGTGTAAATGCCTTTCAATTTAGGGAGCAACCAAAAATGCCACTGATTAAAGTGGTGTGTCCGAAATGGTCGCAGACGGTAGGTAAAACCCATACGTTGATTAACTGCGAATTTGAAGAGGTGATTTAATGCCCAAAGCCCTTCCCCAAAAAATGGCAAACGAACTGCCAAAACTTGAACAAAATGCCTTGATCGAACTATGGGAAATTGATTTAAGGCATATCAGCAGTAATAGCGACTCAACCAGAAAAGGTGAATTGTTACGCTTTCACAACGGTTTAAACCAAGGACAACAAAATGTTTGGTGGCAAGGTAATGAGTACCAAGCCTACCCTATTAAAGCCGATGGTTTTGAAATTAGCGGTCAAGGTCCAAGCTCACGCCCTACGCTGACAGTATCCAATCTGTACGGCATTGTGACCGGTATAGCTGCAAACTTCGGGCAGGGTGTCGGCGGGAAAGTTACCCGCCGTTTGGTTTATGCGCAATTCCTTGACGCGCGAAATTTCCCGAACGGGCAGAACCCGCAAGCCGACCCGACACAGGAAAGCGTGAGCTTATTTGTGATCGAGCAGCTGAAAAGCCTGAACGACGAAATCGCCACCTTTGAGTTAGCCTCACCCGCAGAAACGGACAATGCGCGAATCCCACTGTTGATGATTACCTCGGATGTTTGTATTTGGCAATATCGTTCTGCGGAGTGTGGCTACACAGGCGGACCGGTTGCCGATGAAAAAGATAATCCGACGACCGATCCGAAAAAAGATGCTTGCTCTCACTGTTTGCGTGGGTGCAAGTTGAGATTCGGGGCTAACGCCATTTTGCCGTTTGGTGGCTTTCCAAGTACGACGCAGTATGGGGCTTAAGCAAAGAGCGGTTCTATGTGAAATGTAGCACGCTGTTCTAATTGCCACAAATCAAAATCTGCTTGCATACCTAACCATAATTTTGGTGTGGTATTAGGCAATAGCTGACTTAAACGGAGTGCCATTTCAGGGGTAATCGCTGATTTTTCATTGATAATGCGAGATAAGCAGACACGAGTAACACCAAGTTGTTTAGCAATTTGAGTAATACTAGCGTCAGTATTATCTAGGTATTCTTTTAGCAACAAGCCCGGATGTGGCGGGTTAAACATTCTCATTCTTCAGCTCCTTAATGATAATCTTGATAATCCACAATTTCTGCGTGACCGTTTTCAAATTTAAAGGTTAAGCGCCAGTTTTTATTGACTTTGACACTCCAATGCCCAACAAGATTGCCTTGTAATGGGTGTAAATCCCAACCGGGGAAGTTCATTGCAGAAACAGTTTCAGCGTTCTCTAGTGTAGCAAGTTGAAGACGTAATTTAGAAGCGTGGTTAGCTTGAATACCTGCTGTTGAACCTGTTTCAAAAAATAGCTTTAAGCCTTTATGTTTAAACGAGAGAATCATTGTAGTTATCCTTTTTGTATACAGTAAGTATACGCTAAAATCTTAACTTGTAAATAGGTTGTATACAATAATGCAAAATATCTCTTTTACAGAACAAATTTTATATCACGCCAAACGCTCAGAACCGCACGAAAGTTGCGGTTTTGTCGTTTCTAAGGGCGGTAAACAACATTATTTCCCTTGCGAGAATATCGCAGTCGATCCGATTAATCACTTTGAAATTTCGCCCGATGATTGGATTCGGGCAGAAAGCGTAGGGGAAATTGTGGCGGTTGTTCATTCTCACCCTGATTCTGAAACCGAAAAAGGTTTGCCGTATTTATCCACCGCCGACCGTGAATGCCAAGTTCGGCTTAATCTGCCGTTTTGGTTAGTTTGCGACGGAAAATTGCAAAAAATCCGCCCAATTGCACCGCTTGTCGGTCGTCAGTTTGAAAACAACAAGCAAGATTGCCGAAATATTTTGTTAGATGCCTATATGTTGGCAGGGTTGGATTTGCCCGATGATGTGACGTATGAATTTGAGTGGTTTAAATCGGGCAATCTGTATGAAGAAAACCTACTCCGCTTTGGATTTAAGCGGTTGGATTTTGAAGAACCGCCCCAGCTTGGCGATATTGTATTACTGCAAATTGGTAGCGAAGTGGCTAATCACGCAGGCATTTACCTTGGCAATCAGCTGATGTTGCACCACAGCGAAGGCAGATTATCTGCCCGAGTGCCTTATGATGGGGCGTGGTTACAACAAACTCATAGTATTTGGAGATACCCGAAATGGTCAGAGTTAAATTTTACGGCGATCTTAAACGATTTGAGCCTAACGAACCGATAGAGCTTGAAGTGAGTTCGTTTAAAGAGTTGATGAACGGACTGCTTAGCCAAATTCAAGGCTTAAATCAGTATTTGCGTAAAGGCTATTACAAAGTGCGGATCGGGAAACGCTATTTAAGCGAAGAGCAGATTAAAACCAACCCCACAATGACATTGGCGGATGATTGCACGGTGCATTTTACGCCGGTGGTGGCGGGAGCTGGGAAAAATATGAATGTGATGAATATTGTCATCGGCGTTGTACTGATTGCTGCCTCTTGGTACGCCGGTGGTGCGGCAGGTTGGAGTTATCTGGGGGCGCAAGGTTTTGCTGGGGCAACTATGGCATTTACTATGGGTGCCTCGATGGTGCTCAGTGGGGTAATGGGGTTACTCACAAAACCCCCATCAATGGATACCAAACTCAGCGACAGCGAAAAACAGCAAAGTACCTCATTCAGCAATTTGCGTAATCTTACCCCGCAAGGCAGACCAATACCGTTACTTTACGGAAAAATGATGACAAGTCTTGTGCTGATCTCGCAGGGGTTAGACTCGTACGATGATGTGACAACGTAAATAATTAACAAAAAACAAACCCCGAACATTGCGAGTGCTCGGGGTTTTTTATTCCCAACTTTCCATAACAAAGAGGAAATAAACTGAATGAATAATAAATTTAACAAATGGAGAACTTCCAAATGCAGATAGATTTTAACGTAATGGAGGGGATTTGTAAAATGTTAGAGATTATCGAAAAAGCACCTAAAGCACGTACATTTGCTTATATTGCTTTGTTTTTAGGTTTTATTTTAGGGACATATTGGCTTGCCCCCACTTTTCTAAAAGCCTTAGCAGATTTTATCTTAACGCTGAAAAATTATTAAACCAAATAAAACAAAACCCCGAACATTCGCAGTGCTCGGGGTTTTTCATTTAACTATTAGTTAGGACTAATATGGAGCAAATTATATCTTTTCTATTTGAGCAATTCAAGGAGTTTAAAATGCAATATGGCTTATGGGAAACAGTGTTAGCATATTCATTTTTAGGTTTTGTAGTTTGTTTGGCGTGGCGACTGCCGAACATCATTACAGCATTAAAAGAGTGGAAAAAGTAATTGACGATAAGAAATAGTTAGAGTAGTATTTACCCCATAGGTGTCGAAACCTTAATCCACAGCTTCCAATAGGAAGCTATTTTTTTATGGAGAAAGTATGGGGCGAAAAGATAATGTAAAAGCTAATTTAGCTAAATTAAAAGAGCGGTTCCCCAACGTATTTTTTGATACAAAACCGTTAGTTCCAACGATTATTGAAGATATGATTGCTGTATTGGGCAATGATGAACTCTCTAAAGTCGTGCGAAGTGCAATGAAATATTACTTAGACTCACCAAGTTATTTAAAGCGTTTTGTAAGGCGAAAATGGATTAGAGATGTTAATGGTTCAAAGGTCAGACTAATTACGGATGAAGAAAAAGACTGTGCGAGAAAAAGGTTAAGTCAAATTAATGAGCATAATTCTAAGGCAAATGCAGAATATCGTTTTGCAGTAGCTTTAGCGAGAGAAACCAAAATTGAATATAAAAAAATTGAATTACTTGAGCAAAATAATTCAGAGAAAAGTAAAGTTGTCGTTATTCACAAACGAACACCTAAAGTTAAGAACGAACAATGCTCATAACCCTATTGACAATCAATAGGGTTTTTTATTACTATTTCCTTGCTCTCAAAAGGCATTTTACATCTGTTCGGTTATCTCAATTCACCCCGTTAGTGTGATTTTTTTATACCTGAAATCCAGTAGGCTTGACCTTGCCATTATCAAGTTTATTGCAGGCAGAAAAAGAGATAGATTTTATTTATTCAATGGTCGGCGGTGCGAGGAATACAACACCGCAAGGAAATAACTCCGCTAGCTAACAGATCTAGTTTTGAGCCGCCGACCACCCGATTTATCGGGATTTTCTCTCAAAAGGAAACTCTGTTATGACTACTCAAATTTCTACCCAAATAATTTCATTCAACAACCAATCCTTAATTACATTCGAACAAAACGGTACACGTTACACAGCTATGAAACCAATCTGTGAAAATATTGGTTTAGCTTGGGAGCCGCAATTATTAAGAATTAAGCGTGATGATATTCTTAGTTCAACTATGATCATCACGATCATAGTTGCTGAAGATGGAAAAAATAGAGAAATGGTCTGCTTACCAATTGAATATCTTAATGGTTGGTTATTCGGCATTGATGTTAAACGTTGTAAACCTGAAATCCGAGAAACTTTAATCAAATACAAAAAAGAATGTTATCAAGCATTACACGACTACTGGTTTAATGGCAAAGCCGAACGCAAAACAACCACAGACGAACGCACGGGATTAAGACAAGCAGTCAGTGCTTTAGTGAGTAAAAAAGGCTTACTCTATTCCGATGCTTACACACTCATTCACCAACGTTTCAACGTAGAACATATTGACGAGCTAACCCCTGATCAAGTTGGAATGGCGGTGGAATATGTACACAAGATTTATCTTGAAGGGGAGTTGATTATTGACCCACCAAAACAAGATGATGACCTTGCGGATAATCTTACACTAACCTCAATGTGGTTCGCTCTTTACAATTGCTTAGATTTATTGGGACAACTGGAACAACCTCTGCGGGCAATCGGATCGCATTTTGGTTCGGCAGCATATACACACGCCACGGAATATTGCCACACATTACAATTTGCGAGAGATATACTGATGCCCAAATTAGAGGGCGTAGAGATCAACGCTTGGAAAGATCCTCATTACCATTTAGCATTGGAAACAATGCGAGCAAGAGCATACCCGCTAAGAAGAGGTATGACTAAACGATAATTTAGCAAAATTTTAACCAAAACAGACCGCTTGCAGCCTAGCGTTGCAAGTGGCTTTTGGCATATCTGAAATTTAACCGCCGTTACAGGAAACTGTGACGGCTTTTTTATTGGAGAAACACTATGGGCGGAAGTGCAGGCGGTGGCGGAAGAACACCTTACGAAGCACCGGATAATTTAAAGTCGGCGCAACGATTAAGAGCGATAGGGCTAATTTCCCTCGGTCCTATTCGGGGGGCGGTAACAGAAGACCAATATCAAAGTGCTTTTTTTGATTACACGCCACTGAAAAACCAACAAGGCGAGTGGAACTACCAGAACACAGAAATTAACTATCGGTTGGGGTATCAAGATCAAACGCCGCTGGAAGGTTTTGAAATGTCGGAGCGGGAAGTGTCGGTGGGGGCGGAAGTGAAATTTGATCATCCGTTATCCCGTACGGTTATTGATCCGGATATTACCCGCTTGCGTATTACGTTAGGCGTAAATGCGTTGTTTAGTCAAAACGACGAGGGCGACACACACGGTTCGTCCGTGTCGTTTCAGGTGTTGATTAACGGCGTTATCCGAGAGGATCAAACCATCGAAGGGAAGTCCTCCTCTCGTTTTACCCGTAGTTATATTATCGATAATTTACCGCCACGTCCGTTTACGGTGACGGTAAAACGAATCACACCGGACAGTAAGAGCCAACGCTTACAGAACGGGACGTTTTGGTCAAGCTATACGGAAATTATTGATACAAAACTCAGTTATCCGAATATGGCGATTGTCGGGGTAAAAACCGATTCTCGATACAATCCGAATTTTCCGAACCTGAATTTCTTACTTTACGGCAGGTTGGTAAAAGTGCCGGTCGGTTACGATCCGGATAAACGAACTTATGCCGGCGGAATTTGGCGCGGTGATTTTAAGCTGGCGTGGACAAACAACCCGGCATGGGTGTTTTATGATTTAGTCACGAACAAATTGGCGGGATTGGGGCAACGTCTAGGCGATTATGGCATTGATAAATTCCAACTCTACCAAATCGCAAAATACTGTGATGAGTTAGTCGATGACGGTTTTGGCGGAAAAGAACCTCGTATGACGGCGAATCTATGGATTACCGAACAACGTAGTGCCTATGAGGTTGTGTCGGATATGGCGTCCGTGTTCCGTGCTATCGTCATTTGGAACGGCACACAGCTGACGGCAATCCAAGACAGACCGGCTGATCCGGTGTGTACTTACACGCAGTCAAACGTGATTGAGGGGAAATTTAACCGCCAATACGTGCCGCTGAAATCCATTTATACCGCCGTAGAAGTGGAATATGCTGACGAAAATAATCAGTATCAGAAGGCGATCGAATACATTTCCGACGACGCCATGATTGCCCGTTACGGCTACAATGTGAAGAAAATCCAAGCGTTTGCCTGTACGAGCCGAGGGCAAGCCCGCCGTTACGGCAAATGGGTGCTGGAAACCTCACGACTTGAACAATGCACGATCACCTTTAGCGTCGGTCGGGAAGGATTATTAACTCTCCCGGGAGATATTATTGAGGTTGCGGACAAAACTTATGCCAATGTAAATATTGGCGGGCGTGTGATTGCCGTCAGCGGCAGAAACGTTACCCTTGATGCACCGATTGAAGTCGCAGGCGAAAAACACCTGAGTTATCTCATCAATGATAACAATGTACAGCGATTGACCCGTATCAAAATTACGCAAGTCAACGCTAATAACAAATCCATTGTTACACTTGAAAGTGTGCCGACCGGATTAGAGGTCATGGATACATGGGCATTGCATACGCCGTTAGTCAGCACTCAACGCTATCGGGTGTTGGGTGTAACGGAGAATGAGGACGGCAGCTATGCGATTACCGCCCTCCAACACGAACCGCAAAAAGAAGCGATTGTGGACGGCAGTGCGAGCTTTGTGCCGATTTCTGACACGACCCATAATGGCGGCGTCTCTGCCGTGATTAATGCGGATGCCACCGTCACAGAAGGCGGGGTGAAATTGACGTGGAGTCAACCGTTTGTCAGTGGCGGAAAAGTGACGTACGAAATCCGCTTGTACCGCAACGGCAAGCTATACAGTACACACTTAGGGTTAGAATCGCCTGAATTTACTTTTGACAACCTGCCTGACGGCAGCTATACCGCCGAAATCAGAGCGAGAAACGCACAAGGGCAGTTATCGAATCCGGTAACCCGCAGCTTTGAAATTAACTTAAGAATCCCTCGATTTGTCACAAAATCATTGTTGTTTGCGATCGAATTGAATTGGGATTTACCGAAAACAGCGACCGTCGGTAATTACACCGAGATTTGGCGGAGCAGCACCGACGATATTACCAAAGCGGTAAAAGTGGCGACCTTAGCTTATCCGCAAAACAGCTACACGATCAACGGGGTAAGCTTGTCGGAGAGTTACTACTTTTTTGCCCGTTGCGGGGATAAAAACGGCAACAAAGGCGAATTTACCGAAGGTGTATTTGGCGAGGCGGATCATAATCCTGATACGCTACTAAACGCGCTGGAAGGACAGATTACCAAGTCACATCTCGGCGAAAGTCTTATTAACTCGCTAAAAGGCGACATTGACGCCGCCGTCGACGAAGAAGCCGAACTGCGTCGTGTTGCATTGGCGAGCGTCGTTGGTCAAATCCAAGCGGAAACCCGTGAACGGGTTAAAGCGATTGAAGCGGAAGCTGCGGCGCGCGGAAATGCGATTGCAACCGTCGAAACGGTTAACGCCGAACAAGCAAGACAGATAGCAACCGTAACCGCTCAGGCAGGTAGTGCGTTGAGTGGCTTACAAGAAGAGCGACAAGCCCGCATTGATGCGGATAAGGCGGAATCGGCAAAACGCGAAACGTTAACGGCGAAAGTTGATAACATTGGCGGCGTAAATATATTGGTGGATTGCGAATATCGCTCTCGCCTTGCATGGGATCACACTAAAGTGCGAATCTCCCAAAATATGTGGCAAGGTCGGTTTACAACTCGCGTTACCTCAACGGCTGACGGTCAAGGGCAGCGAGGCATTATACAGGGTAATGATAAAAAGTTGACGAAAGTCAAGCAAGGCGAAACCTACACCTTGTCATTGCACGCGCAAGGTACCGCAGGATTTACCAAGAACGGGTTAAATTACGTTTATTTAATGCGGGACGAGGGTGAGAATTTCCGTCTACCGACTATCCCAATTACCAACTCTATTAGAGACCCGCACAAGGTGACGTTTGTCGCGCCATGGACAAGTAACACGGTGCGGGTATTGATTGGACACATTGGCGAAGCGGCGTCTGATGATTGGTTCTCGTTTCATGGTGTGAAATTAGAGCGGGGAAGTGTGGCGACGGACTGGTCTCCGACACCGTCAGACGTAAACTCAATGATTGATAGCGTTAGCGCCGACTTAACCGCGTATAAATCGACACAGGCAACCAAGGAGCAAGCGCAAACCGTCGCATTTAACGGATTGACCGCGCGCATGGGTACCGCAGAAGGTACGCTGGAGACAATCCAAACCACTAAAGCGAACAAAGACGAAGTGGCGAGTATTGCACAAACAGCGTTACAATCGACGTGGAAGGCTGACGCTCAACAAACCGTTGATGCACTGAAAATCGGTGGCCGCAATCTCCTGCTGGACAGTGAGTTTAAAAGTTTTTTGTTATGGGGCGGTACGAATTATACCAACGCTTCAGCCTCCGAATACAACGGTCGACGGGTCATCCGCATTGAGAACAAGGAGGTGGCAAAAGCTGCGGGTGTATCGGCAATGGCGAAAAACCGCAAGACCACATTTGTGAAGGATAAAAAATATGTGTTGTCCTTTTATGCGCGCGGAAATGCAAATCTTAATTACGTACACCTGATGCGTAACAATAGTGGATTCCAGCGATTACCAGAAATGCGAGTACCGAGCGAGGAGACGTTTGAGAAGGTTGAATTGAAGTTTATCGCAAAAAACGGCGTGGAAGTCACGGACGGCTATCTTTTAATGGCGTTTACTAACTTTGAGGTCGGAAAATGGGTGGAATGCCACTCGATTAAGATCGAAGAAGGGGATGTGGCGACAACATGGACACCGGCACCGGAAGACTTAGAATCGGTCGTATCCGAATCTACCGCCAAAATAACAGCGTTGTCCGAAACGGTCAGCAATCACACCACCGCTTACGCTAAAGATAAACGGGAACTCGTCGCACGGATAGACGGTGCAGAATCCCGCATAACCACCACCAGTGAAGCAGTGACAGGCTTAAACGGTAAAGTCAGTGCAATGCACACGGTGAAAACACAAACTATTGCAGGCGGTCGAACAGCGATTGCCGGGGTTGCAATGGGGACGGATTCGGCGGGTGAAAGCTCGGTTATCGTTATGGCGGATAAATTCGGTATTGTTGCCAATGCCAATGACAGCAACGTCAAACCGGTATTCAGCGTGGCAAATGGTCAGGTTGGTATTCGTGGTGATTTGGTTGTGGCGGGGTCGGTGACACGGGATAAATTATCATCAGGTGCTGGCGGTAACTTATTGTATAACCCGCAAATCGGTCAGCATGGCTGGCGACAAGCCGGGCATCGTAGTGGAGCGCAAATCGGAAAGCTTAATATTACCCATCAGATTAGAGCGGGTAACGGTGAGTTTCATCCCAATGTTGCAGATGAAACATGGTCTGTATTGGCAATATCAGGATCTCATGCGGATATTAACGCATTGGCGGATAATGCAAAAAATAACTGGGTAGACAACATCCGCTGCCTTGTGCCGGTCACTCCCAACAAGTGGTATATGTTTTCCGCTTACGTTGGTGGTTATCATTGTGGGGCACAGGTGTTGATTGAAAAATATAGCGCAGACGGCAATAGCTATCTTGGTTTTATTGACTCAACGGCAATCATCGGGCAAAGCGACGCAGTGATATTTAGTGGCGATCGGTTTGAGATTGGCGATACCAGTCATTTTCAGCATGGTGTAGGCTTAAACGCCAAAAGAGCATTTGTAAAATTCCGCGCGCCGGATACCGGTAAAATCATGATCATCCATCGGCTCAATCGTTTTGCCAAAAATCAAGGATATCAAGACGCTTACTTGTGCCGTCCTATGTTGGAGGAGTGCTCCGAGCACACGTCCGAGCCCAGCGCATGGCAAAATGCGGGGGTGAGTGTTGTACATGGCGGCAGCATTCTTGCCAACACCATTCGAGGCGAGCACATCCAAGCCAACCAAGAGATTCGCGCACCTAATATCAACGGCGGAAATCTCAATATTGGTAATGGCAATTTCATGGTTGACAGTAGTGGCAATATGACGGCGCGTAGAGGCACATTTAGTGGTACGGTTACCGGTTCGACGATAAATGCTGCAACGATTAACGGCGGAACGATTAACGGTGCGCACATTACCGGTATTACGGTGGAAGCCGAGAATATCATTGGTGATGTGGTGAAAGCATATCATGTGACTTATCGCAATACCGCAACATATGTTCATAATCATGTCATGACGCTATCCATCCCTGCCTCAAGACGGTTAAGAGCGGCATACTTAATGCCGGTTATATTGATGTCATCCGGACATTATAGTATTGGTGCCGGCGAAAGGGATGAGTGGGAGTGGACAAGCACTCAAAATGCATCCGCAGAAATTAGAATGAACAACGCAACCGTGATACGTAACAGTGCAAACGGAGGTAAGTTTTCCAAGGCATTGCAAGGTACGTTTAACATCCCTCCGCATACTGTCGCGAACATTTCCATTATTGTTAACAGTACCTATCAAGGCTTAGCCGACGGTACGCAATTTGTGTTCTTCGTCGGTAATGCTTGATTCGTAAATTTTTAACCCAAACCGACCGCTTGTAGCAATGCAGGCGGTTTTTTTATTACTCATAGGAGCTCATATGAAATACATTGAAAAAACACTCGAAGACGATAACACCGGCGCTGTCGTCGGTTATCATGAAATCACCGCAATCAATTGTGATTATGCGAACAATTCGGTGGTTGCTACGTTATCCTCTTATGTCTCGAAAAAAGCAAAAGACAGAGGCAAAAACGCATTGTCATTTGCGCAATTTACCTTTACCAGCAGCATGCCAAGCCGAGACGAAAGCGCGCATAATTGGGTGCTCGATCAGTTAATCTTACCGGAGCCCGAAGGGTTCCAGCCTGAAACATATTACGGCTATGTTAACCCGCATATGTTTGCCGGTGGCACCATTAAACAATCATAATCAACCAACAGCCCGCTATATGCGGGCTTTTTTATTTTGGGTAGCAAAATGGAAAAGCAGAACATAACAATCAAGCGCGGTGATACCTTTGTTCACCGCTTTACACTGTTTGAGCAAGTTGGCGAAGAGAAGACGGCTTTTGATTTTACGGGTGTTGCCCGCGTGGATTTACAAGCTGTGGCGGATGATGAAGTTGTGTTGTCGCTCTCAACGACGGATAACACGCTCTTAATTAAGGATAACGTACTTTTGGTGTTGGTCAGTAAACAAGCGACCAAGGGGCGGGAGTGGATTAAAGCCAAATATGACGTACAAGTGACGTACACCGATGGCGTCGCGAAGACGATTATCGACGGCACAATTAAACTCAATCACGACGTAACCACGTTGGCGGAAGAAGGTGAAGCATCCTTTGAACGAGCGATTGAACAAGCAATGTCTAATCCGGTATCTGATATTGTGGTGGAGCGTGACAGCGTTAACGTTGTTTTCGGCGTTGCGGCAAAAGGCGATAAGGGCGATCCGGGAGAAAGAGGCTTACAAGGTCCAAAAGGGGATAAAGGTGATGTCGGTCCACCGGGACCACAGGGCTTACCGGGTGTGCGTGGCGCACAAGGCTTACAAGGAGAAAGAGGTTTACCCGGTGAGAAAGGGGAGCCGGGCACACCGGGTAGAGATGGAGAGCGAGGCGAAAAAGGCGAACCGGGGAATAATGGACGGGACGGCGAGAGAGGTCCGCAAGGTGAGCGCGGTTTACCCGGTAAAGACGGGCGAGACGGAGCCCCGGGTGTACAAGGACCTCCGGGACCACAAGG
This sequence comes from Glaesserella sp., assembly GCF_041817755.1. Taxonomy (GTDB): domain Bacteria; phylum Pseudomonadota; class Gammaproteobacteria; order Enterobacterales; family Pasteurellaceae; genus Glaesserella. The sequence continues at coordinate 91,695 of NZ_JBGYBX010000055.1, read as the reverse complement.
AGAAAAAGGCGAGGCTGGACAAAACGGTAAATCTGTCTACGATCTGTTGGTGGAAACTGGTGCTTTTACTGGATCGCTGCAAGAGTTTACAACGCAAATACTGGCAAGTGTTTTGCCTGTTAAAGAATTACAAATGGGGGCACCAGTCAGAAGTGAGCTTGAATTAACGAACCCTGAAGTTGGTGCAGGAAGCAATAATCGTGTTTGGAAAGTCCCGTTTAAAACACCATTTAGCCAAAAGCCAAAAGTACTCATGACGGAGAATGCCAATTATTACCATGGCGGGTCTATGTTGGTACATGCTATTACCACAGAGTATTTTTTAGTACGGTCAAACTATGCTGGTCCCGACACAATGGAGCTCCCTTATATTGCTTTTGTGCTTAAGGATTAATAGAGACTGTGTCATATTTGTGACGTAATTAACGATAATTATCATTAACCACTGTAATTAAAAACAGTTTTTTTGAATGCGGGTTATCTTGTAGGCTATTGATTTTTAAATGATTTATATAATTTCGCTGATGTTTTACGTCAGACTCATAATCGCTTGGTCACTGGTTCAAGTCCGGTAGGGGGGACCATTTTAAACAATCGTTTATTTGTTTCATTCCATAAAATCCCGATTTAATTTGTTACAGATCAGCTTTTTATCGAATCCTTTTGGTTTAGCTTTAAAAGCGCGTTGTTTTTTGTTATAAATAACAAGTTATCAAATCAACTCAAATCTAATAGGAGAGCTTATGGAATTAGTATTTATCCGTCACGGTTTTAGTGAGTGGAATGCTAAAAACTTATTTACAGGTTGGCGTGATGTTAACTTAACGGAGCGCGGTGTTGAAGAGGCGAAGGCGGCAGGTAAAAAATTATTAGCCGCCGGCTACGAGTTTGATATTGCGTTTACCTCCGTGTTAACACGTGCTATTAAAACCTGTAACATCGTGTTAGAAGAATCTAACCAACTTTGGATTCCACAAGTGAAAAACTGGCGCTTAAACGAACGTCACTACGGTGCGTTACAAGGTTTGGATAAAAAAGCGACCGCCGAGCAATATGGTGATGAGCAAGTTCACATTTGGCGCCGTTCTTATGACATTTCTCCGCCGGATTTAGATCCGAACGATCCGAATTCCGCACATAACGACCGCCGTTATGCGCACCTTCCGAAAGATGTTGTGCCGAATGCGGAAAACTTAAAAATCACCTTAGAGCGCGTATTACCTTTCTGGGAAGATCAAATCGCACCGGCGTTGTTATCCGGTAAACGCGTTTTAGTCACCGCACACGGTAACTCATTACGTGCATTGGCAAAACATATCATCGGCATTTCCGATGAAGAAATCATGGATTTTGAGATCCCGACCGGCCAACCGTTAGTGTTGAAACTGGATGACAAATTGAATTTCATTGAGAAATTCTATTTATAATTGATGTTCAATGAACGCCCGGCTTACTTGCCGGGCGTTTTTTATGGTACAAGCGGTCATTTCTTGGCAAAAGTTTGCAAATCCGCTATACTCGCCCACCTGAGTCGGTCAGACAATCGCTGGTTTATTGAAGCCCTTAACCGTTCGCAAGAACGACCTAGCGGGACAAGTAAACGAGAGGAAAGTCCGAGCTACACAGGGCAGAGTGCCGGATAACGTCCGGGAGGCGTGAGCCTACGACCAGTGCAACAGAGAGCAGACCGCCGATGTACGCAAGTGCAGGTAAGGGTGAAAGGGTGCGGTAAGAGCGCACCGCGTGAGTGGTAACATGTCACGGCACGGTAAACTCCACTCGTAGCAAGACCAAATAGGAATCCAACGAGTTGCCCGCTTGGGATTCGGGTAGGTTGCTTGAGCGGCTGAGTAATCAGTCGCCTAGAGGAATGATTGTCCGCGACAGAACTCGGCTTATCGATCGACTCAATTTATTTTAAACAGCGAACAGAACTTTCTGTTCGCTTTTTTGTATTTATAATATCGATCAAAGTAGGATCACATTCGACAAACCGGCTATATGGCTGTACTGAATCAATGAATATGTCTATGAAAAAAATCTTTTTAACGCTATTGGGTTTACTTATTGCAAATGCCACCTCGGCACATCCTCATTCATTTTTAGATATGAAAAATAAAGTACTGATTCATCAAGATAAACTGGAAGGTTTTGAAATGAGTTGGATGCTGGATGAAATCACGTCGGCGGAATTGATTTATGAAATTTCGGCAAGCGATAATAAAGACGACGCCGTGAAAAAGATCACCCAAGAATTGAATCGGTCGGCGGTGGATGCGCACTATTTCAGTGAGCTGTATGATGAAAAAGATCAGCCGATCAAATTTAAAGCTCAGCCGACCGCTCCGTCTATCGAAATCAAAGACACCCGAATTATCTATCATTTTACCTTATCATTAGCGCAGCCTCAGGAGATTGCCGGACGTAGTTTTCGCTTATTCACCTTTGAACCGAGTTATTATTTATCCATGGCGTATGAAAATGCGCAAGATGTAACAAGTACGGCGCAAAATCGGTGTGACATCAATATGACCGAGCCGAAAGTGAGCCAATCCCTCCGCTTGTATGCCTCAAAATTGGATAAAACCGAGACACCGGATATACCGGATGATAAAAGTCTTTCCTTAGGTGCACAATTTGCCCAAAAAGTGAGCATTGTATGCCAATAAACGCTAGACCGCTTTTATGGATTATCCTGATTGGCGGATTGATTTTTATGCTCTACCAAATCTATCCGCATATTTTATTTCAAGTGGCGGAGTGGCAGCGTCATTTTAATTTGGAATTGTCCGCGTCACTGAAAAGTATTAAGGAGCACCCGCAACAAGCCGGTATGACGTTGATGGGGGTGAGCTTTCTTTACGGTGTATTTCATGCGATCGGCCCGGGACACGGCAAGTTTATTTTGACCGGTTATTTGTCGCTTGAAGAAACCAAACTGCCGAAGGCAATTCGGATTACATTACTTTCTGCGCTGGTACAAGGTTTGGTGGCGATTGGCTTGGTGACGCTGATTGTCGTAGTGTTTACCCTTTCCCGCAGCTATTTTAATTTGACGCTGAAATGGGTTGAGCGGGGCAGTTTCATCGTGATGATGTTGTTCGGATGCTATTGGTGCTATCAGGCTGTCAAGGAAAGAAAACCGGTACCGACAAAACCCCAAGGCTTCCAAATTCATCATTTGCAAAAAATTGAACGAAACGCACCGCTTGTTCAGGCGGTATCGCATCAACATACTGAAAACTGCCCTTGTGGTCATCGTCATTTGCCGTCGGCAAGCGAATTGGCTAACGCGACGGATTGGAAAACCGTTTGGATGCTGATTTTAAGTATTGGATTACGTCCGTGTACCGGCGCCGTGTTGGTCTTATTTTTAGCTTATACCTTGGATTTATACCTGTGGGGCGTGGCTTCAGCCTTATTAATGGCGGCAGGCACCGGTCTGACGTTAACCTTGTTTGCCTGTGTGGTGCTGTTTGCCCGAGGGCAGGCAATGCGAGCCGGACGGTGGTATCTTTCCGTGCAAACCAGCAAGCGGTTTGTGTTAGGTTTAAAATTATTGATGGGAATAGTACTCATCGGACTAGGTGTTACGTTATTCCACAGCAGTCTGCTCGAAGCAAGCGGTAGCTTGCTATTCAAACGTTAACACGCTTTTGACTCATTAAATCCCATTAATGTTTTTGATTATGCCAATAAATTAAACTTTTCAAATAGCTAAAAATCGCTAAAATGCGCTATCTTTTTTAACGTATTTTTAACGAATGAGGCTCAATATGGAAAGCATTGTTTCGATGTTTGAAGAACTCCTGACGTGGATTGTCAACACGGTTGACGGTCCGCTTTGGGATATCACCGTGCTTACGTTGTTAGGCGTAGGCTTATTTTTTACCATTACGACCGGATTGGTTCAGTTGCGGTTATTACCGCGCAGTATCCGTGAAATGTGGTCGGGACGAGCGTCGGACGGCGATGCATTGACACCTTTCCAAGCATTTGCCACCGGGTTGGCAAGCCGTGTGGGCGTGGGTAATATCGGCGGTGTGGCAACGGCGATCGCCTTAGGCGGACCGGGTGCGGTATTTTGGATGTGGATTACCGCATTAATCGGGATGAGCAGTGCATTTGCGGAATCATCATTGGCACAAGCGTTTAAAGTCTGCGATCCGAACGGTATGTTCCGCGGTGGTCCCGCCTATTATATTGCAAAAGGCTTAAAAGCGCCTTGGCTTGCCATTGCTTTTGCGGTGACTTTAATTTTTACCTTCGGCTTTGCTTTCAATGCCGTCCAAGCAAACTCCATTGTGGAAGCTACCCGTAATGCTTGGGAATGGGATCCGCACTATGTCGGTATCGTCTTGGTTGTGATGACCGCCGCCATTATCTTCGGCGGTGTCAAACGTATCGGGCAAGTTTCGGCAAAAGTCGTGCCGCTGATGGCGTTGTTCTATTTAATCGTCGCCATGATCATTTTAGGGATGAATATTGAACGCGTACCCGAAATCTTAAATAAAATTATTACGAGCGCATTCGATTTCTCGGCAATGGCGGGGGGGATTTTCGGTTCGCTTTTCTCACAAGCAATGTTACAAGGGATTAAACGCGGTTTATTCTCAAACGAAGCGGGTATGGGTTCGGCGCCGAATACGGCGGCGACTTCAGATGCCAAACACCCGGCAAGCCAAGGTTTAATCCAAATGTTAGGCGTATTCGTCGATACAATCATTGTGTGTACCTGTACCGCGATTATCATCTTAATGTCTAACGACTACGGCAATGAATCTTTACGTAGCGTCTCTTTAACACAAAAAGCATTGGAATTCCATGTAGGTGAATTTGGCTTACATTTCTTAGCCTTTACTTTACTTCTTTTCTGCTATACCTCAATTATTGGTAACTATGCTTATGCAGAGAATAACATTCGCTATATCCGCAACAAACCAAGTTTCGTATTAGCGTTCCGTTTAATCGTGTTATTCTTCGTTTACTTCGGTGCGGTGCGTGACGGCGGTATCGTTTGGGCGTTTGCCGATACGGTGATGGCTTCAATGGCGATGATTAACTTAGTGTCTATCATTTTACTTGCGCCGATTGTGTGGGTCATCTTGAAAGACTACCAAAAACAAATTAAAGCAGGTATCGAGCAGCCGGTGTTCAACATTGAAGATCACCCTGAGCTTATCCGCCGTGGTGTAGATCCGTTAATTTGGAAATCTAAAAAATAGTTTGCCGTTTTTACAAGCGGTTCGTTTCTCGCAGAATTTTGCAAAATGTTGTGAAAAACAAACCGCTTGTTTATGGAGATTGTTATGTAAAGATGAATTTCTTTCATAGACAAACAGCAAAACATTCATCACTTCTCGAACGCTTTAACCACCGAAATCCCTTCTCTTTAGGTATAATAATGTGAATTTATTATGCAACCCTGAGAACCCAATATGAAAAAAAATCTCATCACGATCGCTATTTTTATGAGCTTACCTGTTTTTGCCTTCGCCCAAACGGAGACGGAACTCGATACCGTTAATGTCTATTCCGCTTATGCCGCGCCCGTTAACCAAGACAAAACCGCCTCTTCCGTCACTGTTTTGACAGAGAAAGATTTCACTGAACGCAATGCGACTTATGTCAGCGATGTGTTGAAAACCGTGCCGAGTGTGGCGATTAGTGCTTCAGGCGGTCGCGGTACCTTAACCAACTTCTATTTGCGTGGTGCCGATGCAAACCATACGGCTGTGATCATTGATGGTGTAAAAGTTAATCCTGTGACAGGATACGGCTTTGATTTCGGTGGTTTAAGTTTAAGCAATATTGATCGCATCGAAGTTTTACGCGGTGAGCAATCGGCGCTGTGGGGCAGTGATGCGATGGGCGGGGTGATTTATATCACCACTAAAAGCGGATTATATAAAGATAAGCCGTTTAATGTGGACTTTGATTTAGGCACAGGTTCACACGGAACTTATGACGGTTCAGCGACGATTTCAGGTTATAACAATGGCTTCTATTATGCGTTGAATGGAAATAGCCATCGTACCCGAGGTATTTCAGCGTTAAGTTCAAATACATTCCGCTATACAGCCCAAAACGGAACAGAAATAGCTACCGGTGGAGCGAAAGAGCGTGATAAATTTCATCGTGATAATGCCTCTTTACGTTTAGGATATGACGATAATCAAAAAGGTGTAGAAGTTTTGGCTTCTCATTTCTCGCAAACAGCACATTATGATGGCAGTTTAGCGGGAGAAACCTCTTTTGATGATTATACTCGCACCCGTGAAACCTTGTTCAAATTAAGCGGTTATCTAGGGAATGAACAGGAATTATTTAAACAGAAAGTGAGTGTCAGCCACGTTAAAACCGATAGTGATACGATCAGTTCTTGGGCAAGTGCTTATGATGCTAAAAAATTAAATGCAAATTATCAATTAGATATTAACTTTGATCGTGAAGGTCCGGTAAATCAAGCGGTCAGTATTTTAGGCGAATATCAACAGTCAAAATATGATTCAACCTCTTACAATGATGAAAAAAGCTTAGTAGAGAAGAGTATTGCTACCGAATATCGTTTATTTACAGAAGATGATCACAGCCTTTCAATTAGCGGACGCTATACAGGGAACTCTGAATATAAAGATGCGTTTACAGGGCGTATTTCAGGCGCTTATCGCTTATCGCCAAACTTCCGCGCTCACGCGAGTTTTGGTACAGCAATTCAAAACCCAACAATGACGGAATATTATGGTTATTCAGGCAGTTATGTAGGAAATCCAAACTTAAAACCGGAAAAAAGCCGTGGTGGAGATGTTGGTTTACTTGTGGAAAGTAATGATAAACATCACTCTCTTGACTTAACGTACTTTGCCCGCAACGTGAGTAATTTAATTAGTAGTGAAGTACTTGATTTTACAACTTATCGCTCTCGAGCTATTAATATAGAGGGTACGAGCCAAATTCGAGGCTTAGAAATTGCCTACAATGGTAAATTGGCAAATCGTTTAACGGCTTATGCTAACTACACTTACACTCAAGCCAAAGATAGTAAAAAAGCGGAATTAGTTCGCCGTCCGAAACATCTTGCGAACCTAGGCTTAGCGTATCAAATCACGGAGAAATTGGGTTCAAATGTTAATGTTTCATATGTTGGCAAACGGGTTGATACCTATTTTGATGAATTAACCTATGCTTCTTCTCGGGTTAAAATGCCATCTTATACATTGGTTAATTTGGGTGTAAATTATCAACTAAGCAAGAACTTGAATGTTTATGCGAATTTAAACAACTTATTTGATAAAAAATATGAAAATATTATCGGCTACGGACAAGACGGTCGTAACGTTTATGTTGGCTTAAAAGGTAGCTTCTAATAACCGTAGAGGCAAATTATATTTGCCCCAAAACGGTTTAGGGAAATGGGGCTAATATGATTAGCCCCTACATTTTATGAAAAAAACGCTTACATTTTTAACCGCACTTTTCTTGCCGTTTACAACGGCTCTTGCACAAGAGCAGTTTGTTTCGCTCACCCTTTGTAGCGACCGCCTGCTGGCCGAAATCGCTCGCCCTGAACAAATTGCGGCGATGTCGCCTTATTCTCAAAATCCGTTGATGATGTTGGATAAACTCAATCACGACAAACCGACACTTGAACCGCAATTAGACCGACTGTTGCCGTATCTGGATAAAACCATGCTGATTAACGAGCGGTTTTATCCGCAATTGGTCGCAGAGCTAAAACAGCTCGACGTGAAAATTCTGCCGATAAATGACAGTCCGCAAACCCCCGAACAGCTTTTTGAATTGATTTTGCAGCTGGGGAAATTAACCGATAATCAAGCTAAAGCAGAACAACTTATCGCTAAATTAAAATCGCAAAATGTTATGCTAAACCGACCGCTTGCAGCGACCTTGATTGTATCGGATACCGGTGTGGTCGATACACGGCAAGCTAATTATCAAACCTTATTGCAGTTATTAGCTTTAACGCCGTTAAAAAACGCCTTAACGCCACAAAATTTCTCGCTCGAAAAAGTGTTGCTCAGCCAACCGAATATCTTGATTACCTTAACCGATAAACAAGGCTATAACGAACAATCAGAACTACTTTCGCATCCACTTTTGCAAAATTATTTCCAAAACCGACCGCTTGCAACCATCCCGTTGAAATATACTTATTGTTTTGATCACGGTATTTGGCTGGGAGCAGAAAGGATTTATCAACAGTTAAAATAGTTTGTGAAGCTTGTCGAAAAACGGGAATTTTCTATTTATACAGTATTGCACTGTATATAAATTTGTGTATGATTTCTGTGTTTTTATACAGTTGTGTAGGGGGTCGTGATGAGCAATGCAATTAAATTATTTGAAGGAAATCAAATCCGTTCCGTATGGGATAATGAGCAAGAAGAGTGGTATTTTAGTGTTGTTGATGTGGTTGCGGTATTAACCGAAAGTGCCAATCCAAGACGTTATTGGAGCGATCTAAAACGTAAATTACAAGTAGAAGAAGGGGCAAATGAGTTGTACGAAAAAATCGTACAACTGAAATTTAAGTCTTCCGATGGGAAAATGTATAAGACAGATGCAACTGATATACAAGGTATTTTCCGTATTATTCAATCTATCCCAAGCCCGAAAGCCGAGCCGTTTAAATTGTGGTTGGCACAGGTTGGCAAAGAACGGATTGATGAAATTATCGACCCAGAATTAACCATTGATCGCGCCTTGGAAACCTATTTGAAAAAAGGTTATACAAGAGAATGGATCAACCAACGATTACAAGCTATTCAAGTGCGAAAAGAGCTAACGGATACTTGGCTAGATCACGGCGTGAAAGAAGGACGAGAATTTGCGATTTTGACCAATGAAATCTCGAAAGCGTGGAGCGGAATGACAACCAGAGAATATAAGGATTTCAAAGGATTGAAGAAAGAAAATTTACGCGACAATATGTCCACCCTTGAATTAGTGCTAAATATGTTGGCGGAAGCCACCACAACCGAGCTGACACAGATTGCCAACCCACAAGGATTAGAAGAAAATAAAAAGATTGCTCAAGAAGGCGGAAGTATTGCCGGCGATACGCGAAAAGCGATTGAAAGCAAAACGGGTCAGCCCGTGATTACCCCGAAAAATGTAATCTCTTTTTCTCAGCTAATCGAAGACGTCGTTAAAGAGACATCAAAATAATTACACAAAAAATGAACAAAATAGCCCGACTTAACACTGCACTTTTGCTCTTGCTTCTTGCGATTATTAGCTTAGCAAGTTGGTATGATCTTAACGATTTTTCAGCATTGAGAAATGCGGACGGAATTGTGACGGATATGCGACCGCTTGTGTTGTGGGATATTCGTCTTCCACGGATTTTACTTGCCGTTCTAACAGGGGCAAGTTTGGCGTTGGCAGGCAATGCCATGCAGGGCATTTTCCAAAATCCGTTGGCAAGCCCGGGCTTGTTGGGGAGTGCAAATGGGGCAACAACCGCCAGTGTTTTTATCCTGTACTATTTTTCCGTCCCCTTTACCTTGTTACTGATTGGCGGTGTACTTGGGGCATTATTGAGCTTCTTATTAGTTTATTTGATTGCCAAAAATCATGGTACAACAATGATGATTTTAAGTGGTTTGGCGGTCAATATGCTACTCGGTTCAGCGATTGCGTTGTTGCTGTCGAATGCCGAAAGCCCTTGGGCGTTGGCGGAACTTTATCGTTGGCTACAAGGCTCGTTGGTATGGGCGAAATTAGATACCTTATTGATTTCATTACCGATTATCCTATTGGGGGTGTCCTGTCTTTATCAACAACGCCGTTATCTTGATTTGTTCACCTTTGGCGAAGAAACCGCAAGCACAATGGGCATTAATCCCAAGCACAGCTTTTTTATTACCACCTTTGGTGTTGCATTATTAGTGGGGGCAACCATTCCGCAAACGGGAACCATCGGTTTTATCGGCTTAATTGCACCGCACTTGGCGCGCATGATCCTGAAAAAACGCCCATCACAGCTTTATCTCACAAGCGGTTTGATTGGTGCATTAATTTTACTGATTGCCGATCTCTGTATTTTATATTTGCCGTTCTTTTCCCATATTTATGTGGGAACGCTTACCGCAATTATCGGCGCGCCGTTTTTGATTTGGATTTTATTAACACAGCAACGGAGAATGGCAAATGATTAAACTGGAAAATGTCAGCCTTGCATTTGGTTTATCTAACATCAGTTGCCATATCCCACAAGGCAAACTTATCGGCATTATGGGGGCAAACGGGGCAGGGAAATCTACCTTGTTGAAAAGTATTGCGGGTATCTTACCACTTACAAGCGGTGAGATTTGGCTCGGAAATTGCAAATTGTCCGACATGACCGCCAAGCAGAAAAGCGAATGGCTGGCGTACTTCGCTCAAAATACCCAAATTCATTGGGATTTATCGGTCTATGATGTGATTGCGCTCGGTTTAACAATACCCACAAAAGATGAAACAGAAAAAGTGCGGTCGGTTTCCGAACAATTTTCTATTTCCCATCTACTTGAAAAGCCGTTCCAACAGCTTTCAGGCGGTGAAAAAGCTCGCGTGCAACTGGCTCGCTGTTGTATCAAACAAGCCCCCTTATTACTTGCCGATGAACCGATTGCATCGTTAGATCCTTATTATCAAATTGATATGATGGAACAATTAAAATCCCTCACTCCGCAAAGAACCTGCATAGTCGCCATTCACCATTTAGATTTAGCCTACCGTTTTTGCGACGAAATTATTTTGTTGGATAAAGGCAAAATCCTCGCCGGCGGCGAAACACAAGCGGTATTAAATGTAGAAAATCTTGCAAAGGCGTTTGGGGTGAAAGTTAAACTTGATCAGGTAAAAAGAGAAATTTTTGGCATAGCGAAAATGACTTGAGTATACACTAAAAAAAAACAGCCGTTCGATTTACTGTCAAACAGCTGTTTGGTTTCGGTAAGCGTTAACTCTCCCGACAATTCAACCAAGGCATACGTCTTCCTTGATAATTTTTGTAGTAAGTCGAGCCGTGTTCGCGGGCGATTAAATCAACATAAGTCCCTTGAATCGGATGATATGAACGATAAACCACCTCAAAACGTGAACGGCGTGCATTGAGCGGTTTATTTTCGATATGATCAAACGGCTGTGCTTTATCTCCGTCTAATTGAAAATAAAAACCGAAATTTTCCGTCATGCGACTTTCCCTTGAAAGCGGAAAATAGGCGGATAAATAAGAGTCTGCACCAGTTTCTGCGTTACGGCAATGGTAATAATAACGTTTGAAATTCGTCGAATTATACAATTCAGCTTGGCTGATATTGTCCTTTAAGTAACCGGTTTTCGGTGGTGGGGGAGGGGTACAAGCGAATAATCCGGCGAGGGTTGACGTGAATAAAATCCATTTAAGTGTGTTCATAGCTAAAATATCCGAGAAAATGAGAGACTACCTATTAGCGAACTATGATAACTTAAATTGTGCAGAGTGCAAGGGAACGGGGAAGTTGACCCTAATTTTGCAAAATATCGGCGAGATCAGACCGCTTGTAATCTGATTGTCGAATAGAAAAGGCGATTTTCCGATGGAGATCGCAAAAGTGAAACCTGTACGTAATCCCTAAAACAAACTCTGTTGTCCAACCAAAAATTCAGGTGTGTTTTTCACTTGAAATCCATAGTTCGCCAAATAGCCTTTCAAACTTGCGATATTGTAGAACGAATGGCTTTTAGTGGTGTTTTGAAAGTAAAGATAAAGCCGATCGAATTCCGCTTTTCGCTGATTTAACAACACTGCCAGTTGTTGTAATTCGGTTTCGCTATAACGATAATCGTGGCGTTCTTGTGCCGATTGGGCTTTCCACCAATGGGGATTACGACCGTGCAATCTTAGGTAAGCGGTACGTTGGTTCGCATAAAATTGAAAGGCTGGCAAGCCGATATTCTGCGGATAATCCACATTGCACCAAATCAGATTTTCCTTGCCGTGAAAATAATCCCACACCGACTGAGTATGCCAACTGGCGTGGCGAAACTCAATGGCAAGGGGATAATCACTAAACCACGACACCAGTTCCGCCAGATAGTAACGGTTGGCGTGATGACGCTCAAAACTGGTAGGGAATTGCACAAATAAATTGGCTAAACAATGGCTATCTCGCAACGGTTGCAATGCAGCCAAAAACGCTCGAGCTTGCTCGGCAGTGGCGGTGTGTTTATGGCTAAAATCTTGATGCAGTTTTACCGAAAATTTTAACCGCCCTTCCGCCTTTTCTAACATACCTTGCACCGCCTTATAGCCAATCGGGGCGTGAAAGGTACTGTTGATCTCAACGGTGTCGTAATGCTGGCTGTAAACCGACAAAAAATCCGCTTTGTCCGTCCCAAACGGATAGAGCGAACCGACTAAATCCGTATCGCTATAACCACCCGTGCCGATGTAGATGTGGGGTGTGTGCATTTTTAATATTTTGTTTTTAATTTGCAAAATGTTGAGTAAATGTAACCGCTAGTGAGGGGATTGTCGAATGGAAATGTAAGTTCTACATAGTTGGAAGTTTATTTCCATTTCAACCTTATTTTAAAACAATTGGAAGTTGATTTCCAATTTAAGGATTTTTCTCCAAAATTGGAAACACACTTCCATTTCGTAGGGGCGGGGTTTATCCCCGCCCGTATCTATTGATAAAAACGATCTAAATGCCATTGTAATGGATTATTTTCAATATATTCCCAAATTCTCAAAAAATCTTCATCATTCCGAATAATATGCTCATAAAAACTGCGTTGCCATAATGGTTCATAAATCTGGTTATTCATCATCTCTCGATATTTTTTAGCCGTAATCCCTTTCAATTTCCGAACCAAATGTGAAAGTAAAACATCGTCTTGATTAAACCAAATGAAATGTATGTGATTTGGCATAATAACATAGTGAGAAAACTCACTTTTGGGATAATCTTTTAATAAATCGTTTAAGGTTTCATCTATCATCATTCCAATTTCATTTAAGTGCATTTTTTCATTAGCAATATCTCCAAAAAGACAATTTCTGTTTTTGGTACAGATTGTGACGAAATAGCAACCATATTGAGAATAATCGTAATGTGGTAGTCGCATATTATTACGGCGTTTGGGGAGATTGTTTTTCATATTTTCTGTATGTGGGGATATTTTCGGGCGGGGATAAACCCCGCCCCTACGAAAATTTATTAAAATTGTCGTGTTGCCAAATAGAAAATTTATAGCGGTTGAATTTGTTTGAAATTTTACAGATTTTGAAGAAAAAGTACCCATCGTGAGATAGGCGCTACTAAGGTAATTCTATACGTCAGTATAGGAATTTGAATAATTCGTTTAATTTTTTTAAATTTGCAATAGCTTGCTTTAAAATCTCTTTGCAAATTGTATCAAAAACGACTTCATCATCATTTACTATATTAGCTGTATAATAATCGGATAAATTTTCACAAACATCACTCATAAAATAATCTAAGTCAATTAATCTTAATTGATTTTGAAAATTGAGGTTTTCTCTTTGATTGCTTATACTGGAAATAATATTATTAAAATGGGCTTTTCCATTAATTTCTAATAATATCTTAAGATATTTTACAGCTATTTCTATAGGATTATTACTTCCTGGTTCTTCTTTAGAAAGGAACTTTATAGAATTAAAAATATGCTGTTTATTATTCAGCCAAAATAGCTTCATATCTTCTGATGTTTTTTGTTTCTTTAAACCATCAATTAGCATTTTATTTTGTCGATTATTCTCAAATATACTTAGTTTCTTTTCAAGTAGCTTTATAGGTGAATTAGCATCACCTTGAAGATTTTTTTTAATGTTCTCTTTATGCAGGCTAGGACTAAAATTAACGAGTACATCTTCTGGTAAGGATTCTTTAACCATACTATCATTAGGGTTTTTAGTCCTAACTAACGGGTAAATATATATTACAAAATTATTGAAATCATTCTTGCACTCTCCTATTTTAATAACATATGTAACAGTATTAAAGTATGAAAATATACTATAAATAAATCCATTATTTTTAATAAATGCGAAAGAATGCATAATACTATTCTCATCATCTTTCAGAAATGGTGGAAGTTTTTCGAGAGAAACCATGTTATCAATATCAAATTCATCATTATTAAGCAATATTTTTTTAATGCTTTTTATGTCAATATATTCTATTGTTTCACGAGAGTAGTGAGCAATAAATGTTATAGATAAATATAATATTGATTTAAAAAAATCTAATCCGCCAAAAGTGATTTCTAACCTAAGTTGATTTTTGAAAACCTCTTTTGTAGGTTCTCCTTTTTCTAAGATTTTTATATCTACACTGTGTTTCTTATTTAAGTGTTTTTTTAAATATGTAATATCTTGATGTGATGAAGTTATTATTTCATATGGTTTACCAGTCAATAGTTCTTTTTCATTTATATTATCTAATATTGAAAGAGCTATTTCACCATCAACATTCCGCAGAAAAATATCTCCGGTAATAGGATCTTCTAATTTTATTGATTTGGAATCTCCACGATCGGGTCGTATCCCAAATATATTGTTCAAAGCTCCAATTTGAGAATCAAGAAATTCAACATATTTTCCTAATGCTGAATTATGAGTTTCGCAATAAATTTTACTATTTTCTAATTGTCCTCCAAAAGACGATGGAAAAATGTGTTCCTTTGAACGTTGTGTACTATCACAAAAAATACAATATGCTCCCATGTTATTATTTTCCTTAATTTGTTAGATTAAAAGATGCGTTAACAGACTCCCCATGCATCCCTATTTCATCGCCATTCCCAACCACTTCACCATCTCTCTCTCACTCCACCCTTTACGTTTCGCATAATCCACCGCTTGATCTTCGTCAATACGCCCAAGGGTGAAATAATTACTCGCAGGGTGGGTGAAATACCAACCGCAGACACTTGCCGCTGGCCACATGGCGTAGCTTTCGGTGAGTTTCATGCCGATGCGTTGTTCCACTTCCAGTAAATCCCAGATGATCTGTTTTTCCGTGTGTTCAGGGCAACTTGGGTAGCCGGGAGCTGGGCGGATGCCGATGTATTCTTCACGGATTAAACGGTCGTTGTCTAAGCTTTCATCGGTGTAGCCCCAGACTTTGGTGCGCAGTTCAAAGTGCAGATATTCCGCCATTGCTTCGGCTAAACGGTCGCCGACGGCTTGCAGCAAGATGGCGTTGTAGTCGTCCCCCGCGGCTTTGTAGCCTTCCACTAAGTCGTGTTCTTCAATCCCGGCACAAACGGCGAACATACCGAACCAGTCTGGTTTGCCGCTGGCTTTGCCGGCGATAAAGTCGCTTAAGCAAAGGTTGTACGGGCTTTTGCTGTTTCTGCCGCGTTCGCTTTGTTGGCGGAGATTATAGACTTTGCCTGCCACTAAAGTGCGGTCAGAATTTTGATAGATTTCAATATCATCGCCTACGCTGTTGGCTGGGAAAATGCCCATAATACCGCTTGGGTTGAGCTTGTGATTTTGCTCTAATTCGTCCAACACTTTTTGGGCGTCATTCCACACTCGGCGTGCCTCTTCACCGCCTTCAGGGTAGTCGAAGGCATCAGGATAACCGCCCATTAAGCCCCATAAACGGAAGAACGGCGACCAGTCGATAAATTTCCGCAAGGTCGCAATCGGCACGTTTTTATATTCCACAATGCCTGTTTGTTTTGGCGTTGGCACTTGATAATCCGCCCATTCGCCACCGAACGCATCAAAGGCATTTTTGCGAGCCTCGATAATCGGCAACTGCTTGCGTGGCGCTTTTTTGTTGGCAAAGGATTCTTGAATTTGCTCGTACTCTTTCTTCATTCGTTCCCACAGTTCCGCTTTGGTATCTGGGTTCATCAATGCCGCACAAACTGTCACTGCACGAGAGGCGTTGGTGGTGTAAATCACTTCGTGCTTATATTTTGGATAAAGTTTAATCGCCGTATGCTCTTTGGAGGTAGTTGCACCGCCGATAATCACAGGAATATTCAAGTTCAAGCGGTTCATTTCGCCTAAGAAATATTCCATTTCGTCAAGGGATGGTGTGATCAAACCGCTTAAGCCGATAATGTCCGCTTTTTCGTCAATCGCCGTTTGAATGATTTTATCCGCAGGCACCATTACGCCTAAGTCAATCACTTCAAAGTTATTACATTGCAACACCACGCTCACGATATTTTTACCGATGTCGTGAACATCGCCTTTTACGGTCGCAATCACCACTTTACCGCTTGACGAGCCTTTCTGCTTGGTGGCATTGATAAACGGCTCTAAATAGGCAACCGACTGTTTCATTACGCGAGCGGATTTCACCACTTGCGGCAGGAACATTTTACCGTCCCCGAACAAATCGCCCACCACATCCATACCGTCCATCAGCGGTCCTTCGATCACTTCGAGCGGTGTCGGGAATTTTTGACGGGCTTCTTCGGTATCTTCAATAATGTAATTAGTAATCCCTTTCACGAGAGCGTGTTTTAAGCGTTCTTCCACCGCCCAAGTACGCCATTCGGCAACACCGCTGTCTTCATTGCTACTAGCGGTTACATTTCGGTATTTTTCTGCAATATCCAACAGGCGATCGGTCGCATCAGGACGGCGATTTAGCACTGCATCTTCAATCACATCACGCAATTCAGGATCGAGATCATCATAAATCGCCAGTTGCCCAGCATTCACGATCCCCATATCCATTCCCTGCTTGATAGCGTGGTAAAGGAACACGGCGTGAATGGCTTCACGCATCACGTTGTTACCACGGAACGAGAAGGACACATTCGACACACCGCCCGAAATTTTGGCGTGCGGTAGGCTACGTTTAATGCGACCCGTGGCGTTGATAAAGTCCACGCCGTAGTTATTGTGTTCTTCAATCCCCGTACCAATGGCAAAAATGTTTGGGTCGAAAATAATATCTTCAGGCGGAAAGCCCACTTGGTTCACAAGAATGTCGTAGGCTCGGGTACAGATTTCCACCTTGCGTTCTTCGGTGTCCGCTTGCCCCACTTCATCAAACGCCATCACGACCACCGCCGCACCATAACGGCGAACCAGTTTCGCTTGGTGGATAAATTTTTCTTCACCTTCTTTAAGGGATATGGAGTTCACGATCCCTTTACCTTGCACCGATTGCAAGCCGGCCTCAATCACTTCCCATTTGGACGAGTCAATCATCACAGGCACTTTCGCCGCATCAGGCTCAGTCGCCATAATGTTAAGGAAACGGGTCATACATTTTTGTGAGTCGAGCAAGGCTTCATCCATATTGACGTCAATCACTTGCGCACCGTTTTCCACCTGATCGATAGCAATCTCAATGGCTTCGCTGAATTTTTCTTCTTTAATCAAACGCTTAAACTTCGCCGAACCTGTTACGTTATTGCGTTCGCCCACGTTTACAAACAGGCTTTCATCATCAATGTTCAACGGCTCAAGCCCCGACAAACGCATTGCCGTTTTGATTTCAGGCAAGGCACGCGGTTTAATCCCAGCCACTACGTCCGCAAAGGCTTTGATATGTTCAGGTGTCGTCCCGCAACAGCCGCCCACGATATTTAAGAAACCGCTTTCCGCCCACTCTTTGATGTGAGCCGCCATCTCTTTCGCCCCCAAATCGTAGCCACCAAAGGCATTCGGCAAGCCGGCATTCGGGTGAACGGACACATAGGTTTCACAGATTTTCGACATCACTTCCACATAAGGACGCAACTCTTTCGGCCCTAACGCACAGTTCAAACCAAAGCTGAGCGGTTTAGCGTGGCGGAGCGAGTTGTAAAAGGCTTCGGTGGTTTGCCCCGAAAGGGTACGCCCAGAGGCATCGGTAATCGTCCCCGAAATCATAATCGGCAATTCTACGCCCAGTTCTTCAAATACTTGGTCAATGGCAAAAGCGGCAGCTTTAGCATTCAAGGTATCAAAGATGGTTTCGATCATAATGATGTCTGAACCACCCTCAATTAAGCCACGAGTTGCTTCCGCATAGGCATCGACTAATTCCATAAAAGTAATGTTACGAAAACCTGGGTCGTTCACATTTGGTGAAATCGAAGCAGTGCGGTTAGTTGGGCCAAGAATACCTGCCACAAAACGTGGTTTCTCTGGGGTGCTGTATTTATCCGCCGCAATCCGAGCCAACTTCGCCCCTGCAAAATTTAGCTCATAAGCCACCGCTTGTAAGTCGTAATCCGCCTGTGCAATGGTGGTGGAACTGAACGTATTGGTTTCAATAATATCCGCCCCAGCTTCAAGGTATTTTTCGTGAATAGAGGAAATCACTAAAGGCTGCGTCAGGGTAAGCAAATCGTTATTACCACGCAGATCCACGCTAGAGTTTTTAAAACGCTCGCCACGGAAATCCGCTTCGGTCAGTTTAAATTGTTGGATCATCGTCCCCATCGCACCATCTAAAATCAAGATACGTTGTGCAAGGGCAGTTTTTAATTGTTCAATTCGGTTGTGTTGCATAAGTGATTCCGGTTACGAAAATTAGGGAAAATGGGAGAAATGATAGGGAGGAGGGCGAAGTGTGTCAAATTTTATCTTGGCGCCAAAGTCGTTCGCTGATTTGGGTATCATACAAGCGGTCTGATTTCGTCGATTTTTTGCAAATTACAAAATTCAGGTGGAATCTTACCGCTTTCCTTTTCCTTTTTAGGCTATTTTCAGGTACAATCCGCCGATTATTTTTCTTTTATCAATAACAATACAATAGGACATTTACTGCCCTTATGAAAATGCAGAACATTCGTAACTTTTCTATTATTGCTCACATTGACCACGGTAAATCGACTTTATCTGACCGCTTGATCCAAACTTGCGGTGGTTTGTCGGATCGTGAAATGGAAGCTCAAGTGTTAGATTCTATGGATCTTGAGCGTGAGCGTGGTATTACCATTAAAGCACAAAGTGTTACTTTAAATTATCAAGCAAAAGATGGTCAAACCTATCAGTTAAACTTTATCGATACGCCGGGGCACGTTGATTTCTCTTATGAAGTTTCTCGTTCCCTTGCCGCCTGTGAAGGGGCGTTATTGGTCGTGGATGCCGGGCAAGGGGTTGAAGCGCAAACCCTTGCCAACTGTTACACGGCGATTGAGATGGATTTGGAAGTGGTGCCGATTTTAAACAAAATCGACTTACCGGCGGCTGATCCTGAGCGTGTTGCAGAAGAGATTGAAGATATTGTCGGGATTGATGCGATGGAAGCGGTGCGTTGCTCGGCGAAAACCGGTGTGGGTATCGATCTCGTTTTAGAAGAAATCGTGGCGAAAATTCCAGCCCCTGAAGGCGATCCTGATGCACCGTTGCAAGCCTTGATTATTGACTCGTGGTTCGATAACTATTTAGGCGTGGTGTCTCTCGTGCGTGTCAAAAATGGTGTGTTGAAAAAAGGCGATAAAATCAAGGTAATGAGTACAGGACAGTCTTATCAAGTGGATCGTCTCGGTATTTTCACGCCAAAACAAGTGGATACTACGGAATTAAAAACAGGCGAAGTAGGTTGGGTGGTCTGTGCGATTAAAGATATTTTAGGTGCACCGGTTGGGGATACTTTAACCCATCATCACAATCCTGCAAGCGAAGTGTTACCGGGCTTTAAAAAAGTAAAACCGCAAGTCTATGCCGGTTTGTTCCCAATTAGCTCAGATGATTATGAAGCGTTCCGTGATGCGTTGGCAAAATTGAGCTTAAATGATGCGTCGCTTTTCTATGAGCCGGAAAACTCAACAGCACTAGGCTTTGGCTTCCGCTGTGGCTTCTTAGGCTTGTTACATATGGAGATCATTCAAGAGCGTTTGGAGCGTGAGTATGATTTGGATCTGATTACCACCGCACCGACGGTAGTCTATGAAGTAGAACAAACTAATGGTGAAATTGTCTATGTAGATAGCCCATCGAAGTTACCTGCGATTAACAATATTGCGGAAATTCGTGAGCCGATTGCGGAATGTAATATGTTGTTACCGCAAGAGTTTTTAGGTAATGTGATTACGCTTTGTGTGGAAAAACGTGGTGTGCAGACAAATATGGTGTATCACGGTAATCAAGTAGCACTCACCTATGAAATCCCGATGGGTGAAGTGGTGTTGGATTTCTTCGACCGCTTAAAATCAACTTCGCGTGGCTATGCGTCGTTGGATTATGGTTTCAAACGTTTCCAAGCGGCAGATATGGTGCGTGTGGATATTATGATCAACGGCGAGCGTGTCGATGCGTTAGCATTAATCGTACACAAAGCTAATGCCCCTTATCGTGGTCGTGAATTAGTGGAAAAAATGAAAGAGCTAATTCCACGTCAGCAGTTTGACATTGCGATCCAAGCGGCGATTGGTAACCATATTATCGCTCGTTCGACGGTAAAACAGCTTCGTAAAAACGTATTGGCGAAATGTTACGGCGGTGACGTAAGCCGTAAGAAAAAACTGTTGCAGAAGCAGAAAGAAGGTAAAAAACGAATGAAATCTTTAGGTAACGTGGAAGTGCCGCAAGAAGCGTTCTTAGCGATTTTGCACGTTGGGAAGGATTAACAATAATATCCCCCCCTCAGCCTTCGGCAGCTCCCCCCGCAAGCAGGGGGAGCGATTAGATTAAGGAGAAGAGAAAACAGATGAGCAATATTTTAACCATTGGTTTTATTGCAGTATTGTACGGTGTTTGGAAGGTGTTGGATTCAATGCAACTGCCAAATACAATTTCCATTATATTAGTAGGTTTGGTCGTTATTTGTGGTGGCTTTTGGTCGTTTTACAAATTTAGTGCCGAACCTCACCGCTTGCGTGCGATTGAGCGTGAAGAAAAGCATTTAGGCAAACCGCTCTCAGCAGAAGAAAAAGCAGCGATTCAACCTCGTTCATTAGTGGGTGATTTTTTTGCGTCACTTTTCGGTGTGATATTTGTGGTAACGTTTTTACGTTCATTTGTTTTTGAACCGTTTCAAATTCCAAGCGGATCGATGGAACCAACATTACGCGTAGGTGATTTTTTGCTTGTTGAAAAATATGCTTACGGTATTAAAGATCCGATTTGGCAAAATACCTTTATAAAAACAGGTCGACCTGAACGCGGTGATATTGTCGTATTCAAAGCGCCGAAACAAGCTTTACCGGGTGAAAGAATGGGGGTTGTCACCAGTTCGGATGTCGATCAACGTTACGGTGAAGAAAATATGTCTCATGTTGACTATATTAAACGCGTTGTAGGTATTGGCGGGGATAAAATTAAATACGACTTTCATACGCAGCAGTTGACGGTAACTCACGGTGATACCGGTAAAACCATGGTATTTAAATATGAAGGTGCAAAACCGAATTCGGATTATTTCTACCATGGTGAAATGCAGGTAGAAAGAACGGAAATCGGTGATGTGACGCATCAAATTTTAAATAATCCGCAACCGTTTAATTATGAACCTTATTTCTTTCAGCAGGCGGAACAATCTGCCGGTGAATGGATTGTGCCGGAAGGACACTATTTCGTCATGGGCGATAACCGTGATAACAGTGAAGACAGCCGCTTTTGGGGATTTGTACCTGAAAAGAATATGGTCGGTAAAGCAAGTGTTATTTGGTTAAGCCTTGATAAGAAACCGAATGAATTTCCAAGCGGATTACGTTTTGAGAGAATGTTTACTTCAATTAAGTAAACAGATGTGTAGGGGCGGACCGATGTGTCCGCCCGAAAAATAAAGGTGATATGGGCGGACACATCGGTCCGCCCCTACAATGTCTATATGACATAAAATAAACTTATGCAACTAGAACGATTACAGAAAAAATTAGGTTATCAATTTGCTAACCTTGATTACCTCACCCAAGCCCTCACTCACCGCAGTGCTGCTTCCAAAAATAATGAACGCCTTGAGTTTCTTGGCGATTCCATCTTAAATTTTGCCATTGGCAAAGCCTTATATGAAAAATTCCCTAAAGCGGATGAAGGGGAATTAAGCCGTATGCGTGCGGCATTGGTGAAAGAACAGACCCTTGCGGTTGTCGCTCGTCAATTTGAGTTGGGCGAGTATATGAAATTGGGGGCTGGAGAATTAAAAAGTGGCGGCTATCGTCGAGAGTCCATTTTGTCCGATTGTGTAGAAGCGATTATTGCAGCGGTATATTTAGACGCAGGGATTGATCGGGCGATAGAGCGTGTGCATTATTGGTATCAACAGCTTCTGAATGAGATGCAACCGGGGGAAGCACAAAAAGATCCGAAAACCCGTCTGCAAGAGTATCTACAAGGGCGTAAGCTACCGTTACCGACTTACGAAGTGATTGATATTAAAGGCGAAGCACATAATCAAACCTTTAAAGTGAGTTGTAAAGTCGAAAAAGTCGATGAGATTTTTATCGGTAATGGCACAAGCCGCCGTAAAGCCGAACAAGATGCCGCATTGCAGGTGATAAAGGTTTTAGGGATAAAATAAATAATTTTTTAAGAGAACATAATGACAGATCAAAAAACATATTGTGGCTTTATCGCCATTGTTGGTCGTCCCAACGTGGGAAAATCAACGCTATTAAACAAAATTTTAGGGCAGAAAATTTCGATTACTTCTCGCAAAGCACAGACAACACGTCACCGTATTTTAGGGATTAAAACCGAAGGAGCGTATCAAGAGATTTATGTTGATACTCCAGGGCTTCATATTGAAGAAAAACGGGCGATTAACCGCTTAATGAACCGTGCGGCAGCCAGTGCGATTGGCGATGTGGATATGGTAATTTTTGTGGTGGAAGGCACAAAATGGACGGACGATGATGAGATGGTTCTCAATAAATTACGCTCGACCAAAGCCCCTGTGATTTTAGCAATTAATAAAGTGGATAATATCAAGGAAAAAGAAGAATTATTGCCACATCTGACCGCTTTATCGCAGAAATTTCCGTTTAAAGAGATCATTCCGATTTCAGCTCAACGGGGCAAAAACGTACATATTTTAGAGAAATTTGTGCGTGAGTCGCTAAAAGAAGGCATTCATCACTATCCTGAAGATTATGTCACCGACCGTTCGCAACGTTTTATGGCGTCAGAAATTATCCGTGAAAAACTAATGCGTTTTATGGGTGAAGAGTTGCCTTATTCGGTGACAGTTGAAATTGAGCAGTTTAAAACTAACGAGCGTGGCACTTATGAAATCAACGGTTTGATTTTAGTGGAACGTGAAGGGCAGAAGAAAATGGTGATCGGCAACAAAGGTCAGAAGATCAAAGTGATCGGCACCGAAGCCCGTGCAGATATGGAACGTCTGTTTGATAATAAAGTCCACCTTGAGCTATGGGTGAAAGTCAAAGCAGGGTGGGCGGACGATGAACGTGCGTTAAGAAGTTTGGGTTATATTGACGAATAATGATCGAACAGTGGCAACGTGGCTTTGTGTTACATCGCAGAGAGTACAGTGAAAGCAGTTTGCTTGTTGATTTTTTCACTGAAAATCACGGGCGTATAACCTTACTTGCCAAAGGGGCAAGACGACCACGTTCACCATTGAAATCTGTTCTTCAACCCTTTACTCCGTTACTGCTGAAATGGACGGGCAAAGGGGATTTAAAAACACTCACCAAAGCCGAACCGGCTTCCTTGACCTTACCTATGCAAACACTGGCACTGTATAGCGGTTTTTATGTCAATGAAGTCCTTGTAAGAGTATTGGAAAATCACACCGCTTACCCTGAGTTATTTCAGCATTATCTGCACTGTATGACAAAGTTGGCAAGCCGACCGAATGAAATTGAGCCGATCTTACGCACCTTTGAATTTCATACGCTACAAGCGCTCGGTTACGGCATTAATTTTACACATTGTGCGGCAACCGGCTTACCCGTAGAGCCGCAAATGACCTATCAGTTCAGTGAAAATAAAGGCTTTATCGCTTCTCTGTTACAAAATAACTATACCTTTATCGGCAAAGATTTATTGGCTTTTGCGGAAATGGATTTTTCAGAGAAAGAAACCTTACAGTCGGCAAAACGCTTTACCCGTATTGCCTTGAAGCCCTATTTGGGATCAGCGCCGCTTAAAAGCCGAGAGCTGTTTCAGTCTGTATTGCCGAATAGGTTGAAAAGCGTTTAATTACTTCGCAATTCCTTTCTTAATCATCTCTTCAAAAAACGGGTAATCGACTAAAAACGCATCGTGTCCGAAGTCGGAGTGAAATTCGTAAAAATCGACGGTAACTCCGGCATTTTCCAAACGCTGTTTACTTTTATGCAGGTCAACCTGTTTAAACAGTTGATCACTCGTGACCCCCACGAGCGTATAGTTGGCTTGAATACGGGAAAGCGCTTCTTGTTCATTCGCATAGGTTAAAGCCGGGTCGTAAAGATCCATGGCTCTTAATAACCGCAAATAACTGTTGGCATCAAAGCGATGGAGAAATTTGATCCCTTGGTAACTGAGATAAGATTCTACTTGGAAATGATCGCCCCAAATTTCTCCCGTTTGTTTGGTTTCTCGCCCAAAAGCTTTAGCCAATTGCATATCGGTGCGATAAGTCAGCATGCCAAGCATTCGAGCGATCTTTAAACCGTTGTCGGGCGGTGTGCCGTGATAGTAATCGCCGTTGTTGAAATGCGGATCATTAATGATCGCTTGGCGCATCACGTGATTAAACCCGATGGCTTCCGCACTTAGGGTTAATGAGGAACAAAGATTGACGATATTGCGTACTTGTGTCGGGTAATCAATCGCCCATTGTGTCGCTTGCATGCCACCAAACGAACCGCCGACTACCGCTTGTAATCGGGTGATACCGAGTTTGTCGAGTAAGGCTTTTTGTACTTTGACAATATCTTGCACGGTAATAATCGGAAATTGACTGCCGTAAGGTTGATGTGTTTGCGGATTGGTTGAAGACGGTCCGGTGGTTCCTTTGCAACCGCCGAGCACATTAGAACAAATAAAAAAGTATTTATCGGTATCAAAGGCCAATCCCGGACCGATAAAATCTTGCCACCAACCTTTATCCGCAGGCGGTGCATAATAGGGTTCGGCATCTCCCGTGAGAGCATGGCATAACAGCACGGTATTGCTTTTATCCGCATTCAACGTGCCGTAGGTTTGATAGGCTACATGGATCGGCGAAAGCGTTCCACCCAAAGTCAGTTCAAGGGGTGTTTCATCAAAAAGAGTTATCTGCTGTGCCATAGTGATCCTTGCAAAAAAACGGCAAAAAGTGACCGCTTGTATTCAGTGGAATGCCGTTAAGTTTACGAAAGCAGAGTACTTTGTCAAGAAATTTTAGCCATCTAAACGTCTAGATTTTTAAACGGCTAAATACAAGCGGTCGGATTTAATCGATTTTTTACAAATAAGTTGTTTTTATTCGATTTTTATCCGTTTATACTCAAGTTAACGTTGCTTAATATGATCATTTTATTATTCATACTATAGAGGAGCATGATGGACTATTTAGACAGATTGATTGAATTTGCACATATTAAAGGAGAAATCAATATTTTGTGCCGTTTCAATGGTAGCTGGCAAGTGAATAATGTTCAGAGTAAAGATCTATTGGGGGTATTCCATATCGTTTCGAAAGGGCAGTGCTGCTTGCGTTTGGAAGAGCAGTGTTATCATCTTAAAGAAGGCGATGTTTTTTTCTTACCCTATGGTTCGGCACATATTGTAGAAAGACACCTCGAATCGGAACCGGATCCGTTGCGGATTGATATACAGCAAGAGTACGGTGCATTTACGCTTTGTGCAAATAACCACTTAGTGCATGATTTTGAAATGTTTTGCGGTTATTTCCATTATTCCAGCCCGTTGTCCCGTTCTCTCATTTCTTTACCGCAATGGTATTTATCTACGGCAAATCATTCTATTTTGTCGTTATTAGCCATGTTGCGCCAAGAGACGATACCGGCACTAGGCGGCAAAGCGGTTGTGAACGCCTTGTCTAATGTATTGTTCACTTATTTAATTCGAGATTATTTAGCCCGTCATCAGGTGAAAGAAGGCATTTTAGCGGCATTGCAAGATAGCCGTTTAAGCTGTGCGGTCAATGCGATGTTGGAGGATCCTGCTCAAGAGTGGACGATGGAAAGCCTTGCTGAGTGTTGTGCAATGTCAAGGGCGACGTTCATTAAGCAATTTAAAGAGAAAACGGGGATGTTGGCAGGACAATTTTTAACGGAACTACGAATGCAAAAAGCAGAAAGTTTGTTGAAATACAGCCAAAAAAGTATCCGGCAGATTGCGGCAGAAGTGGGATATAGCTCGGAAGCGCATTTCAGCAAAACATTCAAACGTTATTATCACTGTTCGCCGAGCCAGTTTAGAGCTTAACCTTTGCCCCTTCCCCCTTCCCCAGTAAATAGGGGAAGGGAAGTTAAAGAAACGCTATATAAGTTAGCCCCCTAACGCTTTCAATCCTACCGTCATATGTAATCCGTAAAACAAGGTTCTAGCGAGTAATTCGCCGATCAGGATTAACGCAAATCCGCTGAAGCTGGTAAGTGCGGTGCGTTTTTTCAATGAAATCAATAATAGAAGAACCCCGGTCGCGATCAATCCAAAACGGATAAAGGTGATAGTGAAATAATCAGGCACGAGATCTAATGCCGTGAAGATTGCCGTTTTTACCCCGGTGAGATATTGATAGTTCAAGTAGGTGCTAATTGCAGCGGTAATCGCGCCAACTATCGCAATGCCGACAAAAGCTTTTTGTAAGTTTTCACCGCAACGTACCGCTTGTAATAAACCGACCGTCAAAGCAGAACCTGCCAATACTACCGTTAAGAAAAAGGATACGGGCGTATAGACGCTGTTCCACGTCGGCACGGTTGGGATTAGGTAGAGTTTTGCCATTGCCCCGATAAAAATTAAACCTGAAATAGCAACCACTATGCGTCCTAACGGTTGCCATGCGGTCGGCAGTTTGCTTTCAATGGATGAAACCATGCCGACAAGCGGTACGTTCGGGCGATCTTTTTGCAAATAACGGCTGACCGCTAACGCCCAGTAAGCACCGCCAAGGGCAAAGAATAGTGAGCCGGTGGCGATTTCATTACTTAAATCCGACGCACCGACACGGTTTAACGCATTAAACGCCCGTTCGGGTGAACCTAAGTGGGTGGTGGACGCAATAAAGCCGATTGCCATGATCAGCCAAAGTGCGGTCATAATGTAGTGAGTTTTATTGGCTTCCGTTTTACCTTTTGGTGTCGCAAGCAGGAAGGTCAGTGCAATAAATGCCCCGACAACCGTTTGAGCCAACACGGTAAAAAAGACGAGTGGTAGTTCGTGTAATCCGGCTCCCATTTTAGACCTCCTTCGGATTGGCTAAGAAACCGCCTTGATAGTCGGTCGGTTTGGCGTTGTTATTTAAACGTAATGCAATGTTCGGCTGGGTGTAGCTCGAATCAGGCAACGGCGCGACATCACGAATTTCTCCGTATTTGGCTTTCAGTTCATCCATCGGCAATAAATCTAACGCACGCAACGGACAAGATTCGACGCACATTGGTTTTAAACCTTGTTCTACACGTTCAAAACAGCCGTCGCATTTGGTCATTCTGCCTAGTTGTTGGTTAAATTGTGGTGCGCCGTAAGGGCAAGCCATTGAGCAATATTGACAGCCGATACAGACTTCTTGATCAACTACCACAAAACCGTCTTCGCGCTTGTGCATTGCACCGCTTGGGCAAACGCTCGCACAAGCAGGGTTGTCACAATGATTGCAGGAAATCGACAGATAGTAAGAGAACACATCTTGCGTCCACGCTTCGCCCTGTTGTTTCCAACCGCCGCCGCAGTATTCGTAAATACGGCGGAAGCTCACATCAGGGGTTAAATCTTTATAGTCTTTACACGCCAGTTCGCAGGTTTTACAGCCCGTGCAACGTTGCGAATCGATGTAAAATCCGTATTGTTTTTTACTCATAACTTATTACCCCTTCACCACTGGTTCAATTTCAACTAAGTTCGTATGTTGTGGATTGCCCTTTGATAACGGCGACGGGCGTTGTGTCGTTAAAACGTTAAAGCTACCGTTATGATCCACCCGTTTTCCGTCAGGCATATACCAAGCGCCTTCACCCATTGCGGTAACACCAGGCATAATACGCGGTGTGACATTCGCCATGACACGCGTTTCACCACGATCATTAAAAATCCGCACCATTTCACCGTGTTTAATGCCACGTTTTTCGGCATCAAGCGGGTTGATCCAAACGGATTGTTGCGAAGCCTGTTGTAACACATCGACGTTGCCGTAGGTGGAGTGAACACGGGATTTATAGTGGAAACCAACGAGCTGTAACGGATATTGCTCACGTTTCGGATCGTCCCAGCCTTCAAATTGACGGGCATAAATCGGCAATGGGCTAATCACATCACCTTCAGGCAATTTCCACGTTTCAGCGATTTTCGCCAAACGTTCGGAATAGATCTCAATTTTGCCCGATGGGGTGGTGAGCGGATTTGCCACAGGGTCTTCACGGAATTTTTTGAACGCGACCATATGCCCTGCAGGATCTTTCTGTTTGATAATGCCTTTTTCTCTGAACTCTTCAAAACTGAACTGTTGGAAGAACGGATTTTTCTCTTGAGTAAGTTTATAGAGATGGCGTAACCACTCTTCTTGGGTTCTGCCTTCGGTAAACTGCTCTTTCACCCCCATTTTTTCCGCAATGCCTGCCAAGATTTCATAGACCGGTTTACATTCAAATTGTGGTTCAATCGCTTTGTCGGCAAAAATCACATAGCCCATATTGCCCGCTGAGCCGTCCATACAGAAGTCCATCTGCTCTGATGTGGTGCAATCGGGTAAGAGAATGTCGGCACATTTGGCGGTTGAAGTCATATGGTTATCAATCACCACTAACATTTCGAGCATACTTTCATCTTGTAGAATATCTAAAGTACGGTTAATGTCTGAGTGTTGGTTGATAATACAGTTGCCTGCGTAGTTCAGGATAAACTTGATCGGCTGATTGAGCTTCTCTGCACCTTTTAAACCATCGGTTAAAGCGGTCATTTCCTTGCCGCGCGTAACGGCATCAGTCCACATAAAGATAGGAATTTTGGCTTTAATCGGGTTCTCGCCCACAGGCAAACGCACAAACGGCATCGTATAGAAACCTTCACGAGATCCGCTGTTCCCACCGCTAATCCCCACGTTACCCGTTAAGCAGGCTAACATTGCGATAGCACGGGCGGCTTGTTCACCGTTGGCGTGGCGCTGTGGCCCCCAACCTTGACAAATATAAGCAGGTTTTGTAGTCGCAATTTCACGCGCAAGGCTGACAATGCGCTCTTTTGGAATGGCGGTGATTTTTTCTGCCCATTCGGGTGTTTTTGCCGTTTGATCGTCCCCTTGCCCTAAAATATAGGCTTTGTAGTGAGCATTCGGTTTTGCCGAAGCAGGTAAGGTTTTTTCGTCATAACCGATACAATAAGTATCAAGGAAGGCTTGATCGACCAAGTTTTCGGTAATCATCACATACGCCATACCTTCCACTAATGCCGCATCGGTTCCCGGGCGGATCGGAATCCACTCGCCACGACCTGCAATAGTGTCGTTATAACGTGGATCGATCATAATAGTTTTAGCTTGCGAACGTTCCGCCGCTTGTTGATAAAGGTAAGTCACGCCACCACCACTCATACGGGTTTCCGCAGGGTTATTACCGAAATAGACCACCAGTTTGGAATTTTCAATATCCGTCGGGCTATTGCCTGCATTACTGCCGTACATATAAGGAATGGCTTCAAAAATTTGGGCGTAGCTGTAAGTGCCGTGATGTCCTAAACAACCGCCGATACTGTTCATAAAACGGCTGGAAATACTGCGTGGCGGCGGATAAGACGCAGCAACCGTTGCCCCTAGTGTACCTGTGGCAAACGGCAAATAAAGACTTTCGTTGCCATATTGGGCGATAATACGTTTTAAATTGGACGCAATTTCTTCAAAGGCTTCGTCCCAAGTAATGCGTTTAAACTTACCTTCGCCACGTTTGCCGACCCGTTTCATCGGATATTTCAAACGGTCCGGGTTATAGACACGACGACGCATTGAACGCCCCCTTGCACAAGCACGCACTTGGTGGAAATCACCGTAATTGTCTAAACCGAGATTATCGGTTTCCACATATTTAATCACGCCGTCTTGAACGTGCATACGCAACGGACAACGGCTGTGGCAGTTTACGGTACAAGCACTCCAAACAAGTTTTTCATTCGCCGTAGAAGCGGTTGGTTTTGGATTAGCTTTTGCAATTGGAATTTGAACGGCACTTGCTGCAAGCGCCGCTCCGCTTAATGCAGCCCCTCCTTTGAGAAACGAACGTCGTTCCGCCGAAAAATGGCTGCTGTCTGATTGATGTTTCATATCATTTCCCCACAAAATAGAAAATTGACCCGATTAAGTCATTCGTAGGGAATATAGAGATTTCCGTTGATGAAGTTTTGACGATTATCAAATTGCTCGGGAAGTTAGACGATAACGCTTTAGGTTGAGATTATTTCATTATTTATTTTTCTATATAATGGAAACGGCGTTAAAAAGAGCAAAATAAGATCCGACTTGCAATTTCTATTAGCTCGGCTATGCTAATTGCTATCTGATTTCTTGTTATTTAAGCTTATATGTCCAATCATCAACCCGTTAAAGGGGCGATTGCGATCATCACGGCAGGCGTGTTGTTTGCTTGTGTGAATACGTTAATCCCTAAACTTACTTCGGTATCGACCATTGATGCCAGCGTGATTGCTTTAGTGCAATACCTTGTCGCCTTTGTTTTTTTAATGCCGAGTATGGCGAATATGGGCTTTTTTCAGTCCTTAAAAACCAAACACTTTGGTCAACATTGCTTTCGAGTGTTTTTATCTGCAATCGGAATCCAATGCTGGACGATGGCGCTTGCGTATCCTATCCCGATTTGGCAAGGTATCGCCTTATTAATGACCTCACCGCTGTTTGTGACGATCGGTTCGGGGCTGTTGCTCAAAGAAAAGGTCGATGCTAAACGCTGGATGGCAACCGGTTTGGGTTTTATCGGGGCGATGATTATTTTGGAACCGTGGTCGGAAAATTTTGATTGGGTGGTCTTGTTACCTGTCGCAGCGGCTTTCTTTTGGGCATGCTATTCGTTGATGGTCAAAAAATTATCGGTAGAGGATTCCCCGACCACCATGGTTGCCTATTTGTTTATTCTAATTACGCCGTTTAATCTATTGATTGCACTCACGAATTTAAGTCCGACAGGGTTTAACTTACCGTCATTCAGTGATTTCGGTTGGCTGATTTTATTAGGCTTTTTTACGGCATTGGCTCAGTTAGCCGTGGCGAAAGCGTACAGTTTGGCGGATGCCTCTTATATTCAACCGTTTGATTTTATTAAATTACCGTTGAACGTTTTAGCCGGATGGCTTGTCTTTAATTGGGTACCACCGGGAAAATTGTGGTTAGGCGCGGCGATTATTATCGGGGCGACAATGTATATTACTCATGCGGAAACCAGGTTAGCAAAAGATCAAAAATGAAAGAACAAACCACGACACACAATATCGCACAAGAAAGTAAAGCGGTTACATTGAGAGTTAATGTAATTCGCTATGTGTTGCGTCTATTGAAATGGGGATTGTGGTTAATGTTTTCCTTGGGGTTATTGATGTTGGCGATTGACTTTGGTACAGGTTATATTGTGAGAGAGGCGATCTATCATGATGCCGCTCAAATACCGAAAAGAGAATATGCCGTTGTGCTGGGAACGGCAAAATATTATCCGTCCGGTTCGCCTAATTTATATTACAAGTATCGGTTAGAAGCGGCTAAGCAGCTGTTCGACCGCCAAAAAGTCCACTATTTATTGATGAGCGGGGATAATCGTACCGCTTATTATAATGAACCGAAGATGATGACCAATGATTTGTTGAAAATGGGCATTCCTGCGCAAAATATTAAGCAGGATTACGCCGGATTCAGTACGTTGGATTCGATCATTCGGGCGGATAAAGTATTTCAGTTGGAGCCTTTCGTGATTATTTCACAGCAATTTCATTGTGAAAGAGCGCTGCTGATTGCGAAGTTTCGACGTATTGATGCCATTTGCTATGTGGCGAAATACCCGGATTCACATTACAAAGTTCGGATTCGAGAGTTTTTTGCACGGACGGGCATGGCGCTCAATTTATTAATCGGAGCGGATGCCACAACTTTAGAGCCGTCTCAAATTATCGAGCCGACGAGAAAATAACATTTAATGTTACTGACTTATCGAATGTCACAAAAAAGCACACCGAATGGTGTGCTTTTCGATTACAAGGTAAAACTATTTGGTTCCTAATTGCGGAATCACATTATTTTGTACGGAGAGTAATCCGGTTTCCGAGTAAATACCTAATTTACCGCGGGTGTCTACGATGTCCAAATTACGCATGGTAAGCTGGCCGATACGGTCTGCCGGCGTAAACGGCGCATCTTCCACTTTTTCCATACTTAAACGTTCCGGTTCGTAGGTGAGGTTCGGGGATTCGGTGTTAAGAATCGAGAAGTCATTGCCGCGACGCAATTCTAAGGTCACGGTACCGGTAATCGCTTTCGCCACCCAACGTTGAGCTGTTTCACGCAACATTAACGCTTGCGGATCAAACCAGCGGCCCTGATATAACAGACGACCTAAACGTAGGCCGTTAATACGGTATTGCTCGATCGTGTCTTCGTTATGAATACCGGTAACTAGACGCTCATAAGCAATATGCAGTAAAGCCATTCCCGGCGCTTCATAAATACCGCGGCTTTTCGCTTCGATAATACGGTTTTCAATTTGGTCAGACATACCTAAACCGTGACGACCACCGATACGGTTCGCTTCCATAATCAAGTCAACCGGATCGTCCAAACGTTTTCCGTTTAAGGCAACCGGAACGCCTTCTTCAAACGTGACCGAAACGGTTTCAGGTTTGATTTCAACGGATTCGTCCCAAAACGCAACACCCATAATCGGTTTGACGATTTTGATGCCGGTACTGAGCAATTCTAAGTCTTTAGCTTCATGAGTTGCGCCGAGCATATTAGAATCGGTTGAGTAGGCTTTTTCGACCGACATTTTATATTGGAAACCGTTGGCAATCAGGAATTCGGACATTTCGTGGCGACCGCCGAGTTCATCGATAAAGGTTTGATCCAGCCACGGTTTGTAGATTTTGAGTTTAGGGTTGGTTAACAAACCGTAACGATAGAAACGCTCAATATCGTTTCCTTTGAAGGTTGAACCGTCGCCCCAAATGTTGACGTCGTCTTCTTTCATGGCTGCGACCAGCATGGTTCCGGTGACGGCGCGACCAAGCGGAGTGGTATTAAAGTAAGGGATACCGCCGGTTGAAATGTGAAATGCACCGCATTGAATCGCCGCGATACCTTCGTGGGCAAGCTGGGTACGACAATCAATTAAGCGGGCGTTTTCCGCACCGTATTCCATCGCTTTTTTCGGGATGGCATTATAATCGTCTTCATCCGGTTGACCTAAGTTTGCGGTATAGGCATAAGGCACGGCGCCTTTTTGACGCATCCATAATAAGGCGGCGCTGGTATCCAAGCCGCCGGAGAAGGCGATACCGACTTTTTGACCGAGAGGAAGGGTTTCTAGAATTGTGGCTGACATATCGTTTCCTATATTTTTGAAGAATGTGAAGAAATGAATAATATTACGCAGAAAGAGGTTTGCGTTCAGGGTCGGTATTCTAGCGGAAAATCGGAAAAATTAAAGTACAAATCATGTAGCGTCGCTGGAGAAAATGCCGACGGACGATTAAAATAGCCTAAATAGTTCTAACAGGTAGAATAAACAATGCAAAATATTTTAGTCATTCGAAATGACAAAATCGGTGATTTTATGGTGGCGTGGCCGGCTTTCGCCATGCTGAAGAAATCGTTACCCCAAGCGAAAATTACCGCATTGGTTCCCCAATATACGGCACCGCTGGCAAGACTTTGCCCGTACATTGACGAAGTGTTGTCGGACAGTACGGACAAACAGAATCCAAAAGAAAATCAGCGGGTTTTAAATGATGTCGTTGCCGGTCGGTTTGAGGCGGTCATTTGTTTCGTCTCCGATTGGTATAACGCCAAATTAACGTGGAAAAGCGGCATTCCGTATCGTTTGGCGCCCGCCACGAAATTGTTTCAATTTCTTTATAATCATCGTTTGACGCAGCGCCGTTCCCGCTCCGAAAAAGCGGAATCGGAATATAACGTGGATTTGGTACGGAAATTTTTGACGGATCATCGAATACCGATTGTCGAACCTCATCCGCCTTATTTAACCGTTGCGCCTGAACGAATTGAACAGCAAAAAGCCAAGTTAGCCGCGCAGTTAGGGTTGTCTTTATCAAAGAAATGGTTATTTGTGCATAGCGGTACGGGCGGCTCGGCGAATAATTTATCCTTGGAACAATATGCGGAGATGATCAACGGGATCCTCGGTGCATTTGATTGCCAAGTCGTGCTGACGGCGGGACCGAATGAAGGCGACAAGGCGCATATTTTGCAAGGGTTGGTGAATCATCCGAATGCGGTCGTTTACGATAAAAATGACGGTTTGACGGACTTTGTGCATTCATTGGCTTGTGCCGATTTATTTATCGCCGGTTCAACCGGTCCGTTACATATTTGCGGTGCGCTGAATATTCCGACGATCGGATTTTATCCGAGCCGATTATCCGCTATTCCGCGCCGCTGGCGACCGATAAATGACGCTGACAAACACATTGCGTTTACACCGCCGATGGGTAAAGCGACGGAGAAAAATTTAACGTTAATTTCGATTCCGACGGCGCTGAAAACGATTTTGCCGTTTATCGGCAAAATGTGGGCGTAAATACAAGCGGTCGGTTTCGTCTTAAAATTTGCAAAATGCCAAGCAAAACAGACCGCTTGTTGCGTATAGCGTTCACTTTTCGCGCGTGCGGTTCCATAAATCGGCGTATTTGACAAAGGTCGAATGCGCCGAGAGTACTGCCAGTAAGAAGCCTTGTTTTCCGTCTAAAAAACCGGCCTTTAATAGATACATTTTCACAAAGCAACCGACGGCATGGGTGACACCTTGAAGCAGCGAGCCTTTTTTACCTACGCCGGCTTTCTGTATTGCCCAAGCTTTAGCGTAGCCCGCCGATTTCACCAAATAGTGGTGGATGTCTTTATACGTAAAATGCAACAGGTCGCCTTTCAGTTTTTTCACTTGTGCGTTTTTCGGGTAATGTACTTTTTCGTGAACCAATTCATCACCGTAAGCCGCAAAATCCGTACGATATAAACGCACAACGTAATCCGGATACCAGCCTGAATGGCGAATTTTCCGTCCGAACACCTCACTTAAACGCCCAAGTTGGTAAACGGTATTTTTTTCATCGTTTCTGACCGCTTGTTGAATGGATTGCGCCAGTTCCGGCGTGACGCGTTCATCCGCATCCAGCCAAAGCACGTAATCGCCGGTGACATATTGTTGAGCGATTTGGCGCTGTTTGCCGAAGCCTTGCCAGTCAGTGTGTTCAAAGAATTTGGCTTGATATTCGAGAGCGATGGCTTTGGTGTTATCCGTACTACCGCTGTCTAAAATGACAATTTCATCCGCCCAATCTTTGACGGTTTCCAAGCATTGTGCGAGATCTTGCGCTTCGTTTTTTACAATCATTGCAACGCTGAGTGTCGGCATAGCTGATCCTTTTTTATGTCTAAAATGAATATTTGACATGATAACACAATCAATTCTGACTTTGAAAACGGGGATATTTGTGTTATTTTCAGCAGGATTTTTATTCCTATTTTTAAACGAAAGGCAACATTCAATGTCAATTCAATTAACAACAAAACAAAAACAATATCTTAAGGGTTTGGCGCACCATTTAAATCCGGTTGTGATGCTCGGCGGCAACGGATTAACGGAAGGGGTTCTTGCAGAAATAGAGAATGCCTTGGATCATCATGAATTAATTAAGGTTAAAATTGCCGGTGCGGATCGTGAAATGAAGCAGCTGATCATTGACGCTATCGTGCGGGAAACAAAAGCGGCGGAAGTACAAACGATCGGACATATTTTGGTACTTTATCGTCAAAGTGAAGAGAAGAAAATTATATTGCCGAGATCCACTAAAGCTATTTGATTGGTAAATTATTCATAAGTAATGACCGCTTGTTGTAGGCGGTTTTTTTGTCGGAGTTTATTCAGTGTTAAAAAAACTTTCCTTTTATACCTTTTTAATGTTACTTGTGCCATTAGTTACATGGGCTATCGGCTGGCAATGGTCGTTAGGCATTGAGTATCGTTCGTTCGATCTTGATTATTGGTTGTTTATCTTAACGGAAACGGGCTCAACGCCTTATGCGTTGATCACTTGCGTACTGTTTATGTTATGGCTGATGTGGCTGGCGCGCAAACGCTATTCGTGGGTGTTGATCGGCTTTATTTGTGCGACGTCCGTGATTGGGACGCAAGCGATTAAAGAAGGTGCGAAATCGATATTTAAAGAGCCGCGTCCGTTTGTTACGGAAATGTTCCAAACTCAAACGGAAAGTTTTTATGCCTTGCCGAAAATCGATCAAGAGAAAGAAGTTTTGAAATTTGCCAAAACGGATGAGAATTTTGCGGTACTGCATCAAGCGGATGAGCTGGGCTATTCTTTCCCGTCCGGTCACACGATTTTTGCGGTGTCGTGGATGTTGGTTTTCGCCGGTTTATTGCTCGGTTTGTCAGGACAAGCGGTCTCTTTCGCACAAATTTTTGCAATTTGTTGGGCGGGTTTGATGTTGATCAGTCGTTTACGCTTGGGAATGCATTATCCTATAGATCTTTTTGTCAGTACCTTGATTGCATGGGGTTTCCATGCGGTGCTGTTTATTTGGGCGGTTCCTTATTTAGAAACTTTCAATTTATTTAAAAAGCGAGGCTAATATGGCGTTTTACTATGGTTTAGATATCGGCGGTACAAAAATCGAACTTGCGGTATTTAATGAAAAATTGGATAAATTATATACCGAACGGGTACCGACGCCGCAAACCAGCTATGAAGATTGGTTGAATACGGTTGAAACCCTTGTGCGTAATGCCGATGCGAAATTCGGTGAAGAAGGTAAAGTCGGATTGGGTGTTCCCGGATTTGTCAACCATAAGAGCGGATTGGCTGAAATGGCAAATATCGCCGTAGTACACGGTAAGCCACTGTTAAACGATTTAACGGTTCGTTTGGGACGCGAAGTCCGAGCGGAAAATGATGCAAACTGTTTGGCGCTTTCCGAAGCTTGGGATGCAAGTAATCTGCAATATGAGACGGTATTAGGGTTTATTATCGGTACCGGTTTCGGCGGCGGTATTGTATTAAACGGTAAAGCGCATTCCGGTCAAATCGGGATGGCAGGCGAGGTCGGCCACTTAAAACTGGACTATCAGGCATTAAAATTGCTCGGTTGGGACAAAGCGCCTGTTTATAAATGCGGATGTGGTCAAACGGCATGTTGGGACAGCTATATTTCCGGGCGAGGTTTTGAATTCTTATACCGCGATTTGGTGGGAGAGCAAATTGATGCGAAAACGATTATTCAGCGTTTTTATGATAAAGATCCGAAAACCGTTGAGTTTGTCGAACGTTACATTCAATTAATGGCGATTGCCGTTGCGGGGTATATTACCGTATTGGATCCCGACATGATTGTTTTCGGTGGTGGTTTGTCGAATTTCGATTATATCTATGAAGCCTTACCGAAAGCCTTACCGCCTTATTTAATGCGTAATGCGGAGGTGCCGGTGATTAAGAAAGCTATCCATGGGGATTCGAGCGGTGTTCGTGGTGCGGCGGCACTGTTTTTAGATAAATAAATGATGAAATGGGCAATAGTGATATTGCCCATTATTGTATGGAGCGTATTGTGTTAACCGTCAAACCGATTCCGGCATTAAAGGACAATTATATTTGGGTGATTCAACAAGGGAAGGAAGTGATTATTGTTGATCCGTCCGAAGCGAAACCTGTATTGGAGTGTTTGTCTCATCAACAATTAACCCCTATTGCAATATTATTAACTCACAATCATCATGACCATACCGATGGAGTTGCAAGTATTGTCGAACAGTATCGTGATTTACCCGTATTCGGACCGGAAGAAACCAAAGCGTTTGCAAATAAGCTTGTCCAAGCGGGAATGCAATTGGAATTATTCGGATTACCCGTTCAGGTCATTGAAAGCGCAGGACATACCGCTGGGCATGTGAGCTATTTGTTGGATAATGCTTATCTCTTTTGTGGAGACGCGTTATTTTCAGGGGGATGCGGTAGAGTATTTACGGGGAATTATCGAGCTCAGTTTGAGGCTTTAGCTCGATTTAAACAATTGCCGGATTTTGTTCAGGTTTATCCCGCTCATGAATATACGCAAAGTAATTTAAAATTTGCACAAAGCGTGATGCCTCAAAGTTGTGTTCTCATGGAATATCAAGAGCGGGCGGATATATTAAGAGCATCATTTCGTCCTACACTTCCGACAACGATTGGGGTGGAAAAACAGATCAATCCGTTTATGCAAGCGGTCAGTTTGGATGAATTTATTGCACTACGGCAGAAAAAAGATAATTTTTAACGATTAAGTCTGATTCCCCAATATAGCGCATTGTGATATGATTTCCACTTTGATGAATTGTGCTTAAATTGATGAATTAAGAGAGTTTTCCGTGAATTTTGATCCTCAAAATATGCCGCAACATGTTGCCATTATTATGGATGGTAATGGTCGTTGGGCTAAACAGCAAGGTAAATTACGCATTTTCGGACATCAAAACGGCGTAAAAGCGGTCAGAGCTGCGGTAAATTTTGCAGCAAGCCATCAAATTAAGGTACTTACCCTTTATGCCTTTAGCAGTGAAAACTGGAGTAGACCGGATGCCGAAGTGTCGGCATTAATGACGCTGTTTATGAAAGCGCTGGATTCGGAAGTAAAAAAACTGCATAAAAATAATATTCGCTTAAGAATTATCGGTGATAAATCCCGCTTTAGTGAAAGTTTGCAAAAACGTATTCGTCAATCGGAAGAGCT
Organism: Glaesserella sp.; assembly: GCF_041817755.1. Lineage (GTDB taxonomy): Bacteria > Pseudomonadota > Gammaproteobacteria > Enterobacterales > Pasteurellaceae > Glaesserella. The sequence goes on along the minus strand of NZ_JBGYBX010000055.1, from coordinate 52,648 downwards.
TACTGCCAATAATACCGGGCTTATTCTTAATATCGCAGCAAATTACGGTGGCTATTGGGATATTGTCAATGCCGCACAGCAATTGGCGGTCAAAGTTAAACTCGGCGAAATTTCAGTTGACGATATTACGGTAGAGCGCTTCCAACAGGCATTGTCGACGGAAGATCAACCGCAAGTCGATTTATTAATCCGTACAAGCGGGGAACAACGCATCAGTAATTTCCTGCTATGGCAGATTGCCTATGCGGAGCTTTATTTTAGTCCGGTGTTATGGCCGGATTTTAATGAAACGGATTTTGCTCAAGCCGTAGAAGCTTATCAACAACGTGAACGCCGTTTTGGTGGTTATTAAAATTATAAAGGACCAGTAAATGCTTAAGGATCGTATTTTATCCGCAATTGTATTGATTGCTTTAGCATTAATCGCATTATTTTGGCTTTCGCCGTTACCTTTCACGATTATCCTTTCGGCAATTATTGTATTGGCTATGTGGGAATGGGCGCAGTTTGCCGGTTTTAAGCGTCCGATTGCACGTGCAATCGTTGCTTTTGTCGTTACCTGTTTATTGATTTTTCCGATTATGGCAGGGACGGCTTATATTCAGGCGGCACGTTTTCTTACCGATGAAACGACGCCAATCCTATTTGTCGGATGTATTTGGTGGAGCATGGCAACTTATTTGGTCGTCACCTATCCGAATTCAGCGAAAATTTGGGAAAAATCAATCAGTGCCAAGTTTATTTTCGGTTTTTGTACGCTACTTCCGTTTTTAATCGGTACGCTTGCGTTACGCTTCCATCAATATTACGTTGATCCTCATCAAGGAACTTATTTATTACTTTATGTCTTCTTATTGGTGTGGGGCGCCGATTCGGGCGCTTATTTCGTCGGTCGGGCATTCGGGAAACGTAAATTAGCCCCGAAAGTTTCGCCGGGTAAATCTTGGGAAGGAGCTGTCGGCGGGGTATTTACTTCGGCTGTCATCGCTTTTATTTTCTTACAATTATCTCCGCCCAATATCTTCGGTAAAGAACTGGCGACGGTGCCGTTTATCGTGCTATCGACCATTACGGTCGCGATTTCTATTTTAGGCGATTTAAGTGAAAGTATGTTTAAACGTCAAGCCGGCATTAAAGACAGCAGTCATTTAATTCCCGGCCATGGCGGTATTTTAGATCGAATTGATAGTCTCACCGCCGCAGTGCCTGTTTTTGCCACAGGTTTCTTCTTTATTTTATAAAAAGGTAAGTGCATGACTTCCGCATTGGCATTTTTTGTTTTAATTTGTGTGCTTGTTTTTGTGCATGAATACGGACATTTTTGGGCTGCGAGAAAATGTGGCGTTAAAGTGTTACGGTTTTCAATCGGTTTTGGCAAAGTATTGTGGCGTAAAAAAGATAAACAAGGTACGGAGTTTGCATTTTCCATGATTCCGTTGGGCGGGTATGTCCAAATGTACAATGGTGAAGAAGAATTCGAGTTATCGCCAGAACAATCTCTAAAAAACAAAACAGTTCTGCAGCGAGCATTTATTGTTATTGCCGGTCCGGCTGCAAATTTTCTTTTTGCGATTCTTGCCTATTGGTTAGTCTTCAGTATCGGAATCCCGACCGTTAAACCTGTAGTGGGAAGCGTCATTCCGGATTCCATTGCGGCACAAGCAAAATTTGAACCCGAATTTGAAATTAAGCGGGTGGACGGTAGACAAGTACAAGACTGGGAAGAAGTAACATTAGCCTTAATCGGCAAAGTCGGCTCAAAAGATGTGCCTGTTGAAGGCGCATTTATTGATGGGAATTTTCCGAAAACGCTGAAATTAGATTTAACCCGTTGGAATGTGGAAGGAAATAAAGAAAATCCGCTACAGACATTGGGAATCAAACCGAAAAGCGGTGTGGTGGAACCAATTATTAAAGGGGTAGTCGAAAATTCCGCATCAGCCAAAGCCGGCGTGAAAGTCGGTGATAAGATTTTATTGATAAATCAGCAGCCGTTTGATTGGCCTTATTTGATCAAACAAGTTCAAACCGGTGAAAATGTACAGTTGGTAGTTGAGAGAGACGGTAAACAGATAACGTTTTGGCTGATCCCGGAAAAATCGGAAAAGGAAAAGCGTTATTTAATTGGTATTACACCGACGTTTGAACCTTTAGCGGATAAGTATCGGACGGAGCTAAAGTATGATATTCTTGCCGCTCTTGAGAAAAGTGTGTATAAAGTTGTTTCGCTTATAAAAATTATTTTGCAATTTATTGGCAATTTAATTACCGGTGAACTATCTATCACGAATATGGGCGGACCGATTACCATGGCAAAAGGTGCCGGCGTAACTGCTGAAATCGGCATTATTTACTATCTTAGTTTCATGGCGTTAATCAGCGTTAACCTCGGTGTGATGAATTTATTCCCGATATTACCGTTAGACGGCGGGCAATTGTTATTATTAGGCGGTGAAGCGATACGCCAAAAACCGCTTTCGGACAAGGTTCAATTTCGTTTTCAGCAATTAGGTGTAGCCTTTGTGCTTAGCCTGATGGTATTTACGTTATTCAATGATTTAATACATTTCTAGCCCTAACAAGCGGTTAGATTACAGAATAATTTTACAAACTAATAGGATCATTTCGATGAAAAAACTATTACTCTCTACACTTTTAGTTGCAAACGGTGTTGCAGCTGCGCCTTTTGTCGTTAAAGAGATTCGCGTTGATGGTGTCCAACCTGCAACCGGTGCGGCGATTATTTCCACATTGCCGGTAAAAATCGGTCAAACGGCTACGGATAATGACGTTGCAAACGTCGTGAGACAACTGTTTACTCAAAAACGCTTTGCCGATGTACGGGCTACGCGTGAAGGCAATACTTTAGTGATTAAAGTTGCAGAATATCCGGTGATTAATAATGTGGATATTGAGGGTAACTCGGCAATTCCGAAAGAGCCTTTAGAGCAAAATTTAAAAGCAAATTTGATTACAAAAGGTGAAGTATTCGATGCGGCAAAATTAGAAGAGTTTAAATCAGCCTTAATCGAACACTATCATTCCATCGGTCGTTATAATGCGACGGTTGATTCCGTCGTAACAAAAGCCGAATCGGGCGGAATGAATATTAAACTGGATATTAAAGAAGGCGATGTGTCTTACGTCAAAGTTATCAATTTTGAAGGTAATCAGGCATTCAGTGCTAAAGAGTTAACGAAACAACTTGATATCCAACCGGACGTATCATGGTGGAATATTTTTGAAAGCAGTAAATTTGAACAACAGGCGTATAATCAAGATTTAGAAAATCTTCGCAATTTCTATATGAACAGAGGCTATGCAAAATTCAATATTCAAAAAAGTGACGTTCAATTTAGCGATGATAAAAAAGACGTAACCTTGACCTATAAGCTACAGGAAGGTGAACAGTATAACGTCAGTGAAGTTCGTATCATCGGAAATACGGCAAAGCTGGATAAAGAGTTAAATGCATTGCTGAAAGATTTCCGACCGGGCGAGCAATTCCGCAAAGATGAATTGAAAAAAATTGAAGACGGGATTAAGCAAGTATTAGGTGATAATGGTTTTGCTTCGGCGAAGATCGATTTATACCCGACATTTGATGAAGAGAACAAAACGGTGCGTATTAGTTTTGTCGTTGATGCCGGTAATCGTATTTACGTGAGAAAAATTCGTTTTGAGGGAAATAGCGTTACGGCAGATTCAACGCTTCGTCGTGAAATGCGTCAGCAAGAAGCGACTTGGTTATCCACAAGTTTGGCGGAATTAGGTAAAGCACGTTTAGAACGTACCGGTTTTTATGAGTCTGTGGAAATGAGTTACCCGAATGTGCCGAATGCGTCGGATCAAGTTGATTTACTCTACAAAATTAAAGAACGCAATACGGGAAGCATCAGTTTTGGTATCGGTTACGGTACGGAAAGCGGGTTGAGTTATCAAGCCGGTATTAAACAAGAGAATTTTCTTGGCATGGGATCTACCATCAGTTTAAACGGTACGCGTAATGATTACGGTACAAATATTAGTTTAGGCTATACCGAGCCGTATTTTACCAAAGACGGAGTCAGCTTGGGCGGTAACGTTTTCTATGAAGATTATGATAACTCGAAAAATGATATTTCCGCAGCATATAAGCGTCAGACTTACGGTATTAACGGAACGTTAGGCTTCCCGGTTGATGAAAATAACTCCTACTACTTAGGTTTAGGCTATACGCATGATGCCATTACAAACGCTCGTCGTGAATACAATCGTGAGCTTTATATTAAATCAATGAACTATGAGATCGATCCGGCATTAGATTTTTATAAGAAGTTTAAGTCGGATGATTTCGATTTTTCATTTGGTTGGAATTATAACAGTTTAAACCGTGGATTCTTACCGACGAAAGGTAGCGTAGCAAGTATCGGCGGTAGAGTAACCATTCCGGGATCGGATAACCAATATTATAAAATCAGTGCGGATTTTAGAAATTATTATCCGTTAAACCGTGAACATAAATGGGTCGTATCAACCAGAATGGGCGTTGCATATGCAAACGACTTCGGAAGTAAAAAACTACCGTTCTATCAAACCTATTCGGCGGGCGGTATCGGTTCATTAAGAGGTTTCGCTTATGGTGCGGTAGGTCCGCAAGCGATTTATTTAACCCGTGATGCAAGCGGTAACGCTTCATTCAGCTCCGTAAACGGTGATATTGTCGGTGGTAATGCGATGGCAACAGCAAGTCTAGAGTTTATTGTACCGACTCCGTTTGTCAGCGAAAAATATCAACATAATGTAAGAACATCATTATTTGTCGATGCGGCAAGCGTTTGGAATACGAAATGGAAACAAGAGACTTATCCGACATTACCGGATTACGGTGACTATAAACGCATTAGAGCGTCGGCCGGTGTGGCGTTCCAATGGAATTCACCGATTGGTCCGTTAGTGTTCTCTTATGCAAAACCAATCAAGAAATATGACGGTGATGAAATCGAGCAATTCCAATTTAGTATCGGTAGTGCATTCTAATTAATATCAACGTTTGAACACCTGCGATAATACATGTCATTAAATTCGTAAAAGAATCATGAGGTATCGCAGGGTTCAATTTAAAATCTATTCTATAACAATTTAAGAAGGACATTTTATGAAAAAGTTGTTTAAAGTTTCAACAGTAGCGGCAGCGCTTGTTTTTAGCGCAAATGCAGTCAATGCATCGGATAATATCGCATACGCAAATCCTAATTTTTTAGTACAAAATCACCCGTTATTGACGGATCCGAATTCTGAATTCGTCAAAGAAATGAAGGCGGAAGAAGCTAAGTTTGCCGAGGCGGAAAAAAAATTAGAGGAAGAAGAGAAAAAATTAGCCGCTGATGCAAAAAAATTGCAAGAAGAGGAAAAAAGTGTTTCGGAATCCATGAAGAAGAAAGTTGCCGCATTAGAAAAAGAAGCGCCTAGACTACGTAGTGCAGAGATTAAGAAACGTCAAGATGCCATTAATGCAGAAGGTAAAGCGTTCCAAAATAAAGTGGATGCTATTCAAAAACGTGAAGCTGCGTTTAGAAAAAATGTGGAAGAATTCCAAAAAACATTTGGCGGTATTCAACGTGAATTGGCCGAAAAGCAAGCTAAGATTCAACAAAGCGTAGTCGCCGAAGTCGAAAAAGCGATTTCCGATACGGCAAAAGCGAAAGGCTTTACATTAGTATTGGATTCGACCGCTGTACTTTATACGCAAAATGAAGCGAATGATTTAACCGAAGAGGTGTTTAAAGCGTTAGGCGGTGTAATTAAACCGAAATCGGACGATACCAAACCTGATGAAACGCCGGCTCAACCGGCAGCGAGTAAATAATGGCAAATTTCCGTTTATCTGATTTAGCGGCGCAAATCGGCGGCACCTTAAAAGGTGAAGCCGATTTAGTGATTTCAAGTATTGCGCCTTTAGAAAAGGCAAATACGTCACATATTACCTTCATTTCAAACGCAAAGTATCGCCCCCAATTAGCGGAAAGCCAAGCGGGAGCAATCATTGTAAGTGAAGGGGACGTTGAATTTTGTCGGGAAGATCAAAATCTCATCATCGTTAAAAATCCTTACGTCGCTTATGCATTATTGGCGCAATATATGGATAGCACGCCTAAAGCCGCTCAAGGCATTGCATCGAGTGCAGTGATCTCTCCGGAGGCAAAATTAGGTCATAATGTTTCGATCGGTGCAAATGCCGTCATTGAAAGTGGTGTCGAACTTGCCGATGATGTAGTTATCGGTGCCGGTTGTTTTGTCGGGAAAAACACGAAAATCGGTGCAAGAACCCAGCTTTGGGCAAATGTAACCGTATATCATAACGTGCAAATCGGGAGAGATTGTTTAATTCAATCTTCCGCCGTGATTGGCAGTGACGGATTCGGTTATGCCAATGACAAAGGTCAATGGATTAAAATTCCGCAAACCGGCGGCGTTATCATCGGAAATCGAGTGGAAATCGGTGCTTGCACCTGTATTGACCGTGGAGCCTTAGATTCTACCGTCATTGAAGACAATGTCATTATTGATAACCTTTGCCAAATTGCCCATAATGTTCATATCGGCTTCGGTACGGCGGTTGCCGGCGGTGTGATTATGGCGGGAAGTCTCAAAGTAGGGCGCTTCTGTCAGATCGGTGGAGCAAGCGTAATCAATGGTCATATGGAAATTTGTGACGGTGCAATTATTACCGGTATGGGCATGGTGATGAGACCGATTACCGAGAAAGGCATTTATTCTTCCGGTATTCCGTTGCAACCGAATAAAGAATGGCGTAAAACCGCAGCATTGACCATGAATATTGATGAAATGAATAAACGCCTCAAAGCAGTTGAAAAGCGTTTGGCAGAATAATGTATTAATTAAAGCGTAATTAAGAGGTCTAGAGTGACAACTGAAGTACAAACAGAAAACAGAGAACCAAGAATTATCGAAGTAACTGAAATCATGACCATGCTTCCGCATCGTTATCCGTTTTTATTGGTCGATCGCGTTGTGGACTTTGAAGAAGGCAAATGGCTTAAAGCAGTGAAAAATGTCAGCGTCAATGAACCGTGCTTTACCGGGCATTTTCCGACACAGCCTATTTTTCCGGGCGTATTAATTTTGGAAGCCATGGCGCAAGCGACGGGAGTGTTGGCAGTAAAAAGTTACGGCAAGTTAAGAGAAGACGAACTTTATTATTTCGCTTCGATTGATAACGCCCGCTTTAAACGTCCTGTCGTACCGGGAGATCAAATGCTGATCGAAGTAAATTTCTTGAAAGAGCGCAGAGGTATCAGCTTATTTACAGGGAAAGCATTTGTTGACGGTAAAGTCGTTTGTGAAGCAGACTTAATGTGTGCCCGCAAATAATATCCACTCGAGAGTAGAGGAATTACTCCTATGCAACTAATTGATTCTTCAGCAAAAATCAGCCCTCTTGCGGTAATTGAGGAAGGTGCGAAAATTGGTCCGAATGTTGAAATCGGTCCGTTTTGTGTAATAGGTAAAGACGTTAAAATCGGCGCAAGAACAAAAATTCATTCCCATGTTGTCATTCAAGGCGATACGGAAATCGGGGAAGATAACCATATTTTCCAATTTGCCAGTATCGGAGAGATCAACCAAGATTTAAAATATCAAGGCGAGCCGACCAAAACGGTGATCGGCGATCGTAACCGCATTCGTGAAAGCGTGACGATTCATCGTGGTACCGTGCAAGGTGGCGGTGTGACAAAAGTCGGAAGCGACAACTTATTCATGATTAACTGTCACATTGCTCATGATTGCCAAATCGGCAACCGCTGTATTATTGCCAATAACGGTACCTTGGCAGGTCATGTTACTTTAGATGACTTTGTCATTGTCGGCGGAATGTCAGCGATTCACCAGTTCGTGGTGATTGGTTCGCACGTGATGCTTGGCGGCGGTTCGATGGTAAGCCAAGATGTTCCGCCGTATGTTATGGCGCAAGGTAACCATGCCCAGCCGTTCGGCGTAAACTTGGAAGGGTTAAAACGCCGCGGTTTTGAAAAAGCGACGATGCACGCTATTCGCAACGTGTACAAATTAATTTATCGTAGCGGAAAAACATTGGAAGAAGTGATCCCGGAAATCGAACAGTATGCCAAAACGGAAGCGGCAATCAGCTTATTCTTAGATTTCTTCAAACGCTCTACGCGTGGAATCATCCGTTAATTTCCTTTTCTCGCTACAAGCGGTCTGATTTGAGCGACATTTTGCAAATTTCCGCTCAAATCAGACCGCTTGTTATTTACCTCACGTATTACAAAGATTTTGTGATCTATTTCACATTTTCTCTTGAAATCCCCTTGACAATCCCAATTTATAGTTTCGTCAAACGAGGAAAACCTCGATGTCAGTATCATTTAATTAACAGAATTGAGAGGAAACTATGAATATCGATAAATTTACCGGCAAATTTCAATCCGCCATTGCAGAAGCACAATCCTTAGCCGTCGGAAAAGACAATGCTTATATCGAACCGGCGCACTTATTGCTTGCTTTGCTTAAACAGCAAGACGGCTCCGTAGCCCCTTTATTTACCGTGTTGAATGTAGCGCCTGCTCGGCTGATCAGCGAAGTAGAAGCCGTGATTAAGCGCATGCCGCAAGTCAGCGGAGGGAATACACAGCCGTCACAACAACTGATTCGTTTGTTAAATCAATGTGATAAGTTGGCGCAACAATTCGGTGATAGCTTTATTTCATCGGAATTGTTTGTACTTGCCGCATTAGATGATAATGAATTAGGCAAATTGCTAAAACAATTTGGATTAACAAAAGAAAAAGTCACCACGGCAATTAACCAAATTCGAGGAGGGGATAGCGTGAACAGCCAAAATGCGGAAGAAACCCGTCAAGCATTACAAAAATACACGATAGATTTAACCGAACGCGCCCGCTCAGGCAAATTGGATCCGGTGATCGGTCGTGATGAAGAAATTCGTCGGACGGTACAAGTATTACAACGCCGTACGAAAAATAATCCGGTACTGATCGGTGAACCGGGGGTCGGTAAAACGGCGATTGTCGAAGGGCTGGCACAGCGTATTGTCAACGGTGAAGTGCCGGAAGGACTGAAAAACAAGCGGGTACTTTCGTTAGACATGGGGGCGTTAATTGCCGGTGCCAAATACCGCGGTGAATTTGAAGAACGTTTGAAATCCGTATTAAATGAACTCGCAAAAGAAGAAGGTCAAGTGATCTTGTTTATTGATGAAATTCATACCATGGTCGGTGCCGGTAAAACGGACGGTGCAATGGATGCGGGGAACTTGTTAAAACCGTCCCTGGCTCGCGGCGAATTACACTGTGTCGGGGCAACAACCCTTGACGAATATCGTCAATATATTGAAAAAGATGCCGCGCTTGAGCGTCGTTTCCAAAAAGTATTGGTGGACGAGCCGAGTGTTGAAGATACGATTGCGATTTTACGCGGTTTAAAAGAGCGTTATGAAATTCACCACCATGTACAAATTACCGACCCGGCAATTGTTGCCGCAGCGACATTATCACATCGATATGTCAGCGACCGCCAATTACCGGATAAAGCCATTGACTTGATTGACGAAGCGGCTTCCAGCTTACGTATGGAAATTGATTCCAAACCGGAACCATTGGATCGTTTGGAGCGCCGAATTATTCAATTAAAATTGGAACAACAGGCGTTACAGAAAGAAGATGATGAAGCCAGCCGTCAACGACTTGCAAAATTAAGTGAAGATCTGACCGCTCGCGAACGTGAGTATGCCGAGCTTGAAGATGTGTGGAAAGCTGAAAAATCAGCATTACTAGGCACACAACACATTAAAGAAAAATTGGAAAATGCCCGTATTCAAATGGAGCAGGCGCGTCGCGAAGCCAATTTTGAAAAAATGGCGGAGTTACAATACGGTGTGATTCCTGAATTGGAAAAACAACTGCGCGAAGCGGAAAAACATGAGTCCGAAGACAACGGTATGCAATTATTGCGTACGCGGGTAACGGATGAAGAAATTGCCGAAGTGCTTTCACGTGCAACGGGTATTCCGGTTGCGAAAATGATGGAAGGCGAGAAAGAAAAATTGCTTCGTATGGAAGATGTGTTGCACAAACGGGTTGTCGGACAGGCTGAGGCGGTAGATGCGGTCGCAAATGCGATTCGCCGTAGCCGAGCCGGGTTATCGGATCCGAATCGTCCGATTGGTTCCTTCTTATTCCTTGGTCCGACCGGGGTGGGTAAAACCGAACTTTGCAAAACGTTGGCGAATTTCTTGTTCGATAGTGAAGACGCCATGGTGCGTATAGATATGTCCGAATTTATGGAAAAACACAGCGTGTCTCGTTTGGTGGGCGCACCTCCGGGGTATGTAGGATATGAAGAAGGTGGTTATTTAACCGAAGCCGTTCGTCGTCGTCCGTATTCCGTCATTTTATTGGATGAAGTGGAAAAAGCGCATCCGGATGTATTCAACATTTTATTACAAGTGCTTGATGACGGTCGCTTAACGGACGGACAAGGTCGAACCGTGGATTTCCGTAATACCGTCGTCATTATGACCTCAAACTTGGGATCGCATTTGATCCAAGAAAATGTGGAGCAAATGACCTACGATGAAATGAAAGAAGTGGTGATGACCGTAGTGGCAAAACATTTCCGACCGGAATTTATTAACCGTATTGATGAAACCGTGGTGTTCCATCCGCTTGATAAAGAAAATATTCGTGCAATTGCCAGAATCCAACTTGAACGTTTAATTAAACGCATGGCGGAACGTGGTTATCATGTAACGGTGACGGATGCAGCGGTGGATCATATCGGTGCGGCAGGTTTCGACCCGTTATTCGGTGCCAGACCGCTTAAACGTGCGATTCAACAAGAGATTGAAAATACGCTCGCACAGCAAATTTTGTCCGGTAAATTATTACCGAATAAAGATGTGATGGTGGATTATCAAGACGAGAGAATTGTGGCTGTTCAATAATTTGTGATACGAAAGGGCGCAAGTGAGGCGCCCTGATTTTATCCATTGACTTTAAAGGCGGTTATGGTAATTTATTCACCGTTTTTTACACTAAAACAACGTTTATTTAACAGGAGAATCTATGCAAGATCGTTTAGTCACGGGCGTCCGTCGTGGTGAATCATTAATCAGTACCCACAAAGTACTGCGTAACACTTACTTTTTATTAGCGCTTACTTTAGCGTTTTCTTCTGTTGTTGCGATAGCGGCAATGGCGTTGAATTTACCAAGTTTACCGTGGTGGGGAATGTTAATCGGTTTTTACGGATTACTTTTCTTAACCAGTGCGACGGCAAACAGCGCAGCCGGTATTGCGAGCGTGTTTGCGCTGACCGGTTTCTTAGGTTATAGCTTAGGACCGATTTTAAATGCCTATATCGGTGCAGGTTTGGGAGATGTTGTCGCATTAGCGTTCGGGGCAACTGCAGCGGTATTCTTTGCGTGTTCCGCTTATGTGTTGACAACGAAGAAAGACATGTCCTTCTTATCTGGTATGATGATTGCCTTATTCGTCGTCTTACTTGTCGGTGTAATTGCCAATATTTTCTTACAAATTCCGGCATTAAGTTTGGCTATCAGCGCATTATTTGTCATTTTCTCCAGTGCGGCGATTTTATTAACGACCAGCAGCATTATTCATGGTGGTGAAACCAACTACATCTTGGCAACCGTGAATTTATACGTTTCACTTTATAACTTGTTTGTCAGCTTCTTACAGCTTTTCGGTGTATTAGGTAGCGACGACTAATCCTTTCTCTCTTTAATAAAATGCCACTATAATGTGGCATTTTTTATTACTTATCTATTCCGCTATGATTCATTATATTGAGCTTAATCATCAACAATTTCCCACCGATGAATTCGGCTATTTGAAAAACATCGACGATTGGACTGAAGAACTTGCAATAGTCATTGCTGAAAAAGAGCATTTAGCGTTAACGGAAGCGCATTGGGAAATTATTTGGTTTGTCCGAGATTTTTATCAAGAATACAAAACCTCACCGGCTATCCGCATGTTGGTAAAAGCGTTAGCGCAAAAGTTCGGTGAAGAAAAAGGCAACAGCCGTTATTTGCAACGTTTATTTCCTGACGGTCCGGCAAAACAAGCGACCAAAATTGCAGGGCTCCCCAAACCGGTAAAATGTTTATAAGGAATCTGTATGAAAGTACCTCAATCTATCTGTATTTTGCGACTGTCTGCAATTGGTGATGTGTGCCATACCTTGGCTGTTGTTCAGGCAATCCAACGGCAATATCCGCAAGCTGAAATTACCTGGATCATCGGCAAAACGGAAGCTCAGCTTATGCAAGGGATCCCGAACGTACAGCTGATAACTTATGATAAAAAATCCGGTTGGAAAGGTATATTGGCGTTATGGAAACAGCTGCGTTACAAGCGGTTCGATGTGTTGTTAAATTTGCAAACTGCACTGAGAGCGTCCGTTTTGTCTTTGGGAATTAAGGCGAAAACCAAAGTCGGTTTCAATAAAGATCGTGCCAGAGAGGGGCAGTGGCTTTTTACAAATGTTAAGGTGGAACAGACCGCTTGTCCGCATGTGTTGGACGGTCAAATGATGTTTGCCAAAGCGATTGGCGTGCAAGATCTCACGCCACAATGGAATTTGCCGATCAGCGATGTGGATTTGACTTATTCGGCGCAGTTTATCGATAAGCAGCGAAAAAATTTGGTGATAGCCCCTTGTTCAAGTAAAAAAGAAAAGGATTGGTCGCCGGAAGCATATGCGGAAATTGCACGATTTGTGTTACAGCATAATATCAATGTGATTATCTGTGGCTCCCCGTCTCCTTATGAATTGGAAACTGCCGCTAAAATTCATCAACTTGCACCAAATAGCCTGAATCTTGCAGGTAAAACGAATTTAAAACAGCTTGCCGGTTTAATCCGACAAGCGGATTTGGTACTTTCCTCCGATTCCGGTCCGGCGCATATTGCGACGACACAACATACACCGGTGATCGGTTTATACGCGATCCATAATCCCCGTCGCACCGGTCCGTATCAAGATTTGGATAATGTTGTTTCCGTTTATGACGAAGCCGTTCAACAAAGTTACGGCAAGGCATGGCAAGAATTACCTTGGGCGACAAAAGCAAAAGGAAAAGACTGGATGAAATTGATTACCGTCGATGTCGTGAAACAAAAAGTAGTTGAAAGCTTGGGCATAAACCAGTAAATTACACTGTATTGATTTTTTTACATCTATAGGAAATAAAAATGAACACTGTGGTCAACCAAGACAGCATACATAATGTCAACATCGTCGATGAATATGTATTAATGACGCCTAAAGCGCTAAAAGCGGAATATCCGCTTTCGGAAAAATTACGCAAACAGATTGAAGAATCACGTAAAATCATTTCGGATATCATTCATAAACGTGATCCGCGTCAACTCATTGTCGTTGGTCCGTGTTCCATTCATGATCCGATTGCTGCCATTGAATACGGTAAAAAATTAAAAGCGTTAGCGGATAGAGTGTCAGATAAACTTTACATTGTTATGCGGGTTTACTTCGAAAAACCGCGTACAACGGTCGGGTGGAAAGGGTTAATTAACGACCCGAATTTAGACGGCTCATTTGATGTGGTGAACGGCTTGCGTATTGCCCGTAAATTACTTTTGGATCTTGCCGAATTAGGCTTACCTTTGGCAACGGAAGCATTAGATCCTATCAGTCCGCAATATTTAGCCGATATGTTCAGCTGGTCGGCGATCGGTGCCAGAACGACCGAATCACAAACCCACCGTGAAATGGCCTCAGGGTTATCGATGGCGGTCGGATTTAAAAACGGAACCGACGGCAATTTAGCCGTAGCGATCAACGCAATGCAGGCTTCGGCTCAAGGGCATAATTTCATCGGTATCAACCAAGAGGGGCAGGTTACGGTGTTAACCACTAAAGGTAATCCGGACGGTCATGTGATTTTACGTGGCGGTAAAAGCCCGAATTTTGATGCACAACATGTTGCCGAATGTGAGCAATCCTTGGCAAAAGCCGGCTTGCCGCAAGCGATTATGATTGATTGCAGCCACGGCAATTCGAATAAAGATTACCGTCGTCAACCGCTGGTTGCGGAAAATGTATTGGAACAGCTTGTCAACGGTAATCAATCCATCATTGGTTTGATGATTGAAAGTCATTTATTTGCCGGAAATCAATCTTCCGAACAGCCGTTTGCGCAAATGCAATATGGTGTTTCCATTACCGATGCGTGTATTGATTGGCAAACAACGGAAGCGTTATTGACCCGCTTTGCAGAGACATTAAGAGTATGAATCCGTTAAATCCTATACGCGAACAAATCGATTTGGTCGACCAGCAGCTTATTCGACTGTTGGCAACGCGTTTATCACTAGTGGCGGAAGTCGGTAAAATCAAGCATGAACACGGTCTGCCGATTTATGCGCCGGAGCGTGAAGCCGCCATGATTAACGCCCGTCGTCAAGAAGCGGAAAAGCAGGGAATTCCGCCCGATCTGATTGAAGACGTTTTACGTCGGGTAATGCGGGAATCTTACGCCAATGAAAACAAGCACGGTTTCAAAGCCACAAATCCGGCCATCCGTAAAATTGTAGTGGTCGGTGGTCGTGGTAAGCTCGGAGGTCTGTTTGCCCGCTATTTCAGTCAATCGGGTTATACGGTTGATGTGTTAGGCAGTCAAGATTGGGAAAATGCGGAGACGATTATTGATGGTGCGGATGTCGTCATTGTATGCGTACCGATCGATAAAACGTTGGAGACGATTGAACGGTTGAAGCCCTATCTTCATGAAAACATGATTTTGGCCGATCTGACTTCCGTCAAGGCTCAGCCGTTGGCGAAAATGTTAGAGGTGCATGAGGGTGCCGTTGTCGGGCTGCATCCGATGTTCGGACCGGATATCGCCAGCATGGCAAAACAAGTGGTTGCTTGTTGCCACGGGAGATTCGCCGAGCGCTATTACTGGTTATTGGAACAAATGAAAATTTGGGGGGCAAAAATTGAACCAATTGATGCTCATGAACACGATCATGCCATGACGTATATTCAAGCGCTGCGCCACTTTTCCACCTTTGCTTACGGCTTACATTTGTCTCAGCAGCCGGTGAAATTATCCCAATTATTGGCGCTTTCTTCGCCGATTTACCGTTTGGAATTGGCGATGATCGGGCGTTTGTTTGCACAAGACGGCGCATTATATGCGGATATCATTGCGGACAAACCGGAAAATTTAGCGGTAATCGAATCGCTTCAACAAAGTTTTGCGCAAAGTTTGGCCTTTTTCACACAACATGATAAACAAGGCTTTATTGATGCCTTTGAGAAAGTTCACCGCTGGTTCGGTGATTACTCCGAACAATTTTTAAAGGAAAGCCGTAATTTGTTGCAACAAGCGAATGATTTGAGAACCTAAACGGAAAGGGGTATCGGCAGATACCCTTTTGTTTATCGAGATACTCAAGCAAGCGGTACGATCCGACGAACAATTTGCAAAATTACGCCGGGATCCGACCGCTTGTGACACTATTCGGCTGTCGCCGGTGAGAGCGGTTTGTCGAGTTTGATTTCTTTTACGAGATTACGTTGGTCAAAGTAAACGAACAACGTGTGTTGAATCGGCTCTTCATGCCCTTTACGGTTGATGAAGACATAGTCCCAACGGTTTTCATTAAACACATCTTTTAATACCGGCGCCCCAAGTAAATATTGAACTTGTTCTTTCGTCATGCCGACTTGCACTTGATCGATTTTATCCTGTTCTAAATAGTTACCTTGCGGTACATCGATACGGTATACCACCTTTTTGACGGTGGAACACGCGCTGACACCGACGGCAAGCAGTAACACGGCAATCAAAGAGTTTATTTTCATCGTTGTTATCCTTTTTATGTTTGATGTTTCGGCAGATCATACCGAAAGCCCAATAAAAATACCATTATTTATTGCGTTCGAGTTGATCGCGTAAATTGGCGGGTAACCCTTTGATAGTCAAAGTATCATTTAGTTCATCCCAAATAATGCGTTGGCTTAATAATTCGGCATCAAAGCTGATGGTTACTCCCTTCCCCGAACCGGCATATTTGGTTAAGGTTTTCAACGCATTACGCACCGGCGGAATGCTCTCTTCCAAACCATATTCTTGCGTTTGGGTAAAACCGATAAAATCTTGCTCATTGAGCGTCGGCATCGCCGCCGAAAGCTCTTGCAGGGCGATGTCTTCGCCATTGTTAATCTGCCCTTTACAATAATCGAACACTTGCTTTTTGACCGCTTGCGTTTGGGTACTGTTTAATTCACCTTGTTCGCAGTAATCGCTCACGGCTTGGAGTAAGGTTTGGTTTTGTACCTGCGGGTTTAATCCTTCTTCCGCGCCTAAAAAGTCCATAAAAAAGTCTGCCACTTTTCTGCCGACTCGTCCTTTAATAAAGGTAAGGTAACGATTCGATTGGGCATCAACGTTCAGCTCGGTTAAATTAATACGGCAGGCAATATCGTATTGAGTAATATCTAAATATTGCGTCCGTTTGACCTCTAATTGTTCGTCAACCAATATCGAAGTACGGCTGTCAATCAGAGCAATAAAAAGGTATTCGGTCGCTAAAAACGTGTATCGGCATAAAATGAAGGTGCCGCCCGACGCAAACGGATATTTTGCCAACTCGGTCGCCAGCATTTTGGCACAGCTGTGGCTGAACGGGAGAAACTCTGTTTCATTTTCCAATAAACGGTTGAGTTGTCGGGCAAAGACCGATTCGGCTTGAAAGATACCGTACGCTTTTGCTTTACTCTGATAGGCTTGGTGAAGCTGCAACATCATCTGTTCCGCCTCGGGGCTGACAGCCAATAAATTCTCTCTTAAAACAGTGGTGAGTTCGGGGGATTCTCCTTCCCCTTGGTGAAGTTGGTGTAATACGATTTCAGTAACGTTGATACTCATAGTCTCTCTTTACAAGCGGTTAGATTTCATTGATATTTTGCCATTATATGCTATTTACAAAGCGTGAAAAACCTTTCAAACTCTCCGTATTGTGTTCACCGTTATTTTTGAGGAAATATTTATGACGAAAATCATTCATACCGAACAAGCACCGAAAGCAATCGGTCCTTATGTGCAAGCCGTGGATTTAGGCAATTTAGTGTTGACTTCCGGACAAATTCCGGTCAATCCGCAAACCGGTGAGATTCCGACGGAGATTCGTGCGCAAGCGCGTCAATCTTTGGAAAATGTCAAAGCTATTATCGAACAATCGGGCTTAACTGTGGCGGACATTGTGAAAACCACGGTATTTGTCAAAGATCTGAACGATTTTGCGACGGTCAATGCGGAATATGAAGCGTTTTTCCGTGAAAATCATCATCCGGCATTCCCTGCGCGTTCTTGCGTGGAGGTCGCGCGTTTACCGAAAGATGTCGGTGTGGAAATTGAAGCGATTGCGGTCAGAAAATAATTCGTATGAAATATATTTATCCGACATGGCGCGTGCCGCCGTTCGTGCAGGCGTTTACCACAACACGCCTCGGTGGTGTAAGCCGTCCGCCTTTTGACGGGCTGAATTTGGGCGATCATGTCAATGATGACCCGAGCCATGTTCAACGCAATCGGGCGTTACTGGTCGAGCATGCCAACTTACCGCAAGCACCGCTGTATCTGACGCAAACCCACAGTACGCATGTAATTCGTTTGCCTTATAGCGGTAATGAGAGGGAAGCGGATGCGGCATATACCGATCAACCGAACCAAGTTTGCCTGGTGATGACGGCAGACTGTTTGCCCGTTATTTTCGCTTCGAGCGACGGCAAAGAAGTGGCGGCGGCGCATGCCGGCTGGCGCGGATTGTGCGATGGTATTCTTGAGGCGACCGTTACCGAGTTTAAATGCGCACCGTCGGACATTCGTGTGTGGCTGGGGCCGGCTATCGGTCCGACCGCATTTCAAGTCGGACGGGAAGTCGTTGATCAGTTTTGTGCGGTTGATCCGTCGGCTTCACAAGCGTTCATCGTCGACCCGTCTGCAAGCGGTAAGTTTCTCGGTAATCTTTACCAAATTGCCTGTCAACGTTTGAATGCATTAGGTGTAACTGATATTTCAGGCGGTGATTATTGTACGTTTACCGATCGCGAACATTTCTTTTCCTATCGTCGGGACAAACGGACGGGCAGAATGGCTACGTTGATTTGGCGTAGTGAATAGCCAAACGGCGTGTCGCCGATACGCCGTTTTTTCTTTTTGTTTGCAAATTTATTGAAAGATCTCACCGCTTGCATTATTCCATAAACCCAATTTTTCATTCCCGACAGATGTGATACAATCCCGACTTATTTTAATTTAGATTGAAGCAGATTATTTATGAGTCGCCAAAAGAAAACGCGTAGAATTACCGATATTATGCCTGCGCGTAAGGTAGAGAAAAAACCTTACGAACAGGAGAAAACCCCGAAACCGTCAAAAAACCGTAAACCGTCCCGTTATGAATTGGACGCTGCCGCCCGTGAAGAAAAGAAAAAGCGTAAACATAAAGGTTTGCCGTCAGGTTCACGTACCACCGAAGGGATAGTAAGTAAGAAAGCGGAAAGCAAAGAAATTAAAGATCCGCGTATCGGCAGCCGCAAAAAAGTGCCATTAATGGTGGAATTCGTCAACCAACCGGAAAAAGGTAAAATCATTAAGCCGGTGCCGGTGGAACCGAAACGTTTATCGGCGGAAGACGAATTGGAACAATTGGAAAACAATGAATGCCTCAATCAGTTTTTAGATGAGTTGGAAGCCGGTAAAACCTTGTCGGCGAAAGATCAGCAATTTGTGGATGAATGCTTGGATCGCATTCATGAATTGATGACGGAATTGGGGATTGATTATGAAGACGACGAAGATGAGGATGCGTTACTTCGTCAGTTTGAAACCATGGATATTAATAAATTCCGTTAATTCAATGATGGCGTCACGGAAAATAAGCAGATGATCATTCGATTTTTTTTGATTATTTTAGCGGTATTGATCGTGCTTTCGATGGCAGGTTATGCGGTGTTTTTGTTTTGGAAGTTGAAAAAGCAGAAAGTACATTTGTTACAGGCAAAGCATGAACGTTATCGAAATATCGCAGGCAGTATCGAGATCATTATTCGAGCGATGCTTTCGGATCAGTGTGATCTTTCGGAGGGCGTATTGCGTCTAAAACCGTTGCTGGATGTGTTAGGTAAAAAGCTCAGTGAATATCCTGCAATGTGGGCGCTGTATCAAGTGGTGGAATCGATGCCGATTTTAGACGCGCGTAAAGAATTAAAACGTAACGAACGCATGAAATTGGATTTAGAGCGTGAAGCCAAAGAAGCGGAATTAGCACAACAAATTAAAACGGAACTTCGTCAATTAGTTACAGACGTAGAACAATTCCAACAAGAGTTGAAGTAGGCAAGTCAATGTCAGAAATTATTTGGGATATAAATCTTATCCAAAAATATAACCAATCCGGTCCGCGTTATACCTCTTATCCGACGGCATTGGAATTTAGTGAATCTTATAACGATGATGATTTCATCGCGGCAGCCGGGCGTTACCCGAACAAACCGTTATCGCTTTACGTTCATATTCCGTTTTGCCATAAGCTTTGTTATTTTTGCGCATGTAATAAAATCATTACCCGTCATCAACATAAAGTCGATATTTATTTAGATTATCTTGAGAAAGAAATTAAATACCGAGCGGCATTATTTAAACACCGTACCGTGACCCAAATCCATTGGGGTGGCGGTACGCCGACGTATTTGGACGAAGAACAATCATTGCGTTTAATGGCGATGTTGAAAAAGCATTTTAATGTCAGCGAACAGGCGGAAATCAGTATTGAAATGGATCCGCGTGAAATTGAATTGGACATGTTGGATCACCTGCGTGCGATTGGTTTTAACCGAATCAGCATGGGGATTCAGGATTTTAATAAAGAAGTTCAAAAATTAGTCAATCGTGAGCAGGACGAAGCGTTTATTTTCGCATTGATGCAACGTGCCAAAGCCCTCGGTTTTGCTTCCATTAATATTGATTTGATTTACGGTTTGCCGAAACAGACGGTAGACAGTTTTATGTTTACGTTGCAAAAAGTGATTGAGTTAAATCCGGACCGAATGAGCGTGTTTAACTATGCGCATTTACCGAGCCGTTTTGCCGCACAGATCAAAATCAAAGACGATATGCTCCCGCCGCCGGAAGTAAAATTGGCGATTTTGCAGCAAACGATCGAGACGTTAAATCAAGCCGGTTATACCTTTATCGGGATGGATCACTTTGCCAAACCGGATGATGAACTCGCCGTGGCGCAGAAAAAAGGGGAATTGCATCGGAATTTCCAAGGCTATACCACACAAGAAGATGCCGATTTATTGGGCATGGGCGTCTCGGCAATCAGCTTGCTGGGTGACAGCTACGCGCAAAATCATAAAGAACTGAAACAATATTATGCCGAAGTGGAAATGCGGGGCATTGCGTTACATAAAGGGCTAAGCATGACGAAAGACGACTGCTTGCGGCGTGATGTGATTAAAGCATTAATTTGTAATTTCAAATTAGATTATGCCCCTATAGAAAACGCATATCAGATTGAGTTTAAAACGTATTTTTCGGAAGACTTAACGTTATTGGCACCGTTGGCAAAAGACGGGTTGCTTGAAATCGGTGAAAAAAGCATCGTGGTTTCACCTCGCGGTCGCTTGTTGATCCGAAATATTTGTATGTGTTTTGATATTTATTCGAGACAGCAAGCAAAAAGACAGCAATTTTCGCGAATTATTTAACCGCCTTTTTACCGAATCGACGTTTACAAGCGGTCGGTTTCGGATAATTTTTTGCAAAGACGCAGATCATGTGTCTTCACATTGAAATGCAATAGGATAATGGTATGAAACGACATCATTACAGCTTACTTTCTCTTGCCGTGTCGGCGGCATGTTACAGTAACTATGCGGTTGCCGATTTAAAAAGCCAATGTTTATTGGGCGTACCGCAATTTCAGGGGGAGATTGTACAGGGTGATCAAACCCGGTTACCCGTTTATATTGAAGCGGATAGTGCTGTGATTAATCAACCGACGGATGCGACGTATACCGGCGATGTTTCCGTTAAACAAGGGAATCGTTCGCTTTGGGCGGAGCAGGTTCGCGTAGAACAACAAGGCGAAAATACGCGTAATGCTTATGTGACGGGTAAGTTTGATTATAAAGATAATTTAATTCAGGCGTCGGGTAATGATGCAAAAGTGAATCTTGTCGATAATACCGCCGAGTTAGGCAGTGCGAGTTATCAATTAGTCGGTCGCCAAGGGCGAGGAACATCGGAAAATGCGGTGGCTGGTGAGGGAACCCGTGTTATGAAAAACGCCAGTTTCACCTCTTGTTTACCGGATGATGATTCATGGTCCGTTGAAGCGAACGAGATGATTCAGCATGTGAAAGAAGAGTATGCCGAAATGTGGCATGCCCGTTTTAAAGTCAAAGGTGTGCCGGTATTCTATTCGCCGTACCTACAATTCCCGATCGGTGATCGTCGCCGTTCCGGTTTATTGATTCCGAGCGCGAGACATTCCAGTCGCGACGGGGTCAGCTATTCCCAACCGATTTATTGGAATATTGCACCGACAATGGATGCGACCCTCACGCCGGTATACTATTCCAAACGCGGTTGGCAGTGGAAACCGGAATTCCGTTATTTAAACCTTCTTGGAGAAGGCACCGTTGCAGCGGAATATTTAAACAAAGATCGTTTATCGGAATGGACCGAAAAGAATCGCTCCCGCTATTTGTTATTTTGGAAACACAATGTGAATTTCTTAAGTAATTGGCGTTTTTCGGCGGATTATACCCGTGTCAGTGACAGACGTTATTTTACGGATTTTGACTCGGACTACGGAAGCAGTACGGACGGTTATGCAACCCAGCAATTTAAATTAGGTTATTATCAACCGAACTATAATATTTCCATTGCGGCTAAAAAATTCCAGACTTTTGATGATTCCGGCATCAAACCTTATCGGGTTTTTCCTCAAATTGATTTCAACTACTATAAAAATGAATTGGTGAGAAACGGTGATTTTGCTTTCTTTGCTCAGATCTCACATTTTGATAATGACAGTAAAACGATGCCGACGGCATGGCGTTTCCATGCGGAACCGTCAATTAATTTCCCGTTTGCCAACCGGTTCGGTAGCCTTGACATCGAAACCAAATTCTATGCCACACAATATTTACAGAAAAAAGGAACGGCAAATGATGCGGAAGAGGTTGAACGCAGTGTTTCGCGTATGATTCCACAATTCAAAGTGGATCTGAAAACCACATTGGAAGCGGATAAGCAGTTATTTAACGGCTTTACCCAAGTGTTGGAACCGAGAGCGCAATACCTTTACCGAACTTACCGTAACCAACGCTATATCGGTTCGAGACGTCAGCAAAGTCTCGGTTTAGGTTACGATTCCGCCTTATTGCAGCAAGATTATTATTCGTTATTTAATGATCGCCGTTACAGTGGTTTAGACCGTATCGCCTCGGCAAACCAATTTACCTTAGGCGGAACGACCCGTTTCTTTAGCGATAAAACGGGTGATGAGGTGTTTAACTTTAGTGCGGGGCAAATTTACTATATTACGCCGTCAAAAGTAGACAGTACGTCGGAAAATACAACGGCGAAGCGTTCTTCGTCATGGTCATTGGAATCCAACTGGAAATTCCACCCGCAATGGAACTGGCACGGCAGTTATCAATACGATACGCGTTTAAACGAAACCTCGTTGACGAATATGTCATTGCAATATAAGCCGAAAGAAAACAATGTCATTCAGTTAAACTACCGTTATGCAAGTAAAAATTACATTGACCAAAACTTGAGTAGTAATAGGTACGGGCAAGACATTAAACAGATCGGGGCGGTCGTCGGTTGGGAAGTGACCGATAATGTGGCGATGATGGTCAGCCATTATCATGATTTGGCATTGAGTAAACCGGTCGAAAGTCAATTGGGGATCACCTATAGTACTTGCTGTTGGAGTACCACGCTTTATACGGCACGTCGTTTAACCGCGACTCCGACGGGTAAGAGCGATACGATTAACGACTTTTACTATGACAACCGATTCGGGGTCAATTTTGAATTGCGCTTCGGCACCCACTACAACAGCGGCGTACCGAAACTCTTGAAGAAGGGTATTATTCCTTATACGGAAGCATTCAATATCAACTAAACGAAAGGGCATCGTAGGATGCCCTTTTGCTTATCGTCATTTACAGTTCGTTAAAATAACTGTCTCCCCACGTCTCTTCGGCAAGGCGGAGCAAATTTGCAAAATCTTGATAAGAAGGCACCGCTTGATCGGTGATTTTATGCTTTTCACGGATAAGTTTTTGACGTAATTCCTCATACCATTTAAGTAACGAAAGCGGTAACGGTGATTTTGCCCGTTTTCCTAACCAGTAGAGTCCTTGGAACGGAATACTGAGGGCAAAAAAGGAGGTCAACGTCGCATTGGCCAGCACCGATTGTTCCGGGTCATGGAAAAAATATTGCCAAATCAGAGCAAAGCAGGCGAAGGCAGGCATAAAACGAGAAGCGAATTTCACTAATCGAATAAAGCGATAATCGGGCATAAACAGCCCCAATTTTTTCTGATTCGGAAACGTATTCAGATAACGTTGTCCCGCTTGTAAAGTCGTGTACATAGTAAAAGGTAATAAATCGTTCGCTGACTTAAATGGATAACATTGTAACGGACTGATGAAAATCTACAATAGCGAAGTGGTTTAACAGTTGCTATACTTTGCAACATTTTCGTTACTTCTCTTTTAAAGGATCACAGAATGCCGATTAAATTTCCCGACTTATTACAAGACAGTTGGAACTTCATGCGTAATCAATTACCGTTTTCCCTTTTTTCCGTCGGTTTGTTGATGATATTGCAACTGACAAGTCATTACATCATGCCGAAATCGGCGGTGCCTCAACATGTACAAAGTCTTGATGCGAGCGGGCTGTTGATTTTAATTCTGCCGGCGATTCTCTTTGCATTGCTGAATATTTTGGCGAACGCCTTAATTATTTTGAACATTAAAGCCATTAATGACGGAGGGTATCAGCATTTCTTCCGGCATATCGGCGATGCGGTTAAAGTCTTTTTACCGTTAATGCTGATCAATATTGTCATGGTGTTACCCCTGTCAATCGGCGTTTCATTCGGCGGAACCGTCGGGCAAGCGGATGCCGGTTTGGCGATTTTGATACTACCGTTAATGCTCTCCGGTATTTATATTTTCGTGAAGTTAAATTTAGCCCCTTACGCCTACTTAGTTGAGGAGCCGAGAATGCGTGTATCGGAAACCCTTAAATTTACTTGGGGGCTAACCCGTGGAAAAATGAGCATGATGTTCCTTTTTTGTCTTATCGCTTATGTAATGCCGATTTTGTTAGGTGCAATGATCGGGCGGATCAATGAGCCGACCGGTTTGTTGGTTGCGCTCTTTAGCGGATTGGTGGGAACATTTACCGCCATTTTCGCTTTCCGTTTTTATCAGGTTTATCGTCGAATGCCGGGGTAATCAGTAGATATGAAACAGTTACTTGAATTTATTCCGCTAATTCTTTTTTTTGTTGTGTACAAAACATACGGTGTACAAGAAGCGGCATTGGTTTTAGTCGGCGCAACCATTGTACAGTTTGCCGTATTAAAAGTGTTGTATAAGAAAGTTGAGAAAAACCAATGGATTATGGGGATTGCCGTCGTTTTTTTCGGCTTACTTACCGCCTATTTTAATGATTTGGCTTTTCTGAAATGGAAAGTCACCTTGGTGAATGCCTTGTTTGCCGTTGCACTATTGATTAGCCAGTTTGTCTTTAAGAAGCCACTGGTACAAATGTTATTAGGTAAAGAATTGGTGCTTCCGCAAGCGGTTTGGAGTAAGCTTAACCTCGGCTGGGCAGGCTTCTTTATCCTTTGTATGATCATTAATATTATCATCAGTGAATTTTTTTCGAATGACGCTTGGGCAAATTTTAAAGTCTTCGGATTAACCGGCTTGAGTTTTGCCGCCGTGATCGTAACCGGATTTTATTTATATCCTTATTTAAAACAGCAGGAAGAGCAGAAAGGCAATGAAAACTAATCAATCGAATCGAACCCCGGAAGGCACATTGATTTTACGAACTCTCGCCATGCCGTCAGACACCAATGCGAACGGCGATATTTTCGGCGGGTGGATTATGTCGCAAATGGACATGGGCGGCGCTATTTTAGCCAAAGAATTGGCAAAAGGCAGAGTGGTCACCGTATCCGTTGACAGCATGAGCTTTTTACGCCCCGTATCGGTCGGCGACGTCGTTTGTTGTTATGGTAAATGCGTCAAAGTCGGTCGTACGTCCATGCAGGTCAAAGTGGAAGTGTGGATTAAAAAAGTGTATGAAGGCGTACGGGATCGCCATTGTGTAACGGAAGCGCTCTTTACCTTCGTCGCCATCGACAAAAACGGCAAACCCCGTCCGATTCCGCGTGAAGACAACCCTGAATTAGACCAAGCTCTCGGCTTACTTGAACCCTAACACGGAGATAAACTATGTATTACGTTATTTTTGCTCAAGATATTCCCGGTACGCTTGCCAAGCGTTTAGCCGTACGTGAAAAACATTTAGCGCGCTTACAACAATTGCAAGCCGAAGATCGTTTACTGACGGCGGGACCGAATCCGGCAATCGACGATGAAAATCCGGGAGACGCCGGTTTTACCGGGTCGACCGTCATTGCGAAATTTGACTCGTTGGAGGCGGCGAAGCAGTGGGCGAGTGAGGATCCTTACGTGGAAGCCGGCGTATACGGCGAGGTGATTGTCAAGCCGTTCAA
Source organism: Glaesserella sp. (assembly GCF_041817755.1). Taxonomy (GTDB): domain Bacteria; phylum Pseudomonadota; class Gammaproteobacteria; order Enterobacterales; family Pasteurellaceae; genus Glaesserella. Next base: position 26,753 of record NZ_JBGYBX010000055.1, on the reverse strand, counting down.
AAAAGTCTTTTAACTGAGACAAGCGGGTAGATTAGTAAAATAATTTGCAAATCTACCCGCTTGTTTTTGTATTGTCATAAATATCGCGAGAGAGTCATGCCAGCATCTTTTTTCCATCAAGCCGAGCAAACATTGAAAGCGTTGTCGGCGCAACACGGCATCCTATTGGATTTGCAAAATTCCAACCGAATCGAACCGCTTGTTACCGCGATTGCCCTGTCGGATTTTGTCGCCCAACAATTACAAAAGCAGCCGACGCTATTGATTGAGTGGCTTGAAACATTACCGACTATCGCTGATTGCGGCAACTATACCGAACGTTTGGCGTCAGCTCTAGATACCGTTAAAGAAGAAGAGGAATTCCATCGTGTCCTGCGCCGGTTTCGTCACCGTGAGATGGCAAGGTTGAGTTTTGTACAATCGAATTATCCGCTGCAAGTACAGGCAGTATTTGAAGCGTTATCGGATTTGGCGGAAGCATTGATTTTGGGTGCAAGAGACTGGCTGTTTGAGCGCTTGTGTTCGGAATACGGTGTACCGATGAATGAATTGGGCGAACCGCAAGAACTGCTCATTTTAGGCATGGGAAAGCTCGGCGGGCGTGAGTTGAATTTTTCGTCGGATATCGATTTGATTTTTACCTATCCGGATATCGGTGAAACGGTAGGCGGTAAAAAAACGCTCGACAACGGCAAGTTTTTTACCCGCTTAGGGCAACGTTTAATTCGGGCGTTGGATGAAATTACCTTGGACGGATTTGTTTATCGAACCGACATGCGCTTGCGCCCTTTCGGTGACAGCGGTGCATTGGTACTGAGTTTTGCGGCGATGGAAGATTATTATCAAGAACAAGGGCGGGATTGGGAACGTTATGCGATGATTAAAGCCAAAATTCTCGGCGACGATCCGAATAACATCAATCATAAATATCTTAAACAGATGTTACGCCCGTTTGTGTACCGCCGTTATTTGGATTTCGGTGCGATTCAATCGTTACGCGACATGAAGCATAAAATCAGTCGGGAAGTGTTACGACGCGGTTTGGTTGATAACATTAAACTTGGCGCGGGCGGTATTCGGGAAGTGGAATTCATCGTACAAACCTTCCAGATGATGCGCGGCGGGCGCGATAAATCCCTTCAACAGCGCAGCTTGCTGGCGGTATTGCCGCAACTTGCCGAGTTGAATTTGTTAACCCGACAACAAATCGAACGGTTAAAGGAGGCTTATCTTTTCTTACGTCATGTCGAAAATATACTGCAGGCGATCAACGATCAACAAACCCAAACGTTGCCGACGGATGAAAAAGATCGTCGGCGAATCGCATTTTCCGTCGCACAGCGTGAGCGGGGGCTGAATCCGCAGGTATATCAATCCGATGACACGGATGATTATTGGGTGGATTTTATTAAGCGGTTAACCTTTCACCAACAGAATGTACGAGCCGTTTTTAATGAATTGATCGGTGAAGAAAATGAGTCTGACGATTCGCCTGAAAATGAGAAGCTGGCGGCATGGCATGATATTTTACATTATCAAATGACAGCGGACGATTTGGCTTCCTGCCTGCAAGATTATCCGGTCGATCCGCAAGATTATGAAACGATTTACCGATTGTTATCTACGACATTTCAAGATTGGGTCAAACGTTCGATTGGGGTAAGAGGGCGTGAAGTATTGCGTCGACTCATACCGAAAATCGTCGATGCGATTTTCAGTCAAGCCGACTATGTCGTATTACTTCCTCGGATTTTAAATATCGTCGATAAAATTACGACGCGGACAACCTATTTGGAATTGTTGCTGGAAAAAGAACAGATTTTGCCGCAATTGCTCACCTTATGCGGACAATCCGTCATGATTGCCGAACAAATTGCTCGTTATCCGATGTTGTTGGATGAACTGATTTTGCAAAAAAGCTTAACGAACATCATTGAGCTTGACCAATATGCGGTGGTATTGCATGAATATTTGTTGCGGATTCCCGAAGAAGATGAAGAAGCAATGTTTGATGCGTTGCGCCAGTTTAAACAAAGTCAAATTTTGCGGATTGCCGCAGCAGATATTCTGGGCGTATTACCGGTAATGAAGATCAGCGACCATCTTACCTATTTGGCGGAAGCCATTATCGGCGCAGTAGTGAATATGGCTTGGCGGCAAACGACCCAACGATTCGGTACGCCGCAACACCTTGTTGACGGCGAACAAGATTTCGTGGTAATCGGTTACGGTAAGTTGGGCGGTATTGAGTTGGGCTATAACTCTGATTTGGACTTGGTTTTCTTGCATAATGCTCCGGAAGACAGCGAAACGGTCGGCGGTAAAAAATCCATTTCCGCTCACCAATTTTATTTAAAATTAGCGCAGAAAATTAATGCAATCTTTAATTTGAATACCAGTGCCGGCGTGTTATATGACGTGGATATGCGTTTACGCCCGTCCGGTGAGGCAGGGCTGCTGGTTAGTACGTTTAATGCCTATGAACAATATCAGAAGGAAGAAGCATGGACGTGGGAATCTCAAGCGTTGGTTCGGGCAAGAGCCGTATACGGTACGGCGGATTTGCGCCAAAAATTTGAAGCGATTAGGATGAGTACGTTGGCAATGCCGCGTACAAGCGGTCAGTTACGCGAAGAAATTTGCAAAATGCGGGAAAAAATGTACCTACATTTGAGTAAAACCCCGGTAGAGCAATTTCATTTGAAAACCGATCAAGGCGGGATCACCGACATTGAATTTATCGCACAATATTTAGTGCTGAATTATGCTCACCGCCATCCTCAAATGGCGGTATGGTCGGATAATGTGCGTATTTTTGACAGTGCGACGGCGTGCGGCGTTTTATCGGCGGAGCAAGGCGAACAATTGAAACATTGCTATACCGCTTTACGTAACCGCATTCATCATTTAAATTTGTTAAACAAAGAAAGTATCGTCGAGTCGAGCGAATTTGTTGCAGAAAGAGCGATAGTTAAAGCCAATTGGGATCACTTGTTTAAGGAGTAAACGTATGAATCATCCGCTCATTGAAATTTGTGTCGATAATTTGGAATCGTTAATGACGGCAAATCAATTTCCGATCCAACGTATTGAACTGTGTTCCGCATTATCCGTCGGCGGCATTACCCCGAATTACGGCTTGCTGAAACGTGCGGTTGAAATGTCTACGTTGCCTTTAGCGGTCATGATTCGTCCTCGAGCAGGCGATTTTCTGTATAGTGAGTACGAAGTGCAGGTGATGTTCAATGATATTGAAATGGCGCGAAATTTAGGAATTAACCATATTGTGATTGGTGCATTAACCGCAGATGCGGAGATTGATATGGACACTACGAGAGCATTGATGACCGTAGCTCAAGGCATGGACGTAACGTTCCACCGAGCCTTTGATTTATGCCGTGATCCTTATATTGCATTAGAACAGTTAATTGAACTGGGGTGTGATTATGTATTAACCTCAGGGCAAGCGCCAAATGCGTTACAAGGTGTAACGATATTAAAGCAACTAATCGCTCAAGCCGGTAACCGTATTCAAATTATGGCAGGGTGTGGTATTACGGCGGAGAATGTTACGGAACTGATGCGTCAGACCGGGGTGTCGGCATTGCATTTTTCTGCAAAAAGTGAGCGACAAAGTGCAATGGCGGCAACTTCCGCCGCTACCATGGGTAGTAACGCGGAACAAGATCGCCGAATGATAGTGACCGATCCGATAAAAGTTGCCGATATTTTACAACGCATCAAAGAGGTGGATGTATGAAATTAATAAAAACCGCGTTCGTGTTTTCAATGATATCCGTATTAAGCGCCTGTGCATTGACACCGGAGCAAAAAGCCGAGCGTGAAGCGAAGCGTATTAGAGCCGAACAGGCGTTGCAGGTCAAATTAGCGAAGCAGTGTGATGTGGAGACGGCGGAGTTAATTCACGAATACTATAACCCTCCGCTAAGTCGTACGGCCGAGGAGGAAAAGCGGTTCAACCAACGTTATACGGATAAAGTCAATAACCCGATGTTCCAAGCATGTTATAAACTGGCGTTGCAGCATCATCATGCGCAGGAAGAAATTCAGCGCATGCGCCATTATTACGACGATGATTTCCGTTGGCGCTTCGGATTCGGTCCTTTCTGCTATGCCTGTTGGTAAACGGCTACAAGCGGTCGGATTCTTGAAATAATTTACAAATTGAAAACCGTTTGGATCAATGAGTATTCAAACGGTTTTTTGTTATAAATTATGCTGTTTTTTGTCAATGAAATGCATTGATTCTTGTAAAAATTTGTTACAATCGCACCGCTTGTATGAATAGAAAATGAAACCAATGAAGATATATCCGTTTATTGCTTTTTGGGTCTTGTGGTTTTTGCCGTTGTCGGTATGGGCGGAACAACCGAAAACCCCTTTAGCTTACCTGAATGCCATGACGAAAGCGCATCAGACGCTGAATTACGAACAGCTTTATACTTTGCAGCAAGGCGAGAACACCGACGCTTTGCGTTACCGTCATGCCTATTGGAACGGTCGGGAATATGCACAATTATTGCTGTTGGACGGCGCTCGCGAAGAGATGATTTTACGGGATAATACCGTCAGTTATTTCGGGGATTTCCAGCCTTTTCGCCTGCAGAGTCGCCATATTTTGGATAATTTGCCTTCGGTACTGTATGCCGATTTCGATAAGCTGAAAGAGTATACGTTTATCGACGCCGGGCGGACTCGTGTGGCGGATCGTATCGCCCGTATTATTCGAATAGTGGCGAAGGACGATTTTCGTTACCAATATACGCTTTGGATTGATGAAGAAAACTATTTATTGTTAAGAAGTGATTTAACCGATCGCAATAATCAGGTATTGGAGCAATTTCGCGTGATTCAAAGTATCGTAGACGAACAATTTTTGTATATCGTTGAGCCGATTACGTCATTGATTTTACCGACACTGATTTCAACGGAAGCTCAAACGCCACACTTACTGACATGGCAACCGACGTGGTTGCCAAGCGGTTTTAATGAAATCGCATCGGGGCGACAAAGTTTATCGGAATTTTTTATTGATGATGAACAGATTGAAAGCCAGTTATACAGCGACGGTTTATTCACCTTTACCGTTTATTTGGTCGAAAACCGAGGAATTATTTTTAACGAACAGTTTTGGCGTGACGGAAAAATCAGTATTTACAGCCAAACGGTCGGCGATAAAGATATTGTCGTTGTCGGTGAAATTCCGTTAGTGTCGGCACGTTATATCGTGCAGGAACTTAGTCATAAAGTGCAGGCGGAGAACTAAATGCTATGATGATCGAACAAGCGACCGTATTACGTTATCACAACGGTATTGCTACCGTACAATGCTACGCCAAATCGGGCTGTGGCGGTTGCAGTGCACAAGACGGTTGCGGAGTGAAATCTCTTTCCGCTCTTGCCGGTGAAAAGCGGGCTCCGCAATTTGAGTTAGCAGTTGATCAGCCTTTAAACGAGGGAGATCGCATTGAGATCGGTTTGGCGGAAAAAAGCGTGTTATACAGCGTCTTTTGGCTATACGGTGTACCGTTAATGACAATTCTCGTCTCAGCCCTTTTGTTATCGCACCGGATTGAAAACGAATTAGTGGTGGCATTGGGTATATTGGTTTGTACTGCGGTAACGTTTCTATTGATTAAAAAGAAAATGGGGCAAAAAGCACAACGGGAATTTATTCCGGTGTTTTTACGAAAAGTATAAAGGAGACCTCAAATGGAAAAAATTTGGTTTGAAAATTATCCCAACGATGCTCAACGCATTTTAAATGTCGAGCGATACGAATCCTTGGTTGACATGTTTGAGCAATCGGTGAACCAACATCCGGATATGCCGGCGTACATTAATATGGGACAAATTTTAACCTATCGTAAATTGGAAGAACGTAGTCGAGCTTTTGCCGCTTATTTACAAAACGAATTACGTTTGGAAAAAGGTAACCGCATTGCATTGATGATGCCGAATTTATTGCAATATCCGATTGCCTTATTCGGTGCACTGCGCGCCGGGCTTGTTGTGGTGAATGTGAACCCGTTGTATACGCCGCGCGAATTGGAACATCAATTGAATGACAGCGGTGCCAAAGCGATTGTCGTGGTCTCGAATTTTGCCGCAACGCTTGAGAAAGTCGTGTTTAATACGGAGGTCAAGCACGTGATTTTAACCCGTATGGGCGATCAGCTTTCTTTCGGTAAACGGACATTGGTCAATTTTGTGGTGAAATACGTGAAAAAATTGGTGCCGAAATACAAATTGCCGAATGCCGTCAGTTTTCGCGAAGCGCTAAGCATCGGTAAACAGCGTCAATATGTCAAACCGATCATGTATAAAACCGATCTCGCTTTTTTACAATATACCGGCGGTACGACCGGTGTGGCGAAAGGCGCAATGTTAACCCACAGTAATGTCGTCGCCAATATTGAACAGGCAAAATGGGTTGCCGCCCCGTTATTAAAGAATATCGGTCAGGATCGTATAGCGGTAATTGCCTTACCGCTGTACCACATTTTTGCCCTGACGGTAAACTGCTTACTCTTTATCGAACTGGGCTTAACCGGTTTGTTGATTACCAACCCGCGTGATATTCCGGGTTTTGTTAAAGAATTAAAAAAATACCCGGTGTTGGCGATTACCGGTGTGAATACGTTATTTAATGCCTTGTTGAATAATGAATCTCTCAAAGAAGTCGATTTTTCCCGTTTGCGACTTTCCGTCGGCGGGGGAGCAGCCGTGCAACGGGCGGTTGCGGAACGTTGGCATAAGGCGACCGGCTGCCACATTATCGAAGGTTACGGCATGACCGAATGTTCTCCGCTCATTGCCGCCACCCGTAACGATTCTACCGAATATTCCGGTTCTATCGGCGTACCCGTGCCGAATACGGACATCCGTATTGTCGATGATGCCGGACAAGATTTGCCGTTAGGAGAACGCGGTGAGTTGTGGGTAAAAGGTCCGCAAGTCATGTTAGGTTATTGGAAACGCCCGGAAGATACGGCGGAAGTGTTGAAAGACGGTTGGGTCGCCACCGGTGATATTGTCGAAATGGGGCAAGATCTCAATTTGCGTATTGTCGATCGGAAAAAAGATATGATCATTGTGTCCGGTTTTAATGTATATCCGAATGAAATTGAAGATATCGTCGTATTGCATCCTAAAGTGAATGAGGCGGTCGTGGTCGGGATTCCGAGTGATGCTACCGGTGAAAGCATCAAAGTGTATGTCACGAAAAAAGATGAAAGCCTAACTCGTGACGAACTGCGAAATCACTGCCGTCAACATTTAACCGGTTATAAAATTCCGCGTGATATTGAGTTTCGTGACGAACTGCCGAAAAGCAATGTCGGTAAAATTCTCCGCCGAGTACTACGTGATGAAGAAATCGAGCGGATAAAAGCGCAATCTCAAGCGAAAGGTTAAGTGCCATTCCAACATCATAAAGCCGTTGAATCCGTCAACGGCTTTATTGTTTACAAGCGGTCCGTTTGTATCACTATTTTGCAAAATGTTGCTCAAAACCGACCGCTTGTTTGCAAAGGGTTTTGTCGGTGTGAGGTTTAAACTTTAATTCCCTTCACTAAATCGTAAATCAATTTCGGCCCTTGATAGATCATGGCGGAGTAGAGTTGCAATAAACTTGCGCCGGCGTCGATTTTCTCTTGCCCGGATTCCACGGAATGAATTCCGCCGCAGCCGATGATAGGGATTTTCCCGTTTACTTCCAAGGCGAGCTGTCGGATAAGCGGTGTACTTAACGCATGCAGCGGTTTTCCGCTGAGTCCGCCTTGTTGGTCGGCATTCGGTAATCCTTGGACGGTGTCACGGGAAAGGGTTGTATTACCGGCAATCACGCCGTCCATTTGATAGCGGACTAAACTGTCGGCGACTGCCGCAATTTCTTCCTGGGTTAAATCCGGTGCGATTTTGAGTACGAGCGGTTTATAAATACCGTGCTTTTGAGCCAGTCCGGCTTGTTCGGCTTTTAATCCGCTTAAAAGCGCATCCAGCGCCTCACCATATTGGAGCGAGCGGAGATTTTTCGTATTGGGGGATGAAATATTGACCGCAATATAACCTGCATGTTGATACACTTTGCGTAAGCAGATTTGGTAATCATCAAAGCTGTGCTCAATGGGTGTGACGGCATTTTTGCCGATGTTAATGCCAAGTACGCCGTCGAATTTGGCTTTTTTTACATTGTCAATCAATACGTCTACGCCGAGATTGTTAAATCCGTTACGGTTAATAATGCCTTCGGCTTCGAGTAAACGGAATTGGCGCGGGCGGGGATTGCCGTCTTGAGCGACCGGGGTAACGGTGCCGACTTCAATAAAACCGAAACCGAGTTTGGCGAAGCCGTCGATGGCTTCTCCGTTTTTGTCCGCACCGGCAGCAAGTCCGATAGGATTTTTAAACCGTAATCCCATCACGTTAACCGGATTGTCAGGGAGAAAACAACGGGGTGAAACGGGAGAATAACCAAGCAAATGCAATGCTTTGATTGAAAATTGGTGCGCATTTTCCGCATCTAACGAGAAAAGGTATTTTCGGATAAGGGAGTACATAATTTACGATAAAATAAGTGTATTGATATCAATGTCATATAAAAAAGCCCTGAATGAACAGGGCATTTTTATTAGTGACTAAACATCGCAGAAATGGATTCTTCATTACTGATGCGGCGGATTGCTTCAGCCAGCATGCCGGAAAGCGTTAATACGCGTACTTTATTTAAAGCGCGAATTTCTGCAGAAAGCGGGATGGTATCCGTTACCACGACTTCATCTAATGCTTCATTGGCAAGGTTTTTCGCCGCCGTACCGGAAAACACGGCGTGAGTGGCATACGCAAATACACGACGTGCACCGCGCTCTTTTAGCGCTTCCGCCGCTTTAACCAACGTACCACCGGTATCGATCATGTCATCTACGAGGATACAATCGCGATCCGCCACATCCCCGATGATGTGCATGACTTGTGATACGTTGGCTTTCGGGCGACGTTTGTCAATGATTGCCATATCGGCATCATTCAGTAATTTGGCAACCGCACGGGCACGAACGACACCACCGATATCCGGTGAAACAACGATCGGATTGGTCAGATCGGTTTTCTTTAAAATATCGTCCAACAAGACCGGTGAACCGAACACGTTATCTACCGGAACGTCAAAGAAGCCTTGGATTTGTTCGGCATGCAGATCGCAAGTCAATACACGGTCAACACCGACGCTTGAAAGGAAGTCCGCCACCACTTTTGCGGTAATCGGAACACGGGCGGAACGGACGCGGCGGTCTTGGCGGGCATAACCGAAATAAGGAATCACGGCGGTAATACGACCTGCCGACGCACGGCGTAACGCATCCACCATGACGATTAATTCCATTAAGTTGTCATTGGTCGGGGCGCAGGTGGATTGCACGATAAAAATATCGCCGCCACGTACGTTTTCATTGATTTGTACTTGAATCTCACCATCACTGAAGCGACCTACCGTTGCATCGCCAAGGGAGATATAAAGGCGTTCTGCAATTCGTTTTGCTAATTCGGGCGTGGCATTTCCAGCGAAGAGTTTAATATCAGGCATTTGGGGGAACCTCTGAGTTAAATTGGGAAAATAAATTTAGTGTTTGATGTAAGGGTGAAACGTTTTGTCCCTGAGCAACAAAGCCTTCAATATGGTCAGGCTTAAGGGAGAAAATACGGCGTGCTTCCTCTTCCGTTTCAAATTCGGCAAATACACAGGCACCGGTGCCCGTTAACCGAGACGGCGCATATTGTACCAACCACGTCAGTAATTCATCAACCTCTGAATAGAGATCTCGGGCAATTTTTTCGCAATCGTTTGCCCAAGGAGAATGTAATAATTCTTGAAATGAACGTTTTGGCGTATTGCGGGTGAGCGCCGGATGACCGAAAATCAAGGCTGTTGAAATGGAGACGTTCGGCTTGAGGACAACATACCATTTTTCTTTCAGCTGACAAGGCGTTAATTTTTCACCGACACCTTCGGCAAATGCCGCAACGCCTCGAACGAAGATCGGCACATCCGCGCCTAACGTTAAGCCGATATCGGCAAGGGCTTGCAGCGAGAGATTGGTTTTCCATAAATGATTTAAGGCAATAAGTACGGTTGCAGCATTGGATGATCCGCCGCCAACCCCGCCGCCCATCGGTAGGCGTTTGGTGACGCCGATTTTTGCACCGAGCTTACAAGCGGTCTGATTTTGCAAACATTTTGCAGCTCGGTAGATCAGGTTTTGTTCGGGAGGAACATCGTCAATATTATTCACGAGGGTGATTGTCGGTTCGTCAGTAATTTCAATTTCAATATCATCACCGAAAGTAAGAAATTGAAACAACGTTTGCAATTCATGATAGCCGTCCGGGCGCTTGCCGTTGATATACAGAAATAAGTTTAGCTTTGCCGGGCTGGGAAAAGTAACACGTTTTTGCATCAGTAAGTCCATTGATCAATACGAATTTTCAAGGTTTGTTCGCCGTTGACCAACACGATAAGTTTCGGTAGGTTCGGCGTGCGATCTTCATGGTATTCAACGAAACTGGCTTTCCAAATCGTGCCGTTAATCGGGTAATCGAATTCTGACAATTGGCGCTTTTCATTGATGATATAACGACCGTTGGCTTCTGGTTGACCTTTTACCCAGTAAGCGAACTGATCAATCGGAAACGAAACACCGATAATCTCTTTCATTAACGCATTCACATCCGCTTCGGTACGGGAGTTACCTTCACTGTCGGAAATGGTCATGCCGATCCTATTGCGTTGTAATTTTAATGATTTACTGGAGAGGTTTGAAGATAAGGTTAAACCAAAATCGGTCGGCGTTTTATATTGCCAATCAAAGTGTGAAGAAAAACGTTCTTCCGGAGAAATGTAACCGAATTGTCCTTTTGCCGTGTAGGCTTTAATTTGTGCCAATTGCGTCAAATGTTGTTGCCATTGTGTGTCATCGTGCGGAATATTGACGGTAGGCTTGGCGACTTGAGTCGGAGCATCCAACACGGATTGGCAGCCGGTGAGTATCAGTAATGTACTCAGCGTAAGAACCTTAGTGAATGTTTTCATTTTTTTCCTGTGGTATCAAAAAAGAACGAATCTGCACGAATTATAGCGTAAATTGCTCGGATTTGCCGAAATTTTTCCATGATCAGTTTTCCAGCTCACGGAGAATGCGCTCTTTCAATGTCTTTTTCTCAGTATCGGTTAAGGCTTGATTAGTTTTGGTATTGACTACGAAAAAGTCTTCAACGCGCTCGCCGATTGTGGTGATCTTCGCATTAAGCAAATTCAGTTCAAGTTGATTAAAAATATCGCCGATTTGCGCTAACAAGCCGTCACGATCTAACGTAAATAATTCAAAGGCCGTTTGATTGGTTTTGGAATCCGTTAAAAAACGAACTTTGGTTTTACGTTTAAACGATTGATGTTTAACCGGATTTTTGATTGGCTTAAAGGTTTTGTGTACCGATGACGTTAAGTTGGCGAGCAATGCCTTATGTGCATGCTTGTTACGTTCGTCATCCAGCGGTTGTCCGTTATTTTCCGTGACGATAAAGCTGTCCAATACCAAACCGTCGTCGGAGGTCAAAATTTGAGCCGCATGAATACTGATCTTTTTTTGGCTTAAGGTGTGGGCGATACGGGCGAACAGTTGAGGTTGATCCACACAATGAATGAAAATTTCCGTTGCGCCGCGGGCGTGTTCATTACTGATTAGGACGAGCGGTAATATCGGTTGTTCGATCATGCGTAACGCATGCCATACCAGTTGTTTAGCGCTGTTTCGGACGAAATAGCTGTCAGGGCAACGTTGCCAAAAGGCGGTCAGTCTGTCCAATTGTTCGGGAGAACATTGGGCTTGTAATGTCGCCATAGCATGGGATTTATGTTCAAGTCCGAGTTGTTGATAGTCGATTGACTTTTCATGTCCCAGTTGCAGCTGCCGTTGAGTAAATTGGTATAAATTGCGAAAGAGGGAGCGTTTCCAATCGTTCCACAGGGTTACGTTAGTTGCACAAATATCGGCAACCGTCAAACAGGTAAGAGCGGATAAAGCGGTCTGATTGCCGACGATTTTTGCAAATTCTTTAATCACCTCGGGATCATGGATGTCCCGTCGTTGTGCGGTAATCGACATGGTCAAATGTTCGGCGACCAGCCACACCATGAAATCGGTGTCTGCCTGGTTAAAGCCGTGCTGCAGGGCAAATTGACGCATATCGACGGCACCGAGCTTGGCATGATCACCTTCCCGCCCTTTGGCGATGTCGTGAAATAAGGCGGCGAGATATAATAACGGTCGATTCGGCAGTGTCGGAAAAATCTCGTAGCACAACGGATGTTCGTTATTTTTCGGTTCGAGAAAGCTTTCAAGTTTCAGCATAACGCGAACGGTGTGTTCGTCAACGGTGTACATATGAAACAAATCGAACTGCATTAACCCTTCAATGCCTTTCCATTGCGGGAGATAGGCGCTCAGCACGCCCAAGCGGTGCATCGGCTCGATCGCCAGTTTGATAGCGTTCGGCTGTTCGAACAGTTGAATAAAGCGACGGCGGGCATGCGGCAGTTCGTTTAACGGATGGGTTAAACTTTGCAAGGTGAGACGTAGATAGCGTAATGTTGTTGCCGATACCGTCGCTTCGGGATGTTGGGTTAAATGGTAAAACAGATCCAAAATGGTGTGAGGATGTTGGCGTAAGCTGATATGGTTTTGACAGAAAATAGTGTTATCCCGTAAGAAAAAGACCGAGTCAAGCGGTTGGTTGGCGCCGGTTTTTTGCAAATCCAGTAGTTCAATCTGTTCAAAGCTGTTAAGTACAAGCTGAGTGAGCTGAGAGATGGATTGGGTTGCTTGGAAGAAATGTTTCATCATCGCTTCTACGGGTTGGTTACCTTCACCTTGATAGCCGAGTTGTTCGCTGAGTTGAAGTTGGCGATCAAAACGGAGACGGTTATCGTAGCGTTTCAATTGTAAATGCAAGGCAAAGCGCATGTTGAACAGCGTTTGCCGGGCTTGCGCCAATTCCCGATATTCTTCGGGGAACAAGATACCTTTATCGGATAAATCGGCAAAGGTATGTATTCCGTAGTGGCGTAACATGATCCAAGAGAGCAGATGCAGATCCCGCAGTCCGCCGGGGCTGTGTTTGAGATCGGGCTCCAAGTTGTAGCTGGTGTTGTGATAACGGGCGTAACGTTCTTCTTTTTCTTGCATTTTGGCTCGGAAAAAATCATCGATAGCCCAAAAGTCAGGTTGATTCAATCGGTCGGAAAGTTGCTGCCATAAAGTTGGATTTCCGCATAAACAGCGGCTTTCCAACATGTTGGTGGCGACGCTGATTTCCGTTAATCCGACATCAATACATTCATCCACGGTGCGGATTGCAGACCCGACTTGAAATTTGCTGTCCCACAGTAAATTAACGATTTCATTGAGCGTGGTGTGCGTGTCGGTATCTAAAGGCTGTTCCGTCAAGATCAAAATATCCAAATCGGACAAGGGGAACATTTCGCGTCGCCCGTAACCGCCGACGGCGACTAATGCCAAATCAGTGCGCTGATCCAACGCATATTGACGCCAAAGCTGTTGTAACAATCGATCATAAAAATCACTGCGTTGATGAATTAATTCAATCACATTGCTATCGGTAAAGGCTTGCTTTTGTCGGGTATTGAAATCGGCCAGTCGGCTTTTCAGATCGGCTATATTCATGGTGGTCACTATCGGTTGATAAAAACGGTGCGGTATAAAACAAGCGGTGAGATTTGTAAAACTTTTTACCAATCTCACCGCTTGTCAATTAATTATTTAAAGATGATGTCATCTTTCGGATCATATTTTGAAGCGTCAATAGGGGAATTTTCTTCAAAATATTTTTTCAACATTTCGGCATCAATAAAGCCGGTGTTGACATAGCTCGGGTGCTTTTTAAGTAACGGATAACCGTCGCCGCCGTTCGCACAGTAGTCTGGAATGGACACTTTATATTTTTTCGCCAAATCGATCGGTTGTCCGCCGATTTTGACATCGGAGACTTGTTTTGCCGTGCGGTCAACCACCATGGAAATACCGGCGAATTGCGGATAAGCACCGGTATCCGGCTCTTTTAAGGCAACAACGTTTAAGAATTCGATGAGTTCTTTGCCGGTCAAATCAACGGTAGAAATCATATTGCCGAACGGTTGAACCGTTAACAGATCTTTGTAAGTCGTCGCTCCTTCATTAAGGGAGGCGCGGATTCCGCCGGAGTTCATCACGCCGACGTCCGCTTTAACGCGTTCCATTTGAGATTGAGCGATGAGACGACCTAGGTTGGTTTGGTGGAAACGGATGATTTTGCGATCACCTTCCAATTTACCTTTGATGTCGCCGACTTTCACTCCGAGTAGTTTATCACCTTCGTCTTGGTATTTTTTCAAGTGTTCGAATACCGCTTTGTCTTCGGTGATTTCGGCTTGGTAGAGTTTGTATTCGCTTTTACCGTCCGCCAATTTAATCCGCTGTTTCAGGTTGATTGGAATGAGTTCGTATTTAACCAATTTCGTTTCGCCGTTTTTGAATTCAAAATCCGCGCGACCTAAATATTTTGCCCATTCACCGGCTTGAACGATCCACGTGCCGTTTTGAAAATCCGGTTTGCATTCTTCACCCGGGGTGTATTTCACTTTGAATTCCCCTTTTTCGTCAACGCAAACCGTATCGTGCGTATGACCGCCGATAATGAGATCGAATGCCCCTTTTTCTAAGGTTCTGGCAAGTGTAACGTCGCCCGGAGCGTTGGAACCGTGTTGCGCGTTAGGATAGTAACCCATATGGGTGAGAGCGATGCGGACATCCGGTTTTTCTTTTTTATTGATTTCAGCCAAGGTCGCTTTGGCGGTTTCAATCGGATTTTTGAAAATAACATGATCGGTGACATCCGGATTGCCTAATTTAGCGGTATCTTCCGTTGTTAAGCCGACAACGGCAACTTTTAAGCCGTTTTTATTTAAAATGATGTAAGGTTTGACTAAAGGTTTTTTGGTTTTTTTGTTGATAACGTTGGCGGATAGGAAAGGAAAGGTTGCCCATTTTTCTTGTAGCTCCAATATTTGAAGAGGGAAGTCGAACTCATGGTTACCTAATACGGCGGCTTCATAACCTAACATATTCATGCCTTCAATATCGGGTTTGGCGTTTTGCATGTCGGATTCCGGTACACCGGTATTAAAGTCGCCCGCATTCAGGATAATCACGGCACCGTCTTTGCTTTCTACTTCTTTACGGATAGTGTCAATCAACGTTTTTTGGGCGGCGAAACCGTATTCGCTTTTATCGTTTTTCCAAAAGTGACCGTGTGTGTCGTTGGTGTGTAATACGGTAAAACGATAGGTTTTATCCGCTTCGTAAGCCATTGCGGTCGTTGCGCTTAACAGCGCTGCGGAGAGTAGCGTTTTGGTAAATTTCATAAGAGCACCTTTTTATATGAATGAATTATTAAACAAGGTTATATTGATAATATTATCAATTCGGTTAAGGATGAATCGCTATTTCGGCGTTATGTACGACGTTTTGATAGAGTTCATCGATTTCTTGATTGGTGACTGCAATACAGCCGTGAGTCCAATCTTTAAGTAGGTGAAGACGTCCTATCGAACCGCTTCCGTTACGTAGCCCGTGAATTTTAATTAATCCGCCGGGCGATTTTCCTTGGGATACCGCATAAGCTTTATCGGCTTCGTTCGGGTATGATATTCCTAAATTTTTATGGTAACTGCTGTTGGGATTGCGTTCATTGATGCGATAAACCCCTTCCGGTGTTTTGCCGTCGCCTTCAAATTGTTTGTGGCCGATAGGATTAAAGCCCAGAGCAATCGGATAAATTTTTACGAGTTGCTCACCATGGTAGACCCACATTTGACGTTTGGCTTTAAACACAACCAAACGATCAATGTTCAGTTGAGGTAACGGTTGATCTAGTGAAACCAGTGGTAATGCGCTTTTTTCCTCTTGAAGAATAGCCTTAGTCATATCATTTTTTGAAAATTGCGCATAACCCATAACTCCACCTGCAATCAGTAATATTAAACATAGCCAAAAGAAAAGGTTTCGCATAAATCAGAAAAATAAAATTAAGCCCCAAGTGAGTCCGGTGAATATCATGGCGATAAAAACAGCTGCGGAGCCGATATCTTTTGCTCTACCTGATAATTCATGATATTCCGATCCAATGCGATCCACCACCGATTCCACGGCACTATTGAGCAGTTCGGCAACCAGCACGATGAGAACGGAACCGACGAGTAAAATTTTTTCAATGATACCGTGACCTAAAATGAAGCCGAGAGGAATTAATACAAGTGACAGCCATACTTCTTGCCGAAACGCCGCTTCATGAATATAGGCACTTTTTAATCCCTTCATGGAATAGCCGGCGGCTCGAATAATTCGTTGGAAATTTGCTTTGTTTTCGGGTTTCATCGCTCTCTCTTTTTAAATATAAAAAACGGTCGTCATTCTACCTTAAACAAAAGAAGAGCGCACAGTGAAATTTGCGGATTGTTTAGTAAAATGTTAAAAAGATTGAGTGCTAAAAAAATTATGAGCAGAAATAAATAAAAGTTATTCACTTATCCCGCTTTTTCAGTTAATCTCGTCACTCTCAAATTCAGGCGGATAGATGGCTAGCCGTTTATTCATTTTTGTCTTACAGGAAGCTTTATGAGTCATTCTTCGTTATCTTCTAAAATTCTGGGCGGAAATTTGGTCTTACGTATCGCCATTTTTCTCGTATTAGGTATTCTGCTTGCAACCATCCATAAAGAATGGGCAATCAAAGTCGGCGTTTTAGGTCAATTTTTTGTTAAATCGTTACGGGCGATTGCGCCGATTTTGGTTTTTTCTTTGGTTCTTTCGGCCATTGCCAATAAAGAAGTCGGCACGGACGGGCGTTTGAAGCCGATTTTGGTCATGTATGCACTGGGAACATTTGTTGCGGCGGTGACGGCGGTTATTTTAAGTTATTTATTCCCGACCACACTTGAATTGGTTGTCAGTCCGGACGGATTAGCACCACCGCAAGGGGTTGGTGAAGTGCTAAAAACCGTTATTTTTAACGTGGTGGATAATCCGTTAGGCGCAATTACCAATGGTAACTTTATCGGTATTTTGGCATGGTCCATCGGTTTAGGAATTGCCCTTCGTCATGCGGCGCCGAGTACAAAAGTACTATTGAATGATATGTCGGATGCGGTTTCATTTGTTGTGAAAATTGTGATTGCGTTTGCACCGGTCGGAGTCTTCGGTTTGGTTGCGGAAACCGTGGCGACGAACGGTCTTGATGCATTTCAAGATTATGCACGCTTGCTCGGCGTATTACTCGGTGCGATGGCGATTGTAGCCTTCATTCTTAATCCGTTATTGGTGTATTGGAAATTACGCCGTAATCCGTATCCGCTCACATTCACTTGTCTGCGTGAAAGCGGTGTCACGGCGTTCTTTACCCGTAGTTCTGCCGCGAATATTCCGGTGAATATGGGATTAGCGAAACGTCTAGGTCTAAAAGAGGAAATTTATTCCGTTTCTATTCCGCTCGGTGCAACTATTAATATGGCAGGTGCGGCGATTACCATTACCGTATTAACTTTAGCGGCGGCATATACGCAAGGAATTACACCGGATCTTTGGACGGCAATTTTATTAAGCTTTGTCGCATCGATCTGTGCGTGTGGAGCGTCAGGTGTTGCCGGCGGTTCGCTCTTACTGATTCCGCTTGCCTGTAGTTTGTTTAATATTCCGAATGATGTTGCCGCACAAGTGATCGGTGTCGGCTTTATTATCGGGGTTATCCAAGATTCGGCGGAAACAGCGCTGAATTCATCGACCGACGTGCTGTTTACCGCAGCGGTCAGTATGGCGGATGACAATAAATAAGTTATTGAAATCGGATATCACGGGGCTGGCAGCCCCGTTGTTATTTTTGTGAACCTCGTCGAAAAATCACTCTCCTTTTCTTTCCTATTCTGAACTAAACGGCATACTTCGGCTACTTATCCATCGATAGCTGAATTTATGAATTTGGACCGTTTCTGTCAAAGCATCGTGTTGCTGTTATTGCCGATATTATGTTTACCCGGTGAATGGCTGATTTATGCAATCATCGGCGCAGTATTATTAGGCATATTCGGTATAGTACGTCGGGATTCTTTATGCAGCGCGCTAGGCATTATTATCGGCTTAAGCTACGCCTATATCTTTCATCTTTATCAAGTGCTTGATAATGTCGTTGCCGAAAAGGTTGTCGATAACATTACCGTAACGCAAATTCTCAAACAGCAAGAATACCAATCGGCAATTGCCGAACGCTCGAACGGGAGGCGGATTTATTTGACATGGCAGAGCGATACGCCGTTAATATTACATGCGCAGTATCGGGCGGAATTGAATATTAGACCGATCTCAGGACGGTTAAATCAAGGTAACTTCGATCGTCAGCGCTGGTATGTAGCACAGCATATTGAACAACTCGCCAGTGTAAAACGGGCGGAGCGGGTGGAACTGAAAGGAACAGAACCGCAACGAACACGGTGGCTTTATTTTGTGAAAGATCAAACGGAGCGGTTAGCATCACAAGGGCTGTTGTTGGCATTGGCATTTGGGGAACGGGCATGGTTACCCGCATCGCATTGGACGTTATTTCAGCAAACGACAACGGCGCATCTGATCGCCATCTCAGGTTTACATATCGGTTTTGCTTTTCTGTTCGGCTTTTGGTTTGCCAAGTTACTTCATTGGATCGCACTACGCTTTCGGCTAATACAAGCGGTCGGTTTCGCCCATTATTTTGCAAATACGCTGGGTTGGATTTTTGCTGCCGGTTATAGTTTTTTAGCGGGTTTTGCGATCCCGACCGTGAGAACCTTAATTGCCATCAGTCTGGTGTTACTGTGCCGATTTTTACGCCGGCACTATACGCCGTGGCAATTATGGTGGCGCGGCGTGGCGTTGTTGTTGATTTTAGATCCGACCACACTCTTATCTGACAGCTTTTGGTTATCGGTATTGGCGGTTGCGAGTTTAATTTTTTGGTACCGGTTTTTTCCTTTCCATCAATGGATACGGTTCGATTTTTGCAAAAAATTCGGCGTAACCGACCGCTTGTTGTTACCGCTAATCCATTTACAACTCGGGATTTGGTTGGTGTTTACCCCTGTGCAACTGTGGTTTTTTGGTGGTTCATCATTATTGGCGTTACCGGCAAATCTGTTGATTGTCCCTCTGTATAGTTTGGTATTGGTGCCGATTATTTTAATCAGTTTATTAACGAACAATGTCTTTCAAACTTGGCAACTGGCGGATTGGCTGATTCAGTGGAGTCTGGCTTTGCTTGAACCGTTGGCGCCGTATTGGATTGATCTTTCCTCTCAACAACAATGGCAATTGCTCACGATTAATGTATTGGTGTTAACCTGTCTTTATCTCAAGCTCAATCATAAACCGTGGCGTTATTGGGGATATGCGGTTATCGTTTTTCTATTGTGCAATCGGGCATATGCTGCGGTTCGCCTGTTCTCTCCGCCTCCTTTGGTCGAATGGGTGAATTTTGATGTCGGACAAGGCTTGGCAATGGCATTGGTTTATCAAACAAGCGGTCAGAAAAGGGCGGTTTTTTACGATACCGGAGCGAGTTGGGTGGGCGGAAGCATGGCGGACATGGAGATTCTGCCCTATTTAAAGCGGGAAGGAATTGAGGTTGAGGCAATATTTATCAGTCATGATGACAACGATCACGCCGGTGGTACAAAAGCGTTATTAACACATTATCCGCAGGCAAAATTAATGTTATCGGGACAAAATAGCGATAACCACCACGCATTTGAGCCTTGTGTGGCCGGTAAATGGTGGCAATTCGGAGAAATAGAGGTTCGGGCCGTTTACCCGAACCAAACGGTACCGCACGCTAAAAATGAAGATTCATGCGTATTATTGGTTGAAATTGGCCAATCTCGTGTGTTGTTCACGGGAGACAGTGGTGTGGCGGAGGAACGGCAATACGCAAGGCAGATCGGGACAATCGATTTTCTGCAAGTCGGTCATCACGGTAGTCAAACCAGTACAAGTCAAACATTACTTGCCCATACCCGACCGAATTATGCAATGATTTCGGCGGGACGTTGGAATCCTTGGAAGCATCCGAACCGGCAAGTTGTGGAGCGCTTGCTGAATTATGATTCTACTGTCTTGAATACCGCACAGGTAGGGATGATCAAGGTCGCTTTTTACCGAGATCATTACCGTATTACAACCGCAAGGGATAAGTGGAGCAGTTGGTATAGCGAGTATTTGGGGAGGTAGCCAAGGCGCAAGTATTGAGATATTGTTCTTGCGCCGTCGACATTTAAGGAAGATCGTCTAATGCATGAGGATTTTTGGTGATAAACATCGCATCCCCGTAACTGAAAAAGCGGTATTGGGCTTCAACCGCATGTCGATAAGCCTGCATACAATGGTGATAACCGGCAAAGGCAGAGACCAGCATAATTAACGTGGACTCGGGCAGGTGGAAATTGGTTAATAAGGCATCGACGATGCGAAACGTCTTGCCGGGATACAGAAAAATAGCGGTATCCGAATAAAACGGGATAATCAATTTACCTTCTGCTTCAGCCGCTTGCGCAGCACTTTCAATCGAACGGACGGAGGTTGTGCCGACGCAAATTACGCGTTTCCCTTGCGCTTTGGTGGCGATAATTTTATCGACAACGTCTTGACTGACTTCGGCGTATTCCGCATGCATTTTGTGCTCTTCAAGCGTGTCGACCCGTACCGGTTGGAAAGTACCGGCACCGACATGTAACGTCACAAACGCGGTATTCACACCTTTTTCCTGAAGTCGCTGTAATATTTGGTTATCGAAATGCAGTCCCGCCGTCGGAGCCGCAACCGCTCCGAGCACTTTACTGTAAACGGTTTGATAACGTTCTTGATCGGCATCTTCGTCAGGTCGATCAATGTAAGGCGGCAGAGGCATGTGACCGGCTTGTTGCAATAGTTCGAATAACGGTTGTTTCGCATTAAATTGTAGTTCGAATAAGGCATCGTGACGGGCAATCATCGTGGCGTGAAATCCGTTACCTGCACCAAGTTTATCTTCGCCAAGGATAATTGTTGTTCCTTCTTTCGGTGCTTTCGAGGCACGAATATGCGCTAAACAGCGATGAGCATCTAATACCCGTTCGACTAATACTTCTAATTTTCCGCCGCTGGCTTTTCGTCCGTATAAGCGGGCGGGAATGACGCGGGTATTATTGAAAATGAGTAAGTCTCCCGGATTGATATGGGAGAGTAAATCACAGAAACGTTGATCCTGAAATTCGCCGCTTGCACCATTGAGGTAAAGCAACCGGCTTGCCGTTCGTTGCGGTGTCGGGTAGCGGGCAATCAGTTCGTCGGGTAAATCAAAATGGAAATCGGTGACGCGCACAAAATATCCTTAGAAACGGGGAAAATAAAAGTGTGCAAATTTATACGTAAAACTGACCGCTTGCAAGCCTAAAATAATGCCATGATATCGTTAATCGCTTTGCTGAGCTTATAACGATCGTGGCGGTAGGTTACATCATCGGCACTGAGATCTTGGCGGAGTACGGTGATATAGCTTGGAAGCCTAACGGTCTCCGACGGCAGTGTAATGATGCCGTCTAAACGTTGAGGACCGATAGCCCGTTCCAACCACATCACACGATGATTCAGCGACAGTGTGCCGGCAATGCCGTGTTCTTTACCGATATTATCAATATAAATCACTTTGGCATCGCTCTGATGAATCGCTTCGGCAATTTCGGGGATCAATAAACTCGGCATCACACTGGTTAAAAAACTGCCGGGACCTAAAATGATGAGATCGGCACCATGTAGTTCTTCCAGCACTTCCGGGGTAGCCGGTACTTGGGGTTCAAGAAACAGTTGTTGCGGTAATTCGGTCAGTGCGTCAATAGAGACTTCACCGACAATCGTTTCTCCTGTCACTAAATGGCTGGCGAGGTGTACCGGATGTTCGGACATCGGCATCAGCCCCACTCGAACGTGCAGTAAGTCGCGGACTAAATCCAATCCGACAAGCGGGCGGATTTTCATATCTTCCAGCGCTTTTAGAATCAGATTGCCCAAGTTGTGACCGGATAATTCACCGTCACCGCCGAAACGATATTCAAATAAGGCGGAAGCGACGGTCGGCTTGACGGTAATTTGAGTGAGACAATTACGCAGATCCCCCCAAGCAATACCGCCGTGTTGCATGCGGATTCGCCCGGTCGATCCGCCGTTATCCGTCGTTGCGACAACACCGGTTAGCCGCCCGCGCAAAAAAGAGAGCGCGGACAGTATTCTGCCTAAACCGTGTCCGCCGCCAATCGCAACGACTTTATCCAATTGACTTAAATTCGGATGACGAGGGGATAGTTCTTGTGTAACCATGAGTGTCAAAAGCCTCTATAAAACGAGTTTACTGTACGTGTGATTCTTCTTCGGTATTCGTAGACGGTAGCGCATTAAGGACCGCTTTAACTAATGTGGCTAACGGAATGGCAAAGAAGACACCCCAAAAACCCCATAATCCGCCGAAAATAATCACGGCAACAATAATGGTGAGCGGGTGTAAGTTCACGGCTTCGGAAAATAAAAACGGCACGACGATGTTGCCGTCCAATAATTGGCTAATGACAAACGCCAGTAATAAATAATAAAAATCGGAGGATAATCCGAATTGGAATAAGGCGACTAAAGCAACCGGGATTGTCACCAATACTGCGCCTATATACGGAATCAATACGGACAGACCAACCGCAACGGAAAGCAGTAGCGGATAACGTAAATCAAAGAACAGAAAAATCGCATAGGTGGCGATCCCGACGATGAATATTTCTAAGAATTTACCGCGAATGTAATTGGCAATTTGTTGCTGCATTTCGCCCCAAACACGTGCGGCTAACCGACGGTTTTTAGGCATAAATTTGACGGTAGAGCGAATAAAAAGCGCTTTGTCTTTTAATAAGAAAAACACCATCAACGGAACCAAAAACGCATAAATACCTAATCCGACCAAGCTAACTAACGAATTGAGAGAAAACGCTAGCAGTGAATCACTGAAACCTAAAATACGGGTTTTTAGTGAATTCATCAGTGAGTCCAACATGGCATAATCGATTACTTCGGGATAGTGTTCTGGTAAGGCTTCCAACCAAGCATTCAATAGGTTAAACATGGACGGTAAATCTTTTACGAATGTGACCCCTTGGTTCCATAACGACGGTAACATCACGACAAAAAGGAAAATCGAAAGAGAAATGAATCCGCCCAATACAATAACTAAGCTGAGTGTACGAGGAAATTTAAGCTTTGCACTAAGAAAGCGAATCGGCCATTCAAGCAGATAAGCAAACACAATCGCCACCAACAGAGGCATGAGCAGATGGCTAAAAAAGTAAATGATCCCGAAACCAATGAGTAAAATGGCAAGCAGTGCCACGGTTTGCGGATCATTAAATTTTTGTTTGTACCAATTTTGGAATAACTCAAACATAGTGATTGTCCTGTTCTATTTTTGGCTACAAACAGCAATAAATCCTAATTTTTTTTCAGGATCATTAAAGGTGCGGAACATTTTTTTGAACGTATCTCGATTTTCCGGTTTTAAAGCATTGCCGACGATTTTCATTGCACCCAACACGCCTTCATCATAAATAAGCCCTTTCGGAGAAAGCAAACTCATTTCACCGCTAAAGGTTTCCACGTTACGGAATCCGCATCGGAGAAACGTTTCTTTCCAATCTTGTTTTGACAATGGAGAAACGGTGATGTTAATCGCTTCACGCAGTTGTGCAATGACACCTTCGGCATCATCGGTATTCAGCATGACGTCATGCGTCAATAAAAAACCGTTTGGTTTTAACACCCGCCAATATTCACGAATGGCTTTCTCTTTCGCTTCATTCGGTAACATCGTCAGCATCGCTTCATTAATAACAATATCAAAACTGTTATCGTCAAACGGCAGTTTGGTTGCATTGGCGCGTTGAACTTGCACGAGTGCGTCGAGATTATTTTCTTTAATGTGATGACGTGCTTTTTCCAGCGCTGCTTCATCCAAATCAATACCGATGACTTGGCAGCCGAATTGTTTGGCAATTTCTATTGCGGTTGTTCCCATATTACAAGCAACTTCAAGCACTTTTTTATTTTGTTTGAAATCACCGTTGGCAATCAACCAATCCGTCGCCAGTTTTCCACCCGGACGTAAACGCGTTTTACCTAAACGGGCGAGAAAATGATGTCCGATTTCTTCTTTTTTCATATAACCTCCTTTTGCAAAAAATTTGCACAATCTTACCGCTTGATACTCGTTATCGAGGCGGTGGAAAATGGAAGGATTATAGCGTTTTTTCCATGAATCTTATAGATCACTTTGTACGATTTACGTTAGGATCGTTTTAAAACGAAAAGAATGCTCCGCAATAAAAAACGCCTGAGGGTGTCAGGCGTTGGAATGTTACTGGATTCGTATCAGCGTATCTTTGGCGATAAATCGTTCGGATAATTTTTCTACACCGTATGGATTCAGGTGATCATAATCCCGATAAATAGGAAGATTATCAATCATAAAATCTTCCGGTATATGGTTGGTAAAATCCACCCAATGAACTTCAGGATATTTGTCAACAAGTTGTTTGACAATGTTATTCGCTTGAACGGTTTTTTCAATTTCTTGTCTGCGGTATTCTGTTTGATAATGAATATGTATCCCTTTTTCTGCCAACATATATTTACGAAGAATTGGATAAGATGCCATAGGATTATCTTTGACTACGTAAACCTGCTTTCCTTCTTTCAGTAAGGTTTGAAGAGTTTCTTCAAACCGTTGTAGAAAACCAGGATAAGACAGATGAATCATCCAGCGCTCTATCAGCATTACGGTTTGGTATTTATTGAGATGATTTTCAACATAGGTCATGTAGCTGTTACAACGATCTGCTCGGCGGTTATCCAACGGGAGTCTGAAACCAATAGCGACCGGACACGCATTGGATGAGATGACATCGGCAGCCCATCCTTCTTTTTTACCGACATTGTCAATAAAGAGATTATATTGACCTGCATGGGAATCTCCGGCAACTAAGATGGTAACGGGAGCTTCGGGATTGCCTTTTTTGCAACCGCTGTCTAAAACGGTATCGTGACATGCATCGGTATAATCCCAAATCAAACGGGTCTGTGCATCGGCTTCTTTTGATGCTTGATAAGTCAGTCCTCCGACGGGAATGAGCAAGGCGAAATAAGCCAACATACTGCCTAAAAATTGTTTGTTAGATAGATTTTGTATTTTACGTATAGGGTTTTCAACAAAGCGATAAGAACAATAGGCCAGTATAAACATGCTGATTACGGACACAATGATGACATTATATGGCAAAATGTTGTCCATATAAATATAACGCAATAAAGATAAAATTGCCCAATGCCATAGATAGAGTGAATAAGAAATTAAACCGATACCAACCATCACCTTCGTACTCAGTAAGGTATAGGCCATATCCCGTTTATTTTGCACACTATAATGTCCGAATAAGATTAACAGCCCGACACTAAAGCAGACGATCAAACGTTCAACATAGCCGTTACCGGGCAATACGTCTTTAGGGATAAACATCATGACGATAATAATGAACAATAACAGCGACGGAGTGCCTTTTTCCGCTTTTCGGGGCGAAATAAAGGCAAATAGAGAGCCAATAAGTAATTCATAAGCCCGAATATGGGATAAATAATATTTTTCTAATCCGAAAAAAGATGAAAATTGTGAAAGTAAGCTGATAATTATTAAGCCGATAATCATTAATTGCGCTTTATTTTTAAATAATTTAAAACAAAGCAATAATAGAATCGGGAAGAAAAAATAAAATTGCTCTTCTACAGATAGGGACCAAATATGCAGCAAAGGTCTTTCCGATGCGGAAATATCAAAATAATCGCCTCTACGGGCGAAAAAGAGATTGGCGGAGAACAGAAGTGATGCAATGGTGGATTTTAAATATTGCAGGAAATCATATTTAAGAAGTAAAAAGTAAGAGGCAAGTGTAGTAAAAAATAGAATTAATACAAATACTGGTAGAATGCGCTTAGCCCTTCGTTTATAAAAGCCAATAAATGAAAATGATCCTTCATCCATTTCTTTACTGATAATCCGCGTAATTAAATAACCAGAAAGAACGAAGAATATATCTACACCGAGAAACCCACCGGGTAGCCATGTTGCGTTGATGTGAAATAGGATAACGGATAGGACAGCGACAGCTCTTAAGCCATCAATGTCTGCACGATAGTGGATATTGCTCATAAAAAGTTTCCAAATAATAAGTGTCGAAAGGTGTTAAAGGCATAAGAGTAGACAGTAAAAAAGTATCAAAGTATCGTCTGTCTCAATAAAGATGCTAAATTATTTATATAATAAACTCAATGATATAATATTAAATAAAGTTAAATTACATTAAGGTGTAAAGTATTAAATAAATGTTTTGTTTTTGTTAATGGGGGCTTTTGATATGATTTATAAAGAATATTTTTTTTGGGGTTTATTTGTTATTGTAAATATAATGTGTAGAGCATATAATTAAACTTGTTTTTTTACGTAAAACGATAATTATATCTGGTATGAGGTCTTATCTCTTTAGGTGT
>NZ_JBGYBX010000054.1:0-34340 GCF_041817755.1 Glaesserella sp. | reverse complement strand
CCGTACCTAACACTTGATAGTGTTTGCTTGGTACGAATGCACGGATTTGATCCGCATAGACTTTCATATAGTCAGTTGATGCAACGGTCGGTAAATCTTTTAATACCTGTGCGACATAAGGAACTCTAGGTGTTTCCGTTGGGTGTAAGAAGTTCCAACGTGCCGCATCGTTACCTTCACGGGCTAATTCATTGAATGAAGGCGCTGAGAAGACATCTACGGTTACACCATATTCATTTGCAAGGATTTGTGCCGCTTCACGCACATGACGCATGATTGCACCTGAACTTAACAATTGAACGTGGCCTTTACCTTTACCCTCAACCGTTTCAAATTTGTATAAACCTTTACGGATACCTTCTTCCGCGCCTGCAGGCATTGCCGGTTGTTCGGTAATTTCATTTAATGTAGTAAGGTAATAGAACACATCTTCTTGTTTCTCACCGTACATACGGTTGATACCGTCTTGAACGATAACGGCAACTTCGAATGCAAATGCCGGATCGTAAGTGATACAGTTCGGGATAACACCGGCTTGAATATGGCTGTGACCGTCTTCGTGTTGTAAGCCCTCACCGTTTAAGGTTGTACGACCTGATGTACCACCGATCATAAAGCCACGTGCTAATTGGTCACCGGCTAACCACATCATATCGCCAACACGTTGGAAGCCGAACATGGAGTAGTAGATGAAGAACGGGATCATCGGTTGGTTGTTCACGGAGTATGAAGTTGCTGCGGCAACCCAAGATGCGGTTGCACCTAACTCGTTAATACCTTCTTGTAACACTTGACCGTCTGTTGCTTCACGGTAGTAAGCCACTAAATCACGGTCTGACGGCACATAGTTTTGACCGTGAGGGTTATAAATACCGATTTGACGGAATAAACCTTCCATACCGAATGTACGCGCTTCGTCCGCAATGATTGGCACGATGGTTTGACCGATATTTTTATCTTTTAATAAGATATTTAATACACGAGAGAATGCCATTGTGGTTGAAATGCCACGCGGTTGTGCATCTAATAATGCTTGGAATTCTTCCAATGCAGGAACTTTATACTCTACGGTGAATTTCGGTTTACGCGCCGGTAAATAACCGTTTAACTCTTTACGACGACCGTGTAAGTAGTTGTACTCTTCTGAACCTTCCGGGAAAGTTACATATTCTAAATTTTCTACTTGTTCGTCCGTTAATGGTAAGTGGAAATAGTCACGGAAGCCTTTTAAGCTATCTAATGACATTTTTTTCGATTGGTGAGCGGTGTTTTTACTTTCCGCTTCAGGAATTTTATAGCCTTTTACTTGGTGCGCTAAGATAACCACCGGTTTATTTGAACGTTTCGCACGCTCAAATGCAGCATACATTTTCTCTGAATCGTGCGCACCACGACGTAAGTGCCAAATTTCATCATCAGTCATATCTGCTACTAATGCGGCAGTTTCAGGGAAACGACCGAAGAAGTGTTCACGCACATAAGCGCCGTCTTTAGATTTGAAGGTTAAGTAGTCACCATCAACCACTTCCATCATTAATTGTGCCAATTTTCCTGACGTATCTTTAGCGAATAATTTATCCCAGTTGCTTCCCCATAAGACTTTGATCACTTCCCAACCGGCACCTGTGAATAAACCTTCTAGCTCTTGAACAATTTTACCGTTACCGTTTACCGGGCCGTCTAAACGTTGCAAGTTACAGCTAATAACGAAAATCAAGTTGTCTAATTTCTCACGACCCGCAACGGTTAATGCACTTTTAGATTCGATCTCGTCCATTTCACCGTCACCTAAGAAAGCATATACGGTTTGACCGGAGGTATCTTTAATGCCACGGTTATTTAAATATTTTAAGAAACGTGCTTGATAAATCGCATTGACCGGACCTAAACCCATAGATACCGTAGAGAATTGCCAGTATTCAGGCATTAATTTCGGGTGAGGGTAAGAAGATAAACCGTCTGCAAAGGCTTCTTGACGGAAGTTATCTAATTGCTCTGCTGTTAAACGACCTTCTAGGAAAGAACGTGCATAGATACCCGGCGCAGCGTGACCTTGAGTATAAACCAAGTCACCACCGTCTTTATCCGTTGCCGCTTTGAAGAAGTGGTTAAAGCACACTTCATACATGGTGGCAGCGGATTGGAAGGTTGAAATGTGACCACCTAGATCCAAATCTTTCTTCTGACTACGCAACACCATCGCAATCGCATTCCAACGTACGGCGGAACGAATACGACGCTCAATCTCTTTATTACCCGGGTAAACAGGCTGCTCTGAAACCGGAATCGTGTTAACATAATCCGTCGTGACACCTGACGGAAGGCTTACTCCTTGAGTGCGAGCATGTTGCATCACTTGTTGAATAATAAATTGTGCACGCTCCGCACCTTCCTCTTTAACAAGAGAATTAACCGAATCCAACCATTCTTGTGTTTCGAATGGATCTACGTCATGGGCCAACATTTCTGACATAGTCTTTTCCTTTTTATGTTTGGTGAAAAATACATTACAAAATTGTTACAATTTTGCTAACCGATGAAACTTTAGCCAAAAAGCCGGTTTTTATTTTGTTTTAGATCAATAAAAACACAGAAAACACACCGGTTATATTTAACCGATGTACTTTAGCTAATAACCTATCATATTGATTTCCAATAAATTTTTATAAATTATAAAAAAATGTTGGAAATTTGTAGACAAATTTGAATCCACCATAACAAAAACTGCCGATTTTGTCTATTTTTCAAGGCTCAAAATGTTAGCCGTATCACAGAACTTTTCATAAGCAACCGTTTGCGTTTTGTGATAGACTTCGCACCGCTTGTATCAACACAGAATAAAAGGTGTAACATGACAACCACACAAATTGAAATTGCCATTGTAATGGGGTCAAAAAGCGATTGGGCAACCATGTCCGAAGCGACCCAAATTCTCGATCAATTTAACATTCCTTATCATGTTGAGGTCGTTTCCGCTCACCGTACCCCCGACAAACTGTTTGAATTTGCCGAAACCGCAGAACAAAAAGGCTACAAAGTGATTATCGCCGGCGCCGGCGGTGCGGCACATTTACCCGGTATGATTGCCGCTAAAACGATTGTTCCCGTGTTAGGCGTACCAGTAAAAAGTTCAATGTTAAGTGGGGTTGATAGCCTTTACTCTATCGTTCAAATGCCGAAAGGTATTCCTGTCGGCACTCTTGCTATCGGTCCGGCTGGGGCGGCAAATGCAGGATTATTAGCGGCACAAATTTTAGGTGCATTTCACCCTGAAATTGCACTAAAATTGCGTTCTTTCCGTAATGCACAGACACAATCTGTGTTAGACAATCCAGACCCACGAATTTAGATGAGTAAAAAATTATTAATTCTCCACACGGGTGGAACCATTTCAATGAGCGAAGGCGAAGACGGCAAAGTGTCGCCTTCGGCGCAAAACCCACTTTTAACGGCGTTAGCTAAACTCAACCACCCGGCTCAACTTTATCAAGAAGCGATTTTACACGTCCCTTCGCCCCATATTACCTTGGCACATTGGCAGTTGCTAAAAGATCGGATCGAACAGGCTGTGTTAACCGAAGGTTATGATGGCATTGTAATTACACACGGTACGGATACCTTGGAAGAAACCGCTTATTTCCTTGATTTAGCGTTAAAAGTGAATGTTCCCGTTGCCATCACAGGGGCAATGCGCTCGAGCAACGAATTAGGTTCTGACGGTTTAATTAACCTACAAAGTGCCATTTTGGTCGCGTTAAGTGATGAAAGCCACAATAAAGGGGTTTTGGTGGTAATGAATGATGAAATTCATAACGCCAAATTTGTGACCAAAACCCATACCACTAACGTGGCAACCTTCCAAACGCCAACTTTTGGACCTTGTGGCTTAGTCACGAAAAACCGTGCAATTTATTTCCAACATCTGACCGCTTACGAACGCTTTCCGATTGATCGTTTGGAAAAATCGAACATTCAGCTGATAAAATCCTATGTCGGAATGGATAGCTTCCTACTTGAACAACTTGCTCAAAGCCGTTGTGACGGTGTGGTGGTTGAAGCCTTAGGGGCAGGAAACCTACCGCCATCTTGTCTAGCAGGGATTTCCGCGCTATTAAATGCAAATATCCCTGTGGTATTAGTTTCCCGCGCGTTTAACGGCATTACACAAGATGTGTATGATTATCTCGGTGGCGGTAAGCAACTGAAACAACAAGGGGTCATTTTCACCCAAGGGTTAAGCGGACAGAAAGCACGCATTAAGTTAATGGTTTTGCTCAATCAAACATTAAATAAACCTTTGGCGGAATATTTTTAAATAATTGGTACACTTGCATAAATATTTGATTTTTTCGTAGGGGCGGGGATAAACCCCGCCCCTACACAAATTTCTTAAAGTTACTATAAGGATAACTATGCAAAAAAGCACACTCTACCCCCCCTATTTATGTTCTTGGTAACGGGCAACTTGGCAGAATGTTACGTTATGCCGGTATGCCGTTAGATATTGAGGTTCAGCCGCTCGCTTTTGACGATCCCATTTTTAATATTGCCGAAAACAGTTTAATTACCGCTGAAATTGAGCGTTGGGCAGAAACCCCCTTAACAAATTTATTAAGCAACCACAAAAACTTTGTCAATCTTTCCGTTTTCGGACAACTCGCCGACCGTTTTACCCAAAAATCACTGCTCGATCATCTCAATCTCGCTACATCGCCTTGGCAGTTATTAAATTCTCCTGAGCAATGGCAACAAGTCTTTGAAAACATTGGCGAAAAAGTGGTGGTAAAACGTCGTACGGGTGGTTATGACGGACGTGGACAGTGGATTGTCACCAAAGATAATGTCGAGCAAATTACCCCTGATTTGTTTGGTGACGTGATTGCAGAAAAATTTATTCCCTTTGACGGAGAAGTTTCCTTAGTGGGTGCAAGGTTCCGTAATGGCGAAACTCGCTTCTACCCTGTGACCCACAATTTACAACAAAATGGTATTTTACGTTACAGTGTAATGGATATAACACTCCCCCATCAACAAACGTTCCAACAACAAGCGGAACAAATGCTCTCTGCGATTATGCACGAACTCAATTATGTGGGCGTAATGGCAATGGAGTGTTTTGTGGTAGGCGAAAAACTGCTGATTAATGAACTCGCACCGCGAGTACACAACAGCGGACATTGGACGCAGTTGGGCTGTTCAATCAGTCAATTTGAATTACATTTGCGTGCATTACTTGATTTACCAACTCCCGAATTGAAACCGATTGCACCAAGTGTGATGGTGAACCTTATTGGGATCGAACATCATAATGAATGGTTAGGTATTCCATTTAGCCAACTACATTGGTATGGAAAAGAAGTTCGAGCAGGCAGAAAATTGGGGCATATTAACCTTTGCCACCCGGATAAAGCTGTTATTGTTGAAAATCTACAAAAACTCAAACCTTATCTCACGGACGATTTTTATCCGGGGTTAGATTGGGCTATTACAAAACTAGCTTAACAAGCGGTGGGATTTTGTGAAAAATTTGCAAATATACTAACTAAAAAGGCTGTGGTCAGATCAACCAACAGCCTTTTTCTTATACTAATTCAAATTAAGAAAGATATTTCGCTTTTAATTCTTTCACAACCGCTTTTTGTTGTGCATTCAACTCTTTCGTCATTGGTTCACGGCAGTAACCTGCTTGTACGCCTTCTTCTTCCAATAAACCTTTGATGGTTTGATATAAACCATTGCCCAAAATGCCTTCGATTAAATCGTTGGTCACATTTTGAATTTCAAGCGCTTCTTTGACTTTGCCTTGCTGTGCCAATTCAAAAATTTGACGAGCTCGGATACCGTTGACGTTGAAGGTACTGCCGATTGCACCGTCCACCCCTAATACGGTTGCCGGTAACATCATTTCATCAAAACCTGCGTAAATTAAGTGGTTCGGGAACGCTTTGCGTAAACGTTCTAACAGGTAGAAATCGCCTGCGGTGAATTTCACACCGATGATTTTTTCATTTTGGAACAGTTCTGCAAATTGTGAAACACCGATGTTTACCCCTGTTAAGAATGGGATAGAGTAAACGATCATTTTGTTGCCTGTTTCACGAATAATCGTTTCGTAGAAGTTTTTGATTTCTGCGAAGCTGAATTTGTAGTAGAACGGCGTTACCGCAGATAAGCTGTCATAGCCTAATTCGGTTGCATATTTACCAAGTTCCACCGCTTCTTTTAAGTTAACGCTACCCACTTGAGCGATTAATGCAATCTCATCTTTCGCTTCGTCTTTTGCAATGCGGAAGATTTCTTTCTTCTCTTCCGTTGAAAGCATAAAGTTTTCACCGGTTGAACCGCCGACATACAGACCATCAACTTTCATTTTGTCGATATTGTAGCGGATAATTTGGCGTAAACCTTTTTCGTTGATTGTGCCGTCTGCGTTAAACGAGACTAATAATGCACTGAAGATACCTTTTAAATTTTTCATTTTGTGTCCTTTTATAAAGTGATAGGTAAGAAAGAAGCGGACAATTTGGTAAAATTATTTGCCAAACTGACCGCTTGTAAACTATTTAAGCCGTTGTTCCAAAATGACATTTAGCGTTTTTTGTTTTTGTTGAACGGCTTTTTCAGGTTCTGCTTTAACCAGCATCGCATAAATTAAATCCAACACGAAAAGCTGGGTCATTTTGGTACCGATTGAATCTCCTTGCATATGCCCTTGGCGGTTACCGTTAATGAGTACATAATCCGCCTCATTGGTAATCGGTGAACGTAAATTATGGGTAATTGCCACCGTTATCGCATCATTTTCACGGGCGATGTGCAACGCCTTGGTGGTTTCCTCGGAATATCCCGAATGGCTTATACCGATAACGACATCCCCTTTTTTCAATAATGCTGCCTGCATATACATAAAGTGATTATTCGTTACTGCATCCGTTTGTAAACCGATACGCATTAATTTGTGTTTGGCATCTTCTGCAGTAATGCCCGAAGAACCGACACCAAAGAGAAAAATACGTTTTGCTTTACGCAACTCCGCCACCACTTTTTCAAGCTCATTAAAGTCTAATAAATTAATGGTTTCGGTAATCACATTGTTGAGAGTTGTTTGCAATTTAATTGCAATTTCTCTCGGGGTATCTGTTTCCGAGACATCCGTATCCAGCAGGACACTGCTCTCTTTTTCTTGGGTCGCCAATTCAATGGCTAAGTCCAACTTGAAATCCGTGTATCCTTTAAATCCCAATGTCCGGCAAAAGCGAATAAAGGTGGCTTCACCGACATCCAACTGATGTGCCACTTCAGATAAGGAACACTGACTTAGCAGATCCGGCTGCGCCAAAATGGCATTGGCAATCTTTTTCTCCGTTTTGGTCAAGCTGTTTTGTAATGCGCCGATTGTGTCAAGAATTTTTCCGCGGGCAGTCATACGTTAGCCTCCTAATCGCTCCACCGGCACTTTCACAACCAGTTTTTTTAATAATTTGTCGCTATTGAGTGAATTGCCGGGTTTATGTGGTTCATAAGGTAAAAAAATCGCAAACATATTGGGAGATAGGATCACCGTATTTTTATTTTCAATCTCCGCCGTCAATTGGTAGTCATCTTCTTCACGGTATGCGTCATACTGCGTTAAATCTGGATAACTCAAACCGTACTCAATCATTTCTTCCCCTGAAATCAATAATTGAATATCGATGAACTTACGGTGTAATTCGGCTTTTTTGCCGTCCGGGGGACTGGTTTCAAACTCCATGACATTCATTCTGACCCCGTCTTCCAAATCTTGCCAGCCTAACGGCAGATTAACTAAATCCAATGCTTTTAATTTGGCACACAACCCGGCAAAAACAGGGGGAAGCGAATGTGCATAGTCCTCACGAGATAAATCACCCAACAACATAAAAGTCCTCCTAGAATGAATAAACAACCATTATGAGTTATTTGCTCCATTTAAAATATTACTAAAAGAAGATATGCTCCATAGGGTAAAGATTTCTGATCGGAATAACAAGGAATAAACAAAAAAAATGAGAAGTAGATCAAAATTTTGTTAAAAGAAAATAAAAAAACCACTTTTATCGTGGCTTTTATTGAGCAATAAATAGACTACCCAAGGATGTTTAAAGGTAAATTTAAGGCTAAAAGCACTTTTCTTTCTTCATCCAAATCCGCCGAAACCAACGGATTCTGTACTAAAAAATCCCCATCAAATTGCAACGTCCATTCGACATTAGCAATGGCTAACGACAATTTTTCAGGCATCACCGTTGCTTGTCGGGAACGGTTAAGTAACACGGCCAGACGAAAAAGTCGCAGTAATGTCAACACATCACGATGTTGAAAGCGATTAATTCCTTTAATATCACTGCGTTTAAAACTTTTGAGATGGTAACGCATTAACGTTGCCAATAAATGTTGCTGCTCATAATCAAAACCGGGCAAATCACGATGCGCAATAATATAAGCGGAATGACGATGTACGCCGTTATGATTAATGCATATTCCGACCTCATGAAGTAAACTTGCCCATTTCAGCATGGAGCGCAATTCGCCGATTTGGTGTTTGCTTTTCCACTCTTTGACTTGATCGAATAGTGTCAACGCTGTATCTCGCACTCGATTTGCCTGCTGCTGATCGATATCAAATTGCTCCGCCAACGCTTCTGCAGTACGCCGACGAATATCCCCGACTTGAAAGCTTCTTTCCAAACCGTACATCACGCCTTCACGTAACGCGCCGTCCGAATAACGCATACTTTGGATATGAAATGTATGAAACAACGCCAGTAATATAGCTAATCCGGGAACTAAAACATCCGCCCGTTCTTCAATCAATCCCTTAATGTTCACTTCATCCAACGCATTGAACGCCAAACATTTATCAATCATGTGCCGAATCCGTTCTTCAGTGATCACACCGTCACGGTAACCGTTAGCCATCAACACTTTACTGACCGTTTTGATCGTTCCCGACGACCCCAAAACATGTTGCCAGCCTAATTCACGGTATTCCCATGCCAAATCTTCAATTTTATCCATTGCCGTTTGGTAAGCTGCTTCAAAATGACTTTTTGTCAATTCGCCTTGTGGAAAAAAACGCTTCGCAAAACTGACACACCCCATATGGCGACTTTCCGCCCGTAGCGGTTTAAAACCGTCACCAATCGTCATTTCCGTTGAACCGCCCCCGATGTCAACGACAAACTTTCGCCCTTTTTCCGGTTGCGTATGACTCACGCCCGAATAGATCAACCGCGCCTCTTCTTGCCCGGTAATAATATGAATAGGATAAGGAAAAACCGCTTTGGCTTGATCCAAGAAAGCTTGATTATTCAACGCTCGGCGTAACGTATAGGTTCCCACCACTTTGACATTATCGGGTTCAAACCCTTGCAGCCGTTTAGCAAACAACGCCAAACACGCTACGCCGCGTTCAATCGCCTCTTGGCTTAATATTCGGTCTTCATCCAATCCCTCCGCCAAACGTACACGGCGTTTAATGCGGGAAAGCACCTGAATGGTTCCGTTCACAATACGAGCGACAATCATATGAAAACTGTTTGATCCTAAGTCGATAGCCGCAAATTCACGCGGCAAATGGTTGTCCGATTGCATAACGAAACGCCTTTTGATAAATAATGAATAAATTAATTCACCAAAGTTTAACATTTTTTTAGTCAAAAAGAATTTTCTCCGTCAATTATTATTGACGACAGCCTATTCATTTTGTCATTTCAAACAGAAAAAAACAGAATTTCCTTATCTTCCCTTGTCTTTTCTAGTAGAATGCCAAGCGTTTTTTTCTAAAAATTTAATGAATTCAATAAAATTGAGGTAAATATGTCTAAATTTCCAACAATTTCAGAAATTCTTTCCGGCAAAGTTGCCGTAGGGGAAGAAGTTGCTGTGCGTGGTTGGGTACGCACTCGCCGCGACTCAAAAGCGGGTTTATCATTTTTAGCCGTGTATGACGGTTCTTGTTTCGATCCGATTCAAGCTATTATCAATAACGATTTAAGCAATTATCAAGATGAAGTATTACGTTTAACTGCAGGCTGTTCTGTGATTGTCACTGGTGTGATTGTTGAATCGCCAGCCGAAGGACAAGCGGTTGAATTACAAGCAAAATCTGTTGAAGTCGTGGGTTGGGTTGAAGATCCGGATACTTATCCGATGGCAGCAAAACGCCACTCTATTGAATACTTACGTGAAGTCGCTCACTTACGTCCTCGTACTAACTTAATCGGGGCGGTAGCACGTGTGCGTCACTGTTTAGCACAAGCCATTCACCGTTTCTTCCACGTACAAGGTTTCTATTGGGTTGCAACGCCGTTAATCACCGCATCAGATACAGAAGGTGCGGGTGAAATGTTCCGTGTTTCGACCTTAGATTTAGAAAACTTACCGCGTGGTGAAGACGGTAAAGTCGATTTCAGCCAGGATTTCTTCGGTCGTGAATCTTTCTTAACCGTATCCGGTCAATTAAACGGCGAAACCTATGCCTGTGCATTAAGCAAAGTCTATACGTTCGGTCCGACATTCCGTGCAGAAAACTCAAACACCACCCGTCACTTAGCGGAATTCTGGATGGTTGAGCCTGAATTTGCGTTTGCAACCTTAGCGGATAATGCAAAACTGGCTGAAGATATGTTGAAATATGTGTTCCGTGCAGTACTTGAAGAACGTAAAGATGACTTAAAATTCTTTGAAAAACATGTTGATAACACGGTCATCAGCCGTTTAGAGAACTTTATTAATTCAGACTTCGCTCAAATTGACTATACCGACGCGATTGAAGTGTTATTAAAATCAGGTAAAAACTTTGAGTTCCCGGTTGAATGGGGTATCGATCTCTCTTCTGAACACGAACGTTTCCTTGCAGAAGAATACTTTAAATCTCCAGTAGTCGTGAAAAACTATCCAAAAGATATTAAAGCGTTCTATATGCGTTTAAATGATGACGGTAAAACCGTAGCGGCAATGGACGTATTAGCGCCGGGAATCGGTGAAATCATCGGTGGTTCACAACGTGAAGAGCGTTTAGAGGTGTTAGATAAACGTATGGTAGAAATGGGCTTAAACCCGGAAGATTACTGGTGGTATCGTGATTTACGCCGTTATGGTACTGTGCCGCACTCAGGCTTTGGTTTAGGCTTTGAGCGTTTAATCGTCTATGTCACCGGTTTACAGAATATTCGTGAGGTCATTCCATTCCCACGCGCACCGCGTAATGCGAATTTCTAAAATTGTTTAAAAAGAAAACAGGCATCCGACGATGCCTGTTTTTTGCAAAAAATCCGATGAATCAGACCGCTTGATCCGACTACACAAGGGATTTCCCATCACTTTTCTAAAAACATGATGATCGCCGCCTCATCAAAAAGGTAACCCTGTTCTTCATCAAAAGACATGACGAATCGGCTGAACAACAAACGCCCTTCCGGTATATCCGCTTGTGTAAATTGTTCGCGAAGTACATCCAGCTGTTCTTGGCTATATTCCTTATTCAATTCAAAACCGTTTTTCTGTAAAACGTGGCGAATAAACTGATTGCCGTCAAAAGTGACGTTCAATTCCGTTGAAATTTGTTCTTGCGGAAGAATTTTATTATCCGCCGAAATTCGAGTGATATAGTGATCAAAATTGAACACGGTAATACGTTGATATCCCTTCGGATCGATTGTCCGCATATCCGCCTTGAAATCACGATGATGTTCGGTGTCATGCTCTATTTCGGCATGATAAGAAGAACGCATAAAATCGGTAAACTCACTTTCACCGTATTTCGTCGCAATTGTAGCATCCCATTTATACAGGCGAAAAGCTAACACGGAAAGCGAATTGACTTTCGCCTTCTCCACATCTGTGGCTTGACCATACATTTTAACCAACTCATTGTGCGGTTTGATCTTACCTGCGCTATCCAACATATTTAATGCCGCCAAGTCTTGCTCCAAACGTACGGATTGGCTGTCAAATTCAATCTTTTTCGGATTAATGATATAAGTGGTGATAAAAATAACGGCAATACCGATAAATGCCAAATAACGGTATTGCAACCGCGTTTTCGATAAACTCAGCAGACAGAACAGCGTGACCGTCACCGCAACGGCCGACAAATATACCCGCATAGTTGTAAACGAATACGTTGAAATCCGTTCAACAATCCCCAGCCACAGTAACACTAGCGGCGCCAATAAAATATAAGGCAGCACGCGGTAGAAACGCTGCCAACGAGGTTTTTGCAATATCGCCTGTAATGCGGACAACCCGATTGCGGCAAACAGATAAGGCAACACCATCCAAGACACATTTCCGCGCGGTAATTCGGCGGTAAACAGAATCATCGCCAGATAGGCGTAAAGAATCAGGCTGTAAATGATCAATGCCGGCGATAAAATCACGTTAATGATCACTTCAACCAAATGGTGGAGCGTTCCTTGTCGTTGTAGCTGATTTTGTTCGATCAACAGGAAAAACAGCGGTATGACGCAAAAAAAGGTAAAGGCGAATCCTCTCCCCCAAATATCTCCGAACGGCAACTGAAGATTGAACAAATAATCAACACTCCAAATGATTCCCATGACAGCCATAAAGCAGAGGTAACCCATAAACGGTGAAAAAATCAGCAAATTAAGGCTTTTTTCGATGACGGAGAAAACATATCGGCGGTTATCTTTATGCCAACCTTCAGATAAAAACCAAATCAACGCAATACATAATGCTCCCCAATATTCCGGTGTTTGTTCATAAAAGAAAAAATCACCGCCGTAATGTTGAAACAACCAATATAACACCGCCGCCATAACAAACGGAGACAGCCAATAACACCACGTTTGGCGTCGTAATAAATAAAAAATAGCGAAAATAATCGGAACAAATAACAAAAACCCTAAATATATATCGTCAAGTCCGTATGAAGAAGAAAGACTCAACACACCGACTCCGGCTAACAATATCAGCTCAAGCGGTCTTTGAACGGACAATAATTTCAGTTGCAACCATGCTTTATTCAACACAGAAGGCACAAACATAGGTTTCTCCGTAAATAAATAATGACGCGGCGATTATAGCATTACGCCGAAAATAAAATAGGGATACGAGACATGAAAAAACCACCGCTTGTGAATAACAAGCGGTGGTTTCATGTCATTATTTTGCAAATTACTTTTCGTGGTGAGCTTTCAATAATTGATTTGTCATCGTACCCGCCACCATTGCACCGTTTACGTTCAAGGCGGTTCGCCCCATGTCAATGAGCGGTTCGATTGAGATCAACAAACCGACCAGTGCAAGCGGTAAATCTAAGGCGGACAACACGACAATTGCCGCAAAGGTTGCACCGCCTCCGACACCGGCAATACCGAAAGATGAAATCGCCACAATTAAAATCAAGGTCGCAATATATTGTACGCTGAACGGATCCACGCCGACGGTCGGCGCAACCATCACCGCTAACATTGCCGGATAAATACCCGCACAGCCGTTTTGTCCGATCGTCGCACCGAATGTAGCGGAGAAATTGGCAATCACACTGTGATTACCCAATTTATTCGTTTGCGTTTCGATATTCAACGGCAACGTCGCTGCACTCGAACGGGAGCTGAATGCGAAACTTAAGGTCGGCATGACTTTTTTGTAATAATCCAACGGATTCACCTTCACCAAGGCAAGTAATACCCCGTGCACAATAAACATCAAAATAATCGCCGCATAGGAGGCCAAAATAAAATTCCCCAAATTCACAATATCCGCCCATTGTGACGTGGCGCCCATTTTGATCATCAACGCAAATACACCGTAAGGCGTTAAACGGATGACAAAATGCACCAAACGCATCACCAGCTTATTCAATGTGTCTACGCCTTGCGCGATACGATCGCCCAGTGCCTTATCTTCTTTCGCCAGACTCAATGCGGCAACACCTAAAAACGCAGAAAAGATCACGACACTGATAATCGATGTCGGATTCGCACCGGTTAATTCGGCAAACGGATTACGTGGAATAAATGACAATAACATTGCCGGTACGGTCAAATGACTGACCTGTTCTACGCGCCCGTCCACTTTCGCCTGAGCCGCTAATTCACGTTCGCCTGCAACCAATCCTTCCGCCGAAAGATCAAACAGATAAACCATGGCGATACCGATAGCCGCCGCAATCGCCGTGGTGATTAATAATACGGATAACACGCTAAAACTGATTTTACCTAGCGAACCGGCTTCATTTAAACGGGTAATCGCCGATAAAATGGAGATAAAGACTAACGGCATCACGATCATTTGCAATAATCGGACATAGCCGTTCCCCACTAAATTGACCCAGTCCAGCGTAGCGTCAATAATCGGTTTTTCGTAAAAAAATTGCAAAATTGCACCGCTTGCCAAGCCCAATAACAACCCGATAAAAACGGTACGCCCTAATTTTTGAGTTTGTTTGAAAATTGCCGCCAGCAGGGCTAAAAAGCCGACAAACACGACTAAATTAAAAATGACCATAGATCCTCCAAATAAAAAACACACTAAGCATAAAAGTACTCTTTAACGGTTTTCAAGTAAATTTACGCATGAGGTATAGCCAAATGCTATGTTTATCTCATCAAGCGGTGTGATCCGCATAGCATTTTGCAAATTTTGCTTCAAATCATACCGCTTGTTACATCACTTCCCAACTTAAATTGGAAACCAAACGGCATTGGTCGCATTTAAAATGGAAAATCTCGTGCAGCGGTTGAGCTAATTTCCACTGTCCGTTGCAACTTGGACAACGGCGGTGATGCTCAATTTCAGGGCTTTGCCCTAAGCGATAGAGATAATAATAGGTTGGTGTGCCTGTATGCTGTTCAAGCTGTCGGCTTAATGCTCTGCCCCGTTGAGCCAAGTCGCTATGAATCTCGCAAATCTGATCTAAGGCTTGCTGTTCAAGAGTTGAACCGTTCATTTGCAAGGTATCGCACGCCTGCCAGTCTTGTTGCCATTTCAAGACTTGTTCGCTTAACGGCTGATTACCTAAACGATATAACGGGATCGGACGGAAGCTGTCGCCGTCGTAAATGGGTGAGCAAGTGTCTAAATGTGTGGTGTAGAGAATTTGAAAGCTCGGCTTTAGATTGTCACTGGTTTCCTCCGCCTGATAATCCCGACCAATCAGCTCAAAATACTCAAAAACCACACCGGCTTCTTCCGCTTGGGCTAAGGCTTCATCTACTTTTGGGCTGTTATTTTTCGGCAACAAGCTATCTTGTTCAGGGGTGGAAAGACGGACTTGAAATTCCGTTTGGTGATAAGTCACCGCCATTTCTCGCCCGATAACCTGTCCGTTATACAGCCATTGATTTAACACTTGATTAATCAATGTCACCGGATCTTGCTCGAAATGTTGGTAGCTGAAATGGGCTAAGATTTGGTACATAAATCCCTCTCATCATTCCCTCACTTCGTTTATTCGTCTGCCAAATCTCCCCTAACCCCTCTTTGCTAAAGAGGGGAATTTGCCCTGTGGTAAATTAAAAGATCGAAGTTCTTCAAAATGATGTTGAATTTTCCAGATGAACTAAAATTTCCTTCGATCTGATCCCCCTCTTTAGCAAAGAGGGGTTAGGGGAGATTTGGCAGAAGTAAAAGCAAAGTGAGAGATAAAAACTCACAAAATAACTTTATCAACTATCTACGGTGCGTTTACACGCACCCTACTTTTTATTTACTGTTTTTCCTGTTTTACAATCGTCGTCGGCTCTTGGTGGATAATCACTTCCGAATGGGGAAATGCTGCCAATATTTTTTGTTCAAGACTGTCGGTAATGTCGTGTGCGACAACTAAAGGCAGATGATCGTCCAGTTCTAAATGTAGCTGAATAAAGCGAATCGCACCTGCACGGCGAGTCTTCACATCATGTATACCGATAATGCGTGGGTGTTGCAAAGCAATCGCCCAAATTTGATCGACTTCTTCTTGGGGTAATGCTTTATCCAACAAGGATTGCACCGCTTCCCAACACATTTTTGCAGCATTAAACAGAATATACAGGGCAATCCCGATGGCAAACAGCGCATCGGCATAAACCACACCGTAGATATTTAGAATCATCGCCACAAGAATCGCCGCATTCATATAGAGATCCGTTTGATAATGCAAAGAATCCGCTTCAATCGCCGGGCTTTGGGTAAGTTTCACCACGCGCTTTTGATACCATACCAATGCCGCCGTGAGCACTATCGAAAAAATAGTAATCGCAATCCCTAAATCACTGCGTTGAATGAGTTCGGGTTCGGTTAATCGTTGAATACCTTGTAACAGTAAAAACGCCGCCGACCCCGTAATAAAGGCACTTTGAGCAAGAGCGGCAAGGGATTCTGCTTTGCCGTGTCCAAAAGTATGATCATCATCGGCAGGTTGTAAGGCAAAACGTAGCACCAACATATTTGTCAGTGAAGCAAATAAATCCACGAGCGAGTCCGTCATTGCTGCCAAAATCGCCATTGAACCGGTCTGCCACCATGCAAACGCTTTTGCAATAATCAAGGTAGCAGCGACAATTACTGCCAAGTTCGCCGCCCGTTTTACATATTGGGTATATTGTTGTTCCATTATTTACACTCAATTTGCCACGCTAATTGCGAAAATTGCAAC
The DNA here is from genome assembly GCF_041817755.1 of Glaesserella sp. Lineage (GTDB taxonomy): Bacteria > Pseudomonadota > Gammaproteobacteria > Enterobacterales > Pasteurellaceae > Glaesserella. The sequence continues at coordinate 17,710 of NZ_JBGYBX010000054.1, read as the reverse complement.
GCCATTTGATGTAGTTCATTCAAGTAAGCGGTCAGATTTTGCAAATTTTTTGCAGAAACTGACCGCTTGTCAGCAAGCTGCATTTGACTGTAACCGCACTGAGAATTTCGCCCACGGCTGACTTCCAGCTGGTAATCATTAAAACGAGCAGTCGGTGGATACAACACTTCGCTTTGAAGCTCTTCGCCGACAACCGCCACTTTCGCTTTGGTATCGGGCTGTTTAGCGAAAGTGTTTTGGCGCAGTTCTACCCTATCGTTCAAGCTTTTTTGCTGGCTGTTTTTATCGGTAAATAATAAAATCCCCTGCTGCCACTGCTCTGGATTTTTATTGCTGTCTTGTGGCAAAAAGAGCGATTGCTGCATTTCGTCGAGCTGATTATGAGTGACTTTTTCGTAGGTTTTGCCCTGATAATTTATCTGTTCCGGTATCAAAAAGTCTGGTTGAGTCACGACACAGCCTGTTAAAACTAACGGCAAAAAAATAACTTTACGACACATTGTCACGCTATTGTTCCTCACGTTTAAACACCAATTCCGTTTCCGTTGACGCCGTTTCATCAAACCAATAACCACCATAATTAAAGGCTTTCAGTTGGTCAACGTTGGTTGATTGGGTCTGCAACATAAATCTCACCATCATGCCACGCGCTTTTTTCGCATAAAAGCTAATCACTTTATATTTGCCATTCTTTTCGTCCAAGAAAACAGGTTTGATGATTTTTGCCGTTAATTTCTCCGCTTGTACCGCCCCGAAATATTCATCGGAGGCAAGATTAACTAAGATATTATCATCTTGTTCATCAATGGCTTGCTGTAAATGTTGGGTAATGATGTTATCCCAAAAGTGATATAAATCTTTGCCTTTCGGGTTAGCCAATTTTGTTCCCATTTCTAAACGGTACGGCTGCATTAAATCTAACGGTTTTAATAACCCATATAGCCCTGATAACATTCGTAAATGGCGTTGTGCGTAGTCGATTTCTGCCTTGGTTAAGGTTTCGGCTTCTAAACCTGTATAAACATCGCCTTTGAAAGCAAATAACGCTGGTTTTGCATTTTGCTCGTTGTGTTCCATTGTCCATTCGGCAAAACGGGCGACATTCAGGCTCGCCAATTTGTCGCTAATCGACATCAGTGACGCTACTTCCGCAGGGGAAAATTGTTTACAAATATCAATTAATTGCTGGCTGTAAGCGGTTAGTTCAGGCTGAGAAAATGCAAACCCATCAATTTTAGTTTCAAAATCAAGGGTTTTGGCTGGGGAAATAATGGCTAACATAGAAATCCTTAAAATTTGGAAAGGCTCGAATTATAGCAAAAAAGAAAAGGCAGGAAAATTCCTGCCTTTCTGGTAAATACTTTCGTATTAACGTTTTGAGTATTGTGGACGACGACGTGCTTTGTGTAAACCCACTTTTTTACGTTCAACACGACGAGCATCACGGGTAACAAAGCCCGCTGCACGCAATGCTGGACGAAGAGTTTCATCGTATTCCATCAATGCACGAGTGATACCGTGACGGATTGCACCCGCTTGACCAGAAATACCACCACCTTTAACAGTGATGTATAAGTCTAATTTATCTGTTAACTCAACTAATTCTAATGGTTGACGAACGATCATACGAGCTGTTTCGCGACCGAAGTAAACTTCTAAAGAACGTTGGTTAATGGTAATGTTACCATTGCCCGGTTTGATAAATACACGAGCTGAAGAGCTTTTGCGGCGACCTGTGCCGTAGTTTTGATTTGCTGCTGTCATTTTTATGCTCCGTGATTAGATATCTAAAACTTGTGGTTGTTGTGCTGCGTGGTTGTGTTCGTTACCTGCATACACTTTTAATTTACGGAACATTGCACGGCCTAATGGACCTTTTGGCAACATACCTTTAACCGCAATTTCAATCACTGCTTCTGGACGACGAGCAATCATTTCTTTGAAGGTTGCATCTTTGATACCACCTACATAGCCAGTGTGCCAGTAGTAGATTTTATCAGTTTCTTTTTTGCCTGTTACCGCTACTTTTTCCGCATTGATAACGATGATGTAATCACCGGTATCTACGTGTGGAGTGTACTCAGCCTTGTGTTTACCACGAAGACGACGTGCTAATTCAGTAGCTAAACGACCTAAAGTTTTACCTGTCGCATCTACTACATACCAGTCACGTTTAACTGTTTCTGGTTTTGCTACAAAAGTTTTCATTAATTAAATACCAAAATTTAAAGTTTAAACCCAATATCCAAAATGGATATTACCTATATACGGTAGAATCTGACCCCTTCGAGTCTTATTCAGACCAAACTTGCACGGCGGGAATACCGTGCAAAAACAGGGTGGCGGGATTATACAGACATTACATGTAAATTGCTAAAGATTTTTGGATATTTTTTAAGATTTGTAGACAATATCAAAATTTTACACATTCATTTTCTTTTTTACTTCTCATCTTATTTAGAAAATGATAAAAATAATTACCCTGTGATTACTTTATATAAGGAGATCTCTATGGAACAATGGTCCGGAAACGTGTGGACTGCCATTATCGCAGCGTTTGTTGTCGGCTTAATTTTAGGCTACGTTATTTTCCGAGCGACGAACGCCAACGCTCAAAAACAGCAAAAACTGGAAAAAGATTTGAAAGCGGCGACCACTAAAATCGACGAACAAAAACAACAGTTGGAAAAACATTTCGAACAATCCGCTTCGTTGTTGGCAACACTTGCCGAAGATTACAAAAAACTCTATTCTCACTTGGCAAAAGGCTCTCAAACCCTACTCCCTGAAGCCGAAGCGAATAAAATCGAGTTTTTCCAAGCCCAATTGGGCAATAAACCTGCAGATAGTCCGGATGATCAACCGAAAGATTACTCCGAAGGTTCATCGGGAATAATGCCAAAATCCCAATCCTAGTAAATAAGGTCGACATTCGTCGACCTTTTACTTTTATATTTTAAGCCACAACATAAAATCCGCTACTGTGTGAAACGAGCCGAAAACCAAAATCACATCGTCTTTCGTTGCTTGTTTAAACGCGATTTCACTAGCTGAGGCGACATCCTCATACGCGGCGGCTTTCGCATGAGGCAATACCGTTTTCAGCTTTTCAACAACCTGCTCGCCGCATTGCCCGCGATAGCCGCTCAACCCGGCGCAAAACCATGTTTCGATATATTTATCCAACTGCTCGACAATCCCTTCGAGATCTTTATCTGCCAATGCACTAAACACCGCATAAATACGACGGTTCGGATGAACCAGTTCCGCTAAACGTTCAGCCAAATAGCGCGCGGCATGCGGGTTATGTCCGACATCCACAATCACTGTTGCAAGCGGTCTGTTTGGCGTAATATTTTGCAAATCCGCCGGTTTTAAAATTTGAAAACGCCCGATCATTTCCGTTTCCGAAACAGCTTGTGCCATCACGCTTTCATTAATATCAAACGGCAACTCGTTTAATACGGCTAATGCGGTTGCCGCATTGGGAGCAGGAATATGCGGAAGCGGCATAGTCAATGAACGACTAGCCGATTGCCAGTGTAGGTTTTGTTGCGTTACTGAAAAATCCCACTCTACTCCTCGCCTAAAAACGTGACAATTTAACGCTTTTGCATAATCTAAAATACTTTGCGGACAATTCGGCTCACCAATAACTACCGGAATATTCGGGCGAAAAATGCCCGCTTTTTCCCGACCGATCGTTTCTCTGTCATTGCCTAAAAATTCAACATGATCAATATCAATTGAGGTGATGACCGCAAAATCCGCATCCACGATATTCGTCGCATCCAACCGCCCGCCCAGTCCGACTTCCAAGATAACAACATCCGGTTGTGTACGACGAAACAGATCCAACGCGGCTAATGTGCCGAATTCAAAATAAGTCAGCGATTGTGATTTATGCCGTTCAATATAATCGAAGGTTCGGATAAAATCATGATCGGACACCATTTCTCCTTGAATCCGTACTCGCTCGTTATAATGGATCAAATGCGGGGACGAATATACACCGACGCGTAATCCGGCTTTCATCAACGCCGTTTCAAGCAGTTTACAAGTTGAACCTTTACCGTTAGTGCCGGCAACGGTGATAACATAAGCTGCCGGTTTGAGTAAATCCAATTTTTCCGCCACATCACGAATACGCGCTAATCCCATGTCAATCGGTTTGAAATGGCTTTTTTCCAAATAGGAAAGCCACGTTTCCAGAGAATCCGTGGCTTTGGGTTGAATCAATGTTGTCATTATGCGTCTGTTTTCACGTCATTCGCTTGAATTTCTTCCGCCTCAATCAACTCGCCGGTTTTAAACGGCGTCGGTTGATGCGCCAGTTTTGCCAATAAGCGGGCAAGGGTATCGCGCATCTCTTTACGATGAACGATCATATCAATCGCCCCCTTTTCCATTAAAAATTCACTGCGTTGGAAGCCTTCCGGTAATTTTTCACGTACGGTTTGTTCAATTACGCGCGGACCGGCAAAGCCGATTAAGGCTTTCGGCTCGGCAATATTTATATCACCCAACATCGCTAAACTTGCCGATACGCCGCCTAAGGTCGGATCGGTTAATACCGAAATAAACGGCACGCCTTGCTCTTTCATTTTGGCTAATATCGCACTGGTTTTCGCCATCTGCATTAACGAGAATAACGCTTCCTGCATACGCGCACCGCCGGATGCCGAGAAACAGATAAACGGAATGTTTTCGCTTAGTGCGCGTTCCGCCGCTCTGACAAATTTCGCACCGACAACCGATCCCATCGAACCACCCATAAATTCAAAATTGAATGAAGCCACGACGACCGGCATATCCAATAATTTACCGTACATGACGATAAAAGAATCTTTTTCCCCCGTTTGCTTTTGTGCGGCGGTTAAACGATCTTTATATTTTTTCAGATCTTTAAATTTCAACACGTCTTGCGGTTCTAACTCGGCAGCAATTTCTTCCGCACTGTCTTTATCCAATAGCGCCAATAAACGGGTTCGGGCATCAATTCGCATATGATGATCACATTTCGGGCACACTTGCATATTGCGTTTGAGTTCTTCGCTGTATAACACTTGTTCACAGCTCGTACATTTTGTCCACACACCTTCCGGTACTTTTGATTTGCTCCCGTTGGATGAAGAGGTTTTTCCTAAAATTTTTTCAATCCAGCTCATTTCTATGCCTTATTTTATGTTGAGAAAATTGTGCGTATTAAAGCATAAAATCATAAAATTGGGTACAGAAAAGCACAACTCCGACAAGAAATTCGCGATTTGCAAATTTTCTGCATGATCCGACCGCTTGCCTCTTGCTAAAAAAAATAATTCAAAGTATAAATCCCATTTATTTGTGCACACAACTTTAGAGGAAAAAACGATGTCGATGTTTAACCACATTCAAGCGGCTCCGGCAGACCCGATTTTAGGCTTGGGCGAAGCGTTTAAAGCAGAAACCCGTCCTGAAAAAATCAATTTGGGAATTGGCGTTTATAAAGATGCAAAAGGGCAAACCCCGATTGTTAAAGCGGTAAAAGAAGCGGAAACCCGTTTACTTGCGAAAGAAAATACCAAAAATTATCTCACTATTGACGGTATTGCCGATTTCAACGCACAAACGCAAGAATTGCTGTTCGGTACGGGAGCCGAAGTGATTACCTCCGGTCGTGCCAAAACCGCACAAAGCCTTGGCGGTACCGGTGCGTTACGTATTGCCGCAGAATTTGTTAAACGCCAAACCAACACCCAAAATGTGTGGATTTCAACCCCAACTTGGCCAAACCACAACGCAATTTTCAATGCGGTTGGCATCAATATCAAAGAATATCGTTACTACAATAAAGAGAGCAAAGCCTTAGACTGGGACAATCTCATTGCAGATTTAAACCAAGCAAGTAAAGGCGATGTGGTGCTTTTCCACGGTTGCTGTCACAACCCGACAGGGATTGACCCTACGCCGGAACAGTGGCAAGTCTTAGCCAATATGTCTGCGGAAAAAGGCTGGTTACCGTTATTTGACTTTGCTTATCAAGGCTTTGCAAACGGCTTGGAAGAAGATGCGTTTGGCTTACGCACCTTCGTGAAAAATCATCGTGAAGTGTTAGTCGCAAGCTCTTATTCGAAAAACTTTGGTTTATACAACGAGCGTGTCGGGGCGTTTACCTTAGTGGCGGATAACGCAGAAGTGGCAAATAATGCGTTCAGCCAAGTCAAATCGATTATTCGCGTACTCTACTCTAACCCATCTTCACACGGAGCGAGTGCGGTGGCTACAGTGTTAGCGGATCCGCAATTAAAAGCTAACTGGATTGAAGAACTGGCAGAAATGCGTAACCGTATCAAAGAGATGCGTGCAAAATTTGTCGCCTTGTTAAAAGAGAAAGGCGCAACGCAAAATTTCGATTTTATCATTGCACAAAACGGGATGTTCTCGTTTAGTGGTTTAACCCCTGAACAAGTGGATCGTTTGCGCGATGAATTTGCGATTTATGCGGTACGATCAGGGCGCATCAATGTGGCGGGCATTACCAATGATAATATCGACGCATTATGCGAAGCGATTGTAAAAGTACTTTAACCCCCGATTCAGTAACAAACAGCCGGACATCCGGCTGTTTTGGTTTCTGCAAGCGGTCTGTTTGTCATGTTTTTTTGCAAAATTCTTCATGAAACAGACCGCTTGTTCATTTATCGTTTAAAGCTGTTGAATTAACACCTTAGATTTTCGCTGATGGTTATAATGCTCACGCTTGTATTTCGGTAAATCTTCTATCCCCGCTAATACAAAACCACGCTCTTGGAACCATTGTGTCGTTCTGGTCGTCAGAATAAACAATTTCTCTACACCTAACTTTCGCGCACGTTTTTGAATTTCACCCAACAAAATATCACCGCGTGCCGAATCCCGATAATCGGGGTGAACCGCCACACATGCCATTTCCGCCATATGTTCCTCTAAATACGGATTAAGCGCCGCACAGGCAATCACGACACCGTCACGCTCTATAATAGTGTAATGATCAATTTCCATTTCAATTTGCTCGCGCGAACGTTTGACTAAAATACCTTGTTGTTCCAACGGGTGAATTAGCTCCAATAATCCCGGAATATCCTGCACCGTAGCAATCCGAATATCTTCCGAATTTTGCATTGAAAGCTGCGTACCGATACCGTCACGGGAGAACAATTCTTGCAGCAATGAACCGTCCTCGGTATAACTAATTAAATGGGCGCGTTTCACGCCGGCCCGACACACGTCAATCGCTGCCTGTAAAAAACGCGCTTTTGCCGAATGGTATTGTCCGTTATCGATCAGTCGGACTAAATGACTTTTTGCTTCTTCCGGAGAGAGATCCGCCATAACTTGACCTTGTTCGTCAATAATACCCTGCTCATCACAAAATCCGATCAATTTATCCGCTTTTAACTTAATCGCTACTTGTGTAGCAATTTCTTCAAAAGGTAAATTGAACATTTCACCGGTCACGGACGGAGCGATGGGACCGAGCAATACGATGGAATTTTTTTCTAACTGCTGTTTGATGCTGTCAAGATTGACGCGGCGCACTTTGCCGCTCAGGGCATAATCTACACCGTCGATCACGCCTATCGGCTGGGCTAAAATCATATTGCCGCTCACGATATTAATCACCGGGGCATTCGGCGAACGTAGCGACAAACGAGCAAATAAGTCGTAATGTACCTTACCGACCGCTTGTTTGACGATATCGAGAGCTTGTGCGTTAGTAACACGGATATTGTTATAGTAAGCCGATGTGAGCTGATTTTTTTCAAGCAATTGATTAATTTGCGGTCTGGCACCGAAAACGATGACCAGTTTAATATTTAAGCTGTGTAGTAGGCTGATATCGTTAATGATATTGATAAAGTTCGGGCTCTCTAATACTTCACCGTCTAACATAATCACAAAGGTTTTACCGCTGTGTAAGTTCACATAGGGCGTTGACTGTCTGAACCACTGAACGAGCTGTGTGTTGCGCATATTTTTCCTGTTTTCTTTTTATTCAAGGGGGCTTGTCATAAAAGCAAGCCTAGATGATATTAATGCAAGTTTGCCGCTACGCAAAGAAAGAAATGGTAAAAAGCAGTGAAATATTTTCTAAAAACGAAACAAAAAACAGCCCGATTTACGTCGGACTGCTTTCAGTCAATCAAGCTGAATTGTGGATACCTATCGGTTGACTTTTTCTAAAATGCGATCGGCAAATTTACCGATACTGATTGCAAAATGGTTCGAACGGTTCCAATCTAAAATGGTACGATAGTTTTCCGACACCAAGAACGCTCTGCCTGCACCATTATCCGGACGCACCAACCATAATTTCTCACTTTGTAACGCTTGTTGTTTCGCCAGCTCCAGTGCATTCGGATAGGCTAAATATACACCCCAAGCCTGCCACTCCGCTAAGGATTTGGCTAAATTCGGTTCCAATCCGGAAAATGACATATCAATCGGCTGAGCCAATTTTACTTCGATCCCCCAAGGTAATTTATCATTCCAACCCACGGTGGATAAATAATTAGCGATGGACGCAAACGCGTCGTGCTCATCGGTCCAAATATCTTTTCTGCCGTCGCGGTTACCGTCCGCCGCATATTTTATATAAGAAGTCGGCATGAATTGGGTTTGCCCCATTGCTCCCGCCCATGATCCTTTCATTTCACTACGGGTAATGCTTTGACTGTCAATCATCTTCATCGCATTCACAAACTCTTGAGTAAAGAGTTGTTCGCGACGCCCTTCAAACGCCAAAGTAGCAAGTACCGACAGCACATCAAATTTTCCTTGAGAACGTCCGAAGCTGCTTTCCATTCCCCACAACGCTACGATGTATTCTTTTTGAACGCCGTATTTCTGACTCACTTGAGCCAATTGCGGTTGGAATTTTTTCCAACGCTCTGCCGCGGTATTTACTTTGGATGTAGTCAGGACTTTATTCAAATAATTCGTCACCCCGTTCGGATTCACTTTCTTCGCATTCGGTGTTTGACGTTTGCTTGATTGTTCTTTGTCCAACTGGACGGCACGCGCAACGTATTTAATATCGCCTTCGTTTAACACCCTGCCGGAAACTCCTTCTCCTGCAGCCTTTTGTTTTAAGAAGACAACGTAGTTATCAAAATTTTTGGTTGTACGTGATTTTGTGTATTTGGCATCCAATGCTAATTTAGGGTAGATTCCACTATTGCTTGAGCAGCCTGCCAGTAACGCACAGGCAATCGTAGAAATAAGGTATTTTTTCATATCCACAACTCACTAAAAACTAAACTTTATTATTTTATACGGTAAGAATTTACAAATTAACCATTCTATGCGGGCGAATCACATTATCCTCTCGGATCTCTGCAACGCCGACAAACGTGTCATTATCTGAAAATAAACGCACTTGTCCATAGATTTGTTCATCATTTACAAATCTTATGCGTTGCCCGAAGCCGACGGCTTTGGTTTGTTCCGCCGTTAACCTTAATTTTGGCAAACGCGAAACCGTACTGTCCATCGGCAATAACAATTGATCCAGCTCTACAAGCGGTCGGTTTTCGGCAAAATTTTGCAATTGCTCTAACGTCAGCATTTTTTCTGCCGGATAATCGGCAACCGCTAAGCGTCTTAGCATGGTGACATGTGCACCGCAACCCAGCGCTTCACCGAGGTCGTCAACTAGCGTGCGAATATAAGTGCCTTTTGAACAATGAACTTCTAAAGTCAAATACGGCGTTTGGTAGTCGATAAATTGTAATTCAAAAATCGTAATCGAGCGGGCTTCACGCTCTACCGTTATTCCTGCTCTGGCGTATTCATAAAGCGGTTTACCATTGTGTTTCAATGCAGAAAACATAGTCGGTACTTGTAAAATATCGCCGCGAAATGCCTCCAACGCACCTAAAATTTGCGACGTATCAACTTGCACATCCCGCGTGTGAACCACCTGACCGTCCGCATCGGAGGTATCGGTGCGTTCTCCGAGCTTTGCAGTGACAAGGTAACGCTTATCCGAATCGAGCAAAAATTGGGAAAACTTGGTCGCTTCCCCCAAACAGATCGGCAGCATCCCCGTTGCCAGCGGATCCAACGCCCCGGTATGCCCGGCTTTGTTCGCATTAAACAGACGTTTAACCTTCTGCATAATATCGTTAGAACTGATGCCTTGCGACTTATCCAGTAAGAAAACGCCATGAACGTCGCGCCCTTTTTTCTTCGGTCTGCCCATCGCTACTCTTCTTCAACGTGGCGTTCTTGATCTTTGCGGATAACATTGCTCACTAAGTTTGACATCCGCATACCTTCGACTAACGATTGATCGTACACAAACCGAAGTTCCGGCACGATACGCAAACGCATGGCTTTACCGACGAGGCTGCGAATATAGCCCGACGCATTGTTTAAGCCTGCCAAGCCACGCTCTACCGCACTTTCATCACTGTCGAACAAGAAGGTGACGAACACTTTGGCATAGGCTAAATCACGACTGATTTCGACATCCGACACCGTGACCATACCGATACGCGGATCTTTGACTTCTCGCTGTAAAATGATAGCGATCTCTTTTTGTAGCTCTTGCGCTACACGATCGGCTCTTGAAAATTCTCTTGCCATCTGTTTTTCCTTTAGAATAAATAATGGGGCGTAACAATACGCCCCTAAAGTTGTTTGTTTCATTTGATCGGAAAAGCAATATCATTCGGAATTAACGTAGGGGCGCACCGCGTGCGTCCGAATTATAAATCCAATGACGCACACCGTACGTCTATGCCGTATATATCAAATATCATCGGATAAAATGATAGTCCCAAAAGGCTTATTTCACAAGCAATAAATGTGTTACAAGCGGTCGGTTTGAAGGAGAAATTTGTAAAATTTCAACCGTAACCGACCGCTTGTCGGCGAACTGCCCGATTCCGCTAAAACGCACACAAGCGGTCACTTCCGTGTTCTTTTTTACCCGTAAACCGGTTAAAACCGATAAGTTGCCCCGAGGCTAATGCGGTGCCATTTTTCTCCGCCTTGTTGACGGGCTAGGGCATATTCGCTAAAGAGATGAAATGCCTCGTTGATGTGATAACTCACGCCGAGCTTCTCCGCCGTCACATATTTGGCGGGAGAAATCCCCTGTAGATGAATTTCACTGTCCGCACCGATATAACGAGCGCTCATGCTAAATGTATTTTCCGCAGATGGCGTAAGGCGATGAGATACACCGGCATTTAAACGCATATCACCCCATTTCACCGATGCTCGCAATCCCGCCACATAACTGTGGATCCGGTATTGGGTGCGGTTTGCCCAAACGCCAAAGTTTTTTTCTTCATTAAACGCTTTCTGGACTATCGTATCAAATTGATAGCCGATAAACGGGCTTATCTCGCCTTGCTTAAATTTAAAACGCTGCCCTAATTCCGTATAGAGATGATAAAGCGAGGCTTTCACCTTATTATGGATATGCCGCATTTCATTCGGTAACGAAACCGTCCGTTTAATCTTATTGTCGGCCTGAGCAATGCCGGCTTGTGCCGATATATAGCCGCTTCTGGTTTGATAAGCGGTATAAACGGCACCGCCCTGTTGGTTTAAGGTGGTCGCCCCTGCTGATTTCTCAAAATCGGCTTTTTGCCGACTGTGGTAAGCCGCCGCACCGAACAAGATATGATCCGTTTGTTTATCCGCACCCAAATAAGTCTGATTGCCTTCCACCTTTGCTTTCGCATAGCCTTCCTGCGACATACGATAGTCTTGCAGGTTGGTGGCGGTATAAACGCGATTCGTTGCCGATTCAAGCGCATGGAACGCTCTGTCTGCAATCGTTTGACTGAATATACGGCTTTCATTCAGCAGCAAATTTTGAGATGAGGCATAAATTTCCGCCGTCAAGGAATCGACCGTTTGTGCGACGGTTAACGGTGTTGATCGAATAATCGACAAACTGTCCGAGTGAATACGGCTGTTTGGTGTTGTTGCGACCTCATCCAAGACTTTGTCTACATTTTGGCCCGTATTTGCCGCACTGCGGGAGAGATGACCGGCACGTTTTAACACATATTCCGTGCTGTTCCGTTTATAGGTTGCGACAATCTCATTCCCTTGTTGAGCAATACGGCTCACCTCAATGTAAGGTGCAATATGATCCGAAACGGTATAAGCTCCCCGATAATTAAGTAACCGATTGGCTTTCAGGATCGTTCTGTGCTGTTCGGCTTGGGTGGGAACTTCGTTGATTTTTTCGACATCCGCAAGAATACGGGAACCTTGCATATCAGCAGTGCCGTTTACCTGCAAACGTGCCGTATGGATATCAATCACCGTGCGGGCATCTTTATCGGCAGTGTAATTTTCCTGAATCGTCACACCTTGCCCATATACATGAAAAGTACCGTTATTCGTTACCGATTTGCCTAGCTGAACCTGTTGCTTATCATTATTGACCAACAAAGTCGCATTTTTTCCAACAGTCACGGCGGAATGCGTTAATGCATTGGAAATCCCCAACGTGCCGCCTTCAATAAGGGTTTCGCCCGTGTAACGGTTATTCCCGCTCAAATAAAGTGTACCCGTTCCGCGTTTTCTGAATCCCGCGTCGCCGGCAATATCGTTACTCCAAGTGAGACGATCCGAATCTGCATATTGACGATAACTAAAATCTGCCGTCACAAACCCGTTATCGCTCGGCACCAATAAACGGGTATCGAAGCGCGCCGGTCCTTTTAATGCTCGATTCACATTCAGCACCCCCCAACCGATATCCGCATTCGGTCCTGTCGTGACCGTTGAACTACCAAGTTGATCTGCGGTGGACAGGATCGTTTGAGTAACCAAATGGTGGCTCATCCACGGGAATTTTTCCCATACGCTTGCCACGGCGGCGGCCACTACCGGCGCGGCAAATGACGTGCCTTGGACATTCACACTGTTAAACAAATGCCAATCGCCCGGCGCGGCAATCCCCCAATTTTTTGCCTCTTCTCCCACTCGACTCGAATAGCCGCTTCGTCGCGAACCGGTTACGGAGGCAACGGTAATCCACCCTTTTTGGGCTTCTTTGTGGACGACGGGAATATGAGATTCCGTAGAGGCATATTTATGTTGTCCGTACGCCGTATTTTGTCCGTCATTGCCAGCCGCCCAAATAAAAATGCTGTCTTTTTCCGCCATTTTTGCCAATTGCTTATAAAGAAGATGATTGGTTAAATATGCCCAACCTTTTTCTTTCACCACACTTTCTCTCGGCGTAATGCCGTAAGAGTTGTTAAATATCCGCGCGCCCAGTGCGTAAGCCGTTTCAAAATGTAAATTACTCGGGCTCGTCATACCGTTCGATTCGGCGGAATAGCCGTAGATCCATGAGGTGTTATTGTGTGCCGCAATGACACCCGCTACTTGAGTACCGTGAGAATATTGTGAGCCTTGTGCCTGTCTGCCTACACCTTGATTTAAAATCAACCGGGGAGTACCGTTGGTAATAAAGGCATCGCCCGTATCATGAACGGAAAAGTCCGTATCAATGACGGCGATTTTTTGGCGTTTATCTTCATCGAAGACGGTTTGGGTCGGTATCGTCGAATACAGGTTTTCAACCCTGCCATTGTTATCGATCAAAGGTTCCGACGGTTTTTCGGTATCCACAGCTGAAGGCGGTGAAATATTATCCGTCGTGGGTGGTGTTTCGGCATTATTCTCAGAGAGATCCGCTTGTGTCGTCACCGGAGAATTTGTCAATTGTTCAAGATCGTGCGGATTGCCCGTTTGATCCGAATTCAGCATTACATTTTCCGTGACATCAGGGCGAATAATGTCGTTTAATACCGAGGTGTCCGATGACGGGTTATGTTCGTTAACCATACTCCCGACGGGAAAATCGATGGTCTGACCGTGATGAGGGACCCCGTCCGCAGAATCGTTCGGGTTGCTTTGCTGCCCCGCCTCATCCTGCCGGCGGGACATGTTTACCAAATGTGCCTCTTCCGTATCGGCGTGATGCCCCTGATTAATCGGCGTGACGCTCGGCGAATCCTCACCGTCACCACAAGCGCTCAGAAACAATGACACCAATGCCGTACCGGAATGTTTTAGTATTTTTTTCATATCGTCTCCTTTTACGTTTCCTGCTCAAATCATCGCAACGGATGATAAAAACAAGAATCGCACAAATATTAGCACTAAAGCTGTCTTTTTGATATGAAAAACTTACAATAAACTGACAAAATCAAAATAAACTTAAACTACAATGCACACAAGAGACAACATACGAAAAAAGCACGTCAAAGAATAAAACAAGCGGTATGGTTTAGGCACTTTTTGTAAAATTACGATGACAATACACCGGGTAATTCAGCCATATTCGCTAATTTAAAATCCGCCAATGACCAACGGGTGAGCCGGTCAATCATTACTGCACGAATCATGTTTATATCCTTTTTATGTACAAGCGATCAGATCTCTCAACAAATTTGCAAAATACCCGAAAAATCTGACCGCTTACACGGGTGGTTTCCCACCCGTTTTATTTAGTGATCTAAGTATAAATAGTTTTTCCAACTGTTCATTCCTACGATCTAATTCAACCGCACTTTATAAGATCAGTCGATTAACTATTACCAACCTAACTGTCTCAGTTTTTTTCCTGCCTCTTCAATGCCGTGATTTTCGGCATAAGTCAGTAGTTCTTTGGCTTTAGCCAAATCCTGCGCAATGCCATGGCTTTCTAAGTAACAGATTCCTAAAAAGTAATGGGCGCGGGCGTGACCTTGTTGCTGCGCTTGTTGGAAATATTGTACGGCTTTGCGGTAATCACGTTCGACGCTTTCACCGTTGTAATGCATCACGCCCAATTGGGTGATTGCCGGCAGATAGCCTTTTTCGGCGCTGTCTTCAAAATAATCGTAAGCGCGATCATAATCATACATATCGTAATAAATATACCCTAAATTGGATTTGGCAATGACATTACCTTTGGCGGCGGATTTTTTATACCAATTAATCGCATTGATTTTATCTTTAAGATATTCATTATGAATATAACCGATGCTCAGTTCGGCGGAGCCGTCGCCGTAATGGATGTGAGGCATTACCATATCCAATGCCGCTTGAGGCTGTCCGCTTGCCGCCAAATTTTCCGCTTCAATCAGTTTATCGATAATGAGTTGCGGTGTTGGTGAAGCGTTATTGGCGTTTTGACTACCGCCGGATGATTCGCAAGCGGTCACCAAAAATGTGGCGGCTAATAAAGAAATAAGCAATTTTTTATACATATTTTCCCCCCAATTATTTTTCAATAACGACTAAATCTTTAAAATAGCTTTCAAAATCGGTGTCTGTGGTGTAACCGTATTCGGTATAATTTTCGATTATTCCGTCTTTATCGGTTTCAAAACGGATATAGCCGCACTTTTCTATCGGTGTGCGGGAAAGAATTTCTCCCCATCGGTTATAAGTAATGTTGTCACCGAAATGAATACATTTGTCATATAAATAATAATGGTTGGAAAATATTCCGCTGGTATCAACGCTGTCAAAATGGGAGATTCTGCTTTGTACTTCGGAAATGTGTTTTCCTTTGAGTTGGGTCAATGCGGGATTTTTATAACCGGCGCAACCTGTTAACAGCAAGGCGGAGGAGAGTAATAAGATGAATGTTTTCTTCATAATTCAGTTCCTTAACCATGGAGGCATGATGATATTTTTAGCTAAAATCGAAATGCAGTTTAGCCGATTAGTCATAAAAATTAAATACGATTTGTTTGCCGGCGAATAAGGTATATCCTTATCATCGAATTTGTTTCGCATGCGGATTTTTACAGTAACGCATTGCATGAAGTCGTTTATTGATTGTTTGTGGGAAAAGAAGGGTGTAAATCGGAAGATTTCGGTTATTGGTATGAGCCGGACGGTCTTGCCCGAAAATCTGGCTGATTGAACGGGCGAAATATCGCCCGTTAATGTTAATGATCTAAGTATAAGTAGTTTTTCCAACTGTTCATTCTTAGAAGAATTTTACGCATCATCGCAAGGTGGTGAGCGTGTTCGGTATAAACCGCCACTTCCGCCGTTGTACCATAAGGTAAATTAAATTCGGACATATCTTCTTTTAATTTTAATACCACAAGCGGCATGGCTTGATTGTTAATAAAACGGCTGGTATAAAGCGTGCCGTTCGCCTGTAACTCATGTTCGCCAATAGCAGGCAGAATACCAATTACTTCCGCTTTAAATACACGTCCCGGAATTGCAGGGAAAGCAAACTCCGCTTCATTACCAACATTTAAACGTAATAATGAATTTTGTCTGAATGCCGCGACAAACTGCTTCTCTTGTTGGTGTGTAAAGGTCATCACCGGACGGAGCGGTAAGTTACTCACCGTCATCCCTTCTCTCAATAAAGTTTGAGAAATAAACCCGTCAGCCGGTGCAGTAACTATGGTTGAATCTAAGTCAAATTGCGCTTGGTCAAGTTGGGCTTGAGCCTGTGCAACAACGGTATTCACTCCGTCAATCTTGGATAAATATAACCCTTCCGCTTTTTCTAACGTCGCTAAATTCGCTTCGTGTGAAGCCTTCGCCACTAAATACTCACGTTCTTTTGCATCAAATTCCGAACGGCTCGCTGCATTAGTTGCAACTAATTGGCGATAACGTTCAAACTCTTTTTGTGTTTGAGTAATGATTAATTTGCTTTCCGTGACTTTCGCTTTAGCCGCTTGATAATCCGCTTCTAACGATTTTACCGCTTGTTTCGCTTCGGCTAACTCTGCCTTACGCAAATCCACAACGGCTTGATAAGACGTTGGATCAATACGGAATAACACATCACCTTTTTTCACAAATTCATTCGGTTTCACTGAAGTGACTTCAATTACTTTACCGCGCACATTCGGAATGATCGGCGTGGAAACATAGTATTGCGTTGCCAGTTTGGTGTGCGGATGGTTGTAGTTCATAAACAATAACATGGATACGAGCAACACCACGCCACCTAAAAATGCGGTTGGTACAGTCCATTTATTCAATGGAATTTTAAATAGTTTGAAAATGCCCCAACAGAGCGAAGCATAAATTACTAAAATCATCAATTCCATGCTTATTCTCCTTGTTTCGCTTTTTCAAGTGCCACGAATTTTTGTTGTAATTCCGCTAATTGCTGACGAACTTCATGCAATTCAGCAGAAAGTTGCTGATTTTGCTTTTCGAGCTCAGGTAACAGTTTTGACATTTCACCTAATGATGAGAGTGCAGTTGCATCTTTTTGATGATTACCATTACCCCAACCGTTTTCTCTGTGCCATAAGGTTGCCCAAATCCATAAGAAAGGCCAAATCACATGTAAAGTGAAAAGACTGACCCAACCGGCATAATGAATCGCCTCTAAGTGCGGATGATTACGTTTTTTCGCAATTTCGTAGGGAATATCATGAATTGCAATGATTGCATAGAAAATCACAATACTTGCAAAAATCAGAAAAAATAAGGCTAAATAATCGAGTGCCATATTCGCTTTCCTTTAAAGCGGACGTTTGTCCGATACACACAACACAGTAAACGGCTTCTCTATAGATCCGTTTACTTCACCACACATGATCTGCCCCCCAAAAGTTGGACAGGTTACTCACGTAAATATTGAGCTCGGTATTGTGCCGGGCTCAATCCTTTTAAGTCGGGTTTAATTCGTTTTTGGTTGTAATACACCAAATATGCTTCAATTTCTGTCTGT
>NZ_JBGYBX010000053.1:0-6866 GCF_041817755.1 Glaesserella sp. | reverse complement strand
TTGAACCTGCAATAACACTGTGTAATATTTCAGATAATGCCTCACAGGCATCTTCAGCAGGAAATACACCATAAAAATCAAATTCATTCACGTCCGGAATAATTGCTTCCAATTTCTCCAGCTGGTTCTCAAAATTAATTTTTACACCTTTTACTGTCAACGATTCCCACACAAGGTTCAAAATATTTTGAAAAATTTTTGCCTTTTCCTGTTGTTCGGTCATATCACAGAACAATTTGAAGTTGGGATACATGCGTTCACATAAACATGCCATAAAGGTAAGATGTTGCCAACTGTCAAAACGCTCGATACGTTTATGAATAGGGTTTTGCATGTGCATTCCTTATAAGTGATACGGTTTTGAAAATGCGTGAATCGCATCAACAAACACCTTCGGGCTTTCCACCGGTACATCTTGATGAATACCGTGACCAAGGTTAAACACATGACCTGAACCTTGTCCAAAACCGGCTAAAATCGCTTTCACTTCTTGTTCGATACGCTCAGGGCTTGCATAGAGTACGCTTGGATCCATATTGCCTTGCAACGCAACTTTGTGTCCAACACGGCGACGGGCATCAGCAATATCCACCGTCCAGTCTAACCCGACCGCATCACAGCCTGTGTCAGCAATGGCTTCCAACCATAGACCACCGCCTTTGGTGAATAAGGTTACAGGCACTTTTCTGCCTTCATTTTCACGGATTAAACCATCTACGATTTTGTGCATATAGCGTAAGGAAAACTCGTGATAATCACGGTGTGCCAATACGCCACCCCAAGTATCAAAAACCATGACCGACTGAGCACCTGCTTTAATTTGTGCATTCAGGTAAAGAATAACGCTGTCAGCCAGTTTATCTAACAGAGCGTGTAGCAACGCAGGCTCGGCATACATCATTTTTTTGATTTTGGTAAAGGCTTTGCTACTTCCACCTTCAACCATATAAGTCGCTAATGTCCACGGGCTGCCGGAAAAACCAATCAACGGCACTTCGCCTTTCAACTCACGGCGAATGGTACGCACTGCATTCATCACATATTGCAATTCTTGTTCAGGATCAGGGATCGGCAAGTTATCCACATCGGCTTTACGCTCAATCGGACGCGCAAATTTAGGTCCTTCGCCCGCCCCAAAACTTAAACCTAATCCCATGGCATCCGGAATGGTGAGAATATCAGAGAATAAAATTGCCGCATCTAACGCATAACGACGTAAAGGTTGAAGGGTCACTTCGCATGCTAAATCCGCATTGCGACATAACGACATAAAATCACCCGCTTGTGCACGGGTGGTTTTATATTCCGGTAAATAACGCCCGGCTTGGCGCATCATCCACACCGGTGTCATATCAACCGGTTCACGCAGTAATGCTTTTAAATAACGATCATTTTTTAACATTGTCATACTCTTTTCTCAAAATAAAAATGCCCCTCGGGCTTGATGGGGCGAATCATAGCATAAATTATTGATCTTTTACGCTAATCTTCACGCTGACTTGCTCGCCTGAACGCAATAATTGGTGAATACGTGCGGTTTCGACACAGACCATGGTGCGATAGCCGGTCTCACTCATCCCGCTCATTGCTTTATGCCATGGGTTCCACACGACGACCTCGCTGGCATTACAGTGTTCGACTTCAATTCGGCGCGGAGAACCAAGATCATGAATCAGTGTCGGCTGCTGGTTGGCACGATAAATTTCATCAACCAATTCTGCAATTTTTCGTGGCGAACTGACCGCTTGTTGTTGCTGAATTAAGGAATTAAACACCCTGTCAGGTAAACCGAACAGCTCCACTTGCTCAATATTTTTGACCTTGAAATAGCTATGCAACGCCACCTGAGCCTCGCCCTCGGCTAAATGGGTAAAACGTAATTGGCAGGTTTCGCCCAGCTCCATTTCCATTTTCGCTTCGAGATTTTTGTTATCGTCAAACAAACTGAATTCCAGTTTCACTTGCTCGGGCTGAACGTGATAAGCGGACAATTCCCACAAACGATTACGTGCCGTACCGTGCGCCGGTTGCTTAACACCGCCAAACCACGGATAGCAAATCGGCACGCCGCCGCGAATGGCGTTGCCAAGCGTAAACGGTTCCACTTCGCTCAACCACAAGACATCTTGGTCAGTGTGGCTCGGCATCCAACTGAAAAGATGCGCACCTTGCAACGCAATTTTGGCACTCATTTTCGGGTGAGTGACTTCCAATACCGGAATATCGTGATATTGAACTAATTTCAGTTCAGGGGTGATTTGTTGAATCAGTGACATACGTCCTCCTTCTAAAAAGACTGCGGAAAGATTGTAATACAAGCGGTCGGTTTTACTTGGAAATTTACAAAATCATAAAAAAATGGCGCAAACCTACACACTTGCACCATTTTTCAATAGAGAACCTCTCAAACCGCTAGGTTTTCTTTCGCCGCCGCAATCGCTTCAGCCACACGCTCTAAGTTCACCCCACCTTTAGCACAACGTTTTGCCAAGCAAGAGTCTAACGATAAAATCGGGTAAACATCATCGCCAATCACAGAATGGAATTGCTTGAATTCGTCTAAATTCAGTTCTTCGAGAGCTTTTTTCTGACTGATAGCGTAAACCACCGCTTCGCCGACAATGTGATGTGCTTCACGGAACGGAATACCTTTTGCGACCAAGTAATCTGCTAATTCGGTTGCATTGGCGTAACCTTGTTGCGCCGCTTCTTTAGTACGTTCGGTATCGACTTTAATATCTTCTAGTACCAAAGCTGAGATATTGACGCACGCTTGCCACGTTTCAATCGCATCGAAAATCCCTTCTTTGTCTTCCTGCATATCTTTATTATAAGCCAACGGCAAGCCTTTTAAGGTCGCTAATAAACCGCTTAACGCACCAAATACACGCCCTGTTTTACCACGCACCAGCTCACAGGCATCGGGGTTTTTCTTCTGTGGCATTAAGGATGAACCTGAAGTCACACGATCAGAGAGTTCGACAAAGTGAGATTCGCCGCTATTAAAGATAATAAGATCTTCTGCAAAACGGGAAAGGTGCATCATACTGATAGACGCTGCCGCTAAAAGTTCTAACACGTGATCACGGTCAGATACGCTGTCTAAACTGTTACGGGTCGCCGTTTCAAATCCAAGATCTTGTGCCAGTAAATCACGGTCGATTGCATAAGCCGTACCGGCTAACGCCCCTGAACCCAACGGGCAAGTATTCATGCGTTTATAAGCATCGGTTAAACGGCTGTAATCACGTTCCAACATTTCGTAATATGCCATACACCAATGGGCAAAGGTGATCGGCTGAGCCCGTTGCAAATGGGTATAACCCGGCATTACCGAAAGTTGATTAGCTTCCGCAGTTTCCACTAATTTTTCTTGTAACGCACGGATAGACTCTTGTAGTGAAAGCACTTGGGCTTTACACCATAATTTCATATCTACGGCAACTTGGTCGTTACGGCTACGTCCTGTGTGCAGTTTTTTACCGAGATCACCGACTTTTTTAATCAGTTGTAACTCTACCCAGCTATGAATATCTTCGGCATCTTCCTGTAATACAATCGCCAAATTAGGCGCCACTTCGGCGCGCAGTTGTTTTAATGCGGCAATGAGATCCGCCAGTTCCGTTTGGTTAATAATACCGACGGAATGAATCGCCTTCGCCCAACCGATTGATCCATCAATGTCTTGTAAAGCTAAGCGGTAATCGAAACGTAATGAGTCGTTGAAATATTTGAATTGCTGATCTGCTTGTTGTGTAAAACGTCCACCCCAAAGTGCCATAATTTTATCCTTTGTCTTTTGCAAATAAAAAAGCGGATCGCACCGCTTGTCTTGGGCATATTATTGCATAATTATGCAAAATTTCTCAATAATTATTATTGCGTAAATGGTTTTCCGCTTTGACTGTTAAATTTTCAGCCCCTGCTGTTCTCATCACAATATTATCTTCCGTCCGAATACCGCCGTAGCGTTTAAATTCGTCGATTTTCTGCCAGTTAAAGAAACGAGCAAGCGGGTGGTTTTTCCATTGATTTAGCAACATCTCAATAAAATAAAACCCCGGTTCAATGGTGAGAACCATACCTTCGGCTAAGTCACGAGTGCAACGCAAACTTGGGTAAATCTCAGGCGGTGCTTTGCGTGTGCCACGGTGATTTTGTTGGAAACCTGCAACATCGTGGACTTGCAAGCCGAGCTGATGCCCTAAACCGTGTGGGAAGAAAGTACGACTAATACCCTCTTCAAAAATTTGATCCGCCGGTAATTTCACAAACTCAAACTGATGAAGCATTTGCGAGATCCAACGGTGCATTTGGGTATGGTAACTCAGATAATTAATCCCCACTTGCATATCGGCAATCGTATCCAGTTTAAACTGTTCCATTTGAGCAACCATTGTGGCAAATTCACTTTGTGGATCAAAAGCATAAGTTCGAGTAAGGTCGGAGGCATAACCAAGATAGCTTGTACCAGCATCAAGTAAAAAACTGTGGCGTTCGCAAGGTGGCGTGAAATCCAATTTTGTGTAATGTAAAATGGCACTATGCTGATTGACGGCAACAATATTGCCGTAAGGCACATTGTTATCCGATTGCTTGGTCGCTTGAAGATAGGCTAGATTGATTTCAAACTCACTTTTACCTGCAAAAAAAGCTTCTTTTGCTACTTGATGCCCTGCTAAAGCGGTAAGTTGAGCTTGATAAATGCACTCAATTTCAAATTCACTTTTGATCGAACGCTCAAAATGCAGTACATTTAGCACTTTCTGTGGATTGATATGCTCAAAACCTAGTGATTTTGCCAGCTCCGTTTGTTCGCCAATAAAGACACAATGGGTCGGATTAAGGATATATTGTTGAATTTGTTGGCTATCCGTGAGCATTTGCCATTCAAACTCTTCAGCAAAAAATGCCGATGTCGGCGGATTTGGCGTACAATGCCAATAATCTTGCGGTGCATAAAAATAGAGTTTCGGCTTATTTTTACCATCTAAAAAAAGCCAACTTTGTTCTGCAGTAGGATCAGGGAAAATATAATTAAAATGCGGATTGATTTTAAATGGCGATGTTTGGTCGTCTAAAAAATGATATTTTGCTTGCCCTGCATAAATCCAAAGCCCGTCAAGACGAGCCAGCTCTAAGGCGTGCTGTACGATTTGTTGAATGCGTGCGATGTGTTGAGAGAAAAGCTGTTGCATATATATCCTGTAATTTTTAATTTTGAATAATAACGATGACCGAACTAACCATTCACCATACTTTAGATACCCTAGGGCTACGTTGCCCTGAACCTGTAATGCTTACTCGTAAAACCATTCGCAATATGGCGGACGGTGAAGTGTTACTGATTATTGCCGATGATCCTGCCACCACGCGCGATATTCCAAGCTTTTGCCAATTTATGGATCATCAATTACTGAAAAGCCAAACGGACACTAAGCCGTATCAATATTGGGTAAAAAAAGGTTTATAGAGAACAAGCGGTCAGATATTGCAAAAAATTTACAAGATCTCACCGCTTGTCTATTCAATTAGTGACGACGTTCATCATCAAAGTCATCATCTTCGTCATCGAAAAATTCGCCGTCATCACCGTATTCATCTTCATCGCTGTTCGGATCTTCAAAATAAGTCCCCCAGCCTTCATAGACCGCACCCGATTTTTCGATTAACGGCAGTAGCTCTTTTTGTTGAGCGGTAATAAGTTCCGCATCTAGTTTAATTTCGCTGACAATATCGCACACAAACACAAGATCGCCATTCTCTTCTTCCACTTCTTCCGCTTCAGAAATCTCATAGCCCAACTTATAAGCATCTACCACTAATTTTTCGAGTTTATCGAAATCGTGGTGAGCAACGTGGTGTTCGATAATATAAAGAGCTTCAGGATCGCTTCCATCGGCTAATAAAGAGTTGATGATTTCATCGGTTTCTTGGCGTAATTCGGTTAAGTTATACATAAGTTATCCCTCTTGGGTTTGAGTAAAAATTTCGGCGAACCAGCTATCTAATTTAGTCGCAAGTTTATCAATACCAATACGATTTAATGCAGAATAGGCTTCGACTTGCACATCGCCTTGAAACGGTAAAATCGCTTCCCGCACCATTTTGACGGTTTTGCTTCTCGCACTTTGGCTAAGTTTATCCGCTTTGGTAAGTAGCAATAACACAGGTAATTCCGCAGACACCGCCCACTCGATCATCTGCTGATCGAGATCTTTCAACGGGTGGCGAATATCCATTAAAATTACTACGCCCCGTAAACATTCACGTTTCTGCAAATACTCACCTAAAGAGCGTTGCCACTGAAGTTTCATCTGCTCAGGCACGGCCGCATAACCATAGCCCGGTAAATCGACTAATTTACAATTTGGTTCTACTTCAAATAAGTTAATTAACTGCGTACGCCCTGGGGTTTTAGAGGTACGAGCCAAGTTTTTTTGATTAGTTAAGGCATTTAATGCCGTCGATTTCCCTGCATTTGAACGCCCTGCAAAGGCAATTTCCACGCCACTGTCTTCTGGTAAATGGCGAATATCAGGTGCAGAGGTTAAAAAATGGGTTTTGTGGTAATTAAGTTTTATTTCGGTCATGTTGAATTTGTTTTTAATTATTGTCCGTAGGAGCGGACCGACGTGTCTGCCCATAATTCATTCATTATTCTTAGGCAAACTGACTTATCCGCCTATAATTTATTCATTATTTTCGGGTGGACACATCGGTCCGTCCCTTGTATGTTTAATTTATAGTAAACTAGCAACTAAACCATAACGTTATCCACAGCTTGAGTGTCCCTAGAGATAAAACTCGTTTCGTAGCGTAGGCGTGGATAACTTCATCAGCAAAACCGAACAGTTGAATTAATA
>NZ_JBGYBX010000052.1:0-8468 GCF_041817755.1 Glaesserella sp. | reverse complement strand
CCGAAATTTTTTGTGAAAACGAAATTGACTTTGAGAAGTTCAAACAGCTTTTCTCAAATGAAATCACCACCGGCACCGACCGCTATATGCTCAATTGGGCGGGTAAATCGGCAGCCTATCAAACCTTACAAACCCCAACCTTTAAAACGCTCACGCCTTGTGTCGAAGAGAGTATAGATTTTGAGCATACCCAAAATGTGTTTATCGAGGGTGAAAACCTTGATGTGTTAAAGGTGTTGCAAAAATCCTATTTTAATTCCGTCAAAATGATTTATATCGATCCGCCTTATAACACGGGTAATGATTTTATCTATAAGGATAATTTTGCCGAAAGCAAAGCCGAATACGCTGAAAGAGTGGGCGATTTGGACGCAGACGGCAATCTCAAACGTGCTTTTGTGCGTAACAGTAAGGAAAACGGGCATTATCACAGTAACTGGCTGAATATGATGTTGCCCCGTTTGCACCTTGCCAAAAATTTGCTGACCGATGACGGCGTAATTTTTATCTCCATTGATGATAATGAACAGGCACAACTGAAATTGTTGTGTGATGAAGTGTTTGGGGAGGAGAATTTTGTTGAATGTTTTTCGTGGGTAAAAACATCAACACCACCTAGCTTATCAACAAAATCAAGAAAAACTAACGAATATATATTATGTTATGAAAAACATAAAGATGGTATTAAGTATATTGGAGAAATGCAAGATGATGGAGATGAACCGTTATTAAATTCTGGAAATAAGGAAAGGGAGCTTATATTTCCAGCTAATTCATTAACTATCAAATTTTTGGACAATGGAATATTAAAAGCAGGGAAATACGATAGAGTTACTTTATTAAATGATCTTCAAATACAAGACAATAAACCAACATCTGAAATAAGAATATTGGGAGAGTTCAAGTGGACCCAAGACACTCTAAATGATGAGATATCCAAAGGAACAGTATTTATTGCCAAAACTGATAAATTATCCATTCGATTTCAGAGATTAGAAAAAGGCACGAAGAGACCAACTAATTTTATAAAAGATAATATTATCACTCCTGTTATTGATAAAAAAAATCAAAATATTGAAACTAATGAAGGGGCAACAAAAGAACTAAAAAAACTCTTTGGTGTTGATATTTTTGATTACGCAAAACCTACTAGCTTAATTCAATATTTAATTAATTTTAAAGTTGAAAACAATGATTTAATACTAGACTTTTTTAGCGGAAGTGGAACTACAGCACATGCAATCATGCAGTTAAATGCAAAAGATGATGGTCGTAGACGCTTTATTTGTGTGCAACTACCTGAGAACTTAGATGAAGCTATAAAAAACGCCTCACCTGACAATAAGAAAACCTTACAAAATGCTATTGAATTTTTAGAAAAAAATCAAAAACCACATTTAATATCAGAAATAACCAAAGAACGTATCCGCCGTGCCGGTAAACACATTTTGCAAAATAATGCCGAAAATCAACCGCTTGTCTCTTCGTTAGATACCGGATTTAAAGTGTTTAAACTCACGGAAAGCCATTTTAAACAATGGCAATCGCCTACGGCAGAAAATTTAGCCGATCAGTTGGAAATGTTTATCGATCCTGTAAGCGAGCAAACGGATACGCAAGCGGTGCTTTATGAGATTTTATTGCGTTTGGGTTTAAAACTGACAGTGAAAGTGCGGTCGGAAAATCAGGTGTTTTGGGTAGAAGATGAAAACGGACACACTTTTGCCTTAATGCTGACGGAAATCAATGATGAGATGATTGAAAAAGTGATTGCCAAACAGCCGAAAAAAGTCGTTACCCTAGACCGTTTATTCAACGGCAATGACGCGCAAAAGAAAAACACCGAATTGCAAATGCACGATGCGGATATTGCGTTTTTTGTGATTTAAGGGGACAAAATGAAACTCCAATTTGAAACCTTAGATTACCAACTGCAAGCAGTGAATGCAGCGATAAATTTGTTTATCGGGCAGCCGAATGCGGCTAGTGAATTTGCGTTAAGATCGCAAAATGATTTGCGTTTTATCCCGAATTTACCGTTGCAAATCAGCGATGAGCAATTACAGCAAAATTTAACTAATCAGCAAAATTTAGCTAATCAGCAAAACAGTCAAAAAATCGACCGCACTTTGCTTAGCGAAAACGGTAAAAACTTTACCGTGGAGATGGAAACGGGAACGGGTAAAACCTATGTTTATTTACGCACGATTTTTGAGCTCAACAAACAATACGGCTGGCAAAAATTTGTGATTGTGGTGCCGAGTGTTGCCATTCGTGAAGGGGTGTTGCATACCCTTGACATCACGCAAACACATTTTAACAATGTATTTGATAAGCCAAGCGTTAGCCCGAAGTTTGAATATAAAAGCAATCAGCTTTCCCGTTTGAAAGCCTTTGCGAGCAGCAATCATATTGAGATTTTGGTGATGAATATTGATGCTTTTGCCAAAGACAGCAATGTGATTAATACCATCAACGAAAGCGGCGAAGCACCAATCAGTTATATTCAAAAAGCCAATCCGATTGTGATTATTGATGAACCGCAAAATATGGAAACGGATATTCGCCGCAATGCGATTGAGAGCTTAAATCCGCTGTTTACCTTGCGTTATTCGGCAACCCATAAAAATGCTTATAACCCGATTTTCAGTTTAAACCCTGTGCAAGCCTATGAGCTAGGCTTGGTAAAACAGATCGAAGTGGACAGTGTAGTGACGGAAAATGAGGTAAATGGCGTTTATCTTGCGTTAAAAGAGCTCAAAACTGCGGCGAAAAGTTGGGCGGCAAAAATTGAGTTATTATTTAACGATAGCAAAGCAATGAAGAAAAAAGTCGTTACTGTGAAACCTAATCAGGATTTGTACGACCTTTCCAATCAAAACGAAATGTATCGTTCCGGTTTTATTTTGAGCGGAATGGATGCGGAAAGTCAAATGGTGGCATTTTCTAACGGCACACAGATTTTTCAAGGCGTTGATCATTCACAGCTAAAAGACGATTTGCAAAAAATGCAAATTCGCCGAACCATTGCTGAACATTTGCAAAAAGAGAAGAGATTACGACCGCTTGGAGTGAAAGTTTTATCGCTATTTTTTATTGATAAAGTAGATAACTACCGCTCATCTGCAGAAAAACCTTCAGGGGGCAAATTTGCCCAATGGTTTGAAGAAATTTATCGTGAATTAGCGAAGGAAGAACCGAACGGCGTACACAACGGCTATTTTTCGCAAGATAAAAAAGGCGTGGCGAAAGATACCAACGGTACCACGCAAGCGGATAATGATACTTATCAGCTGATTATGCGTGATAAAGAAAAATTACTCTCTTTGGATAATCCGCTGCGTTTTATTTTTTCACATTCCGCTTTGCGAGAAGGTTGGGATAATCCGAATGTGTTTCAAATTTGCACCTTAAACGACACGGCAAGCGAAATGAAAAAACGCCAAGAAATCGGGCGTGGCTTGCGACTGCCGGTTAATCAGCACGGGCAGCGTATTTATGATCGCGCTCAAAGTACGCTCACCGTGATTGCCAATGAAAGTTATGAACAATTTGCGACAGCGTTACAACGTGAAATCGAAGAAGATTGTGGCGTGAAATTTGAGAAAAGCCATATTAAAAAACGGGAAGATAAACGAGAAGTGCGTTATCGTAAAGATTTCAGTTTACACCCTGATTTTGTGGCAATTTGGGAACGGATTAAGCAGCAAACCACTTATCGAGTAAATTTCAGTAATGATGAACTGATTAAAAGTGCGGTGGAAAAAATCCGCAAAATGCCGGCCATTGAAGCGACCAAAATTAAGCACGCTAAAGCGAAATTGATTATTGATGAAAGCGGTATTGCGACCGATTATCGTGCGGCAGGCGAAACAATCGTTCATTCTCAATGGGCAATTCCTGATTTGCTGAATGAATTGCAAAAGAAAACGGGACTTACCCGAATAACGCTTTGCAAAATTTTGCAACAATCCGACCGCTTGCAAGAGGTGTTTCGTAATCCGCAACGCTTTATAGATTTGGTGGCGGAAAAAATCAATGCGGTATTGCAACTTATTATGGCAGACGGCATAGAGTATCGAAAAATTGCCGGGAAAAGTTATGAAATGACGTTGTTCAAGGATTTTGAGTTTTATGCCAACCCATATACTTTCGCCGTAAACGATAAAACGAAAACCATTTATGAAGCGTGTATTTCACTGGACTCCACCACTGAATATACCTTTGCTAAACATTGTGAAAGTAGTGAAAACATTGAATTTTATTTTAAATTGCCTGAACGTTTCAAAATCCCCACTCCGTTGGGTAATTACAATCCTGACTGGGCGGTGGTGTTTAAAGGCGAAAATAAAATCTATTTTGTTGCCGAAACTAAAAATACCGGCAAAGGTATTCAAAGTGGCGTAGATGAAGATAAATTACGTGAAAACGAGCAACTGAAAATTGCCTATGCCCGTAAGAATTTCCATTATTTACGCTTGGATTATCCGGATTTGGATTATCGGGTAGTGGAAAAAGTCGAGGAATTATCGGGACAGTATATCAATGATCTGCATCATTGATGAACTGATTACGACAAAACGGGTCTTAGCTGCGGTGACGATCAGCGTCACGTTATTTCCAATAAATCAATAAAGGTAGTCAACATGAAAATGTTATCGAAAGCGGCGTTACTCGTCGCAACGTTAGGGTTCTTTACCTCGTCGGCTTTTGCGGCGTCCATTCCAAGTGAAATTTATCGCCCGCACGGTGAATTAGTCAAAGCGGACAGACAAGGAAACGGAGAATATGAAGTCGAATATCGCTTAAAAGGCAATGATGTCCGCGGCTTAGCCAAAACCGTGATTGCCCATGCCAAGCAACACGGTTTCCGTGTGATAGAATCCGATATCGAACGTCACGATGCCGATTTAAAATTTAAACGCGGCGATCAAGAACTTGATGTGCAAATTGAAGTAAAAAATAACAATCGTATTGAATACAAAGCCGATTTAGACTTAGATAAAAACTAATTTTGCATTTTTCAGCCCAAAAGTAACCGCTTGTAGAACACAAGCGGTTGTTTTTTTGAGGCATCTATATAATCCATCTGCCATTTGCCACCACCTATCACAACTGACACAATACACCGTGTTAAAACGCCATCTCTATTGTACAAGGGATATGGGGTTTACAAACATTCCGGCAAACCGGATTTTGAAGTGTATTCCGGAACGGATATTCATAATGAACAGTATAAAATGGAATTATGGATCCCCGTCGAAAAAGACTAATCAAGGTTTTCCCCTGTAAATAAAAAGTGCGGTAGGATTTCAGCGAGTTTTTGCTTTTGCAAAATGATCCTGAAATCTTACCGCTCTTCACTTTTACTATCTCGACTTCTTCTGCGGTTCCAAATTTCTATTTTCTTCTGTTACTGAATCACTTTAAGTTGTAATAACTTTGGTGCAAGATATCACTTGATTTACATACTCTTCCGTTTATAATTTAAACACAAATTTTGTTGTAAGCGCAATGGAGTATAAAAATGCAAACATTAGGTGATGTTGCAAATATCCAAACAGGTTTTTTGTTCCGAGCAAAAGTGCCTGAAGATCCGAACGGCAATGTGGTTGTAGTGCAAATGAAAGATTGTTCATTTTTTGATGGTATTGCTTGGGATAACTGTGTTCGTACAAAGCTGGATAAAGTGAAAGAAAGTGATTGGCTCAAAAAGGGAGATATTTTGCTTGCCACAAGAGGCAACAATTATCAGCCGATTTTTGTTGAGTTTTCCCGGCAAAATTTACCCGCGGTTGCGTCCCCCCATTTTTTTGTCATTCGCCCTAAAAATGCGGAAATCTTACCTGAATATCTGCAATGGTGGCTGAATTTGAAACAAAGCCAAAAGTATCTTATTCAAAATCTTGAAGGCTCGATTACCAAAAGTTTACGTCTTCCTGTCTTGGCAGAATTGTCGATAAAAATACCCTCTTTAGCAAAACAAAACGTTATCGTACAAATGACAAAAACACTCGATCAGGAGCGAAAAACCTTGCAAAAACTCATTGAAAATAATGAGAAGTTGATGAATGCCTTAGCCCAAGAGTTAATTTCACCCTAGGAGAAGAACAATGAACGAATTAACCCAAACCTTTGAAAGTATTAAACACATTGATGATCAAGGAAATGAATTTTGGTCAGCACGAGAGTTATATTTATTACTAGACTATTCTGAATGGCGAAATTTTACAAAGGTCATTGATAAAGCAATGAAAGCGTGTGAAAGCAGTCATATCAAGGTCTCTTCCCATTTTGTTGAAGCCAACAAAATGGTTCAATTAGGTGTCGGTACTCAACGCCAAGTCAGTGATTTTTTGTTCTCTCGCTACGCCTGCTACCTTATCGTACAAAACGGCGATCCGTCTAAACCTGTTATTGCAGCTGGTCAAACCTATTTTGCCGTGCAAACACGCCGTCAAGAATTGGCTGATGAAGAACAATTTAAACAACTTCAAGAAGATCAAAAGCGTCTATATTTGCGTAATGAATTGAAAGAACATAATAAACAACTAGTTGAAACAGCACAAAAAGCAGGCGTTGAAAGCAACTTGGACTTTGCTATTTTCCAAAATCACGGCTACAAAGGGCTTTATGGTGGATTAGATAATAAAGCTATTCATGCTCGCAAAGGGTTACAGAAAAATGAAAAAATTTTAGATCATATGGGTTCAACGGAGCTTGCCGCTAACCTATTCCGAGCCACGCAAACGGAAGAAAAACTACGTAGAGATAATATTCAAACGAAACAGGAAGCCAACCAAACCCATTTTGATGTAGGTAAAAAAGTTCGTCAAACTATTCAAGAACTTGGTGGTACAATGCCCGAAGATTTACCGAAACCAGACAAAAGCATTAAAACCCTTGAAAATCATCAGAAAAAACTCACCAATAAGGAATAACCGATGTCCATTAACCAAGACGATATTAACAAAGCCCTGTGGTCTGCTTGCGATACCTTTCGTGGCACGATAAGCCCGGATACTTATAAAGATTTCATCTTAACGATGCTGTTTTTGAAATACATTTCAGACGTATGGCAAGACCATTATCAACAATATCAAGCGGAATACGGTGATGTGCCTGAATTGATTGAAGAAATGATGAAACAGGAGCGATTTGTATTGCCACCGCACGCTAATTTTTACCGCTTGTATGAGCAGCGGTTTGAAGCAGGTAATGGTGAACGTATCGATCAGGCGTTGCACGCCATTGAAGAAGCCAACGGCACCAAACTCAAAGATGCAGGCAAGAGCGTTTTCCAAGATATTTCCTTTAACACTGATAAACTAGGCGAAGAAAAGCAGAAAAACACCATTTTGCGTGAGCTGTTGGAAGATTTCGCTAAACCTGAATTAGATTTGAAACCAAGCAAAGTCGGCACACTGGATATTATTGGCAATGCTTACGAATATTTAATTAAAAACTTTGCTGCAAGCGGTGGGCAAAAGGCGGGTGAATTTTATACGCCGCCTGAAGTATCGGATTTAATTGCCGAACTGCTCGATCCGCAAATGGGCGACAGCATTTGCGATCCTGCTTGTGGTTCCGGTTCGCTATTGATGAAGTGCGGTCAAAAAGTGGTGAAAAATCATCAAAGCAAAAATTATGCCTTATACGGACAAGAAGCGATTGGCTCAACGTGGTCGTTGGCAAAAATGAATATGTTTTTGCACAGTGAAGATAACCATCGCATCGAATGGGGCGATACCATTCGCAATCCGAAATTATTGGATAGCAACGGCGAATTGATTACCTTTGATATTGTTACAGCCAATCCACCGTTTTCATTGGATAAATGGGGTTATGACGAGGTTAGCCAAGATCGTTTTCAACGTTTTGAGCGTGGTTTGCCGCCGAAAACAAAAGGTGATTATGCGTTTATCTCACATATGATTAAAACGCTCAAAGAGAAAACGGGCAGAATGGGCGTGGTTGTGCCGCACGGTGTGCTATTCCGTGGGGCTGCCGAGGGCAAGATTCGCCAAAAATTGATTGATGAAAACCTACTAGATGCCGTGATCGGCTTGCCTGAAAAACTGTTCTATGGCACGGGTATTCCTGCGGCAATTCTGATTTTCCGTAAAAACAAAACGGACGACACTGTACTGTTTATTGACGCCAGTAACGAGTTTAAGCCGGGTAAAAATCAAAATACGCTTACTGCGGAAAACATCGAAAAAATCGTCCGCACTTACCGCACACGACAAGCGGTGGAAAAATACGCCTTTATTGCCACTCTCGCCGATATTCAACAAAACGATTACAACCTGAATATCCCACGTTATGTAGATACCTTTGAAGAAGAACAGCTGATCGACTTGCACCAAGTTCGCACCGAAAGAATGCAGTTAAAACAACAGTTGGCGGAGTTGGAAACTAAAATGGAAGGATATTTGAGAGAGTTGGGGTATTGATGGAATAAACAT
>NZ_JBGYBX010000051.1:0-18532 GCF_041817755.1 Glaesserella sp. | reverse complement strand
TGGAAGATTTTATTGTCCGCCTGCAAATTTGCCCGGGCAAGCGCCGGCTCAATCACCATTTTATAGCGGGTGCGGGCAAAGCCGGTTTCACCTTGCACGAAGGCAGTCACAATCCCGTTTACGTAACGCACCGGCTCAGCGCCTTGCCAGAAGGTGAGGGTGGCATGGTTATCCAGAATCTCGGCAAAGGCAGGGGAGGAATCAAAGCTGGCCAGTTCGAGTTCAAGGCGAAACAGGCGGGAAAGTCCTTCGGTGAAAACGAAACTCACCACATCAAACTCGGCGCGGTTGTTTAGGGTGAGGCTATAGCGGTAATCGGATTGGGCTGCCATGGGTGTTCCTTTTTATCGAAAAATCTTGTGTGTTTCTGACCGCACTTTTAAAAGTGCGGGAGATTTTTTTATGTTACTTTGCGTAAATGTTTAACGCTATTGTGCGTTTGGTTCGTCTTGCTCATCGTCGATATATTCCATATCAAAATCTGGCTCTATGTCATATTTCGGCGGGCGACGAGTGTCAATTTCGGTATCCAATAACTCTTTCGGTAAACTAAATCCGCTTAACACTCCAGTTTTGAATGGATTATCGCCATCGGTTTCAAGACGATAGTTAATTGAGCCGCCATTGATTTTGAAAGTCAAATTAACACCCGAGCCTGAAGGTCTGCTTTGTGCCGCATCAATTAATTTAAATAGCGACCATTCGCCCGTACGACGTAAGGTGTTGCTTTCACCCGTAGTAGTAATGAGTGTTAAACTACTTTCCACATCGCGCCGTGTAGTATTCGGCCAGATTAAATGGCTTTGCGCAGCATTTTCATGGCTGTATTTTACGATTTGTCCATCAATATTTAAGCTTGATGCGGCAAACTTACCCGATAAGCCTAGCGGTCTTAAATTAAAGGATACGCTGATGTTTCCTGATGCATCAAAATACGCCCGTTGGATACGTTGCAAATCGTCAAGTACGGTAAAAAATTCGGGAGAAATGACACTTTCGCCGTTTAATATTGATAATTCCGCATTATCTTCCAAGATAAATTTGATATAGTCATCATAGAATTTTTGAATGCGTCCTTGTGGTCCGAAGAAATTACGGAAATCATCCAAGGATATTGATTGTTGTGCGCTTTGATTTAACGGGTATTTACCTGCGATTCGGCTTTTATAGAAACTATATACATCACGGTTCCACATAGCGTTGATTTCTTTCAACGCAGTACGCAATTCAATATTCCATGCTTCATCAGCAATGACATTGAGGTGTGTTGCTAGTGGTTCGGCTACTTCGTTCGCTAAACGTTTTAAATCTACCGTTGGGTTTGTCCGTTCAAGATTTAATTCCGATATGATAGCTTTTAAGGCGCTTTGTGATGGATCAGCTGAATTTTGAATTGTTTGTAGATAGAACTTCAACTCACTCAATTTTTTCATGATGATTTCCATCTGTGCAGGTGCATCACCGTTCGCTTTGCCCACATTGGTTAACGGTGCAAAACTTTGCGTAATTTGCAGTGCGGCTAATTGAGCTGGCGTTGTGATATTATTTTTCTCGCCTTCTTCAATGCTTGCTTGAGAAAGAGAGGGGAAAATTTCACTATTTTTTTCAACCGTGTTAAGCATTTTTTGTAATGGTTTTTCAGTCCCAGTTAGCGCATCAAGTACATCTATGGCATGGTGTAAATCCATAAAATTCACGATTTCTAAATTATTCAAGCCTTCTTGCCAAGTATTGATGTAATCGGCAATATAACGCTCTTGGATTTCGGCGGACAATTGTTCGAGATCTTCTTTTGAATAATTAATAGTTTCTTGTTTACCTAATACCCACGCATCAATCGCCGCAAGTTGCAAGAGAGAATCGGCTTTCGGCAAATAAAAATCTTTATATGCCCAATCAGTAAAGAGAGGGCTTAACAATGTACCAGAACTGCTGATATTCTTATCTTTAAAGAAGAACGGATCGTCATTCTTCGGTTGCTCGTCCGTTTTAAATATTGTATTAAAGGTTGAACCAATTTCCGCTTTTAAGTCGGTAGCAGGGCTAAGTTCAGTGTTAGCTAACACTTTGAAATTCTGATAAACCCGGTCTGCCAACGGCAATGTGCCAAATTCTTGTTGCTTTTGTGCAATCGTTTTGTCAAACACGCTTAAATCAGGATCAACATGTTGCATTGCATAAGAAAAATGCGCCATTAATTGACGTTGAATATCGGCGCTTTTCGGATAGGTTTTTTGCAAATAGGTGGTCATCCATTGTTCCGGAATCGCCGCTTTACGGTTTTTCATATCATCAATCATGCGATAAACACGCAATAATTCCAAACCTTCGGGGCTATTTTCGGGCAAGTTTTCCATTTGTTCAATTAAGCCCATGGCAATTTCTGGCAAGAAACGTTCGCCTAAGAATTTTTGATAGGCAAGACTGACTTTGCTGCCGACTTTTTTACCTTGGTATAAACCAAAATCTTCAATCACAGGCAAGGCTTTTTCATAATCGCCATAAGCAAAAGTACCTTGACGTAGCATATTCAATGGTTTTAGCAAGTTGCGACCAGTTGGATCCATGGTCTGGCTGATTTGCATGTTATTGAATTCATTAGTAATTTTTAGAACTTTATTGGAAATAGCTTGGTTTTTGTAATAATAGGTTTGCCAAACGGTTAATAAAGCAACGGCGCAAACACCGATAGCGGTGGCGCTTAGCATAAATTTACGGCGGTGACGTTTCATTTCTTTTTCGTTATCACTCACTAAGCCCGCTTCAGGATAAATAATATTTTTAAAGAAGTCGTGGGTAAAGAAGGTGCGTTGTGGTTTCTCACCAATATAACTTGGCACCACATAAGGCAAATCAAACTGCTTAGAAATAGCGGTTTGATAGAAATCCATCGGTACGCCTTGCTGGAAAATAGAGGAGAAGTAAATGCCTCTTGCATAAGGTGTGGTGGTGAAGCGATCGCTTTCCAATACATCGCTGATAAATTGCAGCAGAATATCTCTCATGCCTGATAATTGACGGGCATACATATACATTGCTTCACGTTCGTCTTGTGAGATTGTAACCGCCATTTTATCGAAGACCATTTCTTCAATTTCTTTCACGAATGCCGCATATTGTTCGGCGAATTCTTTTGTCCAGCCATCGATATTGTCATCAGTGTTTAATTGGAATGAGAAGCCGAGATTTTGATAGCGTTCGGATTGTTTTAAATCGTTATAGAACACATCAAAACCTTCGATAAGATCGGCTTTATTTAACACTACATAAACGGGAATACGCGCGCCGGCTTGTTCGGTAATTTCACGAATACGCGTTCTCAGAAGTGAAGCCATGGCCTGGCGATCGCTATGTTTTGAGCCGATTAATTTAGGGAGATCGAGCACTAAAACTACGCCGTTTAACGGACGATGCGGACGAGCTTTTCCGATCCAGGTTAATAAGTGGTTCCAAAGTCCTTGCGCAATTTTACCGTCGGGGTCTTGCTCGTTGGTTGTTTGTTCGATCATTTCGCCCGCGGGATCAATTAGAATGGCTTCGTCGCTTGCCCACCAATCCACTTGATATAAAGAATTGGCGCGCAAATAACGTTTTGATGTTCTTTCTACCGCAGTTAGGGTGAATTTTTGGTTGGAACGGTTAATAAAGCTTGTTTTGCCTACGCCGTTAAAACCGATGACGATATACCATGGGAATTGATATATATAGTTTTTATCTGCAATACGTTCTTTCAGTGCGATTGCCATTAAATTAAGACTTTCTTCTTGATCCTTAATATAGGGCAAAATAGCATCTTGTTCTTCTTGCGTTTTTTCCAGTTGGTTTTTCTCTTTAGCCAATTTGCTGTTTTTTAGTTGTAATTTTAAAATCGCAACGATAGCTAAGGTAAGCAGTACAATTGCTGACATTAACATGCGAGAACCAAATCCAACACTTTGGGCAATTTCATAATCCCAGCCTTTGGTGTTGGTTAAACCGGTGAAACTCCAGGCTTTGCCATAAGTCCAGATTCCCACAAAAACGAAAATTAAGCAGAGCGTTAATAGCACTGGCATTGAATTTCTCAGATGTCTGAAAACAGAATGTACAAATTGGTGAACTGTTCCTAGTAATTGTCTTAAATATCCCATAGTCAGCCTCTAGTTAATTGATCTTTTAATTGACGTAATTGATTGAAAAAATTGTTATCCCAGTCTTCGATCGCATATTCTTTGCTATTTTTGAGTAATGTTTCCAACTCATTTAATGCGATAGACGTGATGTCTTCGTGAATAAAATAATTAATTTTGTCCAGCTGTAAATAGTAACGGGTACGAATATCCGTAGCGGCGTTTAACTCGTCATCAATAGCTTTTAAGACGGCAACGAATCCTTGTTCCTGATAAACTTGTTCAAAATTGACCGTACTTTGGTTTATCGCCATCGTTTTGTTATCGGTAGTGGTTAACCATTGTGCGACTTTTTCCGGCATAAAGGGTTCGCCGTTCTGAAATTTGGCGCGTTCAAAATGGTCGAATTTATCGACGAATCGTTTAGTGACCGTACGGATTGTATCTGCTACATCGTCCAATTTTAATGCGCGGCAACATTCCGCCGATAAATAGCTGCCTTCGATCCAATAAGGGCTGCTCACCACGGTTTTTTCGATTTTATTCAGCAATTCCAAACTTGGCACAGAATGCACAAATTCACGATAATCATGTAGCTTATCCGTTGCAATAGCCTGCATTGCAGTAATGCCTTGTTCGTTCATTTCCGGTAATTGCGTAATTCCGCGCCATAATCCGTAACGACGGCTGATATAGCCTAATATGGATGCCGGGTCGATTTCACATGTGGTGTCCGCCACTTGTAAATAAAATTGTTTTAGCTTGCGATCATTGGTGAGATCAAATGCGTTTACATCAGGAATATTTAGGTTTCCGGGCTGTGCTCGTGTTTGTGCCGTAGCCGGTGAATTTTCCGTGTTGATAGCTACCGGCGATTGCATTTGAGCTTGTTGCTCCGGTATGTCCGCCGTATCGCTTTGCGATTTTGTTGTCTGCGATTCCAGTTTGCGTGAAATTTTATTAAAAATCGTTTCAGCATCAGGCACGTAGCTTACTAAGTGCGGTGAAATTTCAGCAAGTTTTTTTGCAATTGCCTGATTTTGCTCATAAGAGAAATTCTCGCCATTTTTATTAAACGCATCTTCGATACGATTAATTACCAGCAAAATAGCTCTTGCTTTGAAGCGATCCACCGTTTGATTTTTTGACGGTTTCGGATAAGCATCAAATAAATATTTTTTGTTAAATTCTGCAAATAAAGTCAAAAAATCAATGAAATTTTCTCGGGCGTTTTTTTGTAACGAAGCATAGGCTAAGTATTGCAACACTTTATAATCTTTACAAACTTCCGTTAAATATTGAACGCAATTTGTAATTAAACCGTCCCAATCAATGGTGTCATGTTGCAACGAACCAAATTTCATAACTTGTTCGTCGATGGCGAAAAAGAGTTTTCCTTCTTCGTCGGGTAAGCCGATAGGCCGGTTTTCCGTTGTAATATCTTGCAATATGTTTTGATATTTCATTTTACCAACCGCATTCCTTTCTGATTGCCGCCACACGAGATGCTAATCCGTTGTTCTTAAACGTGTATTTTCGTTTTTCTTGTGGAATGATGATGTTAAACGAATCAATGTATAACATTGTTTTTAACTGTTGAATGGCATAAAGTCCGCGTCCGGCATCAAGCATATAACCGCGTTCGGCATTTTGCCAATCCACTTTAGATGCAGTTTTATTTGTCGTACTGTCCGCAATTTCGACATTGAGCGGATTTTTGGAAACCGGATCTTTCAACACAATTTGAAAACGGGTGATGTTATCTTTACAGGCGATATAAATTGCCGCTTGATCCTTTTCTTCGCTCGGCAAACCGATTTGTAATTCATTACTATCAATTTCTTCTGCATTGTCACTGTTTGCTAAAGCAAAAATGTCGCTGACAGTTTTGGGGATAACCGAATCAATGGATTTTGCATTAATATCTTGCGTACGAATAGGCGTTTCAAATAATTCATCAAAACATAATAAACGTTTTGCATTTGATTTTATTGCCGTGCATTGCTGTACTTGCGGATTATTTTTTAATTCATTATTCGCATCTGCTTGGGCAAAGGTGGTTACCATTGCCAATATTGAAAGAATAATGATATTTTTGTTCAAATCACATGTTTTATTGTGCATTTTTCTTCCCTAATCCATACTTTTGACATTTATGACTTAGCGTTCGTCTCGGTATCATTAATTGTTT
The DNA here is from genome assembly GCF_041817755.1 of Glaesserella sp. Lineage (GTDB taxonomy): Bacteria > Pseudomonadota > Gammaproteobacteria > Enterobacterales > Pasteurellaceae > Glaesserella. Next base: position 12,232 of record NZ_JBGYBX010000051.1, on the reverse strand, counting down.
GGCCGTTTCTTTTTTATTCCAATCGGATTGAATTAATGATTCATAAATTAAATTCTTTTCGTAGATATCCATCTTCCACGTTAAATTAATAGGGCTGCTCCAATCTTGTTGTGATAGTAATTTTTCGAGTTCTGTCGTATCGGTCAATAAATTCATATTATTCTGGTTATAGATGATATCTAGTAAAAATTTTAGCTGAGAAATATTCTCTATATTGGTTTTATTGATGATGTAAGATTTTACTTCATCACTTAACAAACTATTTGTACGGCCAAATTTTTGCGCATAGGCAGTAGTGAATTGTTCTAAAAATATTGCAATATTTTCTGTGTGTAATAATCTATTTTGTAATAAGTATTTTTCTTCAATCCAATGTTCAAACCAATTATCTGTTTTTTGTTTGTCTAACCAAAATTGTTGAGAAGCTAAAAATATAATTTTTATTTGTTTGTCTTTTATCTTTTCGTGAGAAAGTAGTGTTGTAAGTTTCTGTAATAAATGTGTATTTAAATATTCCATGTTATAAAAAATAATAGTTTCTTTGGCGTAATCTTTGATATCGTTAAATATGAGTTCAATTAATTTCTTGACCTCAAGTATATTGTTGATCTCAATTAAGTTAACTTCTTTTAATTTGACTAAATTTGCATTGCGTAATTGATGAATAATGTGAGCAAGATGCTTTTTTCCGTATCCTCGCTCACCGATAATCGCTAAAGTGCGGTTATTTTGAGCAAGGTTTATTAAGCGCCGTTTAAAGCGCTTACCTTGTGAACTTTCGTCAATCCAGTTAGTTTCAATATAAGCCTTTTGCAATTCTTCATAATGGTGAATATCGCCTTTATTTAGTTCTTGTATAAGATATAGATTTTGTTTTTCAAGCTGTTTATTTTTTTTATAGAGTAATTCCGTTTCGACAAAACTATCAATAACTAACCGGAGTTCTTCAATAAATAAGTGGTTTGTGAACAATTTATGATTTTCACTATTAAAAACCCATACGCCCATATTCTTAGCGGGAATTACTAAACAATAACCAAATACATTCCAGGTTCGGAAATATTGTTTAAAGCTAGAACTATCGGCATAAGAAATGATTTTATCAGAGACTATTTGTCTATTTTCTAAAAAACTTAATACGACAGGGTTGGCATAATCACTTTGTTTAAAACGGACACGAGAAGAAATATCAACCAGGTCTTTATTTACGCCATCATGAGCAAAATACGTTGCACGCAAACTGTCATAACAGTCGCTTAAGTAATTGATTATTTTATTTACCCTTTTGCTACTGTCATGAGTTTGAATAAGCGTTAATAATAAGGTTGATAATTTCATATAAAATTACTGTAATATCGTATTAATGTTCTCAATAATTTCGGATGAAGACGAATCCAGTAATATGCTGTAAATTATATATATTACAACAAAGAATGCACCAGCGCCCCAAAAGAGATATTTTATCGGAAGGGGTTTTTCAACCGAATAATCTTCTTCATAAATATGAAATTTATTATCTCTGAAGTAATCCGTTCCGCGGATTGGTCTTAATGTTTTTTGTAATTTAACTAGAGTATTCTGAATATTTTCTTTGCCGTGCGGTTTGTCTGCGTATTTTCCTTGAAAACCTAATGCTAAGCAAACATAGATAAATTCTAATAATTCATAATACTTTTCGGGTTCAAGCATTGTACGCGATAAAATAGAATAAAATTTTTCACCTCCCCAAGTTTCATTATGAAAATAGGCGAGTAAAGAACGTTCTCCCCACATAGAATTTTTACCCCAAGGCGTTCCCATGATAGCTTCGTCAATAAATGTACACAAACAATAGCGAAAAGAGAGTTGAAATGCGCTGTTATACTCGAGTATTTTCACTTTTTCTGAAATTGCAATTATCTCATTTTGCATACGGTTATAAAGCGTTGATATTTCGTCAAATTGAGTAATTTTTTTTGCTCGTAACGCCATACCCAACAATGGATTGGCCAATTCGATCAATGAATTGTACGTCTGTGTTTCTAATTTGAAATCATAGTCTATATCAAGATCCGTTTGTGTGACTTGCTCATAAAGGAGATCTTCTTTTTCTTTGATAATCGGCACGCTTGTAGTGATATTAATGCTTTCTACAGTCACATCGGTTGATGTAGAAGGATTATAAAATCGCGTTAATTCGTTTTGTTTCATGCGAGTGTTCCTCTAACGGCCCAGAATTCAATTTCTAAATCAGGATAATGACCTGCGACATGGAAACCGAACCCAGTAGATGCAGCCATGTTATCCCAATATTGAGATGTTTTATCTAATTGAAAATAAACAAACCCTGCGTGGTAAGGTAAATAGCGAGGAGCGACAGCTAATGCCTGCAATGGAATACCTGGTAACTGTAGGTGAATGAGTTTATTAATTTGCTCAATGCTTGAAATTTTCGTTTGATGAGCAAATTGTGTTCTCAGTGTATCCGGCGGTAAGTGTGCTTTCACGGCGATAATAAATTCGGCATTCTCATAAAACGATCTATCTTTTACCTGTGCGGTGTAGATACCGTATTGATGTGCGGTGACAGGTAATGGTAACGCTTTTGCGCTACTTACAACACTAAGATAGGATTTCACTGTCGTGTAAAGTGGTTCTAATGAGAGATGCGGCATTTCGTGAATATAATCGTAGAAACTATCGACAACACGTTCTTCAAGCACGAAAGTGGCAAGTTCACTATGCAGTGATGCCAATAATTCATACGCTTTGACCGGATGCGTCGTTGCCGATTTTGTCAATGACTTAAATAAAGGGAGTACTCGATTTAAGCTTAGTAGCATCAAAAAATCGTTTACATCTGCTACACCGGATTGCTCTGGTCTGCTCATTCTTGTTGCAATATTTTTTGTGCGTAACGATATTAAGTCAGTCAATTCAAGAAGCTTTGACATGAATTTTGGCAAAGCTCGAATATTCAATGCCGCAGGGTAAAATTCTTCATCTAAAGTAACTTGGTTTTCAAGACTGATGTCTTTAATGCGGGCAACCGGCAAAATCGCATAATTACTTAAATCTTCTGTTTCCAATTTAAGGAAATATTTATTTTTAATTAACTCAAGTTGAGCATAATTTCCCGATTCGCTATGTGTATCTTTCACTTCCGAGAAAACCAATTCACAACGGAAATCGGTTAATGATTGAATATCCGCATCATATTTCACTTCAGCACTACCTTCAATATGCAGAGGTAAGCATAAATAGACGACTTTTCCGATAGATGAACTTTCCAGTTTAAGCGGGGACGGTAAATCTTCAGTAACGGGTAAGTGAAAGAATGAGCCATCGGGCATCACCCCTTTACATTCGGAAAGGGAAATTTTGCCGAAAGAAAGATGTTGCAATTCAAAAGATAGTTTTTCAAAACCAAAGTTAAATGCGTTAATATCCAATAATTGTTTTAATTGGTCTGAGAAAAAACGACTTTCTTGCTGGAAGTGATGAGGGCGTATAAATAGCCCCTCTTTCCACAATACACGGTTTGTTATTGCCATGGAATTAATTATCCTTGTGAATTTCTACTTTGGAATCTAATACACGGATCAATAACGGATAGCTGTCACCGCCTTTAGGTTTCACTTGTACGATGCCTTTCCATTTACGGTTCTCATAGTTATTGTAGAGTGCAACAACACCTATATAATGTGTTTTTTCATTTAACGCCTCGACATCAACAAATCTAAATTGGTTTGGCGCAACGATTAAATCGATATTGGATATATAAGTTTTGCCTAAACTATCAGAAAAGTCATTGCCTCTGAAATCATCATAAGAGTTGCTTAAAAATACTGATTTATCCGTTAATTGGAATATTTTTAACATAACTGGCGTTGCGCGATAATCTGGTTTACCGATTTCTTGTTCAATGGCCTGGTTATCAGTAGAACTGTTGGCTCTTACATTTTTACCATAAGTTCTTTTTTCTAACTTCGGTCTGCTTTGTTCGGGAATTACAGTAAATCCTTCACCGATAAATTCTGGATTTTCTTCATCGGTAATCTCAGCGGTCATGTCATCTGAATCCGAATAGACATTGATATTGGCTCGATCTGTGGCATAAATAGACAATGAGTAAGTCGAGGCTTTTTCAAGTCTAGGATTGGTCTTAGGACCATCTGAAGAACATCCAAGAAGACTTGCTGTTATGAGGGGGAATAGGTATTTAATTTTCATAAGAGTTCTTTATTTGTAGTTAATAAAAAATAACGGATCTACGATATTGGTAATATCAAGATCTGGCTTTTTTGCACTGTTGGAAAGTGCAGTCCATTTTGATGGAGTTCTTTCTGTATATTCTACATCATTGAACTCAGCACCAAGAAATTCTGGTTGCATCGGTTCTTTCGTATTATTGTTAATAATAAGTGGTTCATAGGATTCAATATTTGTATTGATATATTCGTTTATTGTTTTCTGATAATGTCTGTCATGAATAGAATTTAGTATATCATATTTGGTTAATATAGCTTCTACATTTTTATCTTTAATTTCATTTTCTAATAAAGCTAAAGGGTCCAATACACCGTATCCAGCACTGGTATCCAATAACGCATAAGTACAGCTTTTTTCATTAAAATCAGATAATTCGTTTAGTTGATAAGGTTTATCTGATGAGAGTAAAATTGAGTTATCCATTGTGGTAACAATGCCATATAAATCATCTTGTAAATTAACATTGTCGCTTCTATCCGTATAAACTTTTACTCTTAAGTCGTAATTTCTAATTGAAATCGTATCTCCATCTTTTAATTGAATAATCCCATTTTGAGACAACGGTTTTTGCGAACCGTTAATAAAAATATGTAGACTGTGTGCAATTAAACAAAAATGTGATTGATAGAATATTATTTCGAATTCAACTTCATCAATGTCATTCTTAAGATTATTGATATACCAGTTGGCATGTTTTGCTGAACCGACAAATCCGCCGTTTTCATCAAATTGATGACGTGGAAAAGTACCTTTTTCCAGCATAGAGGCACTGGCAACCATTAATAAAAGGCGATGAGCTAAATTCTTTCTCATACTATGCTTGTCCTGTGATTGTTACTTTTTCCATTTGTATTTGTTTGGTTGGATCGGCATTTAACAATGTACTCCAACCAAGAAAACTCGATTGCTCATTTCCCAACATAAAATTTGATTGAGCTTTCGGGTGTAATCCCAAACAAAGATCATATGGCAACTGATCTTTTAATAAAAAGCGGATAATTTCTTTTAACTCTTGATATTTTTTTCCTGTAGGTAAAAACTGTTGAAATTGTTCAGTATCCAGATTGTGGAAGTTAATTTTAAATTTATTGGTAAATGAAGTGATGACACTCCCAATTACAAAATTATCGCCTAATTGCATATTTTTACTACCTAACTGATTGCGCTGTTCTTGATCAATAGTAATCAGTTGACGTCGGTGTTCGTCTATGGTAACAGTTTCTAAGTCAAAATAATGCTGAATAATTTCTGAAATGACTTTTGCTGTTCGTACATTGGACTGAATGATTCCAATGTAAAATAATAATTTACTCCAGTTTATATCGACCGCTGTAATATGTTTTCTATTTACACCGATTAATCCCAGAATTTTTTGAGAAAAGTCATCGGATACATTTTTTTTAAACTGGATATAATATTTATATTTCCGCCAAATTGAATGTAGTAAAGCAATTAAGTGATGGTTAAAAAAGTCCAAGTATGTAGTTTTAATTGTCTCTTGGTTGTGTGATTCATATGCAATTTCATTTAACACAGAACCTGGCAAAGGACCGATTGCACCTTGTAATCCTAAAAAATTCACCACAATATCAATTTGTGTTTGCATATCTTTTTCAATAATCCGAATTTTTTCTATGTCGCTGGTTGGAAAATTGATTTGCGGATTACTGGAAAATTGAAACAACGACTCTTCCATAAGTTGACTTTCAAGGTTTTCAATGTCAACACCATACTTTTTCGCTAAAATTTCAATTAGCTGATAAAAGCTAAAATCGATCAAACGATTTGCTGTAGTGCTACTTTGCGATCCCATTTGAATATCTCATTATTACTGCTATTAGTAACGATTAATTCGTGAAAGGAATTAATCGTGCCATATAATCGGAAAAATTCTGCTAATATAGTGCTAAATAAAAATACTTCGCCCTCACATAAAAACTTATCTCCGTCAATTTCAAGCGTAGATCTTAATCCGCGATAAATAACGCCTTTAATAATTCTATCCACCGGGCAAGTCTCAATTTTTCTAATTGCATCTAAGCGTTTTTTTGTTCTTCGTTCTGATTGCAAATCATAGATAGCGTTAAAATCATAAGCAAGTAACACTTCTTTTAATATGTCAAGATTACTTAATGAAACATAATTTAAGGAAAGATTCGATATTAGTTGCCATTGTAATGTACCACTTAAAGAAGGACGAATAGTTTCACAAGGACGTGTAATATTTTCAAATGTAATGTACGACGGTGTATCTTGCGATGGAATGCAAATATCACCAATACCTAAATATTCAGGTAAGTTCTTATTGGTACAAATTAAATTAAGAGAAATAGTTTCTCGTTCTTTCTTTTGAATTTCATCACCGCGCGATACAAAAGAAATGTAATGATCATAACCGTCTTCTTCTAGGTTTTCTTTTAAGCTGGCTTTGTAAAATACCGGTTCTTGAGTGTCAATCACATCATGAGAAAAAGACTCAAATCGAACGTATTCATATAAACGACTTTCTTGCCCGGCATGTTTGCCTGATTTTGTACCAGTGACGTGATTAATATCAAAAATCTCAAAATGTGAACGATTGACCCCTGACGGGATAACTGGGTAATGCATTCGTTTTCCGTCTAAATTGATCGGAATAGCATCATGAGAGAATAAGTTAATAATTGGTGAACAATAAAGAGTAAAGTCCGTTTTTCCCAAAGTTAAATCTTTTGGTAATGGGCGACTGAAACGAAATAATAATTTGAGCTCACTTTCTGAAATATTATCAAGATATCGATTCAAATTTTTCAATTTAAAGAAATAGAATTTTTTGGGGAAAAAGAAAAACTCTTGTATTAATCGATAGCCTTCAAAAGTATTTTTAGGGTAGGGGAGAAGATCGTCCTCACTTTCTAACCCTTGGCTTTGAATGCAATTCAGAGGCAATATAATCTCTTTATTTCCTGCTTTAACGCTAATTTTATCTAAGTAATTAAACAGCCATTGGTAGCAAGTCAAGGCATTATAATCACTACCAGATAAGTAAAATGACAGCTCATTGCATTGCAAAGATGCAAAGTCGGTTTCAGAAATATTTTCTAGTTGTAATTCGATGAGAGATGATCTTGATGTAACATTAGATTCGACCGAATTTAATACAATAGGGTAGACAGCCACATCCATAGTGGTTTGAAAACGGCAAGCGGTTCCATCAACAGGTCTGGATGAAACAAAAGTGCCTTTCGGAATCACGTGTTTTGTGGTGATTGCACGTTCTTTCGGATTAAAACGAAGAACAGCACTACTTGGCAAAGGACGTAAATAATTCGGCCAAAGCAACTGAATCATAGATTGCGTTAATTCAGGAAAACTGTCTTGAATTTTTTCTTTTAAACGTGCGGTCAAAAAAGCGAACGATTCTATAATACGCTCCGCCTCCGGATCGATAATCTCATCGGATAAAAAGCGAGAAAGATGAGGATGAATTTTGGAAAAATATTTCCCATCCTTCTTTAAAAAATCTAACTCAGCCCTAAAAATTTCCTTTAAAGACATTTACGTAACTCTAAACTTTTTATTAGCACTATCTAAAATAATATTTAATTCGGTTAATTCGTTTTTTTGTTTTAATAAAACAATACAAGTGAGCCTAAAATTGAGCTGTAATACATCGTAAGGATCGGGTATGTATTCAATACGAGAAATTTTTACTCTCGGCTCATATCTATCAATATTAGATCGAATATCGGTAATAATAGCTTGACTCAAACTGCGTGTTGTTGCTGTTGAGTCGTTAAAGTCTTTCAAGCCAAAATCGGGTGCACATAATGTGCACCCTTGTCTTGAATTTAATACTAATTCAATGTTTTTTTTCACCGAGCGAATTACTTCATTCACTACTTGGTGAGCTGTTTTCCGTACAATCGAATCTGTATTATTAGAGACGGATGTTAAACGATTCCAAAAACTCACAATGAATTAAACCGTCTATTTATCTTCCAAATCCAAGCGCCCCACAAGAGACAAATCGAAGCTTGCTCCCATGTATTTAAAGTGCGGACGTACAGATAATGACACTTTGTACCAACCCGGTTCTCCTTCTACATTAGAAACGGAGACTTTCGCTGCTCGTAACGGGCGGCGACTACGCACTTCAGCCGGCGGATTTTCTTGGTCTGATACGTATTGTTTTAACCATACATTTAGTTCACGTTCAAGATCTTGACGCTCTTTCCACGAACCAATTTGTTCGCGTTGCAGTACTTTCAAATAATGAGCTAAGCGGTTCACGATGAACATGTAAGGTAATTGTGTACCAAGACGATAATTAGTTTCCGCTAATTTACCTTCTTCCGTGTTTGGAAAACGTTTTGGCTTTTGAATTGAATTTGCCGAGAAGAACGCAGCATTATCACTACCTTTACGCATTGTTAATGGAATGAAACCTTCATCCGCTAATTCAAATTCTTTGCGATCGGTAATTAACACTTCAGTTGGAATTTTAGCCTGTAATTGACCGAACGATTCAAACAAATGAACGGGCAAATCTTCCACCGCACCACCGCTTTGCGGACCGATAATATTCGGACACCAGCGATATTTTGCGAAACTGTCAGTGATTTTTGACGCCATTAAGAACGCAACGTTACTCCATAAGTAATTATCGTGTTCGCCTGAAATGGTTTCGCGATAATTAAATGTTTTTGTCGGGTTTTCTACCGGATCATAGGGTAAACGAGATAAGAAACGCGGCATAGTTAATGCAAGATATTTTGAATCTTCAGATTCACGCAAAGCACGCCATTTCGCATAACGCGGACCTTCAAAAATATCTTTCACTTCCTTAATTTCAGAAAGTGAGGCATAACTGTCTAAACCGAAAAATTCAGGGCCGGCAGCTGAGATAAACGGCGCATGAGACATTGCACCAACAGAAGATACGTATTGCAGTAATTTGATATCTGGCGATGACGGTGTAAAGGTATAGTTACCAATAATTGCAGCTACTGGTTCACCACCAAATTGACCGTAGTTTGCAGAATAAACGTATTTATATAGACTACTTTGCGTAATATCTGTGGCAAATTCGAAATCGTCAAGTAACTCTTCTTTGGTTACGTTTAAGATTTCGATTTTAATATTTTCGCGGAAATCGGTACGATCAACCAAAAGTTTCAAACCACGCCATGCGGATTCAAGTTCTTGCACCTTTTCATTATGCAAAATTTCATCCACTTGATGACCAATTTTTTCATCAAGTTGGACGATCATTTCATCGATCAAATTTTTATTGACTACAGTATCCGCATTATCGCTTTTCAACATTTCAGAAATAAATTCAGCAACACCGCGTTGTGCGATACTATAATCCTCATTCTCTGGTTTAAAACGGGTTTGTTCCAATACTTGGTCAAGCAAACTGGTTGTTTGTGTTTGTTGTGACTGAGTCGACTGTTTTTCAGCTGTCATATTTCTTTCCTACTATTTTTCACTATCTAAAATAATAGCTAATTCTTTTTCTAACGATTCTCTTGCATCTCTATTTGCAATTAACTCCTGCAATTTATTACGAAATGCAGGAATATTGCCCATCGGGCCTTTTAATGCTAAAAGTGCTTCGCGTAATTCCAATAGTTTATTCAGTTGCGGAACCTGTTTCGCAATATTGTCCGGATTGAAATCTTCGATACTTTCAAATTTCAAACTCACGTTAAGATCTTGATCTTTCGCATCGTCTTCCAAGCGATTAGGAACAGTAACGTCGATACTTAATTCAGATTGTTTCATTACCGCATCAAACGTATGTTTATCAATAGAGACCGTTTCTCTTTCTTCTAAGCTAGTCTCTTCCCGGGCACCTTTGAAATCACCGGTGACCAATAATTTTAACGGTAATTCCACTTCGCTTTGTTGATCACCTGTTGCAGGTGTGTATTTAATGTTAATTCGCTCTTTTGGTGCGACTGAACCGTTTTTTGACATACAAGATCCTCTATATGAAATGAAAAAATAAATTAGCCAATGATTGTTAAACGCTCATCACCTTCAACAATAACTCCGCCATGTCCGGTCGCACTACCCGTAATTGCAACTGGAATACCGTTAATCGTAAATAAGCTGCTTCCTGTTGTAATGACATCCATACCATTACCACATTGGCATTTATCTCCGACAATGGCGACAGGTACGCCATTAATGGTCGGACGATTAGTGCTTTCGACTACAATATTCCCATTGGTGTGTTCCGGACAGGTATTTTTATGTCCATGCAATGCAATTTTTGCCATCTTATCCTCAGACTTACAAATAACTTGAGTTTTTGTCATTATAACTCTTTATAATGTAAAAAATCAAAGAATAGATTCTCTAAATAATTCAATACCAATATATTCACAATATTATAGTTAACGGAGTCCTGAGAAAGTTTTTCAGGACGCTAAGGTTGGAGGTTTAATCTCTATATAATATTTAGCACTATTTACTTAATTGTCCAAAATAGCTTTCACCTCCCCAAAAAAGCATGAAAGTATGCTGCTTCGGTACTTTCTGTATAATACGACGGAATACGGTTTGATGGTATTATAGAAGTTGATAAATCGAATCAGCTCACGTTTGTGGTATTTACAGCATCTGTAAACTGGATTATATCAAAATGCATCATTTCACCGAGGTAGCTTTTGTTATAATATTTTGCCTACTTTTTAAGCCGCCTATGAATAGCTAGCTCAATCTTTGCAAGTCAGCTGATGCTGTAAGAAACTTGTTTAAAATGGTGATTGATACTTTTGGTCGGAGAAAGAAGATTTTACCGCGCGAGTTTTAATACGGCATAAATCGCCGGATGAGAACCGCTATAGTGCAGAGCAATGGGAGTGGCGTTTTTTATACTATACGTGTTCCTCAAATCTTTTTTCGGACGTAGAGAAGTAATTTAGTCTTTATTATGGATTTTTGGCAATTTTTTGCCAGAAAATGAAGAAAAATGGGAGTTTTGAAAAAAACTTTTTGAAAGGAATTTTTTGCTTGCTATAGTTAGCCCGTCTTCATCTTCAAGAAGACGGCAAAACATTTTAAATAATCAAATAATATTAGGAGAATACCTATGCCAACACCAGCGTTTATTTCAATCGAAGGTAGTAATCAAGGCAATATCACTGCCGGTGCATTTACTGAAGATTCTGTAGGTAACGTATATGTTGAAGGTCATGAAGATGAAATCATGGCGCAAGCAATCAGTCACGTTGTGACAGTACCGACGGATCCGCAATCAGGACAACCATCAGGTCAACGTGTACATCAAGCATTCAAATTTACTTGTTCATTGAACAAAGCTGTTCCATTGATGTATAACGCATTAGCATCAGGTGAAATGTTACCGAAAGTAGAAATTACATGGTTCCGTACATCAATTGACGGTCGTCAAGAAGAGTTCTTCTCTACAGTCTTGGAAGACGCCATAATCGTTGATATGAACTTAGTCATGCCAAACGCACAAGATCCAAAAAATGCACCTTATACTCAATTATTGGAAGTGAGCATGAGTTATCGTAAAATTAATTGGGATCATACGATTTCCGGCACATCGGGTTCAGATGACTGGCGTAAACCGCAAGTTTGATTTCTATGATTTAACGAATATGAAAACCCTGAGTCTATCTTGGGGTTTTTGTATTTTAATTTGATAAATAAACTAGGGCAATAATCATTACCGCAAATTCGGATACAACATTCTAGGAATGTAATATAAAAAATTTTGCACAAAAACACTTGAAAAACTCACCGCACTTTTAAGAAGGTCGGTCAAAAGCACACAAGATTTTTCGATAAAAAGGAACACCCATGGCAGCCCAATCCGATTACCGCTATAGCCTCACCTTAAACAACCGCGTCGAGTTTGATGTGGTGAGTTTCGTCTTGCAAGAAGGACTTTCTCAGCTCTTTCGCCTTGAACTCGAACTGGCCAGCTTTGATTCCTCCCCTGCCTTTGCCGAGATTCTGG
>NZ_JBGYBX010000050.1:0-3320 GCF_041817755.1 Glaesserella sp. | reverse complement strand
TTATTCGGAAAAACCGCTTGCATTAACGGCGGCTGATGCAAAAATCATGTATGAAGCGGCGCAAAAAGCCGGTGTTAAAACCCTTGTCGGCTTTAATTACATCAAAAACCCGACCACTCAACTGGCTCGTGAGATTATTCAACGCGGTGAAATTGGTGAAGTCATTCATTTCTACGGGACTCATAACGAAGACTATTTGGCAAGCTCGAATACGCCGTTAGACTGGCACTGCGTTCGTGAGAAAGCGGGTTTGGGCGCGTTAGGTGATTTAGCCGCTCATATTGTACAAATGTCGCAATATTTAGTGGGTAGCGATATTGAGAAAGTTATCGGCGATATGGAAACCGTGATTAAAGATCGTCCGAATCCGAAAAATCCGGCAGAACGCTTGCCCGTAGAAAATGAAGATCAAGCGACCGCACTTGTGCGCTTTGCCAACGGTTGTATGGGAACCATTGAAACCTCCCGTATCGCTTGCGGGCGTAAAATGGGATTAAGTTATGTTATTACCGGTACCAAAGGCACGATTACTTACACTCAAGAGCGAATGGCGGAGTTAAAACTCTATATTCATGATGAAGATCCGGCGCGTCAGGGATTCAAAACTATTTTGACCGGTCCTTTGCATCCTGATTATAAGAACTTCTGCGTCAGTGCGGGACACGGTATCGGTTTTAATGATCAGAAAACCGTGGAAATTCGCGATTTAGTCAACGGATTGGCAAATAATCAAGATATGTATCCGGATTTTGAAGAAGGATTTAAAGTATCGCGCATACTGGATGCCATTGCCCAATCCTGTGAACAGAAACGTTGGGTTAATGTGAGCGAAATCGCGTAAATTTTATCTCATATAAGCCTGTCGGACAGTTAATCTTTTTTCCTGTGTTTGAAGATTAATCTGTCCGTTTCTTTTTTTACAGATGTCAGTCAACGGATTTATTTCAACATAGATCACAATTTGAAAAAAAATTTCACTTCAAAACACGATCTAATTCACAAATTTTTAACTTCGTCGTTGCTCAGTTATACGCTTAATGTTATACATACATTTAGACAATTTGTTCCAAATTGTTAGATTTTGAAATTTATATTCACAAGTGAATATTTTGTGCAATTGTGCAATATAGTGGTATTTCAGATATATCGTTATTCATTCAACTTTAAAGGAGTAGCATTATGAAGAAAACGCTATTAGCTGTGTTATGCGGTGGTCTGTTATTAACTTCTCAAGCGGTAATGGCAAAAAATATCGTTATCGGCGCCCCGATGGTGGCATTTGCAGATAAATGGCAAACTTATTTGCAAGAATCAAGCCGAGAATTTGATGCAAAACACAATGATGTAGAAATCAAACTGACCGATGCAAATAATGACCCTGCCCGTCAATTAAACGATGTAGAAAACTTCATCGATCAAAAAGTAGATGCATTATTGGTTGTACCGACAGATCCGCAAATCGTTAAAAGAATCGGACGTTTGGCTAAAAAAGCAAATATCCCGCTTATTATCGTAAACCGCAAACCGAATGATGAAGATATGCAATATGTTACCAGCTATGTTGGTTCAGATGAAATCGAAGCTGGCCGTATTCAAGCTAATTACATCGTGAATACTCTGAACGGCAAACCGGCGGAATCACTTGTGTTAATGGGCGTATTGGGCTTAGATGCGACAACAAAACGTACCGAAGGTGCAAAAGAAGTCTTCGGTCGCACTAACAATATTAAAGTGGTTTCCGAACAAGAAGGAAATGGGAACGCGATAGAGGCTTAACTATTGCAGAAAACGTATTGGCAGCCAATAAGAAAATTAATGTTATTGTAAGTAATAACGATGAAATGGCAATTGGTGCAGTGTTGGCAAGCCGCAAACTGGGCGTTAAAGATGAAGACGTGATCATTGTCGGTGTTGACGCTACTCCGGATGCGCTTGAATATTTAGGCAACGGTTTGGATGCGACCGTATTCCAATCAGCACAGGGACAAGGCTATGTCGGTGCGGAAATTGCTTATAAAGTAGCGAAAGGTGAAAAAGTAGAACACTTTAACTGGGTTCCGTTTGAGCTGGTTACGCCGGATATGAAAGAGCAGTATCAAGCAAAATATAAGTAAGACGTTATACGTTTATCAAAGGGCGGATACCCTCGCCCTTTGATAATAGATTTCTGATCTTCTACTTCTAACGAGAGGATATAGCTATGTTAAAAAGAGTATTTATTTTTATGTTGGGTTGCATTCTTGCTCCGACAGTATTCGCTAAACAGATTACCATCGGCGTAACTATGTATAGCTTGGCAGATAAATATCCGACATATTTGCAAGATGCCATGCAGAATTTTGCAAAAGAAAATCCTGATGTAAAACTCAAGTTTGCGGATGCCAGTGGTGATCCGGCCAAAATGTTGAATGATGTAGAAAATTTCATTGATTCAAATGTAGATGCTTTAATTGCGATGCCGACCGATCCGAAGATTATTAAAGCTATCGGCTTAAAAGCGAAAAAAGCAAATATTCCTTTTGTCGTTGTTGCTGTTTTACCTAATGAAGAAGACATGAAATATTTAACCAGCTATATCGGCTCGGAAGAAATCACCAGCGGTGAAATGCAAGGTAAATTTATTGCCGAAGCATTAAACGGAAAACCGGCAAAAGCCATTGTTTTACTTGGGCCTTTAGGGTTGGATGCACAAATTAAACGGACGGAAGGAAATAAAAACATTCTTTCTAAATATCCTGAAATACAAATCGTTGCGGAACAAGAAGCCAAATGGGATCGTGCCAAAGGAATGGAAGTGGCGGAAAATCTCTTCTCCGCGCACAAAGGCATTAATGTCGTTTTGGCTAATAATGACGAAATGGCAATCGGCGCCTTATTGGCGGCTCGTAAAATGGGGTTAAAAGACGAAGATTTGCTTATCGTTGGTATTGACGCTACGCCGGATGCTTTAGAGTATCTCGGTAAAGGGTTAGACGCTACGGTTTATCAATCTGCTTCGGGGCAAGGTCGCCTTAGCGCAGAGACGGCATATAAAGCTGCAATGGGCGAAAAAGTGCCGCTTTATAACTGGATTCCGTTTGAGCTGGTTACGCCTGATAAAAAAGCGCAATATATTAATAAATATAAAGAATAAGAATTTACGACTTGTTTCCTGCAAAGAGTTAAGGAGTTACACATGAATTCAAGTAGTTCCCCTTATATTTTAGAAATGCGGAATGTGTCTAAAACATTCCCGGGGGTAAAAGCGTTGGATGGCATTAACTTAAAAGTTAAACGCGGCACTATTCATGCTCTGATGGGCGAAAACGGTGCGGGCAAAT
>NZ_JBGYBX010000049.1:0-90670 GCF_041817755.1 Glaesserella sp. | reverse complement strand
GCTAACCGTTGTAGCTCCCTTTCTCATTTCGCAGTGCTACAATTTATTCAGCTTACATAGCAAATATCGTAAAGTTGTAGCTCCCTTTCTCATTTCGCAGTGCTACAATCTATGCTGCCTTCCATGCGTAGTTTGTCGTGTTGTAGCTCCCTTTCTCATTTCGCAGTGCTACAATTCCGCCACTGCGTTAATCTCTTTCGCAATGGTTGTAGCTCCCTTTCTCATTTCGCAGTGCTACAATATATTGCTAAGTGATTGCCACGACAAACATGTTGTAGCTCCCTTTCTCATTTCGCAGTGCTACAATTTTAGCTGAAATGAATGAGGTGAAGAAATGGTTGTAGCTCCCTTTCTCATTTCGCAGTGCTACAATTGATTGCACTACTACATACGAGGGCAACCGGTTGTAGCTCCCTTTCTCATTTCGCAGTGCTACAATAAAACAGCCGGATGTCCGGCTGTTTGTTACGTTGTAGCTCCCTTTCTCATTTCGCAGTGCTACAATGAGCCTTGTATATTATGAAAACCCCAACCCGTTGTAGCTCCCTTTCTCATTTCGCAGTGCTACAATTTGAAGGTTCTCGTAAGTTTACTAATAAAAGTTGTAGCTCCCTTTCTCATTTCGCAGTGCTACAATTTGGCACAGTATTACCATACCGCAGACCTTGTTGTAGCTCCCTTTCTCATTTCGCAGTGCTACAATAAAAGAATTGATCGAAGAAATCCAAAAAGAGTTGTAGCTCCCTTTCTCATTTCGCAGTGCTACAATACGTTAAGTTCTTTTAAACTCACCACCGCAGTTGTAGCTCCCTTTCTCATTTCGCAGTGCTACAATTTTAGAAGATCAGTTATGATCGGGTCGAGAGTTGTAGCTCCCTTTCTCATTTCGCAGTGCTACAATACTTCTAAGAATGAGTGCAGATCGCTTGCAGTTGTAGCTCCCTTTCTCATTTCGCAGTGCTACAATACCTATGCTCCAAAGTCTTATCCAGTAAGGGTTTGGGGCATTTTATTTATATAAAAAACAAGTAATTTTCTCTCAACAAGCGGTTGGTTTAGTGAAATTTTTTGCAAAAAACTGTGGTAAAAAATCATCCATAATTTATACCAAAGTGATTTTTAGGCATAAATTTAGAAAAAACACTGTTCATTAAACAAGCGTTTAAACAATATTTTTGTTCAAAATAAAAGCAATCAGACTGTTATATGATTTTCAGTATTTCAATATTTTTTATTAAAAAAGTAGCATTTGGTTTGCATTAACTTTTTTCTCTTGAACCTTCAACTCTCCTAATAAAATCTGCATACTAGCAAACTGTTTTTCTGTAACTTCTAAGCAACGGATTGAACCTTCTTCAGGCAGATGTTCACAAAGTCTTTTATGATGCTTATCTAATGCATCTCGTCCCCGAACAATGCGGGCATACACTGAAAGCTGTAACATTTGGTAGCCATCTTTTAATAAAAATTGGCGAAACTGATTGGCGGCTTTGCGTTTCGCCACGGTGGTGACGGGTAAGTCAAAAAAGACGATCATTCGCATAAATTTTGCCTCACTCATAACGATGTTCCTCAAGCGGTAAGATTTCGGGAAGTTTTAACAAATCCGCATCTTTACTCATTAACGCATTTTGAAAGGACGCAATAGCTCTGTCTATGGTAGCTAATACACTAAACGTCTGTTGATTAATGCTCATTTGATAATGCAATAAACGAATAAGCTGTTGTTTAGTCGCTGGGGTTAAGCCGTTATCGAGCTTATTTTCTTTCCAAAGATGCCATACCATTAAATCGACCAAGGGGCGAAATGGTTCAATAAAATCATCAGCAAGGTTAAAGGGGTTTTGTTCATTATGATGAAACAGCCCTAATGCAGGTAGCCAACCATATTGTACTAACGCCCTTGCCACTGCGGATCGTAATATCGTATAAGCATAGTTCAGATGAGCGTTAATGTGATTTTCTTGCCAGCGACGAAAATCCTTACCAAATGCCGTTTGAAAATAGAGTTGAGCAGCTTGTGCCTCTATATTTTCTTTATCACCTGATTTCACTTGCGTCGCCATTGCACACAATCTTTTCGCTTCTTTAGGGTGATGGGATTGGGTAAGCGCAAAGGCTTGATTGCGGATTTTCTGCTGCACAATCCGTTGCCAAAGTTGCTTTTTCTGCGGTTGGCTTGCTTCAAGTTGTAGTTTAAGTGTTTTTAATTGGCGATGATATTGAGCGAAAGGCAACCACTGCCCACAAGGTAAAAATTGCTCATCACAGCTAAGTAGTGTGATACCTTGTTGAGCGAAAGCCGAAAGTAGCGGAATGGTGATTACCGTTTCCCGACTTTCCACCACGACAATGGCAATATCTTCAAGGGGAACAGTAAATTCCTGCTCTTCTTGTTGGATTAACATCTGTTTATGTTTTAAGGATAACTTTCCTCCGTTACTGATTAAAATACTTCGCCAGCTCATAACCTTCTCCTTGAATTGAAAAAAATCCCTGCTTTCATTGAAAACAGGGATTTAAAATTAACGAACAGGTGGACGTTTTTTCATTAAACGACAAGGTCGAATGTTTTTACCGAGTTCATCAACTTGGTATTTTTGGATAGAAATAGCCGTTTTTGTTCCCAAACGATATTCTCCTTCTTCACCTTTTTGTTTATCTAGATCGTGTTCTCTTAGCTTAATACGACCATTTGATCTATCTAAACCGATATAATATCCAAAGAATTTTTCTTTCTTCGTTACCACTTCCACTAAATCATTTGGATAAAGTGCAAACTGGAAGGTAGCATTTTTATCCATTTCTTCCCATTCAGCTTCATCTTTATTCGCAACCACAGCCCTATTCGGCAAAATCCCTTTTGCGACTTGCCAAGTATAAATCGGAACAAGGAAATATTTTCCGCCTTTAATAAAGACATCTACTCGCACCATTTCAGGATTAGTAGCAATACCACCCCTAACATTTATACCAGATTTCAATTTATTAATTTCTTTGGTATCTGGCATTTTTACTTTAATAGATTTTACTAATACTCCGCCTTTTTTATAGAAGGGTTCTTCAAATGCTTTCTTAGGATCGTTGCCATATTCTAGTAAACGTTTCATCAGATCGTTATATAAGTCCTTATCTCTTTCTGGATTAACCATATTTTTTAAACTATCTAATGTGAGGTCTGAAAGAGAAATTTTGGATAAAATAAACCCAGTTTTTAATGGTTTTGCTGATCTAATAGTTTCTTTATGCCCTTGCCCCGTCATTTTGCGTGTTGGAGCTCGTGAAACAAAGAGCGGTTGAATAAACTCGTGATTTGCTTGCGGTCGATCCGGCAAGGCGATAACGACATCTTCTGCCGGGTTTTCGCTAAATACGCGAATTTCCACTTCTTGACGGAAGAATTTCCAAGGTTCAGGGAAATGGAAACGGATGATTTCTCCCGTTTCCTGATCAATTTTTTCCCCCTTAAACACATTCATCTCTTTATCACGCACATAATCGGTAATTTTCTTTTGTAATGCACGAGTAGAACAAGCGACGACAATTGCATCGACTGCGTGATGGCGGTCATTCTCTTCACGCACTTTTTTAATGCCCCAACTTCTACGAAGTAGAGCGGTAATTTGACCATTTGAGGCAAATACACGTCTTTCGCCTCGCCCGACTAATTGCATATTGTCTTCAATAAAATGGCATAGAAAACGTGCTACATAGCGAGTATCATTCAAGTTACGTTTTTTAAATCCTTCTTCATCAAGCTGCAGCGTTAAGACCCGTTGTTTTTTGCTATAAGGGAAACGGCTACCATTAACCAACGCCTGAAATAGTTTCCAACGCTCTGAGTTGTCTTTACC
Source organism: Glaesserella sp. (assembly GCF_041817755.1). Taxonomy (GTDB): domain Bacteria; phylum Pseudomonadota; class Gammaproteobacteria; order Enterobacterales; family Pasteurellaceae; genus Glaesserella. The sequence goes on along the minus strand of NZ_JBGYBX010000049.1, from coordinate 86,816 downwards.
ATTTAACCACTCATAAGGTGTTTGATTACCTTTGTTCTGATTTTCACCGGCAAGCACTAACACTTTATTATTAAAACTGTCATCCCAAGTACGAGAGAACGGTAATGCGTGATCAATTTCTACATAGCCTTTTTCAAGCAAGCGGTTTAAATCTAACTCTTTGCCTGAATATAAACATTTACCGTGTTGTTGCTCATAAAGACGCATTTTTAGAATATCTTTCGCTTTTGGCTCACCCACAAAAGCAGGGAAAAATTCTTTAAATTTTTCTACCGCTCTTTGTCGCTCATTGCGATTTTCTTCCTGACGCTTGGTAATATCTCGGCGTTCACTAAAAGATTTACCCACTTCTCGCCCTGTTTCAATATGAATACGAGCTGGTGAACCGTATAAACGAACCACACCGTTAATCACTTTTCGAGCTTGAGATAAGGTACGTAGCACCACAGGATTACGAATGTCTTCCTCGGGAACTTTTGGTAAGAAACGCAATTCGAGTTGCTCTTTTTTACCATAGTGATCGCCATAAACCTGTTTACACGCCTCATCGTAACGCAAACCTTGTTCCATAAGCGGTAGGATTTTGGCTAAACTTTGCAAAGAGAGTTGAATAAATTTATCAAAACTCAGATTTTCTAATAGGGCATTTAATACCGCAGTCGGTAACTCGCCATTGAGATATTGGCTAATATCTTCATCAGTTTTATAAATCGAAAAAGCCGTACCGATTTTATCCAACAACGCTGGTTTGGTTTTTAAGCCGTTCCATTCGGTTTTCAACCCATTATTTTCTAAGGCTTTGCGAATGGCATGCCAAGCCTTCATTTCCATTAAGGTTGCACTTTCCGCATTATCTTTGCCGTAACGTACGCCTTTAAAAATCGCTAAATCCGATAATTCCAGCAGTTTCCGTGCTTGAGCATAAGTAAATTTCGCTTTTTCAAAAGGTTGATGTATCAGTAATTGACGTTCTTCAGCCGTTAGCCCACGATCTGAACCGTTTTCTAAAATGCGTAAATTATTGAGCCTAGTAAGCCACACAAAATATTCTGCACTATAACTATTTTTAGCAGCTTTATATTCGGTGGGTTCAAAGGTACATTTCCCTAACATTTTTAAGATAGCTTCGCCAGATAATGCAGGTTTTTGCCACATTAATAATCCTGCAATGGCTTGCTCAAGGGATTGAGAAGTATAAGGATTGTGAAATTCACGTTGTTTTTGGAAAAGTAAACGAAGTTCTGCCAGTAAGTCATTACGATCAAAGGTATGGCTGTAAGCTCCTCGCTGATTGCGGATATGACCTTCTTCCTGTTGGAACTTTTTAATCGCAATTTCAGCTGGGGTAGAAAATGCTTTAGTTTGTAATAACTGGTGGTTTTCACTCACTCCTTTTAACAATGTCCCCAGCTCTTTATTGTCGGTTTTACTTTCGTTTTTACGCTGTGATAAATAGCCACGATGTTTTAACAAATGTAATAACACCGCCGCCCATTCCGTACGATCTAATAAGTAGTTCAAGCCCTTAACACGCAACTCCCAAGGGTTATTCGGCAATGGCTTAACATCATCTGCTTGCAAAATCCCTTCTTGTTTTAATAAACGCTTGGCTTTGAGCAAACGAACGGCTCTACGTCTGACTAAACGTCTGCTACTTCTTGCCAAACGGCGAGCAAGGGCGAGAGAATCCCCTGTTTTAGGCACTTCCGCTCGTTCAAAGGTTCTTACCCCTAAATCAATTAAACGAATCGGGTGTTCATTTTGATCAATTTCAACAACCGCCCATCCTACAGAGGCAATACCTAAATCAAGACCTAAAACATAATTTAATAATTTCTGTTCCATTGAAACTCTCCTTTTAAATTAATGTAAGTTTACGTTTGTTATTATTATCATAATTCTGACACATTGTTGACAAGTTTTATTTAAATTTGTAGAATTGCTCACATATTGTTGCACTGCGAAATGAGAAACGTTGCTACAATAAGGCTTTTCTGAAAAGAATTGACCGCAATGCTCTGCCCCTTGTAATTTCGGTTACAAGGGGCATCATTTTTTTCTATTCACGATGTCTCATACTCCTATGAATTGAATAGAAAACATTTGGCAATATGTATTTTGGGGCTTAAACAGTGAAAGGAAAAATCTACTTATAACGCTGCATATCACTCTGCAAATCCAGCCCTCTCAGCCACGCTAATTTTTCTTTGATTTGCTTTTCCATTCCGCGTTCGGTCGGGAAGTATAATTGAGTGTCTTTCAGTTCAAAAGGGAAGTAGTTTTCCCCAGCAGCGTAGGCGTTAAGTTCATCATGAGCGTAGCGGTATTCTTCGCCATAGCCAAGGGATTTCATTAAGCTAGTCGGTGCATTACGCAGATGTTCGGGAACGTCGTAATCTTTGCCTTCTTGGGCTAAGCGTTTGGCTTGTTTGAATGCGGTGTAAACGGCATTGCTTTTTGGGGCAACGGCAAGGTAAATCACCGCTTGGGCGATGGCTCGTTCGCCTTCGTAAGCCCCTACTCTGGTATAACAATCCCACGCTGCAAGGGCGACTTGCATTGCCCTTGGATCGGCATTGCCTACATCTTCTGAAGCTATCGCAAGTAGTCGGCGAGCAACATACAGTGGATCGCCGCCAGCGGTTAAAATACGAGCGTACCAGTACAATGCACCGTCAGGGGAAGAGCCTCGAATGGATTTATGTAAAGCGGAAATCAGATCGTAATAGCGGTCGCCACCTTTGTCAAAACGAGCTTGACGTTCACCTAAAACTTCGGTGAGTAAGGCTTTATCCAGTAATTTTCCTTGTGGTAATTGCTCTGCCATGTCGCACATTAATTCAAGGCAGTTAAGAGAAAAACGCCCATCACCATTGACGTAATCCGCCAGCAGTTGAAGCACATCATCTTGAATAATGAGTTTTTCATTGCCTAGTCCACGCTCTTTGTCTGCAATGGCATTTTGCAAAATTTTTAGAATATCGACCGCTTGTAGTGGCTTGAGAATGTAAATTCTTGCCCGTGACAGCAAGGCGTTATTCAGTTCAAAGGACGGATTTTCAGTGGTTGCACCGATAAAAATAATGGTGCCGTCTTCAATGTGGGGTAAAAAGGCATCTTGTTGGCTTTTGTTAAAACGGTGGACTTCATCAACAAAGAGTAAAGTACGTCTGCCGGATTGTCGGTTGAGTTTGGCTTTTTCGATGGCTTCTCGGATCTCTTTGATACCGCTGGTGACGGCGGATAGGCGTTCAACTTCGGCATCAAGTTCGTTTGCGATAATTTCAGCAAGGGTGGTTTTGCCTGTGCCCGGGGGACCCCAGAAAATCATTGAGTGGCTATGTCCGGCTTCAATAGCTCGGCGTAGGGGCTTGCCTTCGCCGATCAGGTGTGATTGTCCGACATATTCAGCTAAAGTGCGTGGTCGCATTCGAGCGGAAAGGGGACGAAAATCCGCAGAAAAATCGAAAGATAAACTGTTCATTAGCGTAAATGCAGTCCTCGACGTATGTGTCGCATCAGTAAGAAAATCCACGGCCACAAGATACCGCTCAATATTGCACCGAATAATTCTTGTGAATTAAATTCCGCACTGTGTAGCACCAACTCAACAAAGAAAATGACAAAACGGATTAGCGCCACATAGACTATCACCAATAAGCTTTGTAACCACAGTGAAAGGTTTCTTAAAATCAGGTGATACTTCGCGATAATGTAAATAGCAATAGATAAAACCAGCGCATGGATTCCCAAAATAGAGCCCAATACCAAATCCCATACGATACCGGCTAAAAATGCAGTACCAACACTGATTTTATCCGGTAAAGCCAATGCCCAATAAATCAGCACCAGAATGACCCAACTTGGGCGTAATCCCTGAAAGCCCACCGGCCAAGGCATAATTTCCAAGACAAAGGCAACCACAAAAATTAAAATTAAAACGAGTAGCTGAAACAGTGCATTTTCTCTCATTATTCCGCTCCTTGTTCTGTATTGTTATCTATGCCGTTTTCTACATCAGGTTGTGATGCCGGATTCTCTGAAAGATCCTCTAAAAGCGCAGGCTCCTCTTTAGACTCGTCATTATTCACCTGCATTTTTTTACTGTTATTGAGTCGATCTAACGGATTTAGCGTACGACGTCGTTCTTCAACTGCATCGCGCACATCCTGCGGAGAAAGACTTTGTGCTTTGCGGATTTCTTCACTGGTCGGCCAAAGTAACAATAAATAACGCAATCGATCCAGTGAAGCTAAAGGACGCGCCGTTGCACGGGCAAAATGGCTTGAACCGTCATTAATGATATTTTCGACTACCGCAACCGGATAGCCTTCAGGGAAATGCCCGCCTAATCCGGACGTCACGAGAACATCGCCTTCCGCAATATCAACGGTACGAGGTAAGTTATCGAGAATAAGCTCATCATTATGCCCCGTTCCGTTCGCAATGGCACGAACATCACTCCGTAAAACCTGAATAGGGATTGCATGCGTAACATCCGTAATCAACAATACCCGGCTGCTTCTTTCTCCAACGGAAATCACTTGTCCGACAACACCACGCTCATCAATAATCGGCTGTCCGACAAATGCACCGTCATTAGCACCTTGGTTAATCACGACTTGTTGGCGATAAGCATCCATCTCCGCTGTTAATACCTCGGCGATTTTCTTATATTCATCTTGGCGTAACGGAGAACTGAGTAATAATCGCAAACGCTGATTTTCAACCTTCAATTGATCAAGTAGCAGCAAATCGGCATTTTTTTCACGAAGCTGCTCTTTTAATACTCGGTTTTCCAACTGCAGCTTTTGGCTGTCAATAAAATTATTACTGACACCGTCCAATACTGTTCTCGGCGTATTCGCAAAATAATACAGACCGCTTACCGCCGTTTCCAACACATTGCGCATTTGAATCATCATACTGCTACGCCCGTCTAAAAAAATCAGACTCACAGAGATCGCCACGGCAAAAAACAGTCGGGCACCAAGAGAGGGGGCTTTAGCGAAAATCGGTTTCATATATTTACATGGATATCGAAAGGGAAATGCGGATTAAAAGGAAAATGGACAATCAATCTATATTGTCCATTCTCAATTTCATTTTAGTAGGGTGAATCAGTTATCGTCACTGAACAAATCACCACCGTGCATATCGATCATTTCAAGTGCTTTACCACCACCGCGCGCCACACAGGTTAACGGATCTTCCGCCACGATAACCGGTACACCTGTTGCATTTGCAAGCAATACATCAATATTTTGTAATAACGCACCGCCACCGGTTAAGACCATACCACGTTCAAAAATATCTGCTGCTAATTCAGGAGGACATTGTTCTAATACAGCTTTTACCGCTTCTACAATTCCGTTTAGCGGTTGTTCAATGGCTTCCAACACCTCTTTAGATGTTAATAAAAACGTTCTTGGAGCACCTTCAGCAAGATTATGACCATGTACTTCAATTGATCGAATTTCATCCTCATTTTGGATATATGCCGTCGCAATTTCTTTCTTAATGCGCTCAGCCGTAGTTTCACCGATTGCCGAACCGTAGTGACGACGAACATAAGCAACAATCGCCTCATCAAATTTGTCACCACCGATACGCACGGAAGAAGAATGAACGATACCGTTCAATGAAAGTACCGCCACTTCGGTCGTACCACCGCCAATATCGATAACCATCGATCCTGCGGCTTCTGCAACAGGTAAACCTGCACCTATCGCCGCAGCCATCGGTTCCTCAATTAAATAAACTTCACGAGCACCTGCCCCGATTGCCGATTCTTTGATGGCTTTACGTTCTACTTGCGTCGCCCCCGCTGGTACACAAACCAATACACGTGGGCTTGGCTTCATAAAATTATTGCTGTGTACTTGTTTGATAAAGTGCTGTAACATTTTTTCAGTCACATAGAAATCCGCGATCACACCGTCTTTCATCGGACGAATCGCTAAAATACTTTTCGGGGTACGACCCAACATGGATTTGGCATCCGTTCCTACTGCCGCAATACTTTTTAACGAACCAATTCTGTCTTGGCGAACTGCAACAACGGAAGGTTCATCTAAAACGATACCTTGTCCTTTAACATAAATCAGTGTATTTGCCGTACCTAAATCGATAGAAAGATCGTTTGAGAAGAGTCCAAGAAATTTTTTAAACATAAGGGTGTTCCATTATTGATAATGATGTTTGAATCAAAAAACAAAAGCCCCGCAAGGGGCAAAAATTGTGCTAAATATAGCAAAAAAGTGCCATAACTCCAATATTTAATACATTTTTTTAAAAGAATTACGCGATCCCCCTTAAATTTTATCTATCTCAACCGTTTATTAGAAATTTTTTGGCGAAGGATAAAAATAAATGTTACATTTACAGCCGTTTTATCTTAACGAAACAATTTCATTCTTAAACTAAAAATCATACAGGAGTCTTTATGCTTATTGGTGTACCAAGAGAGCTGTTGGACAATGAAAGTCGTGTGGCGGCAACGCCAAAGACAGTCCAACAAATTCTCAAACTAGGCTTTGATGTGCTCGTTGAACACGATGCAGGTTTTAAAGCAAGTTTCGAAGACAACGCATTTGTGGAAGCAGGTGCGAAAGTCGGCACGCAAAAAGAAGTTTGGAACGCAGACATTATCTTCAAGGTGAATGCGCCGACCGATGCTGAAATTGCACTGATGAAATCAGGTGCAACCTTAGTCAGCTTTATTTGGCCGGCCCAAAATCCGGAATTAATGGCTAAACTTTCTGCAAAGAAAATTAACGTATTAGCAATGGATGCCGTACCGCGTATTTCACGCGCGCAATCCTTAGATGCGTTAAGTTCTATGGCAAACATCGCCGGTTATCGTGCGGTCGTTGAGGCAGCACATGAATTCGGTAGTTTCTTTACCGGTCAAATTACCGCAGCAGGTAAAGTCCCGCCGGCAAAAGTGTTGGTTATCGGTGCCGGTGTCGCCGGTTTGGCTGCCATCGGGGCTGCAAACAGCTTAGGAGCTATCGTTCGTGCATTTGACTCTCGCCCTGAAGTCAAAGAGCAGGTTGAATCCATGGGTGCAAGCTTCCTTGAAATTGATTTCAAAGAAGAAGGCGGCAGTGGTGACGGCTATGCCAAAGTGATGTCGGAAGAATTTAATCGTCGTGCATTGGCGCTATACGCCGAACAAGCGAAAGAAGTCGATATTATCATTACTACGGCATTAATTCCGGGTAAACCAGCACCTCGCCTCATCACTAAAGAGATGGTCGACTCGATGAAACCGGGCAGCGTGATTGTGGACTTAGCGGCTGCAACCGGCGGTAACTGCGAATATACTAAAGCCAGTGAAGTCGTTGTCACCGATAACCAAGTTAAAATCATTGGTTATACCGATCTTCCTAGCCGTTTACCGACTCAATCGTCTCAACTCTACGGGACTAACCTCGTCAACTTACTCAAACTGCTTGCACCAAATAAAGACGGTCAAATCGACATCAATTTTGAAGATGTAGTGTTACGCGGTGTCACGGTTATTCGTGACGGTGAGGTGACTTGGCCGGCTCCGCCGATTCAAGTTTCTGCTCAACCGCAACAAAAAGCAGCCGTTAAACCGGCAGAAAAAAAAGAAGAAAAACCGGCGGATCCACGTATCAAATACGGTTTAATGGCATTAGCCGGTCTTGCCTTCTTATGGTTGGCTTCCGTTGCCCCGGCAGCGTTCCTTTCTCACTTTACCGTATTCGTCCTCTCGTGCGTTGTCGGTTACTATGTAGTTTGGAATGTCAGCCATGCTCTACACACACCGTTAATGGCGGTAACCAATGCGATTTCCGGCATCATTATTGTCGGTGCATTACTGCAAATCTCACAAGGCGGATTCTTCATCAGTATCCTCGCATTTATCGCAATTTTAGTTGCAAGTATTAATATCTTCGGTGGCTTCAAAGTAACCCAACGTATGCTTGCTATGTTTAGAAAAGGTTAAGGAGAAAGCAATGTCTGAAGGTTTAGTACAAGCTGCATATATCGTTGCAGCCCTCCTCTTCATTATGAGTCTTGCGGGACTGTCAAAACATGAAACGGCAAAAGCCGGTTGTTGGTACGGCATTGTCGGCATGACAATTGCGCTTATCGCCACGATTTTCGGACCGGAATCGAAAGGTACCGTTTGGATCCTGATTGCCATGGCGATCGGTGCGGTCATCGGTATCCGCCAAGCGTTAAAAGTCGAAATGACCGAAATGCCCGAATTGGTGGCGATTCTTCACAGCTTCGTCGGTTTGGCTGCCGTACTTGTCGGCTTTAACAGCTACGGCTTGGCGCATGAAACTGATCCGGTATTACAAAATATCCACAACGTTGAAGTCTTCTTAGGTATCTTCATCGGTGCGGTTACCTTTACCGGTTCCGTGGTGGCATTCGGTAAGCTTCGCGGCATTATCAGCTCAAAAGCATTAACATTACCGCACCGCCATAAAATGAATTTAGCCGCATTAGTTGTATCGGCGTTACTTATGGTCGTTTTCGTCAATAATCCGCATAATATCTTTCCGGTATTAATCATGACGGCAATTGCCCTAGCATTCGGTTGGCACTTGGTTGCCTCTATCGGCGGTGCGGACATGCCGGTGGTCGTTTCCATGCTGAACTCTTATTCCGGTTGGGCGGCAGCGGCGGCAGGTTTCATGCTCAGCAATGACCTGTTAATCGTCACAGGTGCATTAGTCGGTTCTTCCGGTGCGATTCTTTCTTACATCATGTGTAAAGCGATGAACCGTTCGTTCATCAGCGTTATCGCCGGCGGCTTCGGTAACGATGTTCAAGTCAGCAATGATCAAGAATACGGCGAACACCGTGAAACGACGGCGGAAGAAGTGGCTGAAATGCTTAAAAATGCAAGCTCCGTGATCATCACACCGGGATACGGCATGGCGGTAGCGCAAGCACAATATCCGGTTGCCGAAATTACAGCGAAATTACGTGAAAAAGGCATCAATGTCCGTTTCGGTATCCACCCTGTTGCAGGTCGTTTACCGGGTCACATGAACGTCTTGCTCGCTGAAGCAAAAGTTCCTTACGATGTGGTGTTGGAAATGGACGAAATTAACGAAGATTTCCCGGATACCGATGTTGTCTTGGTTATCGGGGCGAATGATACCGTTAACCCTGCGGCAATGGATGATCCGAACAGCCCGATTGCCGGTATGCCGGTATTAGAAGTGTGGAAAGCACAAAACGTCATCGTGTTCAAACGCTCAATGGCGGTAGGTTATGCCGGTGTTCAAAACCCGCTGTTCTTTAAAGAAAATACCCAAATGTTATTTGGTGATGCAAAAGAACGTGTGGATGATATCTTAAAAGCACTTTAATTCTTATCTATATTAAAAAGAGAATGGGCAACCATTCTCTTTTTTTATTTGCAAATTTATCGGCAAATCGTACCGCTTGCAGAGCACGATAAACCGTTCTAAAAGTTCAATATAAGGCTGATAATCCAAATTCGGCTGCTCACGTTTTAGATAATAGGGCAAACCGACTTCACCGCAAGCGGTCAGTTCTTGATGATTTTTTGCAATCCATTCAAACAGTTGTTCTTGTTCTACGAATGAAGGTAAAGGCTGTTCGGGATGAAAACCTGCTGCGATATAAATATGTGGGAATTGCTGTTTAAGTGCCAATAAACGTTGGCTACTGGCTAAATCTGTTGCGACCGCAAGCACACCTGCCAGTTTTGGGTTTTGGATGATGTTACGAATCTGAGATTCCGCATATTGATCCAAATGAATATGACTGTCGAACATACGCGTAAGAAAAGGGCGAACACTGTTCGCCCATTGATGATGTTGACCTATTTCGCATCCGCTCTTAATGCTTCCGCTTTATCCGTTTTTTCCCAAGGGAAATGCTCACGACCGAAGTGTCCGTAAGCGGCAGTTTCACGATAAATCGGACGGATTAAATCTAACATTTTGATTAAGCCGTATGGGCGTAAATCGAAATGTTCACGCACTAAACGCACTAATACTTCATTGCTTACTTTGCCTGTGCCAAAGGTTTCCACCATAATTGATGTCGGCTCTGCAATACCGATCGCATAAGAAAGCTGAATTTCACAACGATCTGCTAAACCTGCAGCGACAATGTTTTTTGCGACATAACGTGCAGCATAGGCAGCTGATCTATCCACTTTTGACGGATCTTTACCCGAGAAAGCTCCGCCACCGTGACGAGCTGCACCGCCGTAGGTATCAACGAGAATTTTACGACCCGTTAAACCACAGTCGCCCATTGGACCGCCGATCACGAAACGACCTGTCGGGTTGATAAAGTATTTAGTATTTTGGCTTAACCATTCGCTTGGTAATACAGGCTTGATGATCTCTTCCATCACACCTTCAAACACCGTTTTCTGATCAACGTGTTCTGCGTGTTGGGTTGAAAGCACCACAGCATCAATACCTTTGATTTTGTTATCTTCGTAAATAAAGGTTAATTGGCTTTTTGCATCAGGGCGTAACCAATCTAATTTGCCTGACTTACGCACTTTCGCTTGTTGTTCCATTAAGCGGTGAGCGTAAGTGATTGGAGCCGGCATTAACACTTCCGTTTCATTTGTCGCATAACCAAACATAATCCCTTGGTCGCCTGCACCTTGCTCTAACGGGTTAGCACGATCCACTCCTTGATTGATGTCCGGTGATTGTTTACCGATAGCATTTAATACTGCACAAGAGTGAGCATCAAAGCCCATATCTGAATGGGTATAGCCGATGTCGCAAATCACTTGGCGAGTTAAGTTTTCAATATCCACCCAAGCAGAAGTGGTGATTTCACCGCCTACAAGTGCCATACCTGTTTTTACGTAGGTTTCACACGCCACACGTGCTTTCGGGTCTTGTTTGAGAATTTCGTCTAATACTGCATCTGAGATTTGGTCTGCGATTTTATCCGGATGCCCTTCGGATACCGATTCCGAGGTAAATAAGTTGATTGACATTGACTTTATCCTATTGATTTATATTAATTATCTGTAATAAACAAGCGGTCTGTTTTTGCAAAAATTTTGCAATTTCCGACCGCTTGTCACGAATTCTTTTTGGAAGTATTTCCGTCTAGACGTCCATAATACATTTTTCACCCAACGATGACAAATAATTTTTAATTTCGACGAGGTGTTATGATAAATTAACACTCTCATTTCATTTATTGTGGAGACGATATGTCATCGCCGACCTTAACTATTGCTAGCGTCACCGGACACCAAGGATATGCTCAAGGTTCAGTCTATGCTATTGAAACCAGTTTTCAAGAATTACAAGGAAGGATTCCTCACATAAAATGTTTATTGATTAGCCCTGAACGTCCCGACGTTTTACCTGATCACATTCAACATATTCCCTGCCAACCGTTCAGTTATTTTGAATATAACTTATTTATGATTTACGGATTAGGGCAACTGATTGAAACAGATTTTTGCCTTGTCGTACAACATGACGGTTGGGTGATCAACGGTAATAACTGGCGTGATGAATTTTTTGAATATGATTACATCGGGGCGCCTTTGCCGGACTTAGCCGAAATTCGAGACAACCAATTTATTCGTCATTTTAATCCCGATGTTTGGTTGGCTCATAAAGATAATGCCCCGGAATATTTCTACGAATGGCAAAACGGTGGCTTTAGTTTACGTAGCCGTAAACTGTTAAATGCACCGAGAGAATTGGGACTTACTATTGAAGTTGCTGCATGTAATCCGTTTCAATCCCATCCGCTCACATTACAATGGGATTTTTCCCAACAACATATTCAACACGCGGAAGATCTTTATTTTTCTGCCATTAAACGAAGCTTACTTGAACAACACGGTATGAAATTTGCGCCCCGACATCTCGCCGCCTATTTCAGTGTGGAATTCGTTCCGATTCAACAACTAGAGAATATTCCGCTTAATGCCGTATTAGGTGCCCATTTTACTTCACGCTGTACGCTTATCGGTATAAAAAAAGTCCAAATAAATGCAATAGTATATTCATTAGAGGATTTAACTAATAATATTTTTCTCCGTACACTTGCTGAAACGCACCATACATTTGAAATCCCGCCCGAATGCAATAAAATCGAGCCGGTATAATGGTTACAATACTTTTTTATATTATTTTTAAAGAGATAAAGCATGACAACATTGACTTTTATCGAACGTTACAAACAGCTCATCGAAATCCCGACAATCAGTAGTTTGGAGGCCGAGTACGATCAATCCAATCAAGTGTTGATTGAACGGTTGGCGGATTGGTTGAGCGACTATGGTTTTAAAACGGACATCATCGCCGTAGAAGGCAGTCGGCAAAAATACAATTTACTCGCCACCTACGGGGAAGGCGAAGGCGGCTTACTATTGGCGGGACATACCGATACCGTTCCGTTTGATCAAGACCGCTGGAGCGTAGATCCGTTCAAACTGACCGAAAAAGACGGCAAACTTTATGGTTTGGGTACCGCCGATATGAAAGGCTTTTTTGCTTTTGTCGTTGATGCCGTCAGCCAAATCGATCTCACCAAACTGACCAAACCGTTACGCATTTTAGCCACGGCGGATGAAGAAACCACAATGCTTGGCGCAAGAACCTTCGCCCGACATACTCATATTCGTCCCGATTGTGCGATTATCGGCGAACCGACTTCACTCAAACCGATCCGAGCGCACAAAGGTCATATGGGGCAAGCCGTACGTATCATCGGGCAGTCTGGGCATTCCAGTGATCCGTCAAAAGGCATCAATGCCATTGAAATCATGCACGACGTCACCGGGCAGTTAATTCAATTACGCAATCAACTTAAACAGAAATATCACAATCCGCTGTTTCAAGTGCCATACCCGACCATGAATTTCGGCAACATTCACGGCGGCGATGCCATCAATCGTATCTGTGCCTGTTGTGAATTGCAATTGGATATGCGACCGCTTCCTAATCTGGCGGTACAAGATTTGGAAGATATCTTACGCCAACATCTTGCTCCGTTGATTGAACAATGGGGAGACAGAATTCAGATCCGAGCGCTCCATGACGGCATCCCGGGCTATGAATGCGAGCATTCCGCTCAAGTGGTTCAGGTTGTCGAGAAACTGTTGGGCGAAAAATGTGATGCGGTTAATTACTGTACTGAAGCGCCTTTTATTCAACAGCTTTGCCCGACACTGATACTCGGTCCGGGCTCTATTGAACAAGCACATCAGCCGGATGAATTTTTAGCGACGGACTTTATTGAGCCGACCCGCGATTTGTTGAAAAAACTGATTCATCATTTTTGTTAATAACAAGTGGTCGGTTGTTGAGGAAAACTTACAAATGACAACAGTGTGTTTTCACACACTGTTTTATCAATAACATGACATAGCCGGATAAGAAACGGGCAAAAAAAAAGCCCTCAGAATTCTGAGAGCAACACTTTTGATCTAATTCTAGGAGGTATGAATCACTGTTTTATAAAAGGAGACAAATAAAACAAGATCAAAAGTAAAAAACTAAAGGAGGAAATCGTTAATTCCTATTTCTGCTACAATTTTGATTTTTTACACAAAATTCAGCTCAGGAACATCACTAGCTAAATAGTATGCTAAACCGTTTTAGGGGTCAAATAACTAGACCAAACTTTGCACTTCTTGAAAATAATTACTTTATTCATTTTTTTCATCGCATACCGAACAGCCCGCTTGTTTCGGTAGTTGCATTTCTCTGATGGAAAAATGTAATCCGTCGATCATCAACAGCTTACCCGATAAGGTATTCCCGATATTCAACAATACCTTCATAACTTCTAAAGCTTGAAGACTGCCCACGACACCGACAATCGGGGCAATGACGCCGGCTTCAACACAACTCAATACATTTTGTCCGAAAAGCTGACTTAAGCATTGGTAACACGGTTCGTTTTCTCCATAACGGAATACGCTGATTTGCCCTTCAAAACGGATTGCGGAACCTGAAACGAATGCTTTTTTATATTTAAAACATACTTGATTCAATACATTACGGCTATCGACGTTATCCGTACAATCAAGCACAATATCATATTGCGGAATCAACCGATCCCACTCTTCTTTTGTCAATTTTTCGTCAATAGTGAAAATATCAATATTCGGATTCAATTCGGCTAAACGGGCTTTTGCCGAAATCACTTTCGGCACTCCGATAGTCGCATCAGTATGTAACACCTGACGTTGTAAATTCGAGAGTGAAACCGTATCAAAATCGACTAAGGTTAAATGTCCGATACCCGCAGTGGCAAGGTACTGACTTGCAGAACAACCAAGCCCACCCAAGCCGACAATCAATACGCGACTGGCTTTCAATTTCTCTTGCCCGTCAAAATCGACACTTCTTAGTATGATTTGGCGGTTATAACGTAACATTTCGTGATCAGTAAGCTGCATACTATCTTAATAAATGGTTAAACGGCTGAATAGTCACTTGTTCACCCACGGCAACATTGGCACGTTCTTGTTCAAGTACAATAAAACAGTTGCTTTCATTAAACGCACTAAAAATATGCGATCCTTGTGTTCCAACGGTTTTTACTTCAAGTTGTCCATTTTCATTCGCATAGAAAAAGCCCCGTTGGAAATCTTGGCGACCAACAGCCTTCTTGAGTGGAACAGCGCTACAAGCGGTCAGATTAGGCGAAAAGTTTGCAATATGTTCATCGGATCTGCCCGCGAGTTTCAATAATGCAGGCTGAACAAGTTGATAGAAAGTGACTAAAGCAGACACAGGATTACCCGGTAAACCAAAGAACCACGCGTTTTCCAATTTACCAAATGCAAAAGGTTTGCCAGGCTTCATCGCAATTTTCCAAAAGCCGATTTGCCCCAGTTTTTCCAATACACCTTTGGTGAAATCCGCTTCCCCAACGGACACACCGCCACTTGTAATTAACACATCGGCGGTTTGTTGTGCTTCGGTAAAGGTCTTTTCAAACAGACTAGGATCATCCGGCAAAATGCCGTAATCGACAATTTCACAATCCATTTTTTCTAGCAAAAGACGGACGGTAAAACGGTTAGTGTCGTAAATTTGTCCTTCTTGCAACGGATTTCCAACAGAGACTAATTCATCACCCGTTGAAAGAATAGCGACTTTCAAACGTGGATAAACGGCAACTTTATCAATCCCCAGCGAAGCCAATAGCGGTAGGCTTGCCACATTTAATAGACTGCCTTTTGCCAGCACCAATGCCCCTTGCTTCACATCTTCACCAATACGGCGGATATTATCCCCCAATTTCTTCGGTAGGCGATTAATGGTGACAGTGCCATCTGCATTCAGTGTTGTATCTTCCTGCATCACCACAACGTCGGCTTCCACTGGCACTTTTGCCCCCGTCATAATCCGTACACAGCTTCCTTGTGGCATTTCAGCCAGAAACGGATTACCAGCAAAGGCTTTACCGGCGATTTGTAGCGTAGTGGAATGTTCAAGATCTGCCATTCGTACCGCATAGCCGTCCATTGCAGAGTTATCAAAATTCGGCACGTTAATCGGTGAGAAAATATCATCAGCACAAATTCGGTTTACCGCTTGATCAAGCGGAATGATCTCTTGTGATGTTGGACGTGACAGTTGGTTTAGCATCGTGTCGAGCGCTTGAGAAAGTGGAAGTAAAGACATTGGGTGTTCCCTGATAAATACAATTGTTGATACATAAAATATGTGAAAAGGATTGTGTATTATTTGTTCGTAGGGGCAGGTTTATCCCCGCCCGCATCCAAATTAAACCAAACGGGCGGGGATAAACCCCGCCCCTACATTTCGGTTATGCAATGTATATTACCCCATCTGTGCCTGTGTAATAAAATCTTTCAACCCCAGCAAGATATTATTAATCGCTACTGCAGAAAGAATTAAGCCCATGACACGGCTGATAATGGCCGCACCGGCATTTCCGATAAAATGCTGAATACGGTTTGCAATTAAGAATAAAAGATAAGTAATCAGCAATACGGATAACATAATACCGGTGGTAATCACTTGATCACTAAAGCTATAACGATGGTTATCCGTCAATAATACCACTGCCATCATCGCTCCCGGAGATGCAATCGACGGTACCGCCAACGGATAAACCGCTAATTCGTGTAAATTACTTTTCATTTTGATCTCCTGATCCGGCTTACTTTCGCCAAAAATCATCGTCAACGCAAAAAGTAATAAAACTAACCCCCCGGCAATTTGGAATGCCGATAAAGGAATCTGCATCGCATCAAGCAGCCATTGTCCTAATACCAAGAAAAAGAGTAAAATCCCCGCCGCAATTAAAATCGCATTACGGGCAATCTTACGGCGATCTTCCGGTGATAAACCCACGGTTTTTGCCAAATAAACCGGAATAGAACCGATTGGGTCAATAACCGCCCAAAGTACAACAAACTGGACAACTAACGAATCAAACATTGATTTTCTCGACTAAAATAAAACATGGCGTTATTGTGCAACAAATTCTCCCTAAAACCAAATAACTTATTTAAATTTCAATGATCTTTTTTACAAACTTAACATTAAAACGTGGTCAAACGATTTTACTTGAACAAGCGAATGCCACTATTTATACCGGGCAAAAAGTCGGCTTAATCGGCAAAAACGGCTGTGGTAAATCGTCGCTTTTTGCCCTATTAAAAAATGAATTACAGGCAGAAGGTGGTGATGCAAGCTATCCTAAAAACTGGTCGATTGCGTGGGTAAACCAAGAAACCCCTGCATTGGATATTTCTGCGTTGGATTATGTAATCCAAGGTGATCGGGAATATACCCAACTCACAGCTCAACTTGAGCAAGCCAACCTTGAGAATAACGGTAATTTGATTGCCACCTTACACGCCCAACTGGATACCATTGACGCTTGGACAATTCAATCCAGAGCTTCAACTCTACTTAATGGCTTAGGTTTTAGCACCGAACAGCTTCAACTGCCGGTAAAATCCTTTTCGGGCGGTTGGCGAATGCGGTTAAATTTGGCTCAAGCCTTAATTTGCCGTTCCGATTTGTTGCTACTTGACGAGCCAACCAACCACTTAGATTTAGACGCGGTGATTTGGCTTGAACGCTGGTTAAGTAACTATCGTGGTACGTTGTTGCTGATTTCCCACGACCGAGATTTTCTCGATCCGATCATCGACCGTATCTTACATATCGAACAGCAAAAACTATTTGATTACACAGGCAATTACAGTTCGTTTGAAATCCAGCGAGCAACGAAACTCGCTCAACAAAATGCGGCTTACCAACAACAGCAGCAAAAAATCGCCCATTTACAGAAATTTATCGACCGTTTTAAAGCCAAAGCCACCAAAGCAAAACAGGCTCAAAGCCGTGTCAAAGCCCTTGAAAAAATGGAACTGATTGCCCCAGCTTATGCGGATAGCCCATTTTCATTTGAATTTAGAGAGCCACTTTCACTGCCCAACCCTTTATTAATGATGGAAAAAGTCAGTGCAGGCTATGGCGAAAGAACCGTATTGCAATCAGTCAAACTCAACCTAGTACCTGGTTCTCGCATTGGTTTATTAGGGCGAAACGGTGCAGGAAAATCCACCTTGATTAAGCTACTGGCAGGGGAAATTCAAGCACAATCAGGGCATACGCAACTGGCAAAAGGTGTTCAACTTGGCTACTTCGCTCAACATCAATTAGACACCTTAAGAGCAGATGAAAATGCCTTGTGGCATTTAGCTCGCCTTGCCCCTGAAAAAACCGAACAGGAACTACGCAACTATTTAGGCGGTTTTGCGTTTCACGGCGATAAAGTCAAACAAGCGGTCAATTCTTTCTCTGGCGGTGAAAAAGCTCGCCTTGTGCTTGCGCTTATCGTATGGCAACGCCCGAATTTACTGTTGCTCGACGAACCGACCAACCACTTAGATCTCGATATGCGTCAAGCCTTGACGGAAGCCCTGACGCAATATGAAGGATCGCTGGTGATCGTCTCCCACGACCGCCATTTATTACGCAGTACCGTCAATGAATTTTATTTAGTTCACGACGGCAAAGTGGAAGAATTTAACGGCGATTTGGAAGACTACCAAAAATGGCTAAACGAGCTGAATGCTCAGTTGGAATCTGCAAAAAAAGCGGACAATTCGACCGCTTGTCACAATGAAAACAGTGCGGTAAACCGCAAAGAGCAGAAACGCCAAGAAGCCGAATTACGCCAACAAGCCGCCCCACTGCGTAAAAAGCTGACGCAGTTGGAAAAAGAGTTAGAGAAACTTACCGCTAGTTTAACAACCCTAGAAGAAACCTTGGCTTCCCCTGAAATTTATGACGCAGAAAATAAAGCTAAATTGACCGATACCTTGGCAAAGCAAGTGACAACCCAAAAACAGTTGGAAGAAGTCGAAATAGAATGGCTTGAAGTGCAGGAGCAGTTGGAAGTATTGATGAATGGATGATCGAAACATGAAAAAAAATGTCTCTTTATATCGTTACGCCTTACCTGTTGAAACAGGCATTATCTTACGTAACCGCCGTTTAAAGCAACGAGATGGGCTGATTATTCGTTTGCAACAAGATGACAAAGAAGGGTGGGGCGAAATCGCCCCATTACCTGAATTTAGCCAAGAAACCTTAGCCGAAGCAGAAACCGCTGTTCGTCAATGGATTGAAAAATGGCTAAATCATCAAGACGAATCTTTATCATCTTATCCACCGTCCGTTGCCTTTGGGGTGAGCTGTGCCTTAGCAGAGCTAAAGGGCACATTAGGGGAAAAAGCTAATTTCCAAACTGTTCCGCTGTGTTATGGTGATCCTGATGAGCTTTATGCGGAACTGAACCAAATGCAAGGGGAAAAAATCGCAAAAATTAAGGTCGGTCTGTATGAAGCTAATCGAGATGGACTTATTGCGGATATGTTTTTAGAAGCCATTCCCGATTTAAAATTGCGGCTTGATGCTAATCGCTCGTGGACATTGGAAAAAGCGTTGCTTTTTGCAAGCAAAATTGCCCCTGAACGCAAATCTCGCATTCAATTTTTAGAAGAGCCCTGTAAAACCCCCGAACTTTCACGTCAATTTGCTGAGCAAACAGGAATAAATATTGCTTGGGACGAAACAGTACGAGAGCCCGATTTTTTGGTAAAAAAAGCACCGAATCTGACCGCTATTGTAATTAAGCCAACGCTTGTTGGTTCGATTGAAAAATGTATTTCATTAATTGAACAGGCACATCAGCAAGGTTTAATAGCAGTCATTAGCTCAAGTATTGAATCGAGTCTCGGACTGACGCAATTGGCACGCTTGGCTCAACAATATACACCGAACACTACTCCGGGATTGGATACCTTGAATTTGATGCAACACCAACTGTTACGCGCTTGGAAAGGCTCTCTGCATCCTATTCTCGGAATCGACAACCCATATATAGCAAAATTGTATGTATAAAAGCACAATAGATAAAACCTGCTTGACCTTGTAGTCACTACAGACTTTATTCTGACCTAACTGTTTAATTTTTCGGAATTAGAATTTATGCACTCACATTCACACAAACATTCGGAACATTGTTCTCATTCAGAACATGATCACAGCCATATTCCGCAAGATCGACGCATTTTATTGCTCAGTTTTGCTATTATCAGCGTATTTATGCTGGTTGAATTTATCGGTGGTTATCTGTTCAACAGCTTGGCATTGATGGCTGACGCCGGACATATGGCAAACGATAGTTTATCGCTTGGGCTTGCGATAGTTGCGTTGTGGTTTGCAACGAAAAAACCGCGGATTTCACAATGGCTGGCGGTAATAAACGGCAGTTCATTGTTGTTGATTGCCGGTTATATTATTTGGGAAGCCGTTGAACGGCTTCAAATACCACAAACCATGCAGGCATTACCGATGATTGTCGTAGCCACTTTAGGGCTAATCGTAAACCTATTTATTGCCCGCTTAATGCTAAAAGCTAATCATGACAATCTTAACGTGCGCGCTGCCTATTTACACGTTCTCGCGGATTTATTCGGCTCCGTGGTAGCAATTATTTCCGGCTTGACTGCGTATTTTCTTGCCTGGCAATGGGTGGATCCTGTCGCTAGTTTGTTATTAAGCCTGATAATCTTACGTAGCGGCTGGCAAGTCACCGCCAAAGCGGTTCAAACACTCGGAAGATAAAATGCCAATCAATGCCATCGAAGACAATCGCCCCATGGAAATAGGAATAGTTCTTATTGACATGGTTTTATGAACCTTTTAAACTTCCTCCGTTTTATTAAACCGCTTGCTGCCGTTTAGCGAGTTACTCATTCATCATTTTGAGGAAATGTCATGAAAAAATCTCTTTCTACTCTCGCCTTAGCTCTTTCCGCCCTGATCACGTCCAACGCATTTGCGGCAAACGAGGTCAATGTCTATTCCTATCGCCAGCCTTATCTTATCGAACCAATGCTTAAAGATTTTGAAAAAGATACCGGCATTAAAGTGAATGTGATTTTTGCCGATAAAGGCTTGGTCGAGCGTGTAAAAAAAGAAGGCGAATTAAGCCCTGCTGATGTGCTTTTGACCGTTGATATTAGTCGTGTGATGGAGATTGTGAACGCAGGGCTTGCACAAAAAGTAGACTCAAAAACCTTAGAAAGTCATATTCCGGCACAGTTCCGCGATTCAAACGATGAATGGTTCGGCTTAACATCGCGTGCACGAGTGATTTATACCTCAAAAGATCGTGTCGGCAAATTACCTGCGGGCTTTGACTACTTAGATTTAGCGAAACCTGAATATAAAGGCAAAGTATGCGTACGTTCAGGCAAAAACTCATACAATGTATCTCTCTTCGCAGCAATGATTGAACATTATGGTGTAGAGAAAACTAAAGCGTTCTTAGAAGGATTAAAAGCAAATCTTGCACAAAAACCACAAGGTGGCGACCGTGACCAAGTAAAAGCAATCAAAGAAGGGATTTGTGATTACGCTTTAGGAAACAGCTACTACTACGGTAAAATGCTAGAAGATGAAAAACAAAAACCGTGGGCTGAATCTGCCGTCATCAACTTCCCGAGCGGTCAATTCGGCACACATGTGAATATTAGTGCGGTAGCTCTTGCCAAACATTCACCGAATAAAGCAAATGCCGTTAAATTAATTGAATTCTTAAGTAGCGATAAAGCACAACGTTTATATGCCGAACTTAATCATGAATACCCAGTGAAACCGGGTGTTGAGCGTTCTGCCTTAGTGAAAGGTTGGGGCGATTACACCGCGGATACAATCAAACTAGAAGACATTGCTAAAAATTATGAAAAAGCATTGAAATTAGTTGATGAAGTCAAATTTGATGACTTTACAAAATAATTGATAACATAGTCGTAGAGGCAAGTGACATTTGCCTCAAATTATACAGGGGCGAAAGTATTTCGCCCCTACAACGTTTATAGAGATCTCAATGAAAAACTCCTATTTACCTTGGCAACTTTCCGCCCTTGCAACTACGCTGTTAATCCTTCTTCCGTTGCTTGCCATTGGCTATCACGCTTTTGAAGGTGAAATGGAAAATCTCGTTCATCTTTGGGATACAATGCTAGGCACTTATCTGCTTAACTCAAGCCTGTTAGTCTTAGGCACTGTCGTCCTTGCACTTTTTTTTGCATTACCGTCCGCTTGGATCGTTGCAAATTATCAATTCTGTGGGCAAAAAACGCTTCAATGGTTGCTTTGCTTGCCGTTAGCAATGCCTGCTTATTTAATCGCTTATCTTTATACCGATTTGCTCGACTATTCCGGGGCATTTCAGGAAATGTTGCGTGGTATTTTCGGTTGGCAAACTCCACACGATTATTGGTTTCCGAAAATCCGCACCCTTTACGGTGCTTGCTTTGTGCTTGCCCTTGTACTCTACCCTTATATTTTCTTACTGGCTCGAGTGGCATTATTAGAACAATCCGAAAACCTCACTCACAGTGCCAGAATGTTAGGTTCATCGCCAGCGGATATTTTCCGTAAAATCACCTTCCCTTTAATTCGTCCTGCAATTGCTGTCGGTATGGCGTTAGTCGCAATGGAAACCTTAGGCGATTTCGGCACGGTGTCCTATTTTGCAGTGCCAACTTTGACAACAGCAATCTACGACTCGTGGCTCGGCTTTCAAGATCTCGGCACGGCAAGCCGTATTTCTATTTTTATGTTGCTGATGATTTTTCTGTTTATCAGCCTTGAGCAATACAGCCGTCGCAAACAAAAAAGCTATCAGCGTGGCTATGAAAAGAAAACCTCGTTCAAACAGCTCACAGGCTGGAAACTGTGGCTCGCACAAGGCTGGTGCTGGGGGTTGTTGGCGTTGGCGTTCTTTATTCCATTTGGGCGATTAATCTATTGGTCTTTCCACTATTTTGAACAATCGTGGAATTTAGATTTTGTGCAGTTTGCTTTGAATAGCTTGAAGGTATCTATTATTGCCTCGATCATTACCGTTGCCCTTGCTCTGTTACTGCATTTTGCTCATCGTCTGTCTGTCAATCGCAGATTTTGGGCGAAATCGACCCGCTTGTCGTTACAATTTTCTTCATTGGGCTATGCCATTCCTGGGACTGTACTGGCAATCGGCTTATTGTCGCCATTAACCTTTGCCGATCATCAACTACACGCCCTACTGAAATCCTTAGAACTATCCCCTGTCGGTTTAATTTTTTCCGGTTCACTATTTGCTTTAGTGCTTGCCTATGTGATCCGCTTCTCTGCAATGGCAATCGGCAGTCTTGAAACCTCACTCGGCAAAATTTCACCGTCGTTGGATATGGCAAGTCAAACCATGGGAAAAACAGGCTTATCAATGTTTAGAAGCGTGCATATCCCGTTGATAACCAAAGGAATTATTACCGCAGGCTTAATGGTCTTTATTGAAAGTATGAAAGAGTTAAATGCGTCACTGTTATTGCGACCGTTCAACTTTGATACTCTAGCGACCCACGTTTTCACCTTTACTTCGGACGAACAATTAGAGCGTGCCGCCTTGCCAGCCATTGTGTTGGTGTTAGTCGGATTAATCCCTGTTATTTGGCTGACCCGTTCGTTAATCTCTCAATCGCAAAAAGAACGTTAATATGAAATTACTTGATATTCAAAATTTGAGCTGTCAATTTGACGACAATGTGGTACTAAAATCCCTCGATCTTGCCGTTGGCGAAAATGAAATCGTCTGTCTGTTGGGGGCAAGCGGTTGTGGCAAAACGACGCTACTCAAAGCGATTGCAGGTTTGCTTCCGATTAGCGAAGGCAACATTTTTCTTGCCGGGGAAGATTTACAGAAAAAACCGATTGAACAACGTCAAATCGGGCTGATTTTCCAAGATTACGCCCTCTTTCCGCATTTAACGGTGGCACAAAATATTCAATTCGGCTTATGCAAAATGTGTAAATCCGACCAACATTGTTGCACCCAACAGATGTTATCGGTGGTGAAACTACAAGGCTTTGAAGGACGCTTCCCACACGAACTCTCTGGCGGACAACAACAGCGTGTCGCCATTGCCCGAGCTTTAGCTTGTGAACCTGAATTATTACTGCTTGATGAACCCTTTTCCAACATCGACAGCCAAACCCGTTATGCGATGATCCAAGAGATTAAACAGATCTTAAAAAGCCAAAAAGTCCCTGCGATTTTTGTTACCCACAGTAAAGAAGAAGCCTTTGCCTTTGCAGATAAAATTGCAGTGATGGATCAGGGTAAGATCGTACAATTCGGTACGCCAACCGAACTTTACCACTCTCCTGTGAATGCTTTCGTTGCCGACTTTTTAGGTGGCACAAACTACCTGCCGTGCAAAGTGTTAGAAAATCACTTCCTTGAAAGCCCGATTGGTACTTATCAATTCCCTGAAATCGAGTATCCGCTTGGCGATTATCATTGGTTGCTCCGCCCTGAGCAGATTACCCTGAAAACTGATGATAACGGACAAGGTGTGGTGATTGAAAAACTATTCTTAGGGCAATTCTACCGTTATCAAATCGCAATAAACGGCACAAATGTCACCGCTTACCAAACGGCGGATTTGCCCCTGGAAGCAAAAGTGGAAGTCAGTTTCCAAGTGAGAGAATTAGTGCTGTTTAACCGTTAGTCCTTTATCACCTACAAGCGGTCAGTTTTACCTGGAAATTTGCAAAATATCGAGCATAACTCACCGCTTGTCTTCGCGAAGAATCAACCTTGCTGCTCTATTTTCATTCCGCTTCAACAAAGTGTAGTGCTTGCGTCACAACTTCCACGCCCGCCCCCGGCTTACAGGCATTTTCGCTTAAATGGCGGCGCCATTGTCTTGCCCCTTTGCAATGTTGAAATGCGCCAAGCATATGGCGGACAATATGATTGAGATAAACGCCTTGAGCAAGTTGTTGCTCAATATAAGGCAGCATGTTTTCAACAGCTTGTCTTGGTGCCACGATTTCCGCTGTCGAATCGAACAGCTCACGGTCGATATAGCCGAGTAATGACGGATTTTGATAGGCTTCACGCCCGACCATCACCCCATCGACAAATTGCAAATGATGTTTGATCTCTTCAATCGTTTTGATCCCGCCGTTAATGCTGATTTTAAGATGCGGAAAATCACGTTTGAGCTGATACACCCGCTCGTAGTCCAACGGTGGGATTTCGCGGTTTTCTTTCGGGCTTAAGCCTGATAGCCACGCTTTGCGGGCATGGACGATAAAATCATCACAATAAGGTTGAATCTTGTCGATAAAATCACAGAGAAAGTCATAGCTGTCGAGATCGTCAATACCGATGCGGTGTTTCACCGTTACGGGAATCTTCACCTCCTGTCGCATCGCCTCAACACAACGGGCGACCAAATCGGCTTTTCCCATTAAACAGGCGCCGAACATCCCGTTTTGTACACGGTCGGACGGGCAGCCGACATTCAAATTAATCTCCGCATAGCCACGTTCTTCAACCAATTTGGCACATGTTGCCAATTGCTGCGGTTCGCTTCCGCCCAATTGCAGCGCTACGGGGTTTTCCGCCGGATCATAGGCAAGCAAATCGTATTTGGCATGTAAAATAGCGGGAGCAGTGATCATCTCGCTATACAGCAAACTGTGTCGGGTAAATTGACGGTGAAAATAACGGCAGTGACGGGTTGTCCAGTCGAGCATTGGGGCAACGGAAAAACGCCCGCGGTAATCATTATCTGACATAAAATACACACTTAAATAAAATACAAGCGGTCTGTTCCCCTCCGAATTTTGCAAAAAAACCGATGAAACCGACCGCTTGTAAATAACGTTTAATAGTAAGAATGTTCGCCGTGCCG
Source organism: Glaesserella sp. (assembly GCF_041817755.1). Lineage (GTDB taxonomy): Bacteria > Pseudomonadota > Gammaproteobacteria > Enterobacterales > Pasteurellaceae > Glaesserella. The sequence continues at coordinate 61,537 of NZ_JBGYBX010000049.1, read as the reverse complement.
GTGTTCCGTCACGTCTTTCACGCCGACCAATTCAGTCGGGAACTGTGCCAGCAATTGCTTTTCAATCCCTTCTTTTAGCGTCACGTCTACCATGGAACAGCCGTTACAACCACCACCGAATTGAAGAACGGCATATTTATCGTCCGTCACTTCAATTAAGGTCACACGTCCGCCGTGGCTTGCCAGTTGCGGATTGACTTGGGTTTGAATAACGTAATCCAAGCGCTCGATAAACGGTGCGTCATCCGCCACTTTTTTCATTTTCGCATTCGGAGCCTTTAAGGTCAGTTGCGATCCCATCGGATCGGTCACATAATCGATTTCAGCCTCATCCAAAAAAGGCAGACTGATCTCGTCAATAAAGGCGGAAAAACCGGTAAAAGTCAGTTCGGTATCCGTTGCTTCCACTGCATTCGGAGGGCAATAGGAAACACCGCATTCCGCATTCGGCGTACCGGGGTTAACGACAAAAATACGGATATTTGTTCCTTCTTCTTGTTGATCAAGTAAGCGACGAAAGTGACTTTGTGCCACATCTGAAATCGTAATATTCATTTGGTATCCATAATATTTGAGAAAGATTATCAGCTATTGTAGCCTTATCCCGATTTTTTGACTAGTATCAAATTTTGTTACGTACTTTTTGCAAAGTTGTAAAAAGATCTGACCGCTTGTCGATGCTAATAAGTGATGATTAATGCAACACAAAGAACAAATGCCCTCCAAATATTGATTTACTTCAACTTTTCAAAGTCTAAATGTTAAAAAATTGTGGTTAAAGTGGAAATGAATCGGCTTTTTCGGGTAGAATGGCATATTTCTTTTATCTCTTACAAAGCGAGATAATCATCCGATTTGAGAACTTAATGTGGTCTTCAAAAATAAGTGGGGGAACCAACGTTTATTTTTGAACGGAGACTGCGGCTCAATAAAGCGGTTGCGGGGAATCTGCAATCATATTTTTAACCCAACTAAAAGTAGTGCAAACAATATGATTACAATTAAACAAGGCTTAGATCTTCCTATTGCAGGAAAACCTGAGCAAGTAATCCATAACGGCAATACCGTTAATGAAGTTGCTGTGCTTGGCGAAGAATATGTGGGTATGCGCCCTTCTATGAGGGTGCGCGAAGGTGATGTAGTGAAGAAAGGCCAAGTTCTTTTTGAAGACAAAAAGAATCCCGGTGTTGTTTTCACTGCTCCGGCAAGCGGTACGATTGTAGCAATCAACCGTGGCGAGAAGCGTGTTCTTCAATCCGTCGTGATTAAAGTTGAAGGTAATGAGCAAGAAACTTTTGCTCGTTTTGAAGCTTCAGCGCTAACATCATTGACGGCTGAGCAAGTTAAGCAAAATTTAGTGAATTCAGGGTTATGGACTGCGTTCCGTACTCGTCCTTTCAGTAAAGTTCCAGCGTTAGATGCCGTGCCTTCTTCGATTTTTGTCAATGCGATGGATACGAATCCGTTAGCGGCTGATCCTGAAGTGATCTTAAACGAGCACAAACAGGATTTCATTGATGGTTTAACGGTGTTAAGTCGCTTATTTGAAGGCAAAAAAACGATTCATTTATGTCGTGCACCGGACAGCAATATCCCAACAGCTGAAGTGGCAAATGTAAAAGTCACCTCTTTTGCCGGTCCACACCCGGCAGGTTTAAGCGGCACACATATTCACTTTATCGATCCTGTTTCTGCGACGAAAAGTGTATGGTACTTAAACTATCAAGATGTGATTGCTATTGGTAAATTATTTACAACAGGTGAGCTTTATGTAGAGCGTGTTGTTTCGTTAGCGGGTCCGCAAGTGAAAAAACCACGTCTTGTACGTACTCAACTTGGCGCTAATCTTTCACAATTAACCGCAAATGAACTAGCCGACGGTGAAAATCGTGTGATTTCAGGTTCTGTGTTAAGCGGTGCAAAAGCGGTGGGTGTTCACGATTATTTAGGTCGCTACGCATTACAGGTTTCTGTGATTGCAGAAGGTCGTGAGCAAGAGTTCTTAGGTATGATTGCACCATATTCACACAAATTCTCTATTACGCGTACTGTATTAGGTGCGTTTAGTAAGAAATTGTTTAACTTTACCACAGCTGTTAATGGTAGTGAGCGTGCAATGGTGCCAATCGGCTCTTATGAGCGTGTGATGCCGTTAGATATTTTACCAACATTATTGTTACGCGATTTAGCGTCGGGTGATACCGATTCTGCTCAAGCATTAGGTTGCTTGGAGTTAGATGAAGAAGATTTAGCGTTATGTACGTTTGTCTGCCCAGGGAAAAATAACTATGCACCGATGTTGCGTGCTGCGTTAGATAAGATCGAGAAGGAAGGTTAATCAAATGGCTTTAAAAGATCTTTTTCATAAAATGGAACCTGCTTTCCAGAAGGGTGGAAAGTATGAGAAATGGTATATCCTGTTTGAAGCAGCTTATACGATTTTCTATAGTCCAGGTACAGTAACTCAAAAAGATGCTCACGTGCGTGACGCGATTGATTCTAAACGTATGATGTTAATCGTATGGTTAGCATTGTTCCCTGCAATGTTCTACGGTATGTATAACGTGGGGGCACAATCAATCCTTGCATTAGGTGTGGGTGACTTTACACAAAACGTGGCTCAAAACGTTGCGAACGATTGGCACTTTGCATTAGCGAATGCATTCGGTGTGTTATCACAAGACGCTGGTGTATTTGGCAAAATGTTAATCGGTGCGATTTTCTTCCTTCCGATCTACTTAACTATTTTTGCAGTAGGTGGTTTCTGGGAAGTATTATTTGCAATGGTGCGTAAACACGAAATCAATGAAGGTTTCTTTGTTACGTCTATCCTTTTAGCATTAATCGTTCCGCCGACCTTACCATTATGGCAAGCGGCGTTAGCAACCACCTTTGGTGTTGTGGTAGCGAAAGAAGTGTTTGGTGGCGTAGGTAAAAACTTCATGAACCCGGCATTGGCGGGGCGTGCATTCTTATTCTTCGCCTACCCGGCACAAATTTCGGGTGATTTGGTTTGGACTGCCGCAGATGGCTTCTCAGGTGCAACAGCGCTTTCTCAATGGGCAGTCGGTGGGCAAGCTGCGCTTAAACACGTTGCAACAGGCGAAACAATTACTTGGATGGACGCATTCTTAGGGAATATTCCAGGCTCTATCGGTGAAGTATCAACTGTCGCATTAATGATCGGTGCTGCAATTATTGTATTTGCTCGCATTGCATCTTGGCGAATTATCGCGGGTGTTATGATTGGTATGGCTGCAACAGCAACCTTATTTAATCTTATCGGCTCAGACACAAACCCATTATTTGCAATGCCGTGGCACTGGCACTTAGTGTTAGGTGGTTTTGCGATCGGTATGTTCTTTATGGCAACTGACCCGGTATCCGCAGCCTTTACCAATAAAGGTAAATGGTGGTACGGTATCTTAATCGGGGTGATGTGTGTGATTATTCGTGTGGCAAACCCGGCATATCCGGAAGGTATGATGTTAGCGATCTTATTTGCTAACTTGTTTGCGCCGATTTTCGACTACTTCGTGGTTCAAGGTAACATCAAACGTAGGAAGGCACGCAATGGCTAAGTTTAATAAAGATAGCATTGGCGGAACACTTACCGTCGTGGTTTTATTAAGTTTAATCTGTTCTCTTATCGTGGCAGGTTCTGCGGTGTTGTTAAAATCGGCACAGGAAGAACAAAAAGCCCTTGATAAACAGAAAAATATTTTAAGTGTTGCTGGTTTATTACCTGAAGGCACGAAGAAAAGCGAAATTAAAGATATTTATGTGAAAAACATCGAATCTAAAATCGTTGATCTTGCTACGGGTGATTATGTTGAAGGTGTAGCGAATTTTGATGCAAAAGCAGCTGCAAAAGATCCAGCTCAAAGTATCGCTATCAACCCAGCAGATGATAAAGCAGGTATCAAAGTTCGTGCAAAATATGCGGAAATTTACCTTGTAAAAGATGCAAACGGACAAGTAAATCAAATCGTGCTTCCATTCTACGGAACCGGTTTATGGTCTGTAATGTATGGTTTTGTATCTGTTGAACCAGATGGCAATACAATCAAAGGTATCACTTACTACGAACACGGTGAAACACCGGGACTTGGTGGTGAAATTGAAAACAAACGTTGGCAACAAAACTTCGTGGGCAAAAAATTACAAAATGCTCAGGGTGAATCTGCAATTCGTATTGCAAAAGGTGCTTCAGCTGATAAAGATCACGGTATTGATGGTTTATCCGGTGCAACTTTAACCTCCAACGGTGTTGATGGCTCATTTAAATATTGGTTCGGTGCAAACGGCTTCGGTCCATATTTAACTAAATTAAAAGCGGGGACTAACTAATGGCGAGCAACAATCTTAAAAAGTTATTGTTATCACCCGTGGTGGATAACAACCCTATCGCATTACAAATCTTAGGGATCTGTTCTGCTCTTGCAGTAACAACCAAGCTAGAAACGGCGGTGGTTATGGGGATTGCGGTAAGCTTTGTAACAGGCTTTTCCAGTATGTTTATTGCAATGATCCGTAACTATATTCCGAATAGTATCCGTATCATCGTACAAATGGCGATTATTGCGTCTCTGGTAATTCTTGTTGACCAAATCTTACGCGCATACGCTTACGATTTATCAAAACAGCTTTCGGTATTCGTTGGCTTGATTATTACCAACTGTATCGTAATGGGACGAGCAGAAGCCTTTGCAATGAAATCAGGTCCTGTAGAGAGTTTTGTCGACGGTATCGGTAACGGTTTAGGTTATGGTGCGATCCTTGTGATTGTAGCGTTTATTCGTGAATTAATCGGTTCAGGTAAACTCTTTGGTATGACCGTATTCCAAACGATTCAAGACGGAGGTTGGTATCAAGCAAATGGTTTATTCTTATTAGCACCGAGTGCGTTCTTTATTATCGGCTTCTTAATTTGGGGCTTAAGAACGTGGAAACCGGAACAAGCGGAGAAATAAGATGGAACATTATTTAAGTCTATTTGTTAAGTCCGTATTCATTGAAAATATGGCACTTTCTTTCTTCCTTGGTATGTGTACATTCCTTGCGGTGTCCAAGAAAGTTTCGACTGCATTTGGCTTAGGGATTGCAGTAATCGTTGTACTAGGTATTGCGGTTCCGGCTAATCAAATTGTTTACGAGAATGTTTTAAAAGATGGTGCATTAATTGAGGGAGTTGATTTAACTTTCCTTAACTTTATCACCTTTATCGGTGTTATTGCTGCACTAGTGCAAATTCTTGAAATGATTTTGGATAAGTTTTTCCCAGCACTTTACAGCGCACTTGGTATTTTCTTACCGCTTATCACGGTAAACTGTGCAATCTTCGGTGCGGTATCATTCATGGTTCAGCGTGAATATAACTTCGGCGAGTCCGTAGTGTACGGTATCGGTGCAGGTACAGGCTGGATGCTAGCGATTGTAGCGTTAGCCGGTATCACGGAAAAAATGAAATATTCCGATGTCCCGGCAGGTTTAAAAGGTTTAGGTATCACCTTTATCACCGCAGGCTTAATGGCACTTGGCTTTATGTCTTTCTCAGGCATTCAATTATAAGGAGCGTATCGAATGGATAATTTTATTTTCGGTATCGTGGCGTTTACTGCCCTTGTATTAGTGCTTGCGGTACTTATCCTTGTGGCTAAATCAAAATTGGTGGATTCCGGTGATATTACCATTTCCATTAATGATGATCCGGAAAAAGCCATTACTTTACCGGCTGGCGGTAAATTACTCGGTGCATTGGCGAGCAAAGGCATCTTCGTTTCATCTGCGTGCGGTGGCGGTGGCTCTTGTGGTCAATGCGTGGTTAAAGTGAAAAGCGGTGGCGGGGAAATCCTCCCAACCGAACTTTCTCACATTACCAAACGTGAAGCAAAAGAAGGTTATCGCCTTGCTTGTCAAGTGAATGTGAAAAGTTCTATGGATGTGGAATTACCGGAAGAGATCTTCGGTGTGAAAAAATGGGAATGTACCGTTATTTCTAACGATAACAAAGCTACATTCATCAAAGAACTTAAACTTCAAATTCCGGAAGGTGAAGAAGTTCCGTTCCGTGCCGGCGGTTACATTCAAATTGAAGCGGAGCCTCATACAGTCAATTACAAAGACTTCGATATTCCGAAAGAATATCATGAAGACTGGGATAAATATGACTTATGGCGTTATGTGTCTAAAGTGGATGAGCCGATTGTACGTGCATACTCTATGGCTTCCTATCCTGAAGAAAAAGGCATCATTATGTTGAACGTGCGTATTGCGACACCGCCGCCAAATAATCCGAACGTACCACCGGGTCAAATGTCCTCTTATATTTGGTCATTAAAACCGGGTGATAAGGTGATCATCTCCGGTCCATTCGGCGAATTCTTCGCAAAAGATACCGATGCGGAAATGGTCTTCGTCGGTGGTGGTGCGGGTATGGCGCCAATGCGTTCACACATTTTCGACCAGTTAAAACGGTTGAAATCCAAACGTAAAATGACCTTCTGGTACGGTGCCCGTTCTAAACGAGAAATGTTCTATGTGGAAGATTTCGACGGCTTACAAGCAGAGAACGATAACTTCAAATGGTATGTGGCACTCTCTGATCCACAACCGGGCGATAACTGGGACGGTTATACCGGCTTTATTCACAACGTGCTTTATGAAAACTACTTAAAAGATCATGAAGCGCCTGAAGATTGTGAATACTACATGTGCGGTCCGCCAATCATGAACGCTTCCGTCATCAAGATGTTAAAAGATCTTGGTGTAGAAGATGAAAACATCTTATTAGATGATTTCGGTGGTTAATCTCACATCAAGATGAACAAGCGGTCGGATTTGCAAAATATTTTGCAAATCTGACCGCTTGTATTATTAGTTACTAGCGGACAACAGATAATGACCAAATATTAAACTTGTCTCTTCTCCCCTATTAATTACTTATAAAAAAACCAGAGGAATTTTTGTGAAATTCAAAACATCATTTATTTGGCTACTCTCCGTTACCGGCGCACTATTGCTGGCAGCTTGTGATAATAAAACCCCTACGCAAATCGTTTTGGAAGGTAAAACGATGGGAACGACGTACCATGTAAAATATATTGATGACGGTAAAACCGAGCATTTACCTCAGCCGGAAAAAGTCCAAGCACAATTAGATATGCTACTTAAAACCGTGAATAACGAGATGTCGACTTACCAAAAAGACTCTCAAATTTCTTCGTTTAATCAATTTAATCAAGTGAATCAAGTGTTTAGCGTCTCAAATGATTTTGCCACTGTCGTTGAAGAAGCGGTTCGCCTGAATAAAATGACCGAAGGAGCATTGGATGTGACGGTCGGTCCACTAGTGAATTTATGGGGATTCGGACCGGATAAACGTTTAAATAAAGTCCCGACTAACGAACAAATTCTTGAAAGAGCCAAATCCGTCGGAATTGATAAAATTGAAGTCCGATTCAGTGATAATGACCGTCAAAACGGTAAGGGTTTACTGATTAAAAAAGAGCCGAATCTTTACTTGGATTTATCCTCCATTGCAAAGGGGTTTGGTGTTGATAAATTAGCCCGGCACCTTGAAATGCTCGGCATTGAAAACTATTTAGTGGAAATCGGTGGTGAATTACGCGGAAAAGGACATAATTTAAAAGGCGTACCTTGGCGTATCGCGATTGAAAAACCTGAATTTACCCAAGGAACGAGCAGCCAAATTACTGTACCGCTGCATAATTTGGGTATGGCAACGTCCGGCAACTATCGTAACTATTTCGAAGACGAGCAAGGCAACCGCCTTTCTCACATTATCGATCCCAAAACATTGCGACCGATCAGCCATAATTTAGCGTCGATCACCGTGTTTGCACCAACCACCATGACCGCCGACGGGCTGTCTACCGGCTTATTCGTACTCGGAGCCGAAAAAGCCCTCGAGGTAGCGGAACGTGAGAACTTAGCAATATTCTTAATTATCAAAAAAGGCGAAGGCTACGAAACCAAAATGTCGACAGCCTTTGAAAAATTAATCAATCAAAAATAGGTTAGAAAACAAATGGAAACCCTCTTACTGACTTTCGGTTTTTTTGTGGCTATCATCTTTATGATGTCGATCGGTTTTATTATCAAAGGTAAAACCATCAAAGGTAGCTGCGGCGGCATTACGGCGTTAGGTATGAAAAAAATGTGCGATTGCGAAGAACCTTGCGACAACTTACAGAAAAAACTCGATGCCGGTGATGAAGCCGCAAAAGCGGAATATGAAGAAAAATTTGCGAAAAAAGCAACGCAATTTTACGAAGTGAAATAGATGATGAAGTCAAAAACCTATCAACAACATTTTCCTCAATTAACCGCAGAACAGTTGGCCGAAAACGGCAAAAAGAAAGTCATTTGCGGCATGTCAGGAGGCGTGGATTCTTCGGTTTCTGCCTTTATTCTTCAACAACAAGGCTACCAAGTGGAAGGCTTGTTTATGAAGAACTGGGAAGAAGATGACGATACCGATTACTGCACCGCAGCCGCCGATTTAGCCGATGCGCAAGCGGTTTGTGATAAGCTTGGTATAAAACTGCATAAAATCAATTTTGCGGCGGAATATTGGGATAACGTGTTTGAACATTTCCTTGCAGAATATAAAGCCGGACGCACACCAAACCCTGATATTTTGTGTAACAAAGAGATTAAATTCAAAGCCTTTTTAGAATATGCAGCAGAAGACTTAGGGGCAGATTTTATTGCCACAGGGCATTATGTCCGTCGCCCACCGCTTGACCAACAGCCAAAATTATTGCGTGGGCTTGATAGCAACAAAGATCAAAGTTATTTCCTCTACACTCTAAGTGAGCAACAAGTCGCACAAAGCCTTTTCCCTGTGGGGGATATTGAAAAACCGATTGTGCGAGCCATTGCAGAAGACTTAGGTTTAGCGACGGCGAAGAAAAAAGATTCGACGGGCATCTGCTTTATCGGCGAACGTAAATTCAAAGATTTCCTTGCTCGTTATTTACCTGCACAAGCTGGGGACATTAAAACTGTCGATGGGCAAGTGATTGGTCGTCACGATGGTTTAATGTACCACACCCTAGGACAACGCAAAGGCTTAGGCATTGGCGGTGTCAAAGGGGCAAGTGAGAATGCGTGGTATGTGGTGGAAAAAGATTTGGTAAACAATGTGTTAATTGTGGCTCAGGGTCAGGATAATTCAGCCCTGCTTTCAAGCGGTCTGATAGCAAGCCAACTTCACTGGGTAGATCGCCAACCGATCCGTGAAAAACTACGTTGCACCGTGAAAACCCGCTATCGTCAGGCGGATATCGATTGTGTTATTGAACCGATTGATGACGAAACCGTTCGTGTTATTTTTGATACACCGCAGATCGCCGTCACACCGGGGCAATCTGCTGTGTTTTACCTTGGAGAAGTCTGCTTAGGCGGTGGTATAATTGAAGCACAATTAAAATAATTGCATACCAAACGACCCGCATACAAGCGGGTCGTTTTGATATCTATTTTACAAATTCACACACCATATTGCTCTCGATATGCTCTCATCTTCGCCAAATAAGGCGCATATTGTTCCGATTGCTCAATAAATTGCAGTAAATCATCAAAATCAATAATCGAAAAAACCTGACAGCCGTAATCACGTTCTACTTCTTGAATCGCCGAAAGTTCGCCTTTGCCTTTTTCTTTACGGTTTAACGCAATCATCACGCCCGCTAAGGTTGCATGATTGGCTTGAATGATTTCCATCGATTCACGAATTGCCGTGCCTGCGGTAATCACATCGTCCACCAATAAAATTCTGCCTTTTAACGGGCTACCGATAAGATTTCCGCCTTCGCCGTGATCTTTCACTTCTTTACGGTTAAAGCAACAAGGCTTATCGACATCAAACTGATTCGCTAACGCCACAGCAACGGTCGTGGCAATCGGAATACCTTTGTAAGCAGGTCCGAATAGTACATCATAGTCAATTTGGCTGGCTTGGATCGCTTTGGCGTAATATTCGCCTAATTTGGCGAGATCTCTGCCGGTATTAAATAATCCTGCATTAAAGAAGTAAGGGCTTTGTCTGCCTGATTTTAGGGTAAATTCGCCGAATTTCAGTACATTTCGGCTTAAGGCAAATTCGATAAAGTCGTGTTTGTATTGTTGCATAACATTTCCTTTTTTATTTGAGGATACAAGCGGTGAGTTTTATGCCGAAATTTGCAAAATAATGGTTAAAACCGACCGCTTGTATTGCTAATTACCTTCGTGTTATTCCGGCGTAATCCACTCCACCGTCCAACTACCCGTTCCTTCCGGCACAAGCACATCGGTTAAATAGGGTAAAATCTTTTTCATTTGGCTTTCTAACTGCCACGGTGGGTTAATCACAATCATACCGCTTGCGGTCATACCTCGTTGGTCTGAATCGGGGCGAACGGCTAATTCAATCTGTAAAATTTTGCGGATCCCCGTTTCAACTAAGCCTCGTACGATACGTTTGGTGTGTTGGCGAAGCACCACCGGATACCAAATCGCATAAACACCGGTGGCAAAGCGTTTATAGCCTTCTTCAATCGCTTTCACCACCAGTTCATAATCTTCTTTGAGTTCATAAGGCGGGTCGATCAGTACCAAACCACGCTTTTCTTTTGGTGGTAATGCGGCTTTTAGCTGTTGGAAACCGTTTTCCCGTTTTGTTACCACATTAGGCGTTTTCGCAAATTCATTGCGAAGTAGTGGGAAGTCGTTAGGGTGTAACTCTGTGAGTAAAGCCCTGTCTTGCGGACGTAATTGTTGCACGGCAAGCAACGGCGATCCTGCGTAAAAACGTAGCTTATCTTTGTTAATTTTTTTGATTTCATTCAAATACAACGCCACTTCTTCGGGTAGATCGGTTCTCTCCCAAAGGCGAGCAATACCTTCAATATATTCCCCTGTTTTTTCCGCTTCGCTACTTTGCAAGCTATAACGCCCTACACCCGAATGGGTATCAAGGTAGAAAAAGCCTTTTTCTTTCTGTTTTAAGGCGTGCAAGATGAGGGTTAAAACGATATGTTTAAGGACATCGGCGTGGTTGCCGGCGTGAAAACTGTGACGATAACTCAGCATTTTGATTCTCTTTCTTGTAAAATGACGGCATTTTAGCTTATTTAGCCGTTTTAAACTATGCAGAAAACGTTAAAGATTGAAAAAGGTTGGTTGTTAAATACCAAGCAAGTACTCTCTCCACACTTTAATCCAAGACCTTATCAAGAGGATATTTCCCTTTTGGTGATTCATTATATTAGTCTTCCACCCGATGAATTTGGCGGTGATTTTATTGACCGTTTTTTTGAAGGCACGTTAGATCCAACCCTTCACCCCTATTTTGAAGAGATTAAAGATTTACGGGTTTCCGCCCATTGTTTAATTACTCGAGAAGGTCAGATTACCCAATATGTTAATTTTAACGATATGGCTTGGCACGCCGGTGTCTCTTGCTTTGAAGGACGTGAAAAATGCAATGAGTTTTCTATCGGGATTGAGCTGGAAGGCAGTAACAATCAACCTTTTACCGAAGCGCAATATCAAACCTTAGCTAACCTTACGCAAGTGATTATGCAAGCTTATCCGCAAATCACGCCTGAGCGTATCGCCGGTCACAATCAAATTGCCCCGGAACGAAAAATCGACCCGGGGCAGTATTTTGATTGGGACTATTACCGTTCATTACTTCACTGACGGCAATAAGGCTGTTTTCTGCGTTTAGAATGTCCGCTATAATTTCGCATTTTACATCTCAAGGAAACCATTATGTTTGAACTTAATCCGATTAAAACTCAATTAGCCGATTTAGCAGAACGAACCAATACACTTCGGGGGTATCTTTGACTTCGATCTGAAAGTCGAACGCTTAGAAGAAGTCAATGCTGAATTAGAACAACCTGACGTATGGAATAATGCCGAAAAAGCCCAAGCCTTAGGTAAAGAGCGTGTTGCCCTTGAAACCATTGTGAATACGATTAAAGCACTTGATCAAGGGATTGAAGATGTCGAAGGCTTAATTGAACTTGCCGTTGAAGCGGAAGATGAAGAAACTTTTAACGAAGCTCAACAAGAAGCGAACCAACTTGAAGAAAAATTAGCCTTGTTAGAGTTTCGCCGTATGTTTAGCGGTCAGCATGATTCTGCTGACTGTTATGTGGATTTACAAGCAGGCTCAGGCGGCACGGAAGCGCAAGACTGGACGGAAATGCTACTGCGTATGTATTTACGTTGGGCAGAAAGTAAAGGCTTTAAAACCGAGTTGATCGAAGTGTCCGACGGCGATGTAGCAGGCTTAAAATCGGCGACGATTCGTGTTTCAGGAGAATACGCTTTCGGTTGGCTGAGAACGGAAACAGGGATTCACCGTTTAGTGCGTAAAAGTCCGTTTGACTCCAATAACCGTCGCCATACTTCTTTTGCAGCGGCATTTGTCTATCCTGAAGTGGATGATGATTTTGATATTGAAATTAATCCTGCGGATCTGCGTATTGATGTGTATCGTGCATCGGGTGCAGGTGGTCAGCACGTCAATAAAACCGAATCGGCGGTGCGTATTACGCATATGCCGTCGGGCATTGTGGTGCAATGCCAAAACGGGCGTTCGCAACATCAAAATAAAGATCAAGCGATGAAACAGCTCAAAGCAAAACTCTATGAAATGGAGATGATGAAAAAAAATGCAGAAAAACAAGCACTGGAAGAGAGTAAATCGGATATCGGTTGGGGCAGCCAAATCCGCTCTTATGTGCTTGATGATTCCCGTATCAAAGATTTACGTACAGGCGTTGAAAACCGTAATACCCAAGCGGTGTTAGACGGCGATCTAGATAAATTTATTGAAGCGAGTTTGAAGGCGGGGTTGTAAGTTCAAGGGGATGTCCTTAGGTAGGAAATCCCCTGTCAAGCTAAAACAAGCGGTCATTTTCGCCTAAAAATTTGCAAAATCACGTTTTGAATAGAATGCGAACAATCCAAACCAGTCTTCTTTAAAAAGACTTTTCAGGATAATCACTAGCTCCTTCAACTACAATTTTTCCATTTGAATAAATTGAAATTAAAGGGCTGAATTTATATGTCAGCCCTTTAAAAAATATCCATTTATTCACTTTATATTAAAGTAAGCACTAGTGTATTAAAATAAGTTTACCAATTTTTAGCACCAAAAGAACCAGAATATTCTTGTTCTGTATTTACATAAATACCACCAATTTCTTTTGCATTCTCTCCAAAAAATGCACCTTTAACTCGAGTTCCATTTTTTTCACCTTCAAACGTATTACCTGTAATAGATGCCGATAACTCAGTTGTTATATTATTGAGTGATGATGTATGTAAAATACTACCCTCTATATTCTTTTTATCAAAGTCAGCCGTTATAGAAACTCCCTGAATACTCCAATTGGATGGCAGTGTCTCCGTTTTAGTTTTACCACTTGGAAATTGATAAGTGTTATCTAATTTTCCATTAATATGATAAGCAAAACCATAATAGTTCACTATGCCTGTTTTAGGTATATTTTCCGACGGTGTAAATTTCCCTTGAACATAGGGATAAGTATTACCGTCAGATAAATTTTTATATATTCCATGCTGCATATCAGAAAGGTAATTTCCTCCTTCAGCATAAGTACCCGAGCTTAATTTTATGTAATTATCTTTCACATAATCAATTGTATAAGCCGGCATTAAACCTTCCGGAGCCATTTCTATTCTCTGATTATCCACATATAAAATATTTTTATTATCGGTTGTCAAATCTAAAGATATTGGAGCTGTTATGTTATCTTTAGATTCTGTTGATTTAAATTTATAGGCAAATCCATTCAAATCTCCATTTATGACGTTATTAATAGTGCCAACATTCGAATTACTTGAATTTGAAGAACTGCTGCTAGATGATGTATTAGCAGGAGAGTCAGAAAAACTGTTATTAGAATTATTATTTGAACAAGCTGATAAGCTAATAGTAATTATAGCGAGCAATGATATATTTAATTTTCCCATAGAAACCTCCTCGTGTAGGATAATATAAAACCCTCAATATTCTACTTAAGGATATTAAAAATTCAATATACTTATAGTAAAGTTAGTTAAAACTCAATTTTAGTTAACTTTATAATTAAAAGGTTGATTACAGAATGTCCGACTATTTTCTCTGCTCTTCCGCTCTCTTGCGTCGGATTTCTTTCGGGTCGGCAATCAACGGGCGGTAGATTTCAATGCGATCACCATTTTCCACCATATCTATCAATTTCGCTGGACGGCTGAAAATACCGACTTTATTTTCTCGCAAGTCAATTTCCGTATATTTTTGCAATACGCCTGATTGCAAAATCACATTTTGAATCGAGAGCGGATTATCTAATTCCATCTTCTTATAAAAATATTTATCAGGATAAGCGTAAATCACTTCCACCACGATTTTTTGCGTATCAGACACCATATACCTCTTTTGCTCGCTGTTTAAACGCATTCACCATTTTAAGCGTTAATTCATTGAAAATTTTGCCAAACACCATACCAATCATCGGGCTTGAAAATTCAAATTCTAAATTTAGGCTGATTTTGCAACTCTGTTCATCAAACGGCTGAAAAGTCCAAGCTCCGTGTAAATATTTGAATGGTCCATTTAATAATTCCATGGTAATTTTTTCATTGGGAATCATCGTATTATGTGTACTAAAACGTTGGCTAATCCCCAATTTTTGAATCCCCAATTCTGCATTGAGTTCATTGTCGCCTAAACTTAAGGTCGTTGCCCCTACACATCCTGATAAAAACTGCGGATATTTTTCATAGTCATTAACAAGACGATACATCTGTTCGGCACTATAAGGCACAAGGGCGGATTGATTGATTGTCGGCATAATCATTAAAACAAAGTGAAAAATTAGTGGCAGTTTACCACAGTTACAAGCGGTCGGTTACTGTCAATTTTTTGCAAATGAGAGTACAATCCCGCCATCTTTATTTAGGCTAAATAAGAAAAAAGAGGCAACCATGCAAAACGAACCCATTCGCTTAACACAGTATAGTCATGGTGCAGGCTGTGGCTGTAAAATTTCCCCAAAAGTCCTTGAACAAATTCTGCACACAGAACAGGCAAAATTTATCGACCCGAATTTGTTAGTCGGTAATGAAACCAAAGATGACGCGGCTGTCTATGACATTGGTAACGGTGTCGGTATTGTCAGCACCACGGATTTCTTTATGCCGATTGTAGATGATCCTTTTGATTTCGGGCGAATTGCTGCGACTAACGCAATCAGTGATATTTTTGCAATGGGCGGTAAACCGATTATGGCGATTGCAATTTTAGGCTTTCCAATCAATAAGTTACCTGCCGAAGTTGCACAAAAAATTGTTGATGGCGGTCGTTTTGCGTGCCAACAAGCAGGCATTGCTTTAGCAGGCGGACACTCGATTGACTCCCCTGAACCTATTTTTGGTTTAGCGGTCACAGGCATTATTTCCACCGAACAAGTGAAAAAGAACGCTTCAGCACAAGCAGACTGCGATTTATATCTCACGAAACCGCTTGGGATCGGCGTACTCACTACGGCGGAAAAACAGGGTAAATTAAAACCTGAACATCAAAATTTAGCTCGAGATGTGATGTGTCAGATGAATTTGGTCGGCGCTGAATTTGCCAAAGTCGATGAAATCACGGCAATGACCGATGTCACAGGTTTCGGATTACTCGGACACTTAACGGAAATCTGTCAAGGTTCAAACTTGCGTGCCGAAGTCTATTTCGATCAAATCCAAACCTTAGACAGTGTCAAAGAGTATATCGCACAAGGGGCTGTCCCGGGCGGCACAACCCGTAATTTCGACAGCTACGGACATCTGATTTCGCCGTTAAGTGATGAACAAAAAGCGATTTTGTGTGATCCGCAAACGTCAGGTGGTTTATTGATCGCCGTTAAGCCACAAGCGGTCGAAAGTGTGAAACAAATTGCAAACAATGCCAATGTCGCCCTTTACCCTGTCGGCAGATTATTAACAGCGGAAAGTGGTAAGGTCTTAATCGACGTGAAATAGTAGGGACGCCACGCTTGGCGTCCCTACATTAAATTTTGAGAATAAATAAGATATGAAACAAAACATTGATGTGGTGATTGTCGGCGGTGCGGTGACGGGTTCTGTACTTGCCTTAGCGTTAAGTTCAGTAAGCAGACACCAACTGCAAATTGCAATCGTAGAAAAAAATACGCCAAACTATACTGAGCAAGGCGGTTTTGACGCACGTTCAATCGCCCTTGCTTACGGCAGTTTGCAAAAATTAGCTCAAATTCGACCGCTTGCTACGGAACAAAATTTAGCTCAGCCGGTTTACCGTATTGCTACCCCCATCAAACAAATTCACGTTTCAGATCAAGGACATTTCGGCAAAACGACTTTAAAAGCCGACGAATTACGCTTATCCGAATTAGGTGTGGTGGTGGAACTCGCCAAACTGGGCGAGCAACTGACCGCATTAATCGCCAAGCAACCCAACATTCAGCTATTCTGCCCTGATACCGTCAGCCATATCGAACGCACAGAACAGCAATGCCAGATTACCCTAAATAGCGGAACACAATTAACGTCTAAATTGTTAGTTGCCTGTGACGGCATTCAATCTCAAGTTGCCCAACAATGTGGCGTAACCACCCAATTTATCAAGGATTATCAACAATCCGCCATTATTGCCAATGTTATCCTGTCTGAACCACACCAAAACCACGCCTTTGAACGTTTCACGAAACAAGGGCCTTTTGCCTTATTGCCACTCAATGAAAAAATGATGTCGCTGGTTTGGTGTATGGAAGATCCGACAGACGCAATGGCAATGTCAGACACTGCCTTTTTACACGCCTTGCAACAACAATTCGGCTGGAAACTCGGCAAATTTTTACAAGTCAGCAAGCGGTTTGTTTACCCCCTTTCTTCGCAAAAAAGCGAAAGCCATATTCACCACCGTTTAGCCATTGTCGGCAATGCGTCCCAGTTGCTCCACCCTGTGGCAGGGCAAGGGTTCAATCTCGGAATACGAGATCTGTTTGAACTGGCAACCCTTGTCGGTCAAGCCTTTGCTCAAGGCGAAGATTTTGGCGAAGCAAAATGGTTACAACAGTTTGAACAACACCGCCAAGCCGACCAAGCCCGAATTATGCAAAGCACAAGCGGTCTGATTTCGCTATTTTCTTGCGAATATTTACCGGTTCAAATTGCTAGAAATTTAGCGCTAATCGGCTTAGCGCATATCCCGTTTGCCCGACATGCACTTGCCCACCGGGCGCTCGGCTGGTAAAAAGCCCGATACGAGCTATTTCAATGCGCTCACCCATTCGGTGGCGTTGGCTAAATCCGTTTGCCAATCGGCTTGTATCTGCGCCGCCCAATTTTCGATACCGCGTTCCCAAGCTTCACCGTCATCGGTTTGAGCAAATTGTGCCACACGTTGTAATTTCAATAAACCGACCGATGCTAATGCCCCTTTTATTTTATGTGCTTCCTCTACCGTTAATTTACGTTTTTCAGAATCGTGGGATTTTTGCCATGCCGAAAGGTACTGCCTCAGATTTGCCACATATTCCGGCATCAGCTTGGCGAATAATTCGAAATTCGCCAAAAGCGCCGTTTTCCCCATCACATCAACCAACTCTTGCAACATTTTGCGATCAAAAGGCTGCTCGTCAGGCTGCGGCACATTGACAAGCGGTGCGTTTTCAACCGAATTTTCCAAAAAGCCCTCATCAAAATGACGGTTCAAACATTCCGCCAACGCCTCCAACGAAAGGGGTTTTCGTAACACATCATCCATGCCTTGCTGCCGATACTCTTCTTTGGTTTGAATAATATTGGCGGTTAATGCCACCAATAGCGGTAAATAATCGACTTCGCCGTTTTGATAGAGCCGACGTAACTGAGAGGCGATCTCAAAACCGGTAATATCCGGCAATTGAATATCCAGTAAAATCAAGTCGTAGCTGTTCTTAGCAAACAGCTCGAATGCTTCGCTACCGCTCATCGCCACATCCACGTCACAGCCGAATTTGTTCAACATAGCTTTGGCAACCACCACATTGACTTCAATATCTTCTACTAACAAGACTTTTAACGCATGGGCATTGAAGGCGATTTCTTTATGGCTTTTTACTTCATCGGCTTGAATAGTCAACGTGAAGGTCGAACCTTGATTCAATTCGCTTTCGACGGTTAAATCTCCGCCCATCAATTTGGCAATACGTTTTGAAATAGCTAAGCCGATACCGCTGCCCGGTGCTTTTTTCCCTTTTACCGTTTGCGCTTGATAGAACATGGCGAAAATTTTACGTTGCTCGCTTTTCTTAATACCGATACCGGTGTCTTTCAAAATAAACCCGAAATGATCCGCATCATAACGCACAATATTCAGCGAGATACTGCCGCCGGACGGTGTGAATTTCACGGCATTATTGACCAAGTTCCACAGCACTTGGCTCAAGCGGGCGTTATCGACATAGATAAAATCCGGCAGATTATCGTCGTATTTTATGTGGAATTTAATCTGCTTCTGCTCTGCCATTAAGTTGGCGAAATGGCTGATATTACTGATGATTTGGGAGAACTCCACTTCCGTACGGAAAAGCTCAATGCGACGGCTATCGATTTTTTCCAAATCAATAATATCGCTGAAAATATGCCCGAGAGACACCGCACTGATATTAATCGTCTTGAGGTATTCCCGTTGCTGTGCCGACAACTCTCCTTCCAACAGAATACGGCTTAAGCCGATAATGCCGTTTAGCGGTGTACGCAACTCATGACTGATGGTCGCCATCAATTTCGATTTATCGCGGCTGTTTTTTTCAATCAGTTCCTGATAGCGCTTGCGCTCCGTAATGTCTCGTCCGAAACCGATAATACAGTAGCGGTTTTGAATACGATCATAATAAGGCACTTTACGAATCTCAAAACACGACAATTTGTTATTCGGGTGACGAATCCACTGCTCCACCGTCACACCGGTATTACTGATTAAGGTATCCCGATCCGTATCCATGATCATTTTTGCCGTTTCCGCCGGATAAATATCATGCGGTGTCAAGGTGATGATTTCTTTTTCCGATTTCCCGGTCAAAATTTCCATCGCCCGGTTACAGCCTAAATAACGCCCTTTATCGTCCCGATAAAACACCAAATCGGGAGACGAATCAAAAAACGATCGTAAAAATGCCGCTTGCTGTTCAAGCTCGACATTTAAACGCGCATCTTGCTCACGCAGTAACGACAAGTCGGACAAAGACTGTTCCAAGCGCATTCTCGAACGTTCCAACTTTTCAACGACAAGATTGAAGAAATAGATCACAAACGGAACGGAAATCAAACCGAAAATAATTGAACGAAAAATATCATTTCCGTCAATTTCGCCGGTAAACAGTAAACTTAAAATGCATTGAATGACAATCGCACAAAACGACAGAACAAAAAAGCCAAACAGGGCGGAACGCCCTTTACCCAAGCGTAGCACCCAGTTAACGTAATTTTGCCCGTATTGTTTTAAATTTTTCATAACGTTCCCAAAAAGTAAAAGGCGGATATCCGCCTTTTACTTATCGCCAATAGAACAAACAGATAATGGCAATGATTGCCACAGCAACGCCGAGGTAGTTGATTCGGTTGATTTTTTCTTTAAAGAAAAGCGCGCCGATGAGTGTTCCTAAACAAATCACGCCCAAATTCATGCCGGTAAACACCAAGGTCGGATCATCTTTCATCACCTGATGCGCTTTAATGTAAAACAAAATATTACCGAAATTCAACCCCCCGAGAATTAAGCCGACACCGACGCTCGGGATGCGCCATTGGGTGCGTTTAAGCAACAAATAAATAAACATCACACAGCCTGCGCCGATAAATGAAATCAGCAAGGTTAACGGAAAAGCCGAGCCTGATTTTGCCATTTGTTTGAACAGAATATCAATGACACCGAAGCCGACCCACACTAAGACCAAGCTGATGATTGCGGTTTTCCCGCCCTTTCCCATGCCCTCATGGCTTTTCCATAACAAACACCCCAAGGCACTGAATGCCAACAACAGGGCAATCAGTTTATTGGTGGTAACCGCTTCGCCGAATAAAGTAAACGCTGCCAAAATAGGTAAAAAAAGCGACAAGCGCTGCGCAGCATCGGTACGAATAATACCGGCAAATTCCAAGGCTTTGGCTTGAATTAAAAAGACGCTCGGCAACAATATTCCCAAGGCAAAGAACAGATAGGAAGACGGATGTGCTTCGACAATCTCCACGATTGTCTGCCCTTTAAAATCCGGTTTCAGTAAAAAATAGCAGAGCGTGGTTGCGACGATATAATTCACCGCAATACTTTGATCAATCGCAATACCTTTACCGCGGGCAATTTTGATTAACACGCCGACAGAGACGCTGCATAAAATGGCAATAATCAGTTCTAACATTCAATTTCCTTTTTGTTTCTCGAATAACAACGTGGCGCATTTTACCGATATTTTCTCTCATATCTATCGATAAAAACGTTATTTGCAAAAAATCGTGCGGATCTCACCGCTTGTAGTCGGCTTTTTCCGGCTGTTCGACCAAAATCAAAATCGCCGCATCGCCGCCCCACGTTTTGGGCGCTTGATGTAATGCGATGACTTTCGGATGTTGTACCAACCAACGGGGGATTTGGTCTTTCAAGGTGCGCGTACCGTAGCCGGTCATGATACTGGCGCAATAAACGCCTTCCCGTTCGCAGGCAAGAATCAAACTCGCCAGTTCTTTTTTCGCTTGTTCTTTGGTTAAGCCGTGTAAATCCAAAAACAGTTCCGGTTCAAAGTCACCGCGTCGAAGCTGTTTGAGAATATACGGATCCACATCTTCACGGCGATATTTTACTTTTTCGTTTTCTTCGGTGAGCAACGGCTCGTATTCATCCGAAAAATAAAACAGCGTATCCGCTTGTTCTTTTAATTCACGTCGCTCATTGATCTTTTTTCGCAGTTCAACTTTTGGTACGAAGGTATCTTGTTTTATCTTTTTTGTGCCTTTAGTTGCCTCACGAAACAAGGCTAAATCATCGTCTTCCAACATCTCGGCTCCTTTTAATTTCATCTTGCGCATTCTAACACAAAGCGAAATATGGTATAACACCTCCCTCTCACCACTGACGAAAGAGCCTACTATGTTTGAACCTCATTATAATCATGGTCTATTGGATGAAATCGCGTCGCACGATGTCACCGAAGACCTTTCAACGATTTTGGATATGATGCGCTGGAGCTACAGTTACTTCAATGCTTCCGATCTCTATTACGGACACGGACACGACAATCCGTGGGATGAAGCGAACCAGTTGGTATTGAATGCCCTTGCGTTACCCGTGGACGTACCGGAAAGCCTCTATGCTTCCCGCTTAACCCGAATTGAGAAAACACGCATTGTGGAAATGGTGCGGCAACGCCTCGGCTTACGCAAACCCGTCGCCTATTTAACCGGCTCCGCTTGGTTTTGCGGTTTAGAATTTTATGTGGACGAACGAGTCATCATTCCCCGTTCACCGATTGCGGAATTAATCCAACAAGGCTTTACCGGCATTTTACGGGCAGAACCGAAACGCATTTTGGATATGTGTACCGGCAGCGGTTGCATTGCCATTGCCTGCGCCCAACGTTTTCCGAATGCCGAAATTGATGCGGTTGATTTGTCCGTTGACGCGCTAAACGTAGCGGAAATCAATATTGAGCGTCATCAACTTGCACATCGCGTGTTCCCTTTGCAATCCGATTTATTTAATCAATTGCCTCAAGATCGTTATGATTTGATTGTTACCAACCCACCTTATGTTGACCAAGAAGATTTAAACGATATGCCCGAAGAATTTCACCATGAACCTGAAATGGCATTAGGCTCCGGGGTGGACGGCTTAGATTTGACCAAACGTATTTTAGCGACCGCAGATCGCTTTTTAACGGATAACGGTGTATTGGTGTGTGAAGTCGGTAACAGCATGGTGCACTTAGTCGAACAGTTTCCGAACGTACCGTTTAACTGGCTGGAATTCAAAAACGGCGGGCTGGGCGTATTCAGTTTAACCCGTGAACAACTTGCCGCTAACAAACATTTATTTGAACAGGGATAAGTTTTTCTTATTTATTTCATCAAAAAAATTAAATCATATTGCCATTTATCCTCTTTTTAGGTATATCTATGCACCATACATTTTGACCTAAAAAGAGGATTATTTTTTTATGAGCCAACTTTATGAATCTATGCGTAATAATATTCATATGTTAGGGGATTTCTTGGGGGAAACCATTCGTGATGCTCAGGGCAATGAGATTTTGGAGTTGATTGAAAGTATCCGACTTCTTTCCCGCCGTTCCCGTTCGGGGGATGAAAAAGCGCGCGAACAGCTGTTGGATATGCTCGCCAATATTTCGACCGAAAACGTCATTCCGGTTGCCCGTGCGTTCAGCCAATTTCTAAACTTAACCAATATCGCCGAACAATACCATACCATTTCCCGCCACAGCAAACACGCCTCCCTCGGCGAACGTTCTATGGGTGCCTTATTCGCCCGTTTGAAAGAACAAAACGTACCGGCGCAAAAAGTCATCGATACCGTTGAAAAATTATTAATCGATCTTGTTCTCACCGCACACCCGACGGAAGTTACCCGACGTTCGTTAGTGCATAAACACGTTGAAATCAACCGCTGTTTAAGCCGCTTGGAACACGATGATTTAACCGAAACCGAAACGACCAAATTAAAACGCCGCTTAATGCAGCTGATTGCCCTTGCATGGCATACCAATGAAATCCGCACTCAGAGACCGACGCCGGTGGATGAAGCCAAATGGGGAATGGCAGTGATTGAAAACAGCTTATGGAAAGCCGTACCTGAATTTTGTCGCCAGCTGAATTTTCATCTAGAGAAAAATTTCGGTGTGCAGCACCCGGTCGGTCTTGCACCTGTTCGCTTTTCTTCTTGGATGGGCGGTGACCGTGACGGCAACCCGTTCGTGACGTCAAAAACCACCCGTCAAGTCCTGCGCATGAACCGCTGGAAAGCGGCAGAGCTTTTCTTAGAAGACATCAAAGTCCTTTCCGACGAATTGTCCGTTGTGCATTGTACACCTGAATTCCGAGCCAAATACGGCGATCACTTGGAGCCATACCGTGTTGTCGTCAAAGATCTGCGTACCAAATTAATTAAGACCGTCGCTTACTACGCCGAACTCTTAGAAGAAAAACCGCTTACCATCACCGAAAGCGAAATCCTCACCTGCGATGACCAACTGTGGGAACCGTTATATGACTGCTACCAGTCTTTACACGCTTGCGGGATGCGCATTATCGCTAACGGCGCCTTATTGGACTGCTTACGTCGCATCCGTTGCTTCGGCTTAGGTCTATCCCGCTTGGATATTCGCCAAGAAAGTACGCGTCATGAAATGGCAATTGCTGAAATTACCCGTTATATCGGCTTGGGTGATTATTCGCAATGGACGGAAGATGACAAACAGGCTTTCTTAGTACGTGAATTAAGTTCTCGTCGCCCGTTGGTCCCGACTAACTGGACGCCAAGCCCGGAAACCCAAGAAGTACTGGATACCTGTAAAGTGGTTGCCGAACAGCCGGCAGGTGTCATTTCCGCCTATGTCATTTCTATGGCGCGCGAAGCCTCCGACGTACTCGCCGTCCACTTATTATTAAAAGAAGCGGGTTGCCGGCAAACCGTTCCGGTCGCACCATTATTTGAAACATTGGATGACTTGGATCGCTGTGAAAAAGTCATGAACGACTTATTTAATATCGGCTGGTATCGTGGTGTGATTAACAACAAACAAATGGTGATGATCGGTTACTCCGACTCAGCCAAAGATGCCGGCATGTTAGCCGCTTCTTGGGCGCAATATCGAGCACAAGAAGCATTAGTGAATTTATGTGAAAAATATAACATCGAACTCACCTTATTCCACGGTCGCGGCGGTACAATCGGACGTGGCGGCGCACCGGCACATGCCGCCTTGCTTTCACAGCCGCCTCGTTCACTCAAAAACGGCTTACGCGTCACCGAACAAGGCGAAATGATTCGCTTCAAACTTGGTTTACCCGCCGTAGCGGTAGAAAGTTTAGATCTCTACGCCAGTGCAATTTTAGAAGCCAACCTTTGTCCGCCGCCGGAGCCGAAACAAGCATGGCGTGAGGCGATGAATAAAGGCGCGGAAATTTCTTGTGAAATCTATCGCGGCATCGTTCGCGGCGAACCGGATTTCGTTCCTTACTTCCGTGCCGCAACACCGGAACAAGAGCTATCCAAACTACCTCTCGGTTCCCGTCCGGCAAAACGTAATCCGAACGGCGGCGTAGAAAGCCTACGTGCGATTCCATGGATTTTCGCTTGGATGCAAAATCGTTTGATGCTACCGGCTTGGTTAGGTGCGGGCGCAGCATTACGCCAATTAATTGAACAAGGTAACGAAGCGTTATTGAAAGAGATGTGTGAGGAATGGCCTTTCTTTTCCACCCGCATCGGGATGTTAGAGATGGTGTTCAGTAAAACCGACTTATGGCTTGCGGAACATTATGACCAACGTCTTGTACCACAACATTTACACCGTCTAGGAAAAGAGTTACGCAGCCAATTACAAGCGGACATTCAAACCGTATTATCACTCTCCCATGATGATCAACTGATGGGTGATTTGCCTTGGATCGCAGATTCTATCGCATTGCGTAACATCTATACCGATCCGCTTAACTTGCTCCAAGTCGAGTTGTTACACCGCCTACGCACGCAAAGTGACAATCCAAATCCGGAGCTGGAACAGGCATTGATGATCACCATCACCGGCATTGCCGCCGGTATGCGCAATACAGGCTAATTTGCAAAATTTTAAACAAAACGGACCGCTTGTAATATATTTATAAGCGGTTTTATTTTTAGTATCATTGTATTTTGAGTCAGTGTAGTCATAAATCCTCCTCATTATTTATCTTCATTGTATCTTATATTTACCGTAATATTGCCACAGGTGTTAATCGGTATAAAATAACTAAGAATATCGAATGCATTATTTTCAATAACTTCATCATCAAACCCCGTAAACATAAAATTCACATTTAAATAACGGAATGCCGTTGGCGTCCTTTTTATTTTAAAAGAATCCGTTTTAAGTGCATCTTTATACATTTCCATTCCTTTTTCCAAAAAAGCAACTCGTTCAATAGCCTCTTCTCGCGTATAAACAGTACAACAATCATAAGCATAAATAAAATTCATAATTACATTATCGTAAATATTAAATGAATTATTTTTAGGAAATAACTCATTATCTAAAATACTATCGACATCCTCGAAAACCTTCATTTTATCTTTATATTTTTTATAAAACTTATCAGAATATAAAACACTTGATCCTAAAATAGGTTTTATCATATTTTTTAACTCATAACCGTTTATTGGTTTACCCAGCCAAATATTGTAATAAGGGAATTCTCGGTTAGATTCAAACTCTTCTGCCAACTCCTGTTTTATTTCTATCATAACTTGGAGATAATCCCGCATGGCATTGCGATAGAGTTCTTCTTTTGCCAGAATGGTTCGGGTTTTCGGGCAATAACCGGCGCGTACTAAACTGACATAGTCATCCAAACAGTAATAAACAACGCCGAATAACAGCATAAATAAGCTAATAAAATAATAACGTTTTTTTCTGAATATGTTTTTCATTTGGTTCCCCCAGTTGATTTCATCTTAAGTATCTCAAAGGCGTAACCATCTCGTTCATAGATAATCTGACAAAGGATCTGTACACTTAATTTACATTGAGTTAATTATATTCACTTTATTTTCATTTTTATACATAAAAAATCATTTTATAGCTATTTTGCACAAAATGTACAAATATCAATTACATCAAAAAGTTGAACAAACAGTCAGATTCAATCAAACATTTCACTGATTACGCGATATATTGCAAATTTCCATATAAAACGGACCGCGTGTTAGGGTTACAAGCGGTCCGTTTTGATAAGAAATTTACAAAAATGATTGGTGGGGCAAGATTGAGCTGTCGTTATAATCCGCTAAGGATATCCAATGCGTCACTTAATTTTTTTACCGTGAAAACAGTCATCTCTTTAATCGGTTTTTTCGGCATATTACCGAACGGTACGATTGCCCGCTTAAAACCGTGTTTTGCTGCTTCACTGATACGCTCTTGCCCGCTCGGAACCGGGCGGATTTCGCCGGCGAGCCCGACTTCACCGAATACCACCAAATCTTGCGGCAACGGGCGATTACGAAAACTGGAAATTAATGCCAGCAATAAGGCAAGATCCGCACTGGTTTCAGTGACTTTTACACCACCGACAACATTGACGAATACGTCTTGATCGGACATTTGCAACCCGCCGTGCCGGTGTAAAACGGCAAGTAATACCGATAAGCGGTTTTGCTCCAACCCTACCGCAACCCGTCGCGGATTTGCCAACATGGAATGGTCGACCAGCGCTTGAATTTCAACCAGTAACGGACGGGTTCCCTCCCACACGACCATCACGGAGCTGCCTGATGTTTGTTCGTCACTACGGCTAAGAAAAATTGCCGATGGGTTTTTCACTTCCCGTAAGCCTTGCTCCGTCATAGCAAAAACGCCCAGCTCATTCACGGCACCGAAACGGTTTTTATGGCTGCGCAGCGTACGAAAGCGAGAATCCGCTTCCCCTTCAAGCAACAAAGAAGCATCAATGGCATGTTCCAATACTTTCGGTCCGGCTAACGTGCCGTCTTTCGTCACATGACCGACCATAATGATCGCGACTTGTCGAGTTTTGGCATAGCGGGTCAGAAAAGCGGCACATTCGCGTACTTGCGCCACACTACCCGGAGAAGATTGAATATCGGCAAGATGCATGACTTGAATGGAGTCGATCACCATCAGCTTCGGTTTTTCTTGATCGGCAATATTACAAATGTGTTCCACGGAAGTTTCGGACAACATTTTTAAATGGGCGGTCGGCAACCCTAAACGGTTCGCCCGCATGGCTACCTGTTGTAACGATTCTTCACCTGTTACATACAGTGTCGGTAAATGAGGCGATAACCCGCACATGACCTGTAACAATAGCGTACTTTTTCCCGCACCGGGATGGCCGCCGATCAAAATGGCGCTGCCCGGTACAATGCCACCGCCCAATACACGGTCTAATTCGTTAAATCCACTGGAAAAACGCGGCACTTCCTGCAAATCAATTTCAGCCAGCGTTTGAACTTTACCCGTTGTCGTGCCGGCATAACCGCTAAAACGATCACCTTTACTCTCTTGCTTTGCCGAAATCAAACGCACTTCACTGATGGTATTCCATGCCATACAAGCGCGGCACTGCCCCATCCAACGGGAATATTCCGCGCCGCAATCATTACAGACATAAGCGGTTTTTGCTGCTTTAGCCATACTTACCTCAAAAAGTTAAATCAGTCGAATGGTAGCAAAAAACACTGTGTAAATAAACAGTCCAATATTATTTTTTCGACGCAGATCGACAAAATGGAGTTTGCTTATCGATTTTTTACGAGGAAAACGCAAACTTATTACGCGCAAATTCCGCGCAAGATCTTAAGGAAACATCATGAAAAACAAGCTGTTATTCCGCCCGATACAGCGGGCATTTACCCTGATTGAATTGATGATCGTCGTTGCCATCATTGCGATTTTGGCGACCGTTGCAATTCCGTCTTATACCAACTACACCCAAAAGGCAGCACTTTCGGAGCTGTTAAGAGCCTCCGCCTCCTACAAATCCGATGTGGAAATTTGTATCTACAATACCGGCGCATTAACGAACTGTAGCGGCGGTTCAAACGGCATTCAGGCAAATAAAACCGGTAGCGATGATACGAAATACCTGAAATCCGTATCCGTCTCCGCCGGTATCATCAGTGTAGACGGTAAAGGCAATTTGGACGGTTACGGTTATACCATGACCCCGAAATTCGCTAACAACACCATTACGTGGTCAACGTCATGTAAAGGGGCGGATGTTAGCCTGTTCCCGGCGGGTTTCTGTACGGCCGCCGCTCAGCCAAAATTGAATTAACCGTCTTACGGCACGGTTCACCGTGCCGTTTTCCGTATGAAAGAGGTACCCATGCAGAGTAAATATGCCATTTATGAGCGCCACAGCGATCGTCTGTTTGAAATCACGGAGGAACGTTGGCAAAAAAACCGCGAAGAAAAACAACTTTTACTGCGCTACTTAGCCGTGCCGCTAACAGAAACGGATCAAACGTTATGGTTGGCGGTTGATGATGATAAAAATCTTACGGCATGTGAAATTTTTGCATTTATGACGCACAAACGAATCGAGCCGGTACTCGTTGCATCAGACGAATTGAAATTCTTGTTAAACGAGCTTTCCCCCGAACAACAAACATTTTATGAAACGGATGAAATCCATTATGCCTCTGCAGAAACGCCGTCGGAGCAACTGAATCTAAACGATCCGATTATCCGACTGCTGGATAATCTGTTTAAATTTTGTTTGAGTCAAAATGCCTCCGACATTCATATTGAGCCACAACCCGATAAACTGCTTATTCGGTTGCGAATCGACGGTGTATTGCATATTTATAAGACGCTTTCCATCCAATTTGCCGACCGCATTATTTCCCGAATTAAACTGTTGGCAAAACTGGATATCAGCGAATCCCGCCTGCCGCAAGACGGTCAATTCAGCTTTACCACCATCCTTGCCGAGACCTTGGATTTCCGCGTATCGACATTGCCGACCAATCACGGTGAAAAAATCGTGTTGCGTTTACAGAAAAACAAACCGACACAACTTGATTTTTTGTCGCTCGGCTTTACGCCGTCTCAAAAAGAACTGCTGCATACTGCGCTCAAACAACCGCAAGGGTTAATTTTGGTGACGGGTCCGACCGGCAGCGGTAAAAGTATTACCTTATACAGTGCGTTAAGCCATTTAAATCAAACCGATAAACATATTCTGACCGCCGAAGATCCGATTGAAATCGACATTGACGGGTTAATTCAAACCCAAGTCAACCGAGGTATTCAACTGGATTTCAGCCAATTGCTGCGGGCGTTTTTGCGTCAAGATCCGGACATTATCATGCTCGGTGAAATTCGTGATGAAGAGAGTGCGCAAATCGCACTGCGCGCGGCACAGACCGGACATTTGGTACTTTCCACGTTACACACCAATGACGCACCTTCGGCAATTGAACGCTTAAACCAACTCGGTATTCACGACTACGAGATTAAAAGTGCCTTGTTGTTAGTCGTCGCCCAGCGGTTAGTGCGCAAACTCTGCCCGCAGTGCCTCGGTAAAGGTTGTGAGGATTGCTATCAAGGTTATAAAGGCCGTGTCGGTGTTTATCAATGTCTTAGCCGATCTGCAAAAAATTTCGATAAACAGACCGCTTGTTTGGACTATCCGACATTACTCGACAGTGCAAAAGAAAAACTCGTCCAAGGCATCACCGATATGACGGAAATCGAACGGGTGTTGGGAGGATAACAACCATGCTGCGAATCCATGAATTTCATTGGAAAGCCGTAAACCGTTTTCAACAAAAGCAGCAAGGGAAATGCCTTGCCGAAAGTCGAGAACAGCTTGAAAAGCAATTACTGCAAAAAGGCTACCAACATATTCGCATTCAACGTAATTTCATTTTACCGAAAGCGCCGAACACTGGTGAAATAACCCAATTCATCCGCCAATTGGCATTATTGTTAAATGCCGCCGTTCCGCTGAAACAGAGCTTGTCCATGTTGTCGGAAAATTGCCAAAACATCAAACTCTATGCATGGCTGCAAGGTACGATTCATTTGCTTGAAAGCGGATTCTCTTTTTCTCATGCCCTTGAAAAGCAAACCGCCTATTTGCCGGCACAAGAAATACAATTAATCAAAATGGGGGAACATAGCGGCAATTTAGGCACGATATTGCGTAATATTGCCGATACTCGTGAAAAAAGTGACAAAATGCTGAAAAAAGTGAAAAAAATCCTGTTTTATCCGCTGATCATTTTGGTCATTTCCTTGACGCTTTCACTTTTGCTGCTGATATTTATCGTACCGAAATTCGCGGATCTTTATAGTGCCAAATCGGCGGCATTACCGTGGATTACCGAGTTGCTGTTTTCCCTTTCAACCGTGCTGCGCCAACATATTTATCCGTTATTGTTATTCGGTGCGTTCGGTATGCTCGGATCATTACTGCTGGCTAAAAAGACGGATGTCTTTACCCGAATAAAATTTGCCGTCTTAAGCCGATTGCCGATTTTTAACCGAATTATTCATCAAGCGCGGATTATTTTTTTCTGCCAAAACTGTGCTCTCATGCTCAACGCCCATATTCGGTTAGACAGCATTTTGCAGGCGTTTTTATCCGCCAAACAAACCGATCCGGTTCTGACCCAAGAGCTGCGCTTTGTACTGACACTGTTAAAACAAGGCTACCGCTTTTCCGAAGGACTGAATCCGTCGGTATTTAATACCGATGTCATCCAAATGGTCGCCACCGGTGAACGAAGCGGACAACTGGCGCAGATGTTGGAACATGTCAGCCAGATTTATCAGCAAAAATTGGATTACCAAATCGATATGCTTTCCCAATTGCTGGAACCCATGCTCATGCTGATTATGGGCGTTATCGTCGGCACAATTATCATCGGTTTATATCTGCCGATTTTCGATATGGGAGGCATGGTGTAATGCTTTTTTTACTGAGTTTATTCTGCGCCTATTGGTTTAAATCGGAATTACACCATTTTCCGATTCGCCTCAATACTCAAATTTATGATGATTATCGACAAGTCTATTCAACCGATATACCGTTGAATGATTTTATTCATTCATCCAAATTACAACCCAAACCCAATCAGTCCGCTTATTGCTTTTTCATCTTGTTTCCCAGTGTGGTGTTTTATTTCGACAACTCCTCACCGACGTTGATATTCATCGGTATCTTGCTGATTTATTTGAGTATGTTGGACTATTTCTATTATTTAACCGACGTTCGTTATCTCGGCATGCTTTTTATCTCCGCAATTGCTCAATTGCTTTTTTATGAACCGTGGCTTTTATCCGTCCACTTATTGAGCTTATTTCTTACTTCACTTTTTTTCATCCTTTTAACCGTGCTCATGAAGTATTGGTTGACGACAGAAATGTTAGGCACGGGAGATATGTTACTGTTTATCGCTCTTTCACCGCTTTTTGCCCCCGAACAAATGATATTATTGCTACTATACGCAAATTTAGCCGGCTTAGCCTTTGCCTGCGGCTATTTCTGTCTCAAGCGCCGCCGGATTGAAAAACTGCCGTTTATTCCGTTTATCACCTTTTCGACTTTTATGCTGTTTATTGATAGAATCTGACGACATCGTCACCGCCTTTCGGCGATCGTTATTAGAAAGGAAAAGCACATGCCCTATGTTGTCGGCTTAACCGGCGGAATCGGTAGCGGTAAAAGTACCATTGAAAAACTGTTTGCCGAACATCATGTTCCGATCGTAGATGCGGATCTCATTGCCCGCCAAGTGGTAGAAAAAGATTCGCCCTGTTTAGCACAAATCGTTGCGCACTTCGGCGAACGGATTCTCAATGAGGCAGGGGAACTGAACCGTAGTGCATTACGCCAAATTATTTTTCATGCCGAAGAGGAGAAAAACTGGTTGAATAATCTACTGCACCCCGCCATTCGTGAAGCCATGCTTAATCAACTTCATCAAATTCAGGCACCTTATGTGCTGTGGGTTGTGCCGTTATTAATTGAAAACCGACTGACGGACTATTGTGATCGGATACTGGTTGTCGACGTTCTGCCGGAAATCCAACTGGAACGGGCATTGCAGCGGGATAAAAGTCAGCTCGAGACCATCAAAAATATCATGGCGGCTCAAGTCGATCGCCCGACGCGTTTACGCTATGCCGATGATGTTATTGAAAATAACGCTCCGCTAGCGGAAAATCTTGCCCATTTAAAAGCGCAGGTCAGCCGGCTTCATCAACGCTATCTGGCGCTAGCCGAACAAAAAGGACATCAACCATGACTGTAGTAAACTGCCCGACATGCGGCAAAGAAGTAATTTGGTCACCCAAAAGCGAATTCCGACCGTTTTGCAGCAAACGCTGCCAACTGATTGATTTAGGTGAATGGGCGGATGAAAAAAAGGTTATTGCCGGAAATGAAGATGATGTAATGAGCGCCGATTTAGAGCAATAGATATATCATCAATACAAGCGGTCTGATTTGAAGATTATTTTGCAAAATTTTCATAAAATCCGACCGCTTGTCACAAAAGAGATTACTCGAATTTATTTCGCGCAACCGCAAGTTTTCACTTTATCTTCAAAACGACGGGCGGCTTCGTCCCAGTTCACCACGTTCCAGAAGGCTTTAATATAGTCCGGACGACGGTTTTGATAGTGTAAATAGTAAGCGTGTTCCCACACATCCAAACCTAAAATCGGATACCCCGATACGCCCGCAACGTCTTTACCCATTAACGGCGAATCTTGGTTAGCCGTTGAAACCACCGCCAGTTTACCGTCTTCTAACACTAACCATGCCCAACCTGAGCCGAAGCGGGTTGCCGCCGCTTGTTCAAATTGTGCTTGAAATGCTTCAACAGAACCGAAATCACGTACGATCGCCTCTTTTAATGCACCTTGTAATATGGTACCGGTTTTTAAACCTTTCCAAAATAACGTGTGATTGACATGACCGCCTACGTTATTACGTACTGCTACACGTTTTTCCGCCGGCACTTGCTCAAGATTCGTAATTAATTTCCCCGGGCATTGATCAAGTAATTCAGGATAAGCTTCTAACACCGCATTTGCATTGTTGATGTATGCTTGATGGTGTTTAGAGTGATGGATTTCCATGGTTTTCGCATCGAAATGCGGTTCTAACGCATCGTAAGCGTAACCTAATTCAGGTAATGTGTATGCCATTTTTCTGTTCCTCAAAAAATAATTGGTAAAATTTGAGTGTAAACTCACCGCTTATGGTAACAAAAACTTAAGGGGGAATATAGATTTTTTTGATCTAACGCAAAATTAGCTGTATTTTCATGACACTAAAACGTCTTCTCAAAACTCAAATAAACCCGATTTCGTTTATACGAATAAAGATCCACTAAATTTGAATTCACACGCTGATATTGATAGTTGATTTTCGGCGTAATTTCCCAAAAATGCAGGTTGCGATGCCAAAGTGTGACATTCAAACCCAGTTCCCTATCTTGACGAATTTGATTAAAAATACGGTGAGCTTGGTCAAATTCACGTTTGCCATAACTGAGCTGAACACGGCTGGAAATGCCGTCCCACCATTCTTGCCCCCAACCGATTCGCCCTGTATAACGTTTGGAAGCTAAAGAACGCTCTAACGTCCGATCTCGCAACAAATCTACACCGCCATAGAGATAACTTTTCGCATTAAAGGCATAAAGTAACGTAGCAGAACCAAATAAGGTCGTGCTATCTGCAAGCTGATTTTCGCCCCGATGTTTGAGCTTGCCCATTTCCCCTGCGGTAGAAAGTTGCCATTGAGAGGTAAGCCAATGTTCGGCTTCAACTCGAACTCCATAGCCGTGATTGTAGCGATGATTACCATACCAACGCATTTCGTAATAAGGCAAAAAGGAAAGACGACTTTGGGCATTTTGATACTGGTAGCCAAGACTTGAACGGTTTTGTTGATCGTCAAATTGATGATTATCCCAATAGGATTTTCCGCTAAATTGGTTCTCAAAATGTAGATAGTGCGAGCCGCTGACATTCCAATTTTTAGACAAATTGAGATGATAACTTAGCCCATTTGCTGATTGTGGTAACGACTCTTCCGTTTTCTTAAATGGTACATTCCCAACTCGAACATAAGGCGAGTTTGAAGCATTATTGACATTGCTTTCGTGCAAATAATTAATGCCAAAGTTAAATGCCCAATCCGAACGTTTTTGAATAGCGGCAATATATTGTTCAACTCCATTTGCAATTTGAGGCGGCAATCCGTCCGCTTGTAGCTTACGAAATTGTGAAAGTGCGGCTTCATTTTGCCGATCTTCAAACAACATTTGTGCTAAACGAAAACGCACAGGCTGAAAATTAGGGTGCTTCGCAATAATGCCACGATAGAGATCGATTGCCGCCTTATACTCCCCCTGACTTGCCAAAATAATGCCGTTAACATAATCAATCAGCACCAAATCGGGGTTAGGCGTTTGTTGATAAATCCGCACCAGTTCAGGCAATAAATGAAATTGTCGGCTATCAATCGCCCGATTTAACATTTGACGAGTAAGTTCAGGCTTACTAATAAGCTCTTGGGTTAAAGTGATTTCCCCATTATTTGCAGATTTCTCTGAAAAAATAACCGCTTGTGTTGGCAATGTGGGTTCGGCGGATTTGATTTCCAATTCGGGAGTTGCTTTTGCTGCTAGGGGGATAAAAAGTGTAAGGGGTAAGTGTTTCTTCATAAAATAGATTTATTGACTTTTCCTGCCTATTTTTTTACTATCACACTAAAGATGATAGCGGTATATATTTAATGCGAATTTTTAAATCTAAACATTTTGATAAATTTGCCCGTAAAGAACGTATTTCAGACGACACATTAAGAAATGCCATTAACGACATTGAAAATGGTTTGATTGATGCCGATTTAGGTTCTGGTGTTATCAAACAGCGTTTACCCAAACAAGGCAGAGGTAAATCTAAAGGTTATCGTTCTATCATTGTGTACAAATTTGCAGAATTTAGCTTATTTGTTTATGGATTTGATAAGAATGATCGAGCCAATATTACCGCTGATGAAGAAGAAAACTTTAAAGCAGCAGCCAAAACCATTTTGGCATTTAGCCCTGAACAAATTCAACAAGCCCTTGATGGCAAAGCATTTATAGAGGTATCCAATGAGCCAATACAACAGCCCGGCAAATGCAGCGATCCACGAATTGATGAGTGATTTACACGATATTGGTTTGGTTGATAAAACAACAATGCAGAGTTTTGACAAACGTTGTTTAACGCCAGTCAAAATGCTTGCTCCCAATGAGATCCGAGAAATCCGCGAGAAAGAAAATTTTTCTCAAGCTGTTTTTGCTCACTACTTAAATGTAAGTAGCAACCTGGTTTCAGAATGGGAACGTGGTGTCAAAAAACCAAGCGGTGCCGCACTGAAACTGCTTTCTTTAGTACAACATAAAGGCATTTCTGCAATAGCTTAGATTTTAGGCGGGGGATAACCCCGCCTACGATTGATTATTGGCGTTTGCCTCCGAAGCTAATCGTATGTGTATTTGGCGTATAAGTTACAATGCCTACAGCCTCTTCTGCATTTGGTCCTGCAAAATATCCTATATAGCTATATTCATTTAAAGTAGAATTTTGCTGACTAACCGTACCGCTAAATACAACAGCATCATTTGACGATACGATGTTACTACTGTTTAAATCATAATTTCCTGACTGTAAATTTTGAATATTTCCTGAAACAACTCCAGTTTTAAAATTAGCATCAAGAGTAAGATCACCGACAGATTGATATGGAGTATAAGTTTTCATACCTGCATTATCATATTTCTCTGTATAGCCTGTTTCAATTGCCTTTCCTTTATATATTGCAGAATTTCCTTGTGTAATAAATTCTGCAGTATTTTCAGTTTGTAGCGCCACAAAACCTGATTTACTTTTTATTTCTCCCGTAGTGTATGATAACTCATAATCTAGCCCGAAATTAGAATTATGAATTGTGCCGCCATTTCCAACCCAACTAGCATAGGTAGAATAAGGTTGATTTACAAAATAGATAGTTCCTTTTTCACCTAAATTTGTAGCAACATCTTCCATGTTACCATTTTGCAAACGTTGGCTAATTCCCTTAGCAGTAATCTTTGAAACATGAACTTCATCATCAGTAGGGGCTTCATAGAAATTAATTTTGTCTGCTACAACTCTATCAAATCCACTCTGATTATCATTTCCTAACCATTCAAAATAATCACCGTTAGGTAAAAAATATCTTGAACGAGCATTATTATTTTCACCAGTATATCGCCAAGTCGAACTTTCCGCGGTAAATGTTTTTTGAGCTTCTTCTAATCTACGTTGTTCTTCTGCAAGACGTTCTGCTTCTTCTTGTGCTTTACGTTTAGCCTCTTCAAGATAAGGAGATAGTTCAGCTTCCAATTTAGCTATATCTTCTTGAGCTTTTGCTAAATCTTTAGCTGCTTGCTCTACTGCCGCTTGAGCTTTCGCTTTTTCTGTAGCCGTTGTATTTTCCGCATTTTTTAATGCTTCTTGAGCTTTCGCCAAGTCAGCTTCAGCCTTAGTTTTAGCTGCTTCTATTGCTTTTACTTTTTCGGTTGCATCATTTGCATTGTTTTGCGCAGATTGTACCGCTTGTTGCTCAGCTTCAACCTGTTTTTTTAAAGCATCAATTTGCTTTGCTTGCTCTAGATTATTAGCCGGTGCAGATGAGCCACCGCCACCACCGCCCGAGCCACAAGCCGTTACACCTAATGAAACTAAAATTGCAATTGCTGCTGTTTTAACTGATAAATGCATAGGAAGTCCTTAATATTAATGTGTTATTTAATTAAAATATGTGTAAAATGCGAACTATTTTAAGAGTAGTCTTGATGTTGTACTAACAACAAACTGTGTGGCAAACCTACTCAATTTGTGGGTAGAAAAATAGAGAGAGGAATGATTTGTGAGTGTCAATGAGAAAATCCGTATGGTGCGAGAAATGAAGCAATGGTCACAAGAAGAAATGGCGGCAAAAATGAATATGTCCACAAACGGTTACGCCAAAATTGAACGTGGTGAAACCAAGCTCAATTTGCATAAACTTGAACAAATCGCTCAAATTTTTAATATTGATGTATTGGAACTGATGAATAGTGAAGGGAAAGGTGTTTTCCTTTTAATGAATGAAAATGGCAACAATACAAACTATTATGGAAACAACGAAAATCTCACTACCGAAATCGAAAAATTAAAACTCACTATTGCCCATAAAGATGAGATGTTAGCTCAAAAGAATGAGGAAATTATCGCACTAAAAGAGATTATTGCCTTGTTAAAAGGAAAAGAGTGAACTTTCGATAAAAAACCATTTGACAAAGCAAACGTTTTCGACGATTCTTCCACCCGTTTTTCACGCTTAATTTTTAGAGATTAACCATGAACCGTTTTTCTATGACAACCATTACCACGATGATTACCATTATGTGCCAACATAGTGCGGGTGTTCGTGGCTAGAAAACGGAACAAAATTCACCGAAACCCGCTTTAACAAGCGGGTTTTTTTGTAACAAAATTTGCAAACATTAAACAATTATCTTCAGGAGAAACTATGCGAGTTCTAAAATTTGGAGGCACATCTTTAGCCAATCCGGAACGCTTTTTACAAGCTGCCGACATCATCGAAAAGGCACATTTGGCAGATCAAGCCGCAGGCGTACTATCCGCCCCCGCTAAAATCACTAACCATCTTGTCGCCATTGTCGATAAAGCCCAAGCCGGCGAACCCTACGAATCTCATCTCACCGAAGCCACCGACATTTTCAACAACATCATCAACGGATTATATGCCGTCAATAATAATTTTGACCGTGAAGGATTAAGTGCCTTTATCAAAGCGGAATTAGACGACATCTGTAACATCGCTGCCGAAGCGGCTAAAAATAAATTCTGCCCGGACAATGTCAGCGCAACAGTTCACAGCCGTGGGGAAAAATTGTCGATTGCTATGATGAAAGCGTGGTTTGAGGCGAAAGGCTATGAAGTCACTCGCATTGATCCTGTCGAAAAATTATTAGCACACGGGAGCTATTTAGAATCCTCTGTGGATATTGCCGAATCCACCAAACGCATTGAAGCCCTTTCTATTCCAAAGAAAAACGTAGTGTTAATGGCGGGATTTACCGCAGGTAACGAACAAGGCGAATTAGTGTTACTTGGTCGTAACGGTTCCGACTACTCTGCGGCGTGTTTAGCGGCTTGCTTAAAAGCGAACGTGTGCGAAATTTGGACGGACGTAGACGGTGTTTACACTTGCGATCCGCGTTTAGTGCCGGATGCGATCTGCTTAGAGTCAATGAGCTATCAAGAAGCGATGGAACTTTCTTACTTCGGGGCAAAAGTCATCCACCCTCGCACCATTGGTCCGTTAGTCCCGTTAAATATTCCGTGCTTAATCAAAAATACCCATAATCCGGATGCGCCGGGCACAATCATTGACGGTAACGTGGTCAACGATAACTTAAAAGTAAAAGGGATCACGAACCTAGATAATGTTGCAATGTTCAACGTATCAGGCTCAGGTATGCAAGGTATGGTCGGTATGGCAGCCCGTGTGTTTACCGCAATGTCACAAGCGGGTATTTCCGTGAACTTAATTACACAATCTTCTTCTGAATATAGTATTAGCTTCTGTGTGCCGGTAAAAGCCGTAGAAAAAGCACTCTGTGCGTTAAACAATACTTTTGCCCAAGAGCTCAAAGAAGGTTTATTAGATCCTGTGGAAGTGATTAAAGACCTTTCTATCGTATCCGTCGTTGGTGACGGTATGCGTACAGCGAAAGGGATTGCGGCTCGCTTCTTCTCTGCTCTTGCTCAAGCAAATATCAGCATTGTGGCGATTGCACAAGGTTCGTCCGAGCGTTCAATTTCTGCCGTCGTGCCGTTAAATAAAGCGATTGAAGCGGTTAAAGCAACGCATAAAGCGTTATTCAATAACAAAAAAGTGGTTGATGTCTTTTTAGTCGGTGTTGGCGGTGTCGGCGGCGAATTGATCGAACAGTTCAAAACACAAAAGGAGTACCTCGCAAAGAAGGATATTGAAATCCGTGTGTGTGCGTTGGCCAACTCGAACAAAATGTTACTCAATGAAAACGGTTTAAGTCTTGATAACTGGCGTGCGGATTTAGAGTCGGCAACTCAACCATCTGACTTTGATGTGTTACTGTCGTTTATCAAATTACATCACGTTGTGAATCCCGTATTTGTCGATTGCACCACCGCACAATCGGTAGCAAACCTTTACGCTCGTGCATTAAAAGAAGGCTTCCACGTGATTACACCAAATAAGAAAGCGAATACCTCAAGCTATGCGTACTATCAAGAAATGCGTGAAAATGCTCGTCAGAGCCAACATAAATTCCTATATGAAACTAATGTGGGTGCAGGTTTGCCTGTGATTGAAAACTTGCAAAATTTGCTTGCAGCAGGTGATGAAGTAGAAAAATTTGAAGGCATTTTATCCGGCTCGCTCTCTTTCATTTTCGGTAAATTAGAAGAAGGTTCAAGTTTGTCTGAAGCAACCACCATTGCTAAAGAGAAAGGCTTTACTGAGCCTGATCCTCGTGATGATTTATCAGGACAAGATGTGGCTCGTAAACTGTTAATTTTAGCACGTGAGTGTGGCTACCCATTAGAGCTGGAAGATATTGAAGTGGAAGGTGTTTTACCAAAAGGTTTCTCTGAAGGTAAAACTGCAGCGGAATTTTTAGCGATGTTGCCAGAACTTGATGCTGAATTTGCAAAACGCGTGGAAAAAGCGACCGCTTGTGGCAATGTGTTACGCTATGTCGGTGTGATTGAAAACGGCAAATGCCGTGTCGCAATCAAAGAAGTGAACGGCGACGATCCGCTGTATAAAGTAAAAAACGGTGAAAACGCCCTTGCCTTCTACACCCGTTATTACAGCCCGATTCCACTGTTACTGCGTGGCTACGGTGCAGGTAATGATGTGACTGCAGCAGGTATTTTTGCGGATATTTTGCGTACACTGAAATAAGGAAAAGGCGATGACATTACGAATTTATGCCCCTGCCTCAAGTGCGAATTTAAGTGTCGGATTTGACTCACTCGGCACCGCCATTTCGCCGATAGACGGTTCATTACTCGGTGACGTAGTACAAATCGAAGAGTGTGATCAACCGTTTGAGTTGGAAAGTGTCGGTTATTTTGTGCGTAAACTGCCGAAAGAACCGCAAAAAAATATCGTCTATCAAGCCTATGTGCTGTTTAGCGAGCGCTTGAAATTGCGTGGTGGTGTGGTGAAAAATCTACGCTTGACCCTTGAGAAAAATATGCCGATTGGCTCAGGCTTAGGCTCAAGTGCTTGCTCAATTGTGGCTGCACTCGTAGCACTGAATAAATTCCACGATGAACCGTTTTCAAAAATGGAATTGTTGGAAATGATGGGCGAGCTAGAGGGTAGAATTTCTGGCTCAATCCATTACGACAACGTTGCACCTTGCTATTTAGGCGGTTTGCAACTGATGACTCAATCTCTCGGCAATATCTGCCAACCTATCCCGTTCTTTGACGAATGGTATTGGGTGCTGGCGTATCCAGGGATTGAAGTTTCCACCGCAGAAGCCCGTGCGATCTTGCCAAAAAGCTATACACGCCAAGAGATGATCTCACAAGCTCGCTATTTAGGCTCTTTCGTTCACGCTTGCCACACTCGTCAAGATGTACTTGCCGCAATTATGATGAAAGATCTTATTGCTGAGCCGTATCGTGAGTCGTTACTGCCAAACTTTGCCGAAGTCCGCCAAGGTTGTAAAGATTTGGGGGCGTTAGCGGTGGGTATTTCGGGTTCAGGCCCAACGATGTTCGCCGTTGCACCAGACTTAGAGCACGCTCAAAAACTGGTCGCTTACCTTGAAAAAGATTATCTGCAAAACAATGAAGGCTTTATTCATATTTGTAAGGTGGATAATCAAGGGGCAAGGGAGTTGAAATAACCTTTCAAGCAAAGACAAGCGGTGCTTTTCGTTGGAAAATTTGGCATAGTAGACAAAATTGAGTCTGCAAAGTGGGTTGAAACCTTGTACTATAAGGCTTTAACCCACTTTTTATAAAAATGACAAAAAAATTGCATTTTCTGCTCATCAAATCATCTCAAGAAGTATGGCAAAATCAATGGTATTCAACGTTATAAATGCCTTGATTGTCAGCGCAATTTTGTTGCATCTATGCGACTAAACTCAGAAAATATTTGGTTTAAATATTCCTCTAAAAAGCAAACCTATCAAGAACTTGCCGAGGAGTTTGGTTGCTTCGTTCGTACTATCCAACGCCATATTCAAAAAGCGCGAAAAGCAGAGCCTAAACCGCTACCTGCCGTGGTTAATATCATTATGGATACGACACATTTTAAACGTCGATTTGCTGTACTTATCCTGATGGATTCCCTCTCTAAACAGCCCATTTATTCTCGTTTTATTCCGGCTGAGAAAAATATTTATTATGTTGAAGCGATTGATGAACTTATTAAAAAAGGCATTAAAATTCAATCTATTACTTGTAATGGTCGTCGAGGTTTATTGAACGCTTATCCTCAAATACCCACACAAATGTGCCATTTTCATCAAATTGGAAGAGCGATTTTCTATTTGACGAAAAAGCCTAAATCAGAAGCGGGTCAAGCCTTATTGAAACTCTGTTACCGCTTAAAATCACATACAAAAGAAACATTTCGTGAGGCATTAAAGCAGTGGCTGAAGGCTTACAGCGAGTTCTTTAACGAACGCTCCGATGTCAATCCCAAACGCTTTAAACATCGCACGTTACGAAGTGCATATTGGAGTTTAAAACGGAATATGGAATATCTCTTTATTTACCAAGAATATGCTACATTAAACATACCAAAGACAACGAATCGTTTAGAGTCATTTTTTAAGGAAATGAAGAGTAAATTATCTGCTCATGCAGGGCTTTCAGATAGCAATAAGATGATGTTTTTAAAGGATTTTATCCATCGACACTGTTAATAAAAAAGCCATAGCAGACTCAAAAATGTCTACTATGGCCGGTTGAGTAGGAAAATAGACTCAATTTTGTCTACTATGCCGAAAATTTGCAAAATTTTCATGGAAAAGCACCGCTTGTTTGGTTATTGCGAAGAACCGAAGAAGCCCGATTCTTTATTTTCTCTTGCTCTTTCCAAGATATTTTGAATTTCAAGCATCGTTTCCTGATCTTCGGCTAATGCAATTTTTCGCATTTCTTCATTCTTAAAGAGTTCCAATTTTGGATCATAGACTTCCGCCATTAATTTCACTCGATGACGATCACGCTCGAAGTAATAATCGCAAATTTCATCCGCCACCTCTTCCTCAATACCGAGCATTTTTAATGCGGCACGCCCACTGCGTAAGGCAGAATCAAAGGTTTCACGTACTTGTTTGTCGGCTCCCGCTTTATAAAGTTCGAAGACGTGAACGCGGTCGTATGCCCTGGCGATAATTTTGATATTCGGGTTCATTGAACGAGCCAGCTCGACAATATGCGTCGCTTGATGTTTATCGTCTACGGCGACAATCAATAATTCCGCCGTTTCAATCCCTGCATTGTGCAGTAGTTCGGGGCGGGTTGCATTGCCGTAATAGCTTTTAATACCATACTTTTTCGCCCCTTCGATTTGAGATTCGTTGAGATCGATAATCGTCGGATGATAACCGGACATCGTTAGAATATGATTGACGATTTGACCGTAACGACCGATACCCACTAAGA
Organism: Glaesserella sp.; assembly: GCF_041817755.1. GTDB lineage: Bacteria > Pseudomonadota > Gammaproteobacteria > Enterobacterales > Pasteurellaceae > Glaesserella. The sequence continues at coordinate 18,953 of NZ_JBGYBX010000049.1, read as the reverse complement.
TAATCGGATGTTGTTCTTCAATATGATCATCAGCACGTTCTCCCGCTTTATTCGCAAAACGTGGCGCCACGAATTTATTATGTAAAATGATCGTAATCGGAGCAAAAATCATTGAAAGCACGACAATAGCGGTCAGATTTGCCTGAATTTCTGCAGAAATCACCCCTTGTGTCGCCGCAGCCGCATATAACACAAAAGCAAACTCGCCGCCCTGTGCCATCACGACCGCTCTATCCATCGCATCACCGGTGCTGCTTTTGGCTAATTTGGCAATGATTAAAATGCAGAGTGATTTTACCGTCATCATGGCAAGAACGGCTGACAAAATGAGCACCCAGTTATCAAAAACCACGTTCAAATCCAATGCCATGCCCACCCCGAGGAAAAACAAACCAAGTAATAATCCTCTGAACGGTTCGATATCCGCTTCCAATTGATGACGGAAACTTGACTCGGAAAGTAGCACCCCGGCCACGAAAGCGCCCATTGCCGTGGATAATCCGCCCTCTTCCATCAATAATGCCGAACCCAACACAACAAAAAGTGCCGCTGCCGTCATTAACTCACGAATTCTGGTTTTAGCTAACATACGGAAAATCGGATTGAGTACCCAAATTCCCACTACGACTAATGCCGTCACCGACAGCCCAGCAATACCGATTTTCTGCCAAATCGGCTGCGTATCGGCAATATGATTCGGATCCGTTGGCGCTAAAAAAGTCACAATAGCTAATAACGGCACAATGATCAGATCTTCAAAAAGTAAGATGGAAACCATTCGCTGACCACGAGGACTGGCAATATCGCCCCTTTCGCTCAAGACTTGCATCACAATCGCCGTAGACGTCAATACAAACCCCGCCCCACCGATAAAAGAGATTTGCCAAGAGTAACCAAAACTCATACCGACAAAGGTCAGCAGAATCGCACAAACGACCACTTGCATACTGCCTAAACCGAAAATCTGACGACGCAGTCCCCATAAATGAGAAGGTTTCATCTCCAAACCGATGATAAACAGAAACATCACGACACCTAATTCGGCAACGTGAATGATCGCCTGCGGATCAGAAAAAAGTTTTAAACCGAAAGGACCGATCGCTAATCCTGCGGCTAAATATCCTAACACCGAGCCTAACCCCAAACGTTTAAAAAGCGGAACGGCAATAATTGCCGCGCCTAAAAGTGTAACCACACTGACTAATTGACTTGCACCTTCTGCAGCCATATTTTTACCTCAAAAAAATAAGGGGCTTACGCCCCGGTACTCAACGATTGAAATTATCTTTCCGATTCGCGAAAAAAAACAAGCCTATACTTTCAGCGATCTTGGCACGTTGGGTGCAGGTAAACGTTGTAATACCGTACCGTCCAAATTAATATCGCCAAAGCGCGCATGACCGTTATTCCAGTCATTCACCGCCTCTTCCAAGGCTTGTACACTATCCGCCACGAAGTTCCACCAAATGACCGTCGGATGCGGAAGCGGCTCACCGCCAAGTAACATAATATGTGTGCCTTCCGCCGCCCAAAGGTCTAATTCACCGGTAGCATGTTGGCAATCGAATAAGACCGCAAGTTCATCGGTTTGATAACTCACACCATTTACCTTGATCTCACCTTTTAAGACTAAGATACCGTATTCAAAGGTCGGAATCGTCTCTATTTCAAACGGCTGAGTCTGCTTAAATTGCATATCCACACCGACCAGCGGGCTGAATTGCGTGGTCGGGGCTTTTCGCCCTGAATAGCTGCCCGTCGTGAGAATATAGCGAATGCCGTTTTCGCACCATTCCGGCAGCTCGGGATAGTGTTCAAAGTTCGGTTTAATCTCTTGATTCATCGGCAACGCAATCCAAAGTTGTACCGCATGTAAATCATGAATACCTTCTGGTGTTTGCTCCGTATGGCTAATCCCGTATTTAGAACCGGTTCCCGCCGTCATTAAATTGACTTGTTTCGGCTTAATCAGCTGGCGGCTCCCCAAGCTATCCTGATGCCACACTTCGCCTTTTAACATCCAAGTAAATGTTTGCAAATTCGTATGCGGATGCAAACCGACTTGCAGTCCTAATGAATCGTCTTCAAATTCCGCAGGGCCTGCGTGATCGAGAAAACACCACGCTCCGACGGTTTTACGTTGTGGTTGCGGTAATAGACGTGCCACGGGAATCCCGCCCACATCTTTCGTCTTGGCTAAAATTTTATCGACACTCATGAGTGAATCCTTATTTCGCCCATTGGAAAAACGAATCGGCAAATTTCGCTAAAAAACCGGCGGTACGTTCATCAATATCCGAACTCGCGCGACTCAAGTACACTTCGGACTGTGTTCTCACACTTCCCCTCCCCCAACGGCGAAAAATTCCTATTATTAAACGCTTACGGCATGGAGACATCCGTCAGTTCGGCATATTTCGTTTCCCACGCCATTTCCGCAATCACCGCCGGATAAAAGTGCACCCGTTCCCGATAATTCGTCAGCTCCTGAACCAAATCGAATACCAACGGCAAATGCGAAATAATCAGAACGTTCCTCGCCCCTTCATCCCGTAAAAAATGCAAATAATTTAAGACATTATCCAAATCACCGGTCGGCGTAATGCCATCCCACGTTTCACTAATATTTGCAAAACTTTGCACAGATCCGACCGCTTGCATTCCCTTAAACAGGTAGTCCGCCGTTTGTTGGGTACGTAAATAAGGGCTGATTAATATTTTATCCAAACTAATTCCCTGATTTATAAATCGTTCCTCCAACCACTCTCCTTGCTTAAACGCCATCGCTTTTCCGAAGTCGGTTAATGTTCTTTCATTGTCAGTTTTTGCATTAAACCCCGCTTCCCCATGACGCATTATCCAAATATTCATCCTCTACCTCATATCAGTTGTTTAAACTCATCAAAATTGGGCGTATAATGCACGCCGTTTTTTGTAGTTGCAAGCAACACAATCAAAGATTTCTATTTTCATAATCAATTTGGAGTAAATTAATAATGTCTCGTAAACTCAGAAGAACCAAGATTGTTTGTACAATGGGTCCTGCAACAGACCGTGGCAATACGCTTGAAAAAGTCATCGCCGCCGGTGCAAACATGGTTCGTATGAACTTCTCTCACGGTGTACCTGAAGATCATATCGGTCGTGCGGAAAAAGTCCGCGAAATTGCCAAACGTTTAGGCAAAACCGTTGCCATCTTAGGTGACTTACAAGGTCCGAAAATCCGTGTGTCTACGTTTAAAGACGGCAAAATTTTCTTAAATATCGGTGATAAGTTTACCTTAGACGCCAACCTTCCGAAAGGTGAAGGTACACAAGAATCCGTAGGGCTTGACTATAAAAACCTACCAAACGATGTCGTACCGGGCGATATTTTATTATTAGACGACGGTAACGTGCAATTAAAAGTCCTTTCGATTGACGGCGCGAAAGTCTTCACCGAAGTCACTGTCGGCGGCCCGTTATCCAACAACAAAGGAATCAATAAATTAGGCGGCGGCTTGTCTGCACCGGCATTAACCGACAAAGATAAAGAAGATATCAAACTTGCGGCAAAAATCGGCGTAGATTACTTAGCGGTTTCCTTCCCGCAATCCAGCGCCGACTTAAACTACGCACGCCAATTGGCGAAAGAAGCGGGTTTAGAAACCAAAATCGTGGCAAAAGTAGAACGTGCCGAAACCGTTGCGACCGAAGAAGCGATGAACGACATTATCTTAGGTGCAGACGTTATCATGGTTGCCCGTGGTGACTTAGGTGTTGAAATCGGTGATGCTGCGTTAGTCGGCGTTCAGAAAAAATTAATTCGTCGTTCACGTAAATTGAACCGTGTTGTAATTACTGCAACACAAATGATGGAATCCATGATCAAAAAACCAATGCCGACCCGTGCGGAAGTCATGGACGTTGCGAACGCAGTGCTAGACGGTACTGATGCGGTCATGCTTTCAGGCGAAACGGCAAACGGGGATTACCCGGTTGAGACAGTGAAATCTATGGCGGAAGTCTGCTTAGGGGCGGAAACCATGCCGAGCATCAACGTGTCACGCCATCGTATGGAAGGCAAATTCGAAACCATTGATGAAGCGGTCGCCATGTCGGCAATGTATACCGCAAACCACTTAGAAGGCGTGGCGGCGATTGTTGCCTTAACCAACTCAGGCGAAACGGCAAAATTAATGAGCCGTATCAGCTCGGGGTTACCGATTTATGCTCTCTCCCGTAACGAACGTGCACTAAACCGCTGCGCATTATACCGCGGCGTGACACCGGTTTATTACGATCAAGACAGCCGTACGATTGACGGTGCGAAAACCGCGATCGCGTTATTAAAAGAACAAGGCTATTTGATGACCGGTGATCTCGTTCTGTTAACTCACGGTAGCGAATTAAGAGAAGGCGGTACCAATACTTGCCGTATTTTAAGTGTTGAATAAGCTTAAATGATATAAAAAAATCCACGCCTTTGCGTGGATTTTTCTCTTTCTGTTACTGCGCTCCGATATGCCTGATTTTCGTTATGCTACAACTCCTGCACAATCTCAAAAACGCAAATTTGATTTCAGAACTGAATTATCAGTTTGCCCGATTCATTGACAACAAACAGCAACCTTACGGCTATACCCGTCAACAACGAAACTTAGCCGTTCTCTTAAGTGCGCTGGTCTCTTATTACTCTATGCAGGGAAACAGCTGCGTACGTTTAGACACGCTCAATATCGATGAGCTTTTCCGCTTAAATGCCCCTGCCTCCGATCGACATTTCTCGGCGGAAATATTGCAAAAAATTGACGGAATCACACCGCTTGCATGGCAAGAGGCGTTGCAAAATCATATTGCTTTCAGCGACTCACCCGATCGAGTAGCCCCTTTGCTGTTTCAACATAACCGCCTCTATTTCTATCGCTATTGGCAAGCGGAAAACCGTCTTGCCCGCTATTTGATACAAGCGGTCGGTTCCGAGTCAAAAAATACAAATATTGAATTGAATCGTCGTATCTTATCCACATTATTTCAACCTCAACCGCAAACCGATTGGCAACAGGTTGCCGTGGCGACCGCATTGAAAAAACGTTTCTGCTTAATTTCGGGCGGACCGGGTACCGGAAAAACCCGCACCGTAGCCATGTTGCTGGCAGCCTTGCAATTGAAACAGTCGGAACAGGAGCGCCCGCCGCTCAATATCGCCCTTGCCGCACCGACGGGAAAAGCCGCCGCCCGTTTAAAAGAATCCATTTCGGCAAGCCTGCTCAGCCTTGATTTACCGGAGACATTAAAGCAGGTCGTGCCGACAAACGCCTCAACGATTCACCGCTTAATCGGCATGCATGCACACAGCGACACACCCCGTCATCATGCCAAAAACCCACTACATTTGGATGTGTTGGTTGTCGATGAGGCATCCATGATCGACTTATTCGTGATGGATAAATTATTGGCGGCACTGAAACCTGCTACCCGCCTGATTTTATTGGGCGATAAAGATCAGCTTGCCTCCGTTGAAGCGGGTAACATGATGGGTGAATTGGGCGAGCTCATTACATTGGGATACCGTGCCGAACACTGCACCTATTTGACGGAAACCACCGGTTATCCGATTTATCCGACTGCTCCGAACGTATCGGCGATATGCGATTCTTTGTGCCATTTACGTCACAGTTATCGTTTTAGTGATCAATCCGGTATCGGGCGCTTAGCGGCGGAAATTAATGCCAGACAAGCGGTCGGATCTTGGCAGATTTTTGCAAATACCGATTTTCACGATCTGCAACGGATTACTTATCCGTCTACGGCGGAATTTGCCGAAAAACGCCAATGGGTTCAACACTGCGTCAATTTGGTGGTTCAGCAAGCCGTCGAACATTATCGGCACTATTTAACATTGGTAAAACAACGGGAAAAATCGCCGCAACACGTGTCGGTTTCAGCGATATTTGCCGCCTTTCAGCAAGTGCGTTTTCTGTCGGCTTTACGCGTCAGTGAATTGGGCGTTGAACAGCTAAATCAATCGATTGCCGAAGCCTTACAGCGAGCGCGTTTGATTCATTTTAAACAGAGTCGGGAGAGTTATATCGGTAAACCCATCCTGATCACGGAAAACGCACCGCAAAATCACGTATTCAGCGGTGATATCGGACTAATGCTACCGGATGAAAACGGGCAACTACGTGTTTATTTTGAGCAACAGCAAGACAACGAGCACCGTCATCTCTCACCGAGCCGTGTCCCGAGTTATGAACCGGCTTATGTGATGACCGTACATAAATCGCAAGGGTCGGAATTTCAACACACGCTGATGGTCATGCCGCTGACCACATCCCCGGTATTGACCAAAGAGTTACTCTATACCGCCGTGACCCGTGCAAAACAGAAGTTCACCTTATTCGGCGATGAACAAACCTGGAAACATGCCGTAAAAACAAGCATCCAACGTCAAAGCGGGTTACGGGAACAATTACGGCAGGCGGAAAATATCCTTGAATGAAAAAAGCATGATTTAAACCAAATTTTTCCGTCTCGAAACGGGCTAAAATAGCTTCTCTTATTTATTTTTAATGAGCGTAATTATGAACAGTATACAAAGCAAGGGACAATTGCTGAAACAAAACTTTTCTTCCGGATTGGTGGTCTTTCTCGTCGCGTTACCGCTTTGCCTCGGTATTGCTTTAGCCTCCGGCGCACCGCCGCTCTCCGGTATTCTGTCCGGTATTGTCGGCGGCTTGGTTATCGGTTTTCTCAGTACATCTCATATCAGCGTATCCGGTCCCGCCGCCGGATTAACTGCAATTATTTTAAGTGCCGTTACCCAACTCGGCTCTTTTGAGCTTTTCCTGTGTGCAGGGTTGATTGCCGGATTGATTCAATTAATTTTGGGCTTTTTACGTGCAGGCAGTATCACAAATTATATTCCGGTTTCCGTTATTGAAGGGATGCTTGCCGGGATCGGGGTCATCATTATTTTCAAAGAGCTCCCTTATGCCTTCGGTAGCAGTTTGTCATTACAGGAGACCTTAAGTTCGTTGGATAACATCCATTTCGGATCGCTTATTGTCGCTATTATTTCCTTGGCGATTATTATCAGTTGGGACAGCGTTCCCCGTTTGAAAAAAATGAAATTACTCCCGTCTGCACTCATTGCCGTCGCCGTCGGGATTGTGTTAAATAATATTTTTATCTTCTTTAACAGCTCGCTTGCTATTCCGAACAGCCAACTTGTACAGCTGCCCGTACCGCATTCGTTGGAAGAGGCGGAAGGGCTAATCCGTTTTCCGGACTTCAGCGGCTTTACCAATAGTATTGTATGGGTAACGGGCTTGACTATTGCCGTCGTCGCTTCCATTGAAACGTTACTGTCGATTGAAGCGGCAGATCGTCTTGATGTGCGTCGGCGGATTACCGATACCAACCATGAATTAAGAGCACAAGGCATTGGCAATATGATTGCAGCCTCTATCGGCGGTTTACCGATGACCTCGGTGATCGTGCGTTCCTCTGCCAATGCCAATGCCGGGGCAACCAGCAAACTGTCGGCAATTATTCACGGTTTGTTATTATTGGTTTGCGTCCTTTCCATTCCGACATTATTAAACCAAATTCCACTCGCCAGTTTGGCTGCCGTACTAGTGTTGGTCGGTTACAAATTGACTCAACCTAAAACCTATATCCATTTTTGGCATAAAGGGATTTACCAATTCATTCCGTTCGTTGCCACGATGATTGCCGTCGTATTTTTTGATTTGCTCAAGGGGGTTGGACTCGGTTTGGTGATCAGCATCCTGTTTATTCTGCACGGCAACATGAAACGCGCTTACTATCTCAGCCGTGAAGAGTTGGCTGAAGCGGATGAAATCGTTTTAGAACTAGGCGAAGAAGTTTCCTTCTTAAACAAAGCGGCAATTAAGAAAACCTTAAAAAACATTCAACCGAATTCTAAAATTACGATTAATGCCGAAAGAGCGCTTTACATTGCCAGTGACGTTCTTGAGTTATTAGAAGATTTCACTAATGTTTACGCTCAAGAAAATAACATTCAGGTCAAATTAAGGGGATTTAAATACGATTATGAACACCAAGAAGGGGTTGAGCATACTCATGTTCGGGTAGAACACCGTAGTCGGATTTAGACAAAAAAACCACAGCCTTTGCTGTGGTTTTTTTGAGCTCATTTCACAAAACTGTCGAATGTCAGCTCGTAATTATCACCGTCACGGCTATACGAGATGTAGCGTGGAAATTGTTCGCCGACAAATTTTTTCACCGTGATATATTTATCACCGGTTTTAAATTTGTAAGTAATTTCTTCATAAGTCGTTCCTTTCACCTTGACGTTTTTTTGACTTTTATTTAACACCACGTTTTCCGCCGGATACAACTTTTTACCGTTAGTTGTTTGGAAACTGTCCGGTAATTTATCGTAATAACTGAGCTGAAACGCTAAGGTGAACAAGTCAAATGTCGGCAACGTTAACGGCTGTTTTTTCAAGGGGTCTTTGACTTTTCCGTATTGAATGGTACTGGAATCCAATTCCGCTATCGCATAGCTTTTATCATTACGAATATCCTTATAACTCAATAAGTGAAATTGGTTATTCCGTTCATAGCCTTTTGACGTAAACACAATGTTATACAGCGGTACGTTGATTTTAGATACAATCGAATATTGTTTGCCGTCATTTTTGAAATGCACGTATGCCGGCATTAAATAATTCGAACTGTATTTGATATTAAAATCCGCAGCCATGGCGCCGGTTATTCCTGCCCATGAAACACTTGCGACTAATGCTAATTTTGCTAACAATTTCATTATTTTTCCTCTAATTTCGTGTTTTCAAACAAACGTAAAATGGCGTTGTTATCCCGTATCTGCTCTGCTTTTTCAACCTGCATTTTGGTTAAATGCGGAGAAAAATAGTGAATAAAATCATACATATAATTACGTAAGAACATACCACGTTTAAACGCAATTTGCGTCATACTCGATTGGAATAAATGGCTCGCATCGATTGCCACTAAATCTTTATCTTCTTTGGTATGCGCCATGGTTGCCATAATACCGACCCCCAATCCTAAACGCACGTAGGTTTTAATCACATCCGCATCCGTCGCCGTAAAGACGATATTCGGCAAAATGCCCACTCGATTAAATGCGTGATCTAAATCGGAACGTCCGGTAAACCCAAAGGTATACGTAATTAAATCATATTGCCCGAGTTCTTCGACAGTTAAACGGCGGTTTTGTTTCGCTAATGCCGCCAGCGGATGATCCGGTTTCACAATGACCGAGCGGTTCCACATATAGCACGGCAACAGTACGGCACTTTCAAAGAGATACTGCGCTTCAGTCGTAATCGCCAAATCCACTTCGCCTGCCATTAACGCATCATAAATTTGATTCGGAGAGCCTTGATGAAGATGTAAACTTACCTCCGGATACTTGGCTTTAAATTTATTAATCACCTCCGGCAGCATATAACGCGCTTGAGTATTGGTCGTTGCGATACGTAATACCCCTTTATTCGGTCGGGTTTGCTCCTCTGCAACCGATTTAATGCTCTGTGCTTTAACCAACAATTCTCGGGCAATCGAAATGATTTTTTCTCCTGCCGGCGTCAACCCTTTAATGTGCTTACCGTTCCGTTCAAAAATATTTACCCCCAACTCGCTTTCTAACAAACGGACTTGCTTACTGATGCCCGGTTGGGAAGTATAGAGACTTTCCGCCGCTTCCGTAATATTCAAATTTTGATTAACGATTTCAACGATATAACGCAATTGTTGTAATTTCATAGCGACTCCACTTTTTGCAAATTTCGGGTTAAATCTTACCGCTTGCAATATCAACAAGCTGTAAAATGTCATGAATTTCATAGGTCGGACGAATAGCCGTTTCATTACGTTGACGGTGCGGATTGAACCAACAGGTATCGACGCCCGCCTGATTACCGCCCAAGACGTCCGAAGCCAATGTATCACCGACCATCAATACTTTTGATTTGTCAAATTCGCCCATTCGGGCAAAGGCATAGTCAAAAATTTTCGCAGCCGGTTTCGCCTCGCCGACATGTTCGGACGTGACCACAATGTCGAAAAAACGCTCGGTTTTCGTATTGACCAAACGTTTTTGTTGCAGTGCATTAAACCCATTGGTGATAATCCCCATCTTTACCTTACCGTACAGGTGATTTAACATCGATTCGACACCGATAAGCGGTAAACTGACCAATGCCATTTCTTCCATTAATTGATGGTTTAATACATTCGCACACTGCCCCGTTTGTGCCGATAACTTGGCAAAACGGGTAAATTTTAATTCTTCCGCACTGATTTCTTTATTTTGATAGGCAACCCACAACGGCTTATTCACCGCTTGGAACTCCTCATAATCCTGTTCCGTAAAGTGAATACCGTAACGTTTTAACATCGAACTCAACCCTAAATAAGAATTGAACGAATATAGCGTTTCATCGGCATCAAAAAGCATCCATTGGTATTTCATTATTTTCCTCATCACAATACGTAGCAATATTGCAAAATATTTCAATATTCCGACCGCTTGTATTATTCCATTTTAGCTGATTTTTTCACTTTTTTATTCTTTTTGATATAAAAAATAGTCAGTCATCTCGTTTTTATGTAAATTTTCTCATGTTTTTCGTGAGAAAGTCTAAAATACCCTTTTAAATTTTATGGCTTATGCCTTTCTTTTTTTATTTGTTGTGTGTTTTTTTAAGGAGTATTGAAATGAAGATTTCAACCAAATTCAGTATGAGCATAGTAGCGACATTTGTATTAAGTGCCTGTGGCGGCGGAAGCGGTTCCTCACCGACAGCCCAACCAATTTCACAGAAAGTACCGACCGAATCGGTTTCCCCTGTGCCCGCCCCTCAAAGCCCGCAGGCAACGGAATCTCCGCAGCCTGCGTTACCGAGTACGCCGGAGATCTCTTCGACGCCCAACGAAAAAGAGGTAATCCCGACACCGCCTCACACCGACGAAGTTATCCCAACGCCACCGAAGGACGAAAAGCACCCCGAGATTGCGGAAGACAATGCCAAACACTATACCGTCTTCGGCAATATCGTCTTTAATCAACAAGTACCAAGTGTGACGGTCAATGAATTTACCACGGTTGAAGATGCCTTTGACAAAACCAGAGGGAAACCCATTATTCAACGTAAAACCGCAAAAGAAATTCCGCTCAGCAGTATTACACTGACAGGTGTCGGAACGGAGGGGAAATCCGATTATCAGATTCATTTGCTGACGGATAATGTATTCTATGGCTATTACGCCAATGCACAGCGTGATTTCACCGTTGAAGCCGGCGATCGCTTTAACGAATACTTTGCCGTCATCGACGACAGTCGGATAACGAAGTCCGTTCCGCTCGACTTAACCGCTACCTATCGAAAAGAAAACGGATTCCTTTACGGTTCCAATTACCACGTACAAGACTTTGCCGCACGCATTACCAAAAGAGGCAATGTCGATATTCGCTTCGAAAACGGCAAAGCGACCGGCAGTATCGTTGACTTGGATTTCGGTGAAAATGAAACTGTCTTTGAAATTAGTGGCGATACCAAACAGCTGATTCTCGAACCGACCGAAAGCAATGCCATTATCCAGGCTCACTTGCATCATAATCAGCAGAAATTCCAAAAAGGCTTTGAAAAGGCTGCAATGGATATCACCTTTATCGATTCTGCTACGGGAGCCGACGATCAAAAGTATCTGATCGGTACCGCACGTAGCGATATGTGGTCCGGCGTGCTAGCGGCTGAAAAGCAGTAGTGTATTGAAGCGATTTTGGAAGAAAAGTTCATCCGAAGTCGCTTTAATAATGTACAAATAACGAAACAAACACTGCCATAATGTAAATTTGTTCATTGATTTAAACTTCTTATTGTAAAATATACATTGTTATACATTTTGTAAACAAATCACTCACGCCATACACATTTATAGGAGAACAACAATGCGAATGCCTACAAAATTGAGCTTAACTTTACTTTCAGCCGTTTTTCTAACCGCTTGCGGTGGTGGCGATGCACCGGCATCTACACCGGTTAATTCAAGCCAGGTTACAGAATCACCGAAAACCGAAGATAATTCAACCACACCCAAAGAAGACAATACGTCTAAAGCCGGTGAAAACAACACTCAGAACCAATCGGAAGACACCGCCAAAGAAGAAGATAATACGCCTAAACCAAGCGAAGATAAGCCTCAAAGTCAACCCGAGTCGGAAAAAGCCTCTACCTCTGAAGAACAAAACAACACGTCAGACTTAAGCGAAAACAAAGCCCTTAAGGAAGAGAACAACACACCTAAACCAAGTGAAGATAAGCCTCAAAGCCAGTCCGAGTCGGAAAAAAACGCCACCGCTAAAGAAGAAAACAACACGCCTAAACCGAGCGAAAATGAACCTCAACCAACGTCAAATCCGGTAGAAACCGCTCCACCATTAACTGAAGATACAACACCGAAAAAGCCCGATGAGATTGTGACGAATGTGATTGATCAAACGGATTCCTTCCCGCCTGATTTTGACGATTATTATCTGATCGACGGACCGGCACCTTCCGAGCCCATCCGCATTAAATCACATGAAGAAATTTTTGGTAAGTTTACCGAAACCTTTAGGGCGGATAGTAGTGCATCATCATACTTGGTGAATATTCAACTCGACGGAAAAGAAATACAGCTGATACCGGCTAATAGTAACGTTAAGATAAACGATCACATGATTCATACCTTGGTAGATCAAAGAGGACAATTACTCGGCCATTACGGTTATGCCGTAGTCCATGATCGGAAAGAGGCTAAAGATTATCACGTATTGCCGTATGAAATGGATCCAAATGAGAAAGGGCGGCCATCCGCGGATATGCAGTATGCCGGGCAAATGCACTATTTCTATTTAACCACTCCGACGGAAGCGCTGACTGCCGATGTTTCAGGCATCTATAGCAACACAAACAAAACACTGTCCCTACAGATTTCTGCCGATGGCAAAGAGAGAGGAAAACATTGGGAGCTTGCCCCGACCGCGGTCGGTTGGGACGGTAAAGTCTTCGGTAAACTATTTAACGGTAAGGTTCCTGCCGGTGAATTTGACGGCGGATTATACGGAAGAAACGGCGAAGTCCTCACAGGAAAAACCAAATTTGAAAATGAAAATAACAAAGAAGAAGAGTGGAAAGGAGTTATAGGCGCCAAAGCGCTAGAAAAATAATCTAAAAAAACGGCGTTTAAAAGATATTTAAACGCCGTTTTCATATTATACGGAACGAATTTCTTTAATAATCCAATCCACAAAATGCCGCACTTTTTCCACTTCTGCCATTTGAGGCGGGAAGACGACATAAAATGCTTTTTCGTCATTTAATCCCGTCGGGAAGGGTTCAATTAAATTACCTTGTTCCAGTTCATGCTGTGCTAACGTTTTATTGGCAATGGCAATGCCTTGATGATGCATCGCCGCCTGCAATGCCATAAACGTATGGCTAAACATGACCCCGCCTTCCTCAACATTAATTGCGTCACTTAAGCCGAAATGTTCAATCGTTCTGCTCCATTTATTACGGCTAAACACATGTAACAACGTTTTTCCGATTAGATCCTCCGAACTATTGAGCGGGTTTATTTCCAAAAAGCGCGGGGAAGCCAACACTACTAACGGCGCGTCAACCAACCGAATGAACTCTACGTTTTCCCACTTGCCGGAACCATAATAAATGGCAACATCGATTTCTTTACCCAGCTGCCCTTCATCTTGATCAACACCTTTAATCCGCACTTCAATATCCGGAAACTTTTCATGGAAATCATTTAAACGCGGCACAAGCCAATGCATACCAAAGGTTTGCGGTACGCTGATCGTTAGAATTTGACGGCTGTTTTTCGCTCGAATTTTATCCGTTGCTTTAACAATTTGCGCTAAAAGCGGGTGAATGTCGTCAAAATACTGCAAACCCAGTTCCGTTAATTCCAAAAGACGATTACGCCGGTGGAATAACTGAATGCCTAAAAAATCTTCAAGCAATTTAATTTGGTGACTGACTGCCGCTTGAGTCACAAATAGTTCATCCGCCGCTTTTGTAAAATTTAAGTGGCGAGCGGCTGATTCAAACGCTTTCAGCGCATTTAGCGGGGGAAGTTTCTTGTTATTCATCTTATTTTACAATGAGTTATAAAGCGCAAAATGTAATTTAATTACTTTTTTTTATAAATAAAATAAAAAAATCTCGTTTGCTTAACTGGTCTAACATCTTTAAAATTTTCGCATACTTAGATGGATAGTAATAGTGTCTAACGCTATTTTGAATTTTAAGTATGATGTTGTGTTTGCATATTGGTCTAGGAAACTAGGCTGGAGTAACGAAAGTTACTCGTTTCACTTCCTGTATATTTTGAACCATCTTGGTTTAATTGCCGCCCGATTTGGGCGGTTTTTTTATTTCTAAAATTCACACTATTCTAACAGAATCTGAAAATCCTGCCTACCAAAAGCCTGCTTTTTCTAAAAAATTATGATTTTTTCCGCCGAACACGCTCAATTTCCTTTAGAATAGAAGCACATCATCCCTTAAGCTTTATAAAAGGAACACAACAATGACAAAAAATATCGATTGGCAAAATCTTGGATTTTCCTACATAAAAACCGACTACCGCTTTATTGCCCGCTGGAAAAACGGTGCTTGGGATAACGGTGAATTAACGACAGACAACACCCTTCATATTAACGAAGGTTCCACCGCACTCCATTATGGTCAGCAATGTTTTGAGGGGCTAAAAGCTTACCGCTGTAAAGACGGTTCCATTAATTTATTCCGCCCGGATCAAAATGCACAGCGCATGCAAACGACTTGTTCCCGTCTATTAATGCCACAAGTACCGACCGAATTGTTTATCCGCGCCTGTAAAGAGGTGGTTAAAGCGAATGAAGAATGGCTTGCCCCTTACGGTACGGGCGCAACACTTTATTTACGTCCGTTTGTCATTGGCGTAGGTGAAAATATCGGAGTCCGCCCTGCACCCGAATATATTTTCTCCGTCTTCTGCGTACCGGTGGGAGCTTACTTTAAAGGCGGTTTATCGCCGGCGAACTTTTTAGTCTCAGAATACGATCGTGCCGCACCAAACGGCACCGGCGGCGTGAAGGTCGGCGGAAACTATGCGGCAAGCTTGCTACCTCATGAATTAGCCGTTGAGCGTAAATTCGCCGACGCCATTTATCTTGATCCGAAAACCCACAGTAAAATTGAGGAAGTGGGGGCAGCAAACTTCTTCGGTATTACCAAAGACAATAAATTCATTACCCCGGCATCTCCTTCTATTCTACCGAGTATCACCAAGTATTCATTGCTCCATTTGGCGAAAGAGCGCTTAGGGATGGAAGCGATTGAAGGTGATGTTTATATTGACCAACTTGCTCAATTTGCCGAAGCGGGAGCATGCGGAACGGCCGCGGTGATTACCCCAATCGGCGGAATTCAGAACGGCGACGACTTCCACGTTTTCTATTCGGAAACGGAAGTCGGTCCGATCACCAAACGCTTATATAACGAATTGATCGGCATCCAGTTCGGTGATATTGAAGCACCGGCCGGATGGATTGTAAAAGTAGACTAAACGACCATACAAGCGGTCCGTTTTGCGGTGAAATTTGCAAAATTCCCGATATAACCGACCGCTTGTTAAGAGGAGAATATGATGATTCAACGCTTTCAAGTCGGTAAACGTCTGTCTGAAATGGCGGTTTACAACGGTATCGCTTACTTAGCCGGGCAAGTCCCCGAAGACGATTCACAAGATATGTACGGGCAAACCAAACAAGTGCTTGCCGAAATAGACAAATGGCTGGCGGAGGCGGGAACGGACAAAAGCCGAATTCTCATGGCACAAGTGTTCGTGGCGAATATGATCGAATTTGACGAAATGAATCGGGCTTGGGATGAATGGGTTGCCGTAGGTAATTCACCGCCACGGGCGGCAATTGAAGCCAAACTGGCTAACCCGAATTGGAAAGTGGAAATTGTCGTCACCGCAGCCATTTAACCTGTAACCAAGTTGGTAACGGGGCGTTGACGCCCCTGATTGAGGAGGATATATGTCTCTCACTTCCCCGAACGCCCACATTTTTTTTATTGGCGGAGCCGCTGACCAAGAACCTTATTACCTGATCGGTCCGCTCCGCCATATCAATCTTGCCCGCCAGAAATTTTTGCTGTCGCTACAAAAAGAATTCGGTTCTACCGAGCGGATTTTTATCCATACTTACGGCTATAACCGAATTTATCGACCGGAAGATATTGAAAAAAATGTCATCGCCAAACTCAAACCGACAGATTACATTTATCTCATCGGACACAGCTTGGGCGGTTGGAATGCGGCACATCTATCCCGCATACTGCGCGATAACGGCTTTCGGGTGAGAATATTAGTGACGTTAGATCCGGTCGGCGAAGGCACATTGGTTTGGCTCGGCTCCAATATTCATCGCCATCCGCAATCGGAACCCCACGCTGATTTTTGGATCAATATTCGTGCGGAAATCAAACGTCTGACGATTTCGGATGTCGTCGCCCGCGCAGGACAACAATGGACGATCAAACAAGGTCCCGACCTTAATGAGGTCATTTACACCGCCCATGCCAATGCGTTACATCTGTTTCGCCAGAAGCTTTCGACGGGATTATCTGCCATGGATTATATTTTGCAAAATTTAAAGCAAAACTTACCGCTTGTCAGCGCATAATATAAGAAGCCGATCAGCGTAACCCGTGCCTTTATTTCAATCTGAACCGCCCTCGGCTGTAGCGGGTTTTCATCAAGGCAAGAATCTGCTCTTTTTCACTCGATACTGCTTGGCTGCTCTGTTTTGCTACGGTTAACGAATGCTGAACGGAATGGGCGTGGGTAATCGCAATGGCTAAAGCATCCGCCGCATCGGCTTGCGGCTTGTCCGAAAGCTGTAAAATACGGGTTACCATCTCTTGTACTTGAACTTTATCCGCCGAGCCAATACCGACCACCGTTTGTTTCACTAAACGTGCCGCATATTCAAATACGGGCAAATCGTGATTCACCGCCGCAACAATCGCCGTTCCCCTTGCCTGCCCCAGTTTTAACGCCGAATCCGCATTTTTTGCCATAAACACCTGCTCAATCGCAAACATGTCAGGCTGAAATTGAGTAATGATTTCAGTAATACCCGCATAAATACGTTTTAAACGGGTCGGCAGATCCTCCACGGCAGTCCGAATAGCGCCGCTGCCAAGATATTCCAGCTGTCGCCCGGTTTGACGAATAACGCCATAGCCGGTGACACGAGAACCGGGGTCAATGCCTAAGATAATTGCCATTTTATGTCCAAAAAGAAAGTGGATTTGCCATTCACAAACCCACTTTATAGTCAATCTTAATCAGATAATCAAATTATTTTGCAACAGTACAGTTTTTAGCAAGAATCTGATTATTTGCGGTAAACATTACAGGTACGGTTGTTTCTGCTGTTTTAGCATTAAAGCCGGTATCTAAACTCCATACATTTGTACCTGAAATAAATTTCACACCGTCTTTATAGGTAGCATCTACTTTCAGATTTTTACCAACGACTTTTTTATTGATCGTTACAGTTGCCGTTGAAGCTTCACCGTTGTTAAAAGTATAAACTGCTGAAACAGGTTGGTTTGTTTTGCCGTTTACACTACAAGTATAAGCGATAGTTTTTGAACCTGTTACCATATCCTTTGCTGCTGTCGCACCATTAGATACGGCTGTTCCGACCGCTGAAGCACCATCAGCAACCG
The DNA here is from genome assembly GCF_041817755.1 of Glaesserella sp. Classification (GTDB taxonomy): domain Bacteria; phylum Pseudomonadota; class Gammaproteobacteria; order Enterobacterales; family Pasteurellaceae; genus Glaesserella. The sequence continues at coordinate 1,140 of NZ_JBGYBX010000049.1, read as the reverse complement.
CTCCGCCAGCCGCTTTTGCGCCATCAACAACCACACTACCCGCATTACCCACAGCATTTGCTGTTGAAGATGCAACATCAGAAACCGTTGAACAAGCTGCAAGCACAGTAGCCGCTGCAAATGTTGGAAGTAATTTAATTAATTTCATTGTTTTTCCTTTTGTTGATTAAAAAAATCTACTCTTTAGAAAAGAAAAAAAACAGGAAAGTTCAAAAAAATAATCTCAAGCAAAATACTTGAGATTATTTTTTATTCATTTAACTAAAGCAATGCAGCAACCTCATCGCTGATTTCACCGTTGTGATAAACGTTTTGTACGTCATCGCAATCCTCAAGCATATCGATTAATTTTAACAATTTCGGTGCGGTTTCTGCATCTAAATCTACCGTTGTTGATGGGATCATCGTCACTTCTGCATTTTCAACGTTGAAACCGGCGGCTTCAATACCGTCACGAACCGTGCCTAAATCTTCCCATGCCGTATAGATCTCGAATGAACCGTCTTCTTGCGGTTGAATGTCATCGGCACCCGCTTCAATCGCTGCTTCAGTTAATGCGTCTTCATCCGCACTTGCGATTAAAATTAACCCTTTTTTGCTAAACAAATAGCCGACCGAGCCTTCAGTCCCTAAGTTACCACCACATTTAGTAAAACTTGGACGTACTTGTGAGATTGTGCGGTTTGCGTTATCACTTAAACATTCAACCATGACCGCTGTACCACCCGGACCGTAACCTTCATAAATTTTGGTTTCCATATTGGTATCGTCACCACCACCTACACCACGATCGATTGCACGGTTGATAGTGTCACGAGTCATATTGCTAGATAATGCTTTATCTACAGCAGCACGCAAGCGCGGATTTGAACTGACGTCACCACCGCCTAATTTTGCTGCAGTCACTAATTCACGAATTAATTTGGTAAAAATCTTACCGCGTTGTGCATCTTGTGCTGCTTTGCGGTGTTTAATGTTAGCCCACTTACTATGACCTGCCATTCTCTTGTTTCCTTCTTTATTATGTTTTGAAAAAATCCCCCTCTTTAGCAAAGAGGAGTTAGGGGAGATTTGGCAGAACTGCTTCTCGCTCATAAGAGAATTTGACATTGCTATCAAATCTCCCCCTACCCCTCTTTT
>NZ_JBGYBX010000048.1:0-39216 GCF_041817755.1 Glaesserella sp. | reverse complement strand
GCCGTTTGAAATCAGCAAAGCGGATAACGGTGATGCGTGGGTATCGGTGAAAGGTGAGAAAATGGCTCCGCCACAAATCTCTGCGGAAGTATTGAAAAAAATGAAGAAAACTGCAGAAGATTTCTTAGGTGAGCCGGTCACTGAAGCCGTGATTACTGTGCCGGCTTATTTTAACGATGCACAACGTCAAGCAACCAAAGATGCAGGTCGTATCGCTGGTTTAGAAGTGAAACGTATCATCAACGAACCGACAGCGGCGGCATTAGCTTACGGCTTAGACTCTAAAAAAGAGAACCAAATCGTTGCAGTATATGACTTAGGGGGCGGTACGTTCGACTTATCTATCATCGAAATTGATAACTTAGACGGCGAACAAACCTTTGAAGTGCGTGCAACCAACGGTGATACTCACTTAGGTGGTGAAGACTTTGACAACCGCTTAATCAACTACCTTGTTGAAGAGTTCAAAAAAGAACAAGGCGTGGATTTACGTAACGATTCAATGGCGATGCAACGTGTGAAAGAAGCGGCGGAAAAAGCAAAAATCGAACTTTCATCTGCTCAATCAACTGAAGTGAATCTTCCGTATATCACCGCAGATGCAACAGGTCCAAAACACTTGGTTTTAACTGTGACCCGTGCGAAATTAGAAGCGTTAGTGGAAGATTTAGTCAATCGCTCATTAGAGCCGGTAAAAGTAGCATTAGCCGATGCAGGTTTAAGCGTATCTGAGATCAACGATGTGATCTTAGTCGGCGGTCAAACCCGTATGCCGTTAGTACAGAAAAAAGTGGCGGACTTCTTCGGCAAAGAACCACGCAAAGACGTAAACCCGGATGAAGCGGTCGCTATCGGTGCAGCGGTACAAGGTGGCGTATTAGCGGGTGATGTAACCGATGTATTATTGTTAGACGTAACCCCGTTATCATTAGGTATCGAAACAATGGGTGGCGTGATGACAACCTTAATTGAGAAAAACACCACGATCCCAACGAAAAAATCGCAAGTGTTCTCAACGGCGGAAGATAACCAAAGTGCGGTAACTATTCACGTGTTACAAGGTGAACGTAAACGTGCGTCTGATAACAAATCATTAGGTCAGTTCAACCTTGAAGGCATTAACCCGGCACCACGCGGTATGCCACAAATTGAAGTGACCTTCGATATTGACGCAAACGGAATTATCCACGTTTCTGCGAAAGATAAGAACACAGGTAAAGAGCAACAAATTAAGATCCAAGCGTCTTCAGGCTTAAGCGATGCGGAAATCGAACAAATGGTGCGTGATGCGGAAGCGAATGCAGAAGCAGACCGTAAATTTGAAGAGTTAGTGCAAACTCGCAACCAAGCGGACGCAATTGCTCACTCAACCCGTAAACAGATCGCCGAAGCAGGTAGCAATCTTGCTGACGCAGATAAAGCGAAGATCGAAGAAGCGGTAGCGGCATTAGAAAAAGCGGCGAAAGGCGAAGATAAAGCGGATATCGAAGCGAAAATCGAAGCCCTCGTAAAAGCATCCGAGCCGTTAATCCAAGCAGGTCAAGCTCAGGCTCAACAAGGTCAGCAACAAGCGCAACAAAGTCAAAAAGATGACGGCGTGGTAGATGCTGAGTTTGAAGAAGTGAAGGATCAAAAATAGATTAGGGGATATTTGTATGAACGTAGAAAAAACGGAAATTGAATACTCCGAAGACGATAATACTTGCGATAATTGTGGAGCAGCAATAACTGAGTCGGATCATGCATTATATTGTGAAGACTGTGAGATGAGTATGGATGAATCAGTCCAGCCTAAGGAAGGTAGTGTTTGTGACAATTGCGGAAAGCCTGCAACAGAATCAGCCTTTTCTCGTTTATATTGTGAAGATTGTTATAATGATGATCTTGGTTCACTAAATAACTAGAATATAAGGGCGTGGAAACACGCCCTTTTGGTGTATTTGTCTATCAACAATGGCTCTCTACCTAGCACGGCATAGCCGTACTAGGTTACGTATAGTTCAGCCCCGCTGGGGCTGTAGGGGAAGAGCCGCAGCGCGGCTCATTCAGCCGAAGGCTGATCGTAACCACGTACGGCTTTGCCGTGCGTGGATAAAGCGAAAGCCACATGCAATTATTGAGTATAATTAAATGGCAAAAAAAGATTACTACGAAGTCCTTGGCTTACAAAAAGGGGCGAGTGAGCAAGAGATTAAACGTGCTTATAAACGTTTAGCGGCAAAACATCACCCTGATAAAAACCAAGGCAGTAAAGACGCTGAAGAAAAATTTAAAGAGATTCAAGAAGCCTACGACGTATTAGGTGACAGCGAAAAACGTACAATGTACGACCAATACGGTCACCAAGCCTTTGAACAAGGTGGTGGATCCGGCGGTGGTTTCGGCGGATTTGGCGGTGGCGGTTTCAGCGGTTTTGAAGATATTTTCAGCGAAATGTTCGGTGGCGGATTCGGTGGTGGCGGCCGTCGCCAACGTGTCGTGCGTGGCGATGACTTACGTTACGATCTGGAAATCACCCTTGAAGAAGCCGTACGAGGCGTGAAAAAAGACATTCGCATTAAAACCCTTGCCGAATGTGATACGTGCCACGGAACCGGTGCCGAAAAAGGCAGCAAAGTCGAAACCTGCCCACACTGCCACGGTTCGGGACGGATTCGCCGCCAGCAAGGGTTCTTTATGACGGAAACCGCTTGTCCGAGCTGTCACGGCACGGGCAAGAAAATTGAGAAACCGTGTAAACATTGCCACGGTGACGGTCGGGTTCATAAAACTAAAAATCTTTCCGTGACCATTCCGCCCGGTGTGGATACCGGCAATCAGTTACGCTTGGCTGGCGAAGGTGCCGCAGGCGAAAACGGGGCGCCGGCAGGGGATTTATATGTGGTAATTCACGTGAAAGAGCACGATATTTTCGTGCGGGACGGCTCTAATCTCTATTGCGAGGTGCCGATCAGCTTCACCATGGCGGCATTAGGCGGAGAAATCGAAGTGCCGACCTTAGACGGTCGTGTGAAACTCAAAATCCCGGCGGAAACCCAAACCGGTAAATTATTCCGTGTACGCGGTAAAGGGGTCACCGGCGCCAGAGGCGGTTATGCCGGAGACTTAATCTGTAAAGCCATTATTGAAACGCCGGTTTCATTGAACGAAGAGCAGAAAGAACTCTTGCGTAAACTGGAAGAAAGTTTAGAAGGCAAAGGTAAACACCGCCCGAAACACGAAGGCTTTTTTGACGGCGTGAAAAAATTCTTTGATAATTTAGGCAAGTAAGCGGTCGGAAACGTATGACATTTTACAAAGAGCAGTTTCATCACTGCTCTTTTTTTATTTGATGATACTGCTGCTCCATTCCGACAAACATCCATAGTTGCGGCAACATTTGAACAATCAAACGGAGTTGTTGTAATAACATGAGGCTACGCTCATCAATGCGGGTTTGAAAATCGGTTTCAAACCGACGCAATTGTTCATCCATATGGTGAATCGTTTGTTCCGTGCATTCGGCGCCTTTTGCCATCTGTTCCAGTAATAATGCCACTTGTTTACCCTGTTTAAAGAAGACGGCGGAAAAATCCACATCATGATTTAATTCATTACTATCGGTTCGATGGGCGCCAAGAGCCGAAATATAACCCATCAGTGTATAGCTGAGCCCCAATAAGGTCGGCGCAAAAGCGAGTGTTTGTTGATATTTTTGCGGCTCGCTCGTCATGTTTGAAACGGCGGTGCTTAAACTTGCCAACGCATTTTGTGCCGAACGGCGGGCAATACGATAGGAAAGCTGATCCCGATAACCGAATTGCAGCTGGGCAATAATATGACGCAGGTATGTTGAACTGGTTTGCAGCGTTTCTTTCAAACTGTTGTGTAAATTGACGTATTTCCAATCTTGCCATAAGAAAGAGACCGCAAACCAAGCGACAGTCACACCAATGAGCGTATCAATCATACGCGGCAACATGGCGCCGTTCGGATCCAATCCCACCACATCAAAGCTGACCAAGACTTGAATCGTAATGAAGAAGGTGGAAAAACTGTAGTTATTCGTTCGAAAAAAGAAGAACAGGCTGCTGGAGGCGACAATCAAGCCAAGTTGCGCTTCCAAACTCGGCGACAAATAACGGAATGAAAGCCCGACAATGACTCCCGCTACCGTACCGATCATACGCTGGATTAACCGTTTTTTCGTGGCGGAATAGTTTGGTTGACACACCAAAATGGCCGTTAATAAAATCCAATAACCTTGTTCCAGTTGTCCCGTTTCGACAATGACACTGCAGCAAAAAACGACGATAGATAAGCGCACGGCATGGCGGAACAACGGTGAACCAAAATGGCACTGGCTGCGGATAGCCTGTAACATATTGCGGAAGCCGGAAATATTTTCGGCGATCAAGCGGGCGGTTTTCGGCGGTTTTTTGCGACTATCCATTGCGTTGTTTTCGTCGGCGAGTTGAGCAAGTTGCCCTTCGATATTGCGTAAATTTTCCGCAATAGACTGTAGCGTATGAAAGTGTGCAATACCTTTTTCTTGATGATAGGTAAGAGATTGGTTTAGCCCTAACAAAGCGCGTTCGCCCCTTGGGTTATGTTGATAGGGTTCATTATGGCGTAATGCGTGGGCAATTTGCCGGCAGGCGATTGCCTGTAGCTCCAAAATACGTTGAAAACGAAAGATCAAATCACTGTTTTTCAGCGATTGAAATAAAGCTTCGTAATGAGAATGGCTTGAACCGGCCCGCTCCCAAATATCCTGTCCGGTAAAATAATAACGTAGCATTTTTTGCGTGCGTAAATGACGGTGCTGCCCGCGTAAGCGGTAAAAAAGCGAGACCCGCGCTTTGTCTAAGGTTGTCATCACGTCAACATTCGCCTTGGCTAAGGTGAATTGTTTCGCCGGTAAACAATCGGTGTCATCCGGATCAAAAAAATCGGATTTTGCCTGCAAATATTGCCCCAACGCATCAAAGTATTGCGCCATATTTTCTTGCACCGTTCGGTTCGGGAAAATCAAATACACGACAACCGCAACCAGCCCGTAAAGCAATGTGCCGAACAGAATCAGAAGTGTGTTGGCATACCACGGAGATTGCGGCGTATAGGTTAGCGTGGTATACACGGCAACCAATAACGTTCCGAAAGCAATAGTGCTGTAACGTTGACCGATGGCGCCTAACATAATAACCACAAAGGTGATGAGTGTAATCAGCGGTACAAACAACCAACCGTGACTTAATGCCAATTGTGCGCTCAAAGACGATACGGCAAAGGCGATTAAGGTAAAAAACAGGTTTTTTAATCGCCCGGTTAAGCGGTTGTCCAAATCCGATAACCCTGCGGCGATAATCCCTAACACCAAGGCCATGGTATGTTGCGAAATCGCTAATTGCCATACGGTCAGTGCGGCCAAATTGGTGGCAAAGAAGATCGGTAGTGTGCCGATGATGTTTGCGTTTAACCGATTAAAGGAGAGTGTTTTCAACAGGGCATTCATGACAAGCGGTCGGTTTCGTGAAATATTTTGCAATTTTATGCCAAATCCGCCAATAAAAAAACCTCGAACAGGTCGAGGTTTTTCTCACATGATTCCGATTATTTAAATTCGTAACGACGAATAGTTTTTAAATCGGCATCCTCTTGATTGTATGTGTCCGAAACATGCACACGTGCACCGACGGCGGCATGGGCATCATAATGACGCGTCATGGTAACGACTTCACCGCTGTCTTTTTTCACGGTGATTTCTTCTACCTTGGTGTCAATCGGTTTACTGCTGATAATCGTCGCATTCCCGTTGGAAGAGTACATTTCTGCAGTACAGGCGGTTAACGCCGCGCTCATTAATACAATCAGAGAAAGTTTTTTCATGTGGATGTCCTTATGATATAAAAATAAACAAAGTTAATTAAAGTAATGATACGTTGAGATCGGAACTTGATCCCACGATTCTTACGCGTTTACCCGGTACAAATCCTTCTTCTTTTTTCTGTACCACCGCAATTTCTTTCCCGTCATCTTTGCGGATGACCATTTCTAATGCCGTTACTTGGCTGGCTTTTTCTTCCACCGTGCTACCAATCATCGCCCCGGCGATTGCTCCGACGGTACTTGCCAACGCCTGACCGCTACCGCCGCCGATGGTTGAACCGGCAATGCCGCCGACCACACCACCGCCTACGGTGCCTAACACACCCTGATTATCCGCTTGGATTTTGACCTCGCGGACGGACAAAATCGTACCGTAGCTGATTGAACGCGCTTCTTTCGCTTGATCGCCGCGGTAGACATTGCCACCGTAAACATCCGTATTTGCACAACCGGCTAACAATAAACCGGACAGAAATGCCGCTGCTAAGCCACATTTTTTCATAGTTAAGTCTCCTAAAAAATTCAGATTGTTTGCTCTGAATGAACAATGCATTTTATATCATAAGGGTGCAGCTTTAGACAACCATTATGCTGATAAGTTGCCGATTTTAGTGTTATGGCGATGCTCGGATTCGGTAATTGCTCTCCTTCGGCGTGAGGTTGGCTGATTTTTACGTGAATATGTGGATTTTGGGACAAATGAAAGTGTGCTAACGTGCGTGCGATCCATTGGTCGACAGTTTCACCTTCCGACATCGGGAAAACCGCTTCAATATGTTCCCAGCCCTCTTTCGGGTACGTTTTTCCTTTGGGAAACGGCAGCTCAATAACCGAAACGGCTTGCCCGCAAAAGATGATCGGCTGATTTAAGTTAAAGAGCCCGATCGGGCGACCGTTTACCTCACTTTCTTTTAATAAAGTTGAACCGGTCAGTAACATCACTTTCCATTGTCGGGCGATTTCATCACTATTCATCCGCACCGCAAGATGATCGATAGGATATTGATGTAAATCGATGCCGGCAACCTCGGCGATTTGTCGGATGTGATGTTCGAATTCGGTAAGATCACCGAAACAAGCGGTGAGTTTTGTGAAAAAATTTGCAAATTCTAAGCTTTTAACAGGGTTTTTTAGTATCATTGCATCCATTTTTTTATGACAAGACAATAGGTTAATTCGTGAATATTCAACACATTCTATCGGAAAAAATTAAGCAGGCAATGGTTGCCGCCGGGGCGGAACACGATGTTGAGCCGCTAGTGCGTCAATCGGGCAAAGTTCAATTCGGTGATTATCAAGCTAACGGCATCATGGGCGCCGCCAAAAAACTGGGGTTAAACCCACGTGAATTTGCACAAAAAGTGGTAGATAACGTGGATTTAAACGGCATGGCAGAAAAATTAGAAATCGCAGGTCCGGGCTTTATCAACATTTTCTTACAGCCGACGTGGTTAGCCCGACAAGCAGAAACCGCATTTACTGACGATAAATTAGGCATTCACTTAAATCAAACTCAAACCGTGGTGGTGGATTATTCTTCTCCAAACGTCGCTAAAGAGATGCACGTTGGGCATTTACGCTCAACAATTATCGGTGATGGCGTGGTGCGTGCCTTAGAATTTTTAGGCAACAAGGTTATTCGTGCCAACCACGTTGGCGACTGGGGCACGCAGTTCGGTATGCTGATTGCTTACCTGGAAAAAATGGAAAACGAACACGCTTCTGAAATGGAGTTAAGTGATATTGAGGCCTTCTATCGTGAAGCGAAACGCCATTATGATGAAGATGAGGCATTCGCCGAAAAATCACGTAATTACGTGGTGAAATTACAAAGTGGCGATGAATATTGTTTAGCGATGTGGAAAAAATTAGTCCGTATCACGATGGATCAATGCCAACAAAACTATAACCGCTTGAACGTGACACTCACTGAAAATGATGTCATGGGCGAGAGCCTTTACAACCCAATGCTGCCTGAAATTGTGGCGGATCTAAAAGCTCAAGGTTTAGCCGTTGAAGATGATGGGGCGTTAGTGGTTTTCCTTGAAGAATTTAAAAATAAAGACGGCGACCCAATGGGCGTGATCGTGCAGAAAAAAGATGGCGGTTTCCTTTACACCACCACCGACATTGCTGCTGCCAAATATCGCTACGAAACGTTAAAAGCAGATCGTACGTTAGTCTTTTCGGACACTCGCCAAAGTCAACATATGCAACAGGCGTGGTTAATCACGCGCAAAGCAGGTTATGTACCGGACAGCTTCAGCCTTGAACATCACAACTTCGGAATGATGTTAGGCAAAGATGGCAAACCATTTAAAACCCGTACAGGTGGCACTGTTAAATTAGCCGATTTACTTGACGAAGCCGTTGAGCGTGCAGAAAAATTAATTGCAGAAAAAAATCCGGATCTGACCGCTTGTGAAAAGCAAGCTGTGGTGGAAGCCGTGGCTATCGGGGCAGTGAAGTACTCCGATCTCAGCAAAAACCGTACCACAGACTATGTGTTTGACTGGGATAATATGTTGAGCTTTGAAGGCAACACCGCACCTTATATGCAATATGCCTATACCCGTGTGCGTTCGATCTTCAGTCGTGCAGGGATCGACCCGAACAGCTTAACGGGCAATATCGTTTTAATCGACGAAAAAGAACGCAACCTTGCGATTAAATTATTGCAGTTTGAAGAAGCCGTGACGGTGGTTGCTAAAGACGGTACACCGCACGTTCTCTGCCAATATCTCTATGAATTAGCAGGCATTTTCTCTAGCTTCTACGAAGCCTGCCCGATACTCAATGCCGAAGAAAGTATTAAGCAAAGTCGCTTAAAACTGGCTCACTTAACCGCAAAAACCTTAAAACAAGGGTTGGATCTGTTGGGTATTAAAACGGTGGAAAAGATGTAATGAAAAAGGGGCGCTTAAGCGCCCCGAATTATTATATTAGCCGACGAAACCGACAACGTTATAAACCTGTTCTAAGGTGGCTTTGGCTTTCGCACGCGCTTTTGCCGCGCCTTCGCGGTACACTTTTTCCAATAACGCTTCATCATTACGGAAATGTTGATAACGCGCTTGGATGTCGCTTAACAATTCTGTGACGGCATCGGCAACGGCGCCTTTTAAGTGACCGTACATTTTGCCTTCAAACTCTTTTTCCAATTCGGCAATGGTTTTTCCCGTCACACTGGACAGAATATCCAACAAGTTGGAAACACCGGCTTTCTCTTTGACGTCATAACGCACGACAGGCGGTTCGTCGCCGTCGGTCATCGCCCGCTTGATTTTTTTCGCAACGGCTTTCGGATCTTCCAGTAAGCCGATGACATTGTTACGGTTATCGTCCGATTTCGACATCTTTTTCGTCGGTTCCAACAATGACATAATCCGCGCTCCGGTTTTGGCAATATAGACTTCCGGCACTTGGAAGATACCGTCGGTCACATTCCCTTCGGCATCTTTTTTGCCGTATAACGCATTGAAACGGTTTGCAATGTCACGTGTAATTTCAAGGTGCTGTTTTTGGTCATCGCCGACAGGTACCAAATGGGTTTGATATAACAAAATATCGGCTGCCATTAAAATCGGGTAAGTAAACAAACCGACGTTCACGTTATCTTCATAACGGGCGGACTTGTCTTTAAATTGGGTCATACGCCCCATTTCACCGAAATAGGTGTAGCAGTTTAAAATCCACGCCAACTGGGAGTGCTCCGGTACGTGCGATTGAATAAAAATTGTGCTTTTTTCCGGATCCAAACCGCAGGCAAGATAAATCGCCAAGGTGTCTAACGTCGCTTTACGCAAGGCTTCCGGGTCTTGGCGCACGGTAATGGCGTGTAAATCGACGATACAATACAGACATTCGTAATCATCTTGCATTTTCGCCATATGGCGTAATGCGCCCAAGTAGTTGCCGATAGTCAATTCGCCTGACGGCTGAATGCCGCTGAATACAATTGGTTTTGTCATCACAGTTATTCTCTTTTTAATGAAACGGACAAGCGGTCGGACACGGGCGGTATTTTGCAAAATGCCGCGAAAATCTGACCGCTTGTATACGAACGGTTATGCCAGAATTTTTAATAAATCGGCAAAATCCTCACAAACATAATCCGGCTCCGATTCCTGAATCGGAATGTTGTAATTATAGCCGTAAGTTAAACCGACACTGGCGCAGCCTGCCGCTTTCGCCGCTAAAATGTCGTTTTTGGAATCGCCGACAAATAAGACTTCGTGCGGATACAGCCCGAATTTTCCGCATAAATAATACAACGGTGCCGGGTGCGGTTTGATCACCGGCAGAGACTGTCCGCCTAACGCCTCGGCAAACAAGTGATCAATCTCGAACGCTTTCAGTACAGGTAACACATGCTTGGTCGGTTTATTGGTCACCACCGCCAAGGTATAGCCTTGCGCGTGTAACGCTTCCAAGGTGGATTTGACGTGCGGATAAAGCTCACTGATATTACAGACGTTTTCCCCGTAAAAATGACCGAAGCGCCGCTTGATTTGCGCAATTTCCTCATCACTGAACGCGGAGGCTTTCTCCGTCCACGCCAATCCTTTGGCAAATAACACATCCGCACCGTTACCGATCCAAGTCATTACCGCCTCTTCCGGTGCTTGCGGCAAGCCGACTTCGGCAAACGCCGAGTTGAGTGATAAGGCTAAATCAGGCAGGCTGTTGACTAATGTGCCGTCTAAGTCGAAACCGATTAATTTAAATTTCCGAGTCATGATTACACCATTACATTGTTGTTTGACAAGCGGTAGGATTCCGCCGTTATTTTGCAATTGATTTTGCATTGTTCAATCGGTAAGCGAATACCATGATAATGAGCCCACCGATAATCATCGGTAAAGAGAGCAGTTGCCCGCGGGTAATGACATCCGCCGCCGTATTGACATTCGGATCAAACTCGCGGAAATATTCCACGATAAAGCGGAACGTACCGTATCCGAGCAGGAATAGTCCCGCCACCGCACCGGTCGGACGCGGTTTACGGATAAAGACGTTCAAAATCAAAAACAACACCAGTCCTTCTAAAAAGGCTTCGTAAAGTTGTGACGGATGGCGCGGCGGGCTGAACGAACCGTCGGCATATTTTTCCACCATCGCCCACGGCACATCGGTGACGCGTCCCCATAATTCACTGTTAATAAAATTCCCGATGCGTCCCATGCCTAAGCCGAACGGAATCAGCGGTGCAATAAAGTCGGCGGTTTGCCAAAACGAACGCTGTTGACGGCGGGACGTCCAAATCATTGACACAATCACCCCGATCAAGCCGCCGTGGAACGACATTCCCCCTTCCCAAATGCGGAAAAGATAAAGCGGATCGTGCAAAAAGTAATCGAAGTTATAGAAGAAAACATCGCCGATTCTGCCGCCCAACACTACGCCTAAAAAGCCGTTAAAGAGCAGTTGATCGACTTGCTCTACGCTCCAAACACCGCCGGATTGTTTTGCCCGGCGCGTGCCGAGCCAATAGGCGAAGGCAAAGCCGAGCAAATACATGACCCCGTACCAACGAAGGCTGATTGGACCAAAACTGAAAATAATCGGGTTAATCTGCGGAAAAGTTAAAAACGCGTCGTTCATATATCCTCAAATTATTTAAAAAACATGTTAGCGGCAATCAGCATTAACATCACGGCAAACGCTTTTTTCAGTGTCGGTACCGGCAATACGTTTGCCGCATTCGCCCCCAATTTGGAGGTGAAAAAAGAGGTTAACACAATGCCGAGTAAGGCGGGCAAATACACATAACCGAGCGAGTAGTCCGGTAAATTCGGGTTATTCCAACCGCTCAAGATAAAACTCAAGGTAGCGGCGAAGCCGAGCAAACAACCGCATAATGAAGAGGTACCGATTGCCCGTTTAAGTTCTATTCCGCGTCCGTTTAAGAACGGCACGATAAAGGCACCGCCGGCGATACCGGCAAAGCTGGACAGTACGCCGATAATACCGCCCGCTACAATTATCGATTGGGTGGTTAACGGTTTTGTCGCTTTGGGTTTGAGCGACAAAAACATTTTCGCCGCCAAAAACAACACCATCACCGCAAAGATTTTCGACATGAGCGCTTTCGGCAAATCACTGACGACCAATCCGGCTAAAAAGACCGCAATCATTAATGACGGCACGAAAAACTTCACGACGGACCAATCGACATTCCCCAGCTTGTTATGACGTTGTGCGGCGGAAAAGGTCGTCACGACAATCGTGGAAAAAGACGTACCCAGCGCAATGGTCATTAATAAATCATGAGGCACGCCGACCTTCGGCATTAAATAGACGAGACAAGGGACGATAATTAATCCGCCCCCGATACCGAATAACCCCGCCAAAAAACCGGCAACGGCGCCCAAGGCTAAAAAACTGAAAAAAACCTCAATCATTTGTTCTTTCCTTTATTGGTACGATAAGGTTTACGATATTCCCGTTTGTCGGTGCGGTGTTCCCGTCTGTCCGATTTTATTCCCTCCTGCGTTTTCGTCGCCTCCGCTTTCGAGGATTCGTTCATCAAAACTTGCGCGAACTCCTTCATGACTTTACGGTAAACGTCCCGTTTAAACGAAACGACCTGTCGCACGGGATACCAAAAGCTGACCCAACGCCAGCCGTCAAATTCCGGTGCTTTGGTCGCTTTTAAATTAATAAGACTTTCGTCGCCGACAAGCTGAAGTAAAAACCAACGCTGTTTCTGCCCGATACAGACAGGTTGAGTGTTTTCCGTGCGCACTAAGCGTTTCGGGAGTTTATATTTCAACCAATATTTAGACGCCCATAGCAATCGTACATCTTTTTTCGATAAACCGACTTCTTCATAGAGCTCACGGTACATTGCCGATTCAATGTTTTCTCCCTCATTAATTCCTCCTTGAGGAAATTGCCAAGAGTTTTGACCAAACCGTTTTGCCCACAGAACTTGTCCGTGTTTATTGCAAATGACGATGCCTACATTTGGGCGGTAACCATCAAAATCGATCAATTCAGACCGCCTTACGTTATTGCATTTTTATATGGCGTTGATTGTTTCATAATTCACGCCTTTGAACAACCACAACATCAACAAGCGGTCGGTTTTAGCTAAAATATTGCAAGCTGTGGATAATGTTGTGGATATATTGAGGAAAATACAAAGAAAGTTCGGTATAACGCCGTAAACCGTTTGATCCGACAAGCGATCCGGAAAGATCGGAAAAATACTTGTCAGACCTGTAAGGATCCACAAGCTTTGAATGAAATTACAGCCGTTTTGGTATAATCCGTGCTAAACACAGATGAAAGTGCGTATGTTATGCACATTACTCGGAATTTATCCCCATCTAATGTGGATAACCATGTGACAGATTTTGAAAATGATCGTGTATAATCATCGAAAAGATCGTGATCTTGATTTTTTATATAATGAAAACAATATGTTGTGTTTTATGAGAAAAACGGAATAAATGGCGGTTGTTTTTTGTTCGGTGAACGGAAATGGTAAAATAACGATGAAAAGTGACCGCTTGTATACAACGGTACGGGCGCCCCCGTACCTTGAATCCGCGAGTTATAATACGGCAAGCGCCGCATCGTAGTTCGGTTCTTGTTTGATTTCAGGAACCAGTTCGCTATGCAGCACGTTGTTGTTTTCATCCAGCACAATCACGGCTCGAGCCGTCAGCCCGGCAAGCGGACCGGTGGCAATATCGACCCCCAGCGCTTGATGGACAGTTTTATTGCGGAACGTGGATAACGTTTGGGCATTTTCAATGCCTTCCGCACCACAAAAACGGGCTTGGGCAAAAGGTAAATCGGCGGAAATACAGAGCACCACCGTATTGTTCAAATTTGCCGCTTTTTGATTAAATACCCGCACGGATGTCGCGCAAACGCCGGTATCAATACTTGGGAAAATATTTAAGACTTTGCGTTTACCGGCAAAATCCGCCAAGGAAACCTCGGCTAATCCGTTGTTAACCAAGGTAAAATCGGAAATGACGTTACCTTTTGTCGGAAATTGACCGTTCACCTCAATCGGGTTGCCGGCTAATGTGATGTGGCTCATAAATACCTCTCTTTAAGTGTGTGGGAAAGATTTCTCCAATATAACGATTTTTACGGCGGATTCAAACGGTTTAAAACGTCTTTAAACGATGTTTATCGTTTGGCTATTTGCCTTTATCTCCGCTATACTTTGTCCGTCTTTTTATTCTAAGGTTATTGTTATGTTGAAGATTCTTCGCATCATTGTCATTTCATCGCTTGCCGTCATCATTTCCATTATCGGTACCGTTTACGCTTTGATTCGTTGTCGTCATCCGGACAGCGTCAGCGTGGTCGCAAAAATGTTCGGGGCATTACATCCGTTATTGGGGATTAAATTGATTACCCGTCCGAAACCGGAATTTAACCAACCGGCAATTTATATCGGGAATCACCAAAATAACTACGATATGATCACGATTGCCGCCATGGTACCGCCGCGTACCGTCAGTATCGGTAAAAAAAGTCTGATTTGGATTCCGTTTTTCGGTTTAGTCTATTGGGCGACCGGAAATATTTTTATTCATCGTGAAAAACGCAGCAGCGCAATTAATACCATGAACACCGTAGCGAACATCATCAAAGAAAAGCAGATTTCGGTGTGGATGTTTCCGGAAGGCACCCGTAGTCGCGGGCGCGGGCTAATCCCGTTCAAAACCGGGGCGTTTCACACGGCTATTGCGGCGGGCGTGCCGATCGTTCCGGTCGTGTGTTCAACCACGCACGATAAAATCGATCTGAATCGGCTGAATAACGGAGTCGTTATCTGTGAAACCCTTGATCCGATCGATACGAGTGGCTATAGCCGTGATAATTTGAAAGAATTGATCGAAAAATGCTATCACACCATGCAGACAAAAATAGCAGAATTGGATCAAGAAGTCGCTGAACTTGAACGTAAATAATCTATGATGAAACTTTCCCGTCGACAATTTATCAAGCGAGCTTCCGTCGCCGGTGCGCTTGTCTTTGCACCGAAACCGCTGCTGGCAAAAGACCGCCCCGCCTTAGTGATACCGCCGTTAATGGATGTCGGGAGAGGGCGTCCGGTGCGCTTGGATTTTCGACCGGCGCAAACCCAATTCATAGCCGGTAAATTGGTCGAAGTTTGGGGCGCTAACGGACGTTATTTGGCTCCGACGGTACGGGTAAAATCGGGTGATTTTGTCAAACTGACCTATTCCAACAATTTACCGCAAGCGATTTCCATCAATATTCAAGGGCTGTCGGCACCGACGGAAATGATCGGATCGATTCACCGTAAACTGCCGCCAACAAGCAGTTGGTCACCGATTTTATCCGTCAACCAACCCGCTTGTACCTGTTGGTATCACGCCGAGACGATGTTCAATTCCGCCTTTCAGGTATATCGCGGTTTAGTCGGTTTTTGGCTGATTGAAGACAGCGAAAGCCGTAAAGCACAATTACCCAACAAATACGGAGTGAACGATATTCCGTTAATTTTGCAGGATCAGCAAATCAACAAAGACGGTATCCAGGTGTTGAATACCCAATCCGCTCAATTTTTCGGTAAACGTTTATTGGTGAACGGGCAGGCTTCCCCGTATGTAACGGTGCCGCGCGGCTGGGTGCGCTTACGTTTGGTCAACGCCTCACTTTCACGCCGCTATGATTTACGTTTGGATAATCAACAACCACTGTACTTAATCGCCTCCGGTCTCGGCTACTTGGCCAAGCCGGTTGAAATGTCGAATATTCAGTTGGCACCTTCCGAACGCATTGAAATTTTGATCAACTTGAACGAAGGGGACCGCGTTTCGTTGATCAGCGGTGAACCGCGTGATTTCATGTATAAAATCGGGCAATTGTTTAGTGACGATGACGATTTGGAAGATAACGTTGTGTTGGAATTACGCCCGGAAGGTTTGCCTTCGGCGTTAAATACCGAGCCGCAACTGCCGCCGTTTGCCGTAGCCGATTTTCAGTTAAACGTCTCGGCGGAACGTAAATTTGTGTTGCGTCCGACGGATCGTTTAATCAATCAACAGCGTTTTGATCCGAAACGGATTGATTTCGAGGCAGTCAAAGACAGTGTGGAACGCTGGTATGTCCGCAGTACCGAGGCGGTCGGCTTTACCGTACAAGGGGCGAAATTCATTATTGAAACACGGCAACGCGAGAAAGAGCCGCATGCGTTGTTGGCTTGGCGCGATACCGTTTGGATTGACAACGATCAGGAAGTCACGTTATTGGTTAAATTCGACCACAGCGCCTCGGAAAAATTACCCTTTACCTTCGGCGTGTCTGATTTAATGTTGAGAGACCGAGGCTGCCTCGGACAGTTTACAGTCAGCTGAACGGCGCGTTTACAAGCGGTCGGATCTGTCATGAAAATTGCAAAAATTGCGAGAAATCCGTTTGCATTATTCCCCTTTCTTGCAATTCACTGATAGAATACGCTGATTTTGTTTCCGCTAACCTGATAGGAAAAACTATGAGTACCGAATATTTAGATTTTGAATTACCGATTGCCGAGCTTGAAGCAAAGATTGAAGCATTGCGTTCTGCGGTCGGTAATGACGATAAAATTAACTTGGACGATGAAATTTCGCGTTTACAAAAAAAAAGTGAAGAATTAACCAAAAAAACCTTTGCTGATTTGGATGCATGGCAAATTTCACGGATGGCGCGCCATCCGAGTCGTCCGTATACTTTAGATTATATCGAGCGCATTTTTACGGAATTCGATGAATTGGCGGGTGACCGCGCGTTTGCAGACGACAAAGCGATCGTCGGCGGCATTGCCCGCCTCGACGGTCGTCCGGTGATGATTATCGGCCACCAAAAAGGTCGTACGGTAAAAGATAAAGTCAAACGGAATTTCGGTATGCCGGCGCCGGAAGGTTACCGTAAGGCGTTACGTTTAATGCAAATGGCGGAGCGCTTTAATTTACCGATCATTACCTTTATCGACACGCCGGGCGCTTACCCGGGAATCGGCGCGGAAGAACGCGGTCAATCGGAAGCCATTGCCCGTAACTTGCGTGAAATGTCCACCTTAAAAGTGCCGGTGATTTGTACGGTAATCGGTGAAGGCGGTTCCGGCGGCGCGTTAGCTATCGGTGTCGGCGATAAAGTAAACATGTTGCAATACAGTACTTATTCGGTGATTTCGCCGGAAGGTTGTGCGTCCATTTTGTGGAAAAGCGCCGAGAAAGCCTCTACCGCCGCCGATGTGATGGGCTTGACCGCACCACGTTTAAAAGAGTTGGAATTAATCGATAACATCGTGCCCGAACCGTTAGGCGGCGCACACCGCAATTTCGATGAAATGGCGGCAAATTTAAAACAGCGTTTGTTGGACGATTTGGCTGATTTAGCGCCGCTCAATGCCGAAGCACTGTTGGATCGCCGTTACCAACGTTTAATGAATTACGGTTACGTATAATCGGCTGACAAGCGGTCGGATTTTGTAAAATATTTGCAAAAACCGACCGCTTGTTTGTTTTGGACATATCCCGCTTCCTATCAATATTTATCACAACGTTCTCCCTGTTTGACGTAGACTTAGAGGTAATCGAATGAAAAATGTACTCTCCATCCAATCCCATGTCGTTTACGGCTATGCCGGCAATAAATCCGCCGTTTTCCCGATGCAACTGCTCGGTATTGACGTTTGGGCGTTGAATACCGTTCAATTCTCTAATCACACTCAATACGGTAAATGGACGGGGATGGTGATACCGAAAGAGCAAATCGGTGAAATTATTCGCGGTATCGATGAAATCGGTGCATTGGAAAAATGCGATGCTGTTGTATCGGGTTACATCGGTTCGGCTGAACAGGTTGAAGAAATCGTTAATGCTTTCAACATAATCAAACAACGTAACCCTAAAGCAATTTATCTATGCGATCCGGTGATGGGACACCCCGATAAAGGTTGTATTGTTGCCGACGGCGTTAAGGAAGGGCTGATTAATCTGGCGATGGCGCAAGCGGACATCATCACCCCGAATCTGGTGGAATTACGGGAACTGAGCGGGTTAACCGTTGAAAACTTTACGCAAGCGATTGAAGCGGTTAAAGTCATTTTAAGCAAGGGACCGAAACGGGTGTTGGTCAAACATTTAAGTCGCGTGGGTAAAGATCCGAGTCAATTCGAAATGCTGCTTGCCAACCAAGAAGGGATTTGGCATATCAGCCGTCCGTTGCATGCGTTTGCCAAAGAGCCGGTCGGCGTCGGTGATTTAACCGCAGGGCTTTTCTTGGCGAATTTACTCAACGGTAAATCGGATGTGGAAGCCTTTGAACACACCGCCAATGCGGTGAATGCCGTGATGGAAATGACCCATCAGCACGGCAGTTATGAATTACAATTGATTGCCGCCCGTGAACTTATCGTCAATCCGACCAGCCATTATCACGCGGTTAGGATTGCTTAATTTCAGTGCCCGCAAGCATATACAAGCGGTCTGTATGGCGGGCTTTTTTGCAAATGACCTTATAGCTGCTCATCTCAAAATTTCTTTTTCGCTCACAAATTTTCCGTTTTGTGAGCGAGATCGCAACATCAAACCTAATTCTTTGCTATTGTTCTTCTGTTTTTTTAGCTAACAGAAGGAATCTTGTCTATGAAAAAACTGATTAATGATGTTGAACGCATTCTCGATGAGCAATTATTGGGGCTCAGTTTGGCTCATCCGGGATTAAACGTGCACCATGATCCGGTTTATGTGACCCGTCGCGATGCGCCGGTTGCCAATAAGGTCGCATTGATTTCGGGCGGTGGCAGCGGGCACGAACCGATGCATGCCGGTTTTGTCGGACAAGGTATGTTGGACGGTGCGTGTCCGGGCGCTATCTTCACGTCTCCGACTCCCGATCAAATGTATGAATGCGGGTTGGCGGTGGACAGCGGTAACGGGGTTTTACTGATTATCAAAAATTATACCGGCGATGTGCTGAATTTTGAAACGGCGGTGGAATTACTGCACGGCGACGGTGTGAAAGTCGCTTCCGTGTTGGTGGATGATGATGTGGCGGTGAAAGACAGTTTGTATACTGCCGGTCGTCGCGGAGTGGCAAATACCGTGCTGATTGAACGCCTGCTTGGTGCGGCGGCGGCACAGGGGCAAGATTTGGATGAGCTTGTCGAACTCGGACACAAACTCAACAATAACGGGCATTCCATCGGCATTGCGTTAGGCGCTTGCACTGTGCCGGCAGCCGGAAAACCTTCTTTTACGTTGGCGGAAGATGAAATGGAATTCGGTGTCGGTATTCACGGTGAGCCGGGTATTGAACGTCGCACCTTCACCAATTTAAACGATACCGTCGATCAAATGTTCGCCACCCTGATTGAAAACGGTGACTACCAGCGCACCATTCGGGTATGGGATCGTGAAGCAGGCTGTTGGCAAGAACAAGAACAGCGCAAAACCGCATTGCAATTCGGTAACCGCGTTATTGCGATGGTCAATAACTTGGGTGCCGTACCGACTTCCGAACTTTATGCCGTGTTTGCGCGGCTCAAACATAATTGTGAACAATTCGGGCTACGTGTGGAACGTAGCATGGTCGGTTCATTTTGTACCTCATTGGATATGCAGGGGATATCGATTACACTGTTAAAAGTGGATGAGCGTGACCTTGGTCTCTTTGATGCCCCGGTCAACACCCCGGCGTTGAAATGGTAATGGAAAATAAGGACAACGCATGAATATCAGTAAATCGCAGATGCTTCAGTGGCTGGCTCGTTGTGCGGAAAAATTTCACGCGAACCAAGCTTTTCTGACCGAACTGGATACGGCAATCGGTGATGCGGATCACGGTTTAAATATGCAGCGCGGCTTCAGTAAAGTGGCGGAAAAATTGCCGACGCTGGAAAACAGTGATATCGGCACGATTTTCAAAACCGTCGGCATGACTCTACTGTCCAGCGTCGGCGGGGCAAGCGGTCCGCTGTTCGGCACGCTGTTTATGAAAATGGCGCAATCCACGGCGGGCAAAGAGAGTTTAACCTTAGCGGAATTCAGCCAATCGTTACAAGACGGCGTGAACGGTGTTGTTGCCCGAGGAAAAGCGGAAATCGGCGATAAAACCATGTGTGATGTTTGGTTGCCGGTGGTTACTGACTTGCAAATCAATGCGGATCCGGCTCAAGCGCTTGTTTTGGCGAAAAAGGCACTGGCGGATACCGTTCCGTTACAGGCAAAAAAAGGGCGGGCAAGTTATTTGGGCGAACGAAGTATCGGTCATCAAGATCCGGGCGCAACCTCGGCGATGTTGATGATTGAAGCATTCTATGAGGTGATGCATGGTTAATATTGTGTTGGTCTCTCATTCTTATACCTTAGCTTGCGGGGTGGCGGAATTAGCCGAACAGATGAATCAGGGCTGTAAAATCGCGATTGCCGCCGGTATGGCGGAACCGGAAAATGCCATCGGTACGGATGCCGTTCGGATTATGTCCGCCATAGAACAAGTGTATAGCCCGGAAGGTGTCGTTGTCCTGATGGATCTCGGCAGTGCACTGTTAAGTGCCGAAGCGGCATTGGATCTGATCGGCCCGGAAATGGCAAAAAATGTCAAACTCTGTTCGGCACCATTGGTTGAAGGGGCTTTAGCCGCCGTCGTCAGCGCCTCAAACGGGGCGAGCTTATCTCAGGTTATAAGGGAAGCGGAAAATGCATTGAACGCCAAACGTGAGCAACTGGGTGAACAAGAGTCGCCACAAACCGATACGGAAAATCGTCCGTCTTCCTCGGCACGTGCATTTGATTGGATTGTCAAAAATCCTCACGGAATCCATGCCCGTCCGGCGGCCAAAATCGTACAAGCCGTTTCTCCTTTCCAAGCACAGGTTTGGGTCAAATATCAGCAAAAATTTGCCGATGCCCGCAGTTATAATCAATTACTTCAACTTCAGGTTCTCCCTCAACAAGTGATCACTTTCTATGCCGAAGGGGAGGAGGCGGAGCAAGTGCTTGCGGCATTGGAAACGTTGGCAACCCGCCATTTTGATGAATCTGTCAAAGTGATTGACACGAAAGTGCAACAAGGGATCACGATTTTCCCTGACGCGATCGAAGGACAAGCGGTCTGTTTTCGTCAACATTTTGCAAAACTGCGTGAAGATCGCACCGCTTGTATTGAACTTGAAGACGCCATTGAGCTGACTCAAGCTCAGCTGCGTGAACTGGAACAGCATCCGAAGCTGAGCGAAGATTTTCGTTTTCTGTTTCAAGCTCACCAATATCTGTTGGATGAAGTGCGGGAGGAAATCGAGCGGCTGGTGGAAGACGGGGATGTGCTTGAGGCGTGCGAACAGGTTTTCGGTGCCTTGATCGACCAATATCGTCAATTGGATGATCCTTATTTGCAAGCAAGGGCGATCGATGTGGAAGATCTTGCCTACCGTTTGACGGCGAATCTGCAAGATGTGGAAATTACGTTGCCGGCATTGCAGCCGAACGATCTGTTATGTTGCGATGATCTTTATCCGTCCTCCTTAGTCGGGTTACTCGATCGTTCGTTTTCGGGAATTTGCCTTGCGGAGGGATCGGCGTTTTCACATGCGGCGTTGATCGCCAAATCATTACGGATTCCGATGGTGATCCAATTGGGAGAGGGCTTGAAGCAAATCACGAACGGTGATCATCTCAAATTAAATTGGTTGGAAGGAACCGTTGAAGCTTTCTGAGTGTGTCGGAATACGACAACCGAATGAAAAAGTGATGGCTTGCCATCACTTTTTTCTTTGTTACAAGCGGTCGGTTTTGCCTGATATTTTGCAAATAATGTTTTTAGCGAAACAAGGACATGCAAATCAATACACCAACTTGGATTGAATGAGTTTTACCATCTCTTGCAGCGCTTCGGTCGGCGGTATGTCCTGATTCATAAACCAGCGGAATAACTCCGGATCGGTATAGCCCAGCATGTCGACAAAGGTTTGCTGTTGAGCATCGCTTAAGCTGTCAAAATGTTCCTGATAAAACGGCATGATCATTTTATCCAATTCGCGCATGCCGCGACGGCATTCCCATTCAATTTTAAAGCGGTTCATCAATTTACCTCCGTAATGCGTAATTCACGCGGGACTTCAAAGACGGTATTTTCTTCACAACCTTCCAGTTCCTGCACGTTGGTCGCACCTAAAGTTTTGAGGTGTTCTACGACGGATTGTACCAAGATTTCCGGCGCGGACGCCCCGGCAGTAATACCGATGGTTTGTACGCCTGCCAACCAGTTCGGATCGATGTCTTGCGGGCCGTCAATCAGCTTTGACGGCGTTCCCATGCGGGAAGCCAGTTCGGCAAGGCGGTTGGAATTCGATGAATTTTTAGATCCGACGACTAACACAAGTTGTGCTTGTGTTGCCAATTCGCGTACGGCTTGTTGGCGGTTGGTCGTCGCATAGCAGATGTCATTTTTACGCGGACCTTGAATCGCCGGATATTTCCGTTTTAACGCTTCAATGACATCACTGGTATCATCAATGGATAACGTCGTTTGGGTCATAAACGTCAAATCTTCATCATCTTTTAGACCGAGTTTGGCAATATCTTCTACATCTTCGACCAAGAAAATACCGCCTTCTTCATTATCATATTGCCCCATGGTACCGACAACTTCAGGATGTCCTTCGTGTCCGATCAAAATTGCTTTTGTTCCTTTACGGCTGGCTCTCGCCACCTGCATATGGACTTTAGTCACAAGCGGGCAGGTCGCATCAAACACTTTTAATTCACGACGTTTGGCTTCTTGACGTACGGCTTGCGAGACACCGTGAGCGGAGAAAATCACAATCGCACCGTCCGGCACCTCATCCAGCTCTTCGACGAAAACCGCCCCCTTAGCTTTTAAACCGTCGACGACGAAGCGGTTATGCACCACTTCATGACGTACATAAATCGGCGCACCGTGAATTTCCAACGCAAGTTCTACGATTGAAATTGCGCGGTCTACCCCCGCACAAAAGCCCCTCGGATTGGCTAAAATAATGTTCATTTAATCACTCTTTTTTACTTTTACGATGTTCTAACACGGAGTCTAAAATCAGTAATCCGGCTCCCACGACAATACCGATATCGGCAATGTTAAACACCGGATAATGATAAATATCCCAATAAAAATCTAAAAAATCAACGACATAACCGTGATAGGCCCGATCAACGGCATTCCCTATTGCGCCACCGATAATTAAGGCATAAGCTGCGTTTTGCAATTTAAGTTCGGCATTATTTTTAAACAGCATCACCACGAGCGCAATCGAAATCACGATAGCTAACCCTAAGAAGAAATACTTTTGCCAACCGGCGTGATCCGCCAAAAAGCTAAATGCCGCACCGTAATTTCGAACATAAGTGAGGTTAAAAATCGGCAGTATATTGACACTTTCATACAACTCAAACCGTTGTACCACAATATATTTGGTCCATAAATCCACGACCAGCACTACAGCACTTAGCCATAACCACGGCAAACCTGTTTTTTTCATTTGTTTCCTTTTATCTTATTTAAAAAAGAGGCGAAGTTTCTTTCAACCCAGTATCCTGCTTTGTTAAAGTAGGGAACTTAAATTGCCTCTTCATTCTCCTCACCCGTACGGATACGGATCACACGTTCTACGTCGTACACAAAAATTTTACCGTCGCCGATTTTACCCGTTTGAGCGGTGTCGATAATCGCTTCAATGCATTCATCCACCTGTTCGTCCGTGACGATAATTTCTAGCTTCACTTTCGGCAGAAAATCGATGGCATACTCCGCCCCGCGATAAAGTTCCGTATGCCCTTTTTGGCGACCGAAGCCTTTGACCTCGGTGACGGTCATCCCCTGAATACCGACATCCGTTAATGCTTCACGGACATCATCCAATTTAAATGGTTTAATAACAGCTTCAATTTTTTTCATCTTTGTTCCTAGCACTTAAGTTATATGAATTATCGGGATATCGCTATCCAAATCCTCAGCCGAGACAGCCTCTTTCAATCCGTTGATGAAGGGCAAAATACGACTGTCCGCATTTTCAATGCGTTCTGTCGGAATAGCCAAGAAATTGGTATCGGCGGCATGTGTATCAAGTTCATTAAACGGCACTGATTGATAAAAGTTTTGTGGTTGGTATCGAAGCGATACCGCCCAAACGACACGGTAATTCTCTTGCTTTAACAAATGTAACACTTCGTCACAAGTGTCATACTGAAATTCAACAAAAATATACGGGCGGAAACGTCGAATAGTGTTTACCGCACCTTTCAGCACGTTAGCATCAAACCCTTCAGCATCAATTTTCAATAAATCGAGGGAATCTAACCGCTTGATCGGGGCAAAGTCATCCAATGCGATAATATCAATTTCTTCTTTTGAAATATTGCCGGTAAACGGATATTCCGTACTGAAACCTTTATCAATCGAAAAACTGCCATAATTCCACGGTTGAGTGTAATCGCTACTCTCAATCCACGCCGTACCGTTTTGTTCACTGACCCCCAGTCGATAACTTTCTACATTAACCAAATCATTCAGCGCTAAATTACAGCACAAAAGTTGATAAATAATGCGCTGAGGTTCAAAGCACAGTACTTTCCCCGACGGAACGGCTTTTGCCAACGGAACCGTATGCATGCCGATATTAGCACCGATTTCGATGACCGTCGAATGCGGTTGAAGGAGTTGACGGAGAAGTCGCACTTCGGTTTCCGCCCATTCTCCGTAATGTGCGGCTCTCTCGCTAATCATATCGCCTTTGATGAGGTTAAATTTGCCCCAACGAAGATCTTTCAAATAGGTTTTCATCTTATCTTTTCGCCGCTTTCGGTCGAAAACTCTCACAAATTTCAGGGTGAGTGTCGATATAAATGTCGCTTAACAGCTGTAAACAGTAAGGAACAGCGCTGAAAATACCGCGAACAAGTACGTTTCCGTGTTGATCTTTTACGCCTTCTAAGGTTTCTCTAATCGCCTTAGGCTGCCCCGGTAAATTTAAGATGAGCGAGTCGTGGCGAATCACACCGACTTGGCGGGAAAGAATGGCCGTCGGCACAAAGTGCAGGCTGACTTGTCGCATCTGTTCACCGAAACCGGGCATTTCACGGTGGGCGACGGCAAGGGTAGCATCGGGGGTGACATCACGTTTGGCAGGTCCCGTACCGCCGGTCGTTAACACTAAGTGACAAGCATGTGTATCGACAAGCTCGATCAGTGTTTGTTCGATGACCGCTTGTTCATCGGGGATTAAACGGGTCTCGACGTCAAACGGTGCGATAATCGCAGAGTGTAACCACGCCTGTAATTCGGGAATGCCTTGGTCGGCATATACGCCGGCGGAAGCGCGGTCGGATATCGAAACCAGGCCAATTTTGAGGATTTCTTTACTTAAACAAGCGGTCATTTTCATTCTCTTTTTTGCAAATAGTGACGGCTTGCTATTCTACCGTGAGCGGCTAGTTTTCCAAAGTTTTAATCTTAAAGATAAAGTAATAATATTGCACGATAACCACGGCGACCAGGGCAATTTTGCCGAAGATATTGGGAAGAGAAAAGAAGGCGAAAAGACAGAAAGGTGCCGAACACGCTAAAATACCGGCTTTTTGTTTGAGTGTCATTGCGCGGGTTTGGGCATAGTTTTGCAAGTATTTCCGATAAATCGAGGTACTGAGGAACCATTGATTCAGGCGCTCGGAGCTTTTGCCGAAACAATACAACGCCAATAGCAGAAAAGGCGTTGTCGGCAAGCCCGGCACAATAATGCCAATGATGCCTAAAATCAGCGCGGTGAATCCAAGGAGGACAAAAATGACCTTCATATTATTTAATTGAGAATGAATCGCAAAATCCTATAATAGGTGGATTTCGATTTTTTTTCAATATATTAATTCCATTCCAGTTCGAGCGGATAAATCCCCACGTTAGTTTCTGCTAACTGCTTAACCAGAGCGTTTACTTGTTGGCAAATTTGTTCGGTGACGGCGTTCGCTTGTGCAATTTTCTCATCAGTGACATAGTCCGGTCTTTGATTAAATAAAATCGCATCCAACAGCCGTTCGGCATGCATTCCGTCGCGGCAATAATTGAGTACACCGGCATCATTAAATGCCGTTGCTACGTAACCGAGTTTCGTTGTTGCAATACCGAGTGCGCCGTCTTCTCCGCCGAATTCTCGGAATAACGGATGTTGCGGGAATCCGCCGCACGCCATAAAAAAAGAGCGGCGGTACACAGTATTACCGGCTCCGGTCATTTGCATATGTTGCCACGCATAATCAAAATTCGGGTGAGTCGCATAGCGCTCGGCAATTCCGATAGGTTTTAACGCAAGACGAACGACCACGGCTTGAGGACGATAATCGAAAATAGCTTCCGCGACTTGCAGCGCATTATTTTCATAAGCATCATCGGCATCGAGGAAGGCGATAAATTCCGCTTCACTTTGTAGTGCCCCCCAATTTCGCGCCTTTGCCGCGCCACTGTTACGAGGCATTTTTTCCACACGAATTTTCGTCGGCACTTGCGCTTCAAATTGTTGCGCCAACGCAAAGGTATTATCCGTCGAATCGTCGTCAATCAGCCATAACGTCCCTAACTGCGGTTGGTTTAGTGCGCTTTGTACCGCACGTTGTAATGTTTTTTCGGCATTGTAACAGGGGATAATCACATCTATCATTTAGCGTTCCTCATTAAAAGCAAAACCTTGGGGTGAGACCGCTAAAATAGAGGCGGTTTTTCCCCAGTCGCCAAGAACGATTCGGGTGAAAGAACGGCATTGTTTCCTTCCGCCTTCGGCACCTTCTTCCGCAAACGGGGGAAAGGAATGGGTATGTACCGCTTGCCTGTGGGTATGTCCGTGAATCAGCTGCTCGGCTTGATAGTTATCCACAACTTGGGCGGTAAAGTCAGGGTTTACGTCCATGATCTCAGCGGGTTTTTGCTGTTTATCGGTACGGCTTTTGGCTCGGATTTTTTGCGCGATTTTAAGGCGTAGTGAAAGCGGTAAACAGAGGAAAAGATATTGTCGCCACTTTTGATGCACTTTTCGGCGGTATTGTTGATAGTTAATATCGTCAATACAAAGTGTGTCACCGTGGCAAATTAAGGTTTTTTTGTTATATAAATCAATTAGTTGATAATCAGGTAACAACGTGATTCCCGTATCTTCGGCAAAGCGTTTCCCAATCAGAAAATCACGATTACCGTGGATAAAATAGCACGGAACACCTTTTTCGGTCACTTGACGGATTGCTTGTTTGACGGTGTGAATAAGCACCGATTGCTCATCATCGCCAATCCAAAAATCAAACAAATCCCCTAAAATATACACCGCTTCGGCAAGCGGTGCGTTTTCACGCATAAATTGCAAAAACAGCGCCGTCACTTCGGGCTGGGATTCGTTTAAATGCAGATCGGCGATGAAGTAGGTGGTCATTATGCTTATTTATTATCAGGCTGTATCCGCTTTCGCTCCTCTGCCGGCAGGGGAGCGGGGAATTTGTTTATTTAGAACTATCGAACCATCCGCGGATAAACTGTATCGACAAGAAGAACGTTAAAGCAAAGAAAGCGTAAAAAATGTAGCTGAACCATGGTTTTGAAAGGGTTTCGCCCTCCGCCAGCGGTTTGATTGAAACGATATTGCGGAATTCGTTTAACCAGTTAATGCGCCAACCGTAGTATTTAATTTCAACGATCTGTTTTTCATTCGCATAAGCTTGGGCTTTGGCTTGAATATCCGCCGAGCCGAATTTGAAATAAGGCGGTAAACCCCAACCGGTATCTTCATTGCGGTATACCATGACTTTTTTGGTTTCCGGCTGTTCGGTAAATAAGAAATAAACGTCTCGAACCGCACCGTCCGCCGGGTTGGCTTGGCTGATAATGCCGTCTTTATCCATACGGCGGACTTCCATCCCCGTCACCATGGTTCGGTCATAGCTCGGCATAGCATAATTCACGGCACCGACTAACACGATATGCAGTGAGAGTGAAACTAAAATCAGAAAGTATTTAACCATTGCTTTCATAGAAATCCCTTAACCGATATTTTCGGTTTGTATCACGTTAAAACAGTGGGGAAAAATCCCGCTCGACATATTAAATTTTAAACAATTCTCGCACGTTTTGAGTGGTAATGTTAGCACATTCTTCAAGGGAAACGCCTTTTAATGTTGCGACATATTCGCAAACTTCACGCACATAGGCGGGCTGATTCGGCTTACCGCGATAAGGTATCGGCGCTAAATAAGGCGAATCCGTTTCGACTAACAGGCGATCAAGCGGGACTTTTCGTACGACATCCCGCAATGCTTCCGCATTGCGAAAAGTAATAATGCCCGACATTGAAATATAAAAACCGATATCCAACGCCCGTTTTGCCATCGCCCAATCTTCCGTAAAGCAGTGTAACACACCGCCACACTGTTCGGCGTGACCTTTTTCTAAAAAATGCATCGTATCTTCACGCGCCGATCGGGTGTGAACAACGAGCGGTTTACCGACCAATTTTGCCACCTCAATATGCTGTTCAAACAGTGATTGTTGCAACGCCTTGGTTTCGGGCGTGTAATGATAATCCAACCCGGTTTCCCCCACGGCGACGACATGCGGATCTTTTACCAATGTGAAGAGTTTGTCGTAGTCAAACGGTTCGTCTTCCACATTCAACGGATGAACGCCGCAAGAGAGCACTACTTCACTGCGGTGAGCAGTCAATTGCTTCATCGCTTCAAAGCGACCCAAGGTGGTGCAAATTGAGATCATTTGTCGAACGCCGCGAGATTTGGCGTGGTCGATCACGTCGTCCACATTGTTGTGGCGGGTTTCATAATCTAAAGCATCCAAATGACAGTGTGAGTCAATAATAAATAAATCGTTCAAGGTTGTTCCTTTTGGTTTTTTCTCTATTGTTTTACCGGTGCGAGCGTCTCACTCATGCTCTATATTCGACAAGCGGTCAGTTATAAATAAACATTTGCAAATTGATTATTTAAGGCGTTTTTAGCACGCGCGGGACGTTCGCGCTATCAGTCAGGTTCTACACTACGCCCTTTCCACCCCAAACGCCATAACCTGATCGATACGCTCGACTTGCATGGCAATCATCATCAGGCGATCAACCCCCAGGGCGACTCCCGAACAATTCGGTATACCCGCCCGCAACGCATCCAGAAAACGCGTATCCAACGGTTGAGCCGGTAGCCCCATCGCTTCACGCTGCACGTTATCTTGCTCGAAGCGACGAATCTGTTCTTTGGCATCACTGAGTTCGTGGAAGCCGTTGGCAAGTTCCAGCCCTTTGTAATAAAACTCGAAACGCTCGGCAACCCGGTGATCTTCGGTACTGATTTGCGCCAATGCCGCTTGAGTTGCCGGAAAATGGTACACCACCGTCGGACGATCCTGGCCGATTTTAGGTTCGGCTAAATGACCGAATAAGAATTGCAATAGTGTATCGCGGTTTTCATCGTCGTCACATTGCAAACCCTGCTCGCGGGCTTTCGCGATAAGTTGGACTTTTGTAGCAGAAAGGGGATCCAAGCCGACATACGTTTGAAATACAAATTGATAGCTAAAGGATTCCGCCGGTTCGCAGTCTAAAATTTGCTGCAGCAGATCATCCACTTCGTTAATCAAGCGGTACATATCAAAATGCGGTCTATACCACTCCAACATAGTAAATTCGGGATTATGCCGAACACCCGCTTCTTCATTACGAAAGACGCGGCAAATTTGGAAAATCGGACCGCTACCGCCGGCGAGTAACCGTTTCATATGATATTCGGGGCTGGTTATCAGATGCAAGGTTTTTGCCTGACTTGAAAACGGCGACAAAAATGGTGTACTGAAAGTGGAAAGGTGAACGTCCGTGACGGAAAACTCGCTCATGGCAGGGGTTTCCACTTCAAGCACGCCCCGTTCGGTGAAAAATTGACGGATTTCCGCCATGATTTCCGCCCGTTTCAATAAATGTGGAATGGTTGCCGACGGCTTCCAGTCGGGTTGTTCGTTTTGCAAATTTTCCATGAAATCGTACCGCTTGTGATAAAAGTGGGGCATTATAGCAAATGATTTGACTCATGCGAAAAGCGGAGTACCATTTCGTTATCTGATAACAACAAGGATTTTCCGTGCAATTTTTGTCCATTATCCGCATCGTCGGCATTCTTATCATGTGCTTTTCGTTCACCATGCTCGCCCCTGCATTTGTGGCGTTAATTTATGGTGACGGCGGCGGGCGTTCGTTTTTAGAGGCGTTTTTACTTAATTTTAGTGTGGGAACGGTACTATGGTGGTTTTGTCGAACATATAAGCAAGAGCTACGTTCGCGCGAAGGATTTTTAATCGTGGTGTTGTTTTGGGTTGTCCTCGGTTCGTTAGGTGCGGTACCGTTTATCTTGTTGGAAAACCCGGATCTTAACTTTTCCGAATCGATTTTTGAATCGTTTTCCGGTTTAACCACCACCGGTGCGACGGTGATTACCGGTTTGGATTCTTTGCCGAAAGCGATTTTATTCTATCGTCAGTTCCTGCAATGGCTCGGCGGTATGGGGATCATCGTACTTGCGGTGGCGATTATTCCATTGTTGGGAATCGGTGGTATGCAGTTATACCGTGCGGAAATGCCCGGTCCGCTCAAAGAACAGAAAATGCGTCCGCGTATTGCTGAAACCGCCAAAGCGTTGTGGATGATTTATGTCTCCTTAACCGTCCTTTGCGCGTTAGCTTACTGGTTTGCCGGAATGAGCGGTTTTGATGCGATTTCCCACAGTTTTGCCACGGTCGCCATTGGCGGATTCTCAACCCATGACGCGAGTATCGGTTATTTTAACAGCCCGGTGATTGATCTGATTACCGTGCTGTTTTTGTTGATCTCATCTTGTAACTTTGCGCTGCATTTTGCGGTATTTGATCAATTTAATGATCGTTACAAAGGCAGCAATCGATCGAGTTTTTTCGGTCTATATTGGAAAGATTACGAATTCCGTTTTTTTATTTTGGTGCAGTTGTCACTGTTTGTCATTTGCTTCGCCGTATTGTTGTTGTACAACTACTTTGATAATCATTCGACTACCTTTATTCAAGCGCTGTTTCAGTCGGTATCGATTTCGACGACGGCAGGTTTTACCACCAACGATTTCAGCCAATGGCCTTCCTTTTTGCCGCTATTATTAGTGTTGGCGTCATTTATCGGCGGTTGTGCCGGTTCCACCGGCGGCGGCTTAAAAATGTTCCGAGTACTGTTGCTGTATTTACAAGGCAGACGGGAAGTTCATCGTTTTATTCATCCGAATGTGATTCAACCGATTAAACTTGGCAAACATGTGTTGTCCGAACGGATTGTGGAAGGCGTATGGGCGTTTTTTTCCGCTTATTTCTTTGTATTCGTATTATGTTGGCTTGCCAGTATTGCCTGCGGGATGGAAACGTTTGATGCGCTGAATGCGGTTATCGCCAGTATGAATAATCTCGGGCCGGCACTGGGGACGGTAAGTAACAATTTCGTACATGTACCCGACAGTGCCAAATGGGTGCTCACCTTTGCGATGGTTTGCGGACGTTTGGAAGTGTTCACGTTATTGGTGATTTTAAGTCCGACGTTTTGGCGCCATTAGCGCTAAACAACTCGGACAATGCTTCTTCGACTTGTTGAGGCAAAATCGTCTCCATACCATTGCCGGACAAATAGATTTGGTGTTTTCCGTAAGCGCCGATTAATTGGGGATCCGTGGCACCGTATAAAATAATATTCGGTCTATCCAAGGCGGCGGTTAAATGGCTTAAACCGGTGTCAACGGAAATCACCGCCCGTGCGCCGGCAATCTGTTGCGCCAATTCGGTCAAAGTTAATTTCGGCAATACCGTAATCCGTTCCGAAATCTTAGCCAAACGTTCCGCCCGTTCCCGTTCCCGTTCGTTTCCCCAAGGCAAACGAACGTCAAAACCCTGTGTCGTCAGCGATTTGAATAGCGTTGCCCAATAGGCTTCTTGCCAATGTTTATCTTCGCGGGTAGTTGCGTGTACTGCGATAAGGTAAGGTGAACAAGCGGTCGGATCCGGCAAATAATTTGCAAATTGTGCACGAAGTCCATAATCCCCGATGCTTTCCGGTACGGTATAACCAAGGCTTCGGGCGAATAATTGGCGGATACGTTCGACGGCATGTTGGTGATAAGGAATAGAGAAAGTATTATCATAAAAACAGGCACTCAGTCCTTCCCGCGCGCTGTGTTTGTCATAACCGTATTTGGTGCCTTTGGCTAAACGTGTCGCCAACAGGGCGCTTTTTAACAAACCTTGAGCGTCAATGACCGCATCGTATTGTGTTGTTTGAAGCTGTGTTTTATATGTTTGCCATTCCTGCCATGTTTGAGCGGACAACAGGTTTTTCCGCCAACGGCGGATGGCGACGGGGATCACTTGATTTACCGCACCATGCCACCGGGGGATTTCGGCAAAAGACTGTTCAACGACCCAATCTACCTGCAAATTCGGGATGATGCGTTGGGCGTCGGTCAACGCAGGAAGAGTGTGGATGACATCCCCCATCGAAGAGGTTTTTACCAAACAGATATTCATGATTGTGCCAACCTTTCACGTAAAGTACGTTCAAATTGTTGTGCCTGTTCTTCTTCGGCAAACGCCGTGAGCGGAACAGCATAAAAATAGGCTTGATTCAATAAGATGATCAAGTGGTCTTGAAGACGATAGGTTTTATTGATACAGCCGTATTCGGTCAACGTATAGCCGCCGACAAATTGCTGATAGAGCCCGTCATCGGTTAAACGTAAAAGGATGACGGTGTTGTCCAATCGCTGTTCGGTCATCGTGATTCGTGCCTTTTCAATCAAATATTGGCGTAACGCAATCGAATAGATCCCTACCAACAAGCTAATCGCCACAAGTACCCATTTTAAGCGGCTGACCGTTTCGTGTTCCTCATAAAACGCGAAGACGTCCGTATAGTCACTCAAAAAGGTAAAGAGAAAAAACACGACGGCATAAAAGAGGATAAAGATAATCGGGTCGAGCCATGAAATCATCTTAAGATATTTATTGCCGCGATATACCGTTTTCCCGATCCTTTTGGCAAAGGAAAAAATGGTTTGCGTAGAATAAATGTATTGAATTTCCACCAAAATTTTCTCCGCTTACTGACCGAACGATATGATGGAGAGTAAAAGTGAATTAGTCCGCATTCGAGTGGTCAGCCAAAAGTTGATTGAGTTGTTCCAGCACGTTTTCAGGTTTTAAATCAATCAGGCTCTGATGATAGCCGTCTTGCCCTTCGCCTTTGCGGATTTTAATTAATCCGCCGTCAATTAAACGGAGAACAGCCGCTTTTTTAGATAACGGCGGCGTATATTGCGGGCTGGTCGGTCCGTAAAGCGCAACAAGCGGTCGGTTCAACGCCGCCGCAACATGCATTAACCCCGAATCGTTGCTCACCACGGCTTGACAATCGGCAATTAAATCCACCGCCTGATTGAGATCCGTTTGTCCTGCAAGATTGATACAGTAACGTTGTAAATGGGAAGGCAAATGTTGACGGATGCGTTCGCCGACTTCCTCATCTTTTTTCGAGCCGAACAAGCGCACGGCATAACCTTGTTCAATCAGCGCCTGCGCGAGCGTGGCATAATGATAATGCGGATAACGTTTCGCCGGTCCGAATTCGGCACCCGGGCAAAAACCGATTGCTTTGCGGTTTTCCGCATACTCAAGTTGTTTGGCAAAATGTCGCTTGGTTTGTGACAGCTGCTCCGCATCCACCTTCAAATAAGGGTAGCTGATAGGTAAATGATCTGCCGACGGAATGGAGCCTTGATCAAAAGCCAAGGCAATATAACGTTGTACCATCATCGGATAATCTTGTTTGTTGCGACGCAGATCATTTAACCAACCGTAACGCATTTCGCCCTTCCAGCCTCGGCGAAGCGGTATCTTGGCAAAAAACGGAATAAACGCCGATTTCAACGAGTTCGGCAACACAATGGCCATATCGTACCGATTTCGTAAATTTTTGCCCAAATCGTACCGCTTGCATAAGGCAAATTCGCCGTGTCCGATCGGCATGGAAATGGCATTGCGTACCTCCGGCATACGGGAAAGCAACGGTCGGCACCAATCCGGTGCCATCACGTCAATCCGACAATTCGGGTAATTCACGCTAAGTTGTTGATAAAGGGCGTGAGACATCATCATGTCTCCGACCCAAGACGGTGCGATAACCAAAATATTCATGGAAGGCAATCCTACTGTTTTTTTACGCAATTTTCCGCTAATACATTGTTACGGTTATCCCGTAAGGTACATTTGCCGTTTTGCTCATGCCATACCCAGCGGATATTGCTGTATTTTTTCCCGTGTTGAACGACGGTGGAAGAGAGTTTGTGCGATGCCTGATTAAACGTCACGGTGATCGTTTTATTTTTAGGTGTTTTTGGGGTTTGTACTCTGACGATTTTGTCTTTATCGCAGACATATTCGGTAACAGGCATATTTTTTTCGGTAGAACGCGTTTCTTTTACGGTGATGTCGCTGTCCTTTTGTGCTTGTTGCACCTGCTCAACGGGTGCAACGCAACCGCTTAACCACATCACGCTGAAAGACAGCGTCAGTATTTTTTTCATATGACGGAAATGCATCTTGAATTTCCTCCTTCTCCATTTTAATAAAAAATTGAAATAAATATAAAAAAGAGCAACGCGGCGACGTTGCTCCTCATTGTTTTCGTTATTTAAACGTATAACTGCCGTCAGCCTGACGGACAAATTTACCGCCCGAACCGATGGTTAATTCGGTGACTCGGTTATTTTTATCTAAACGTACGGTGACTTTTTCACCTTCTTTCAAACGACTGACCACATTGTTGGTTTTGCTCATGGCATTGACATCCGCAATATTCAGCCCGTGATTACGGAATACTTGCATCAGTGAAACGCCTTTCGGTACCGTCATGGTTTTACTTGAAACGGCAGCAGGTGCAGTCGGTTTTGTGCTTTCCGTTTTTGGTTTTGCCGCAGTAGTTTGTGCTTTAGCGTCGGTTTTCGGTTGTTGAACCGCCGGTTTTGGTTTTTCGACGGTTTTTTCTACCGTTTTCGGTCGTTCGACTTTAATGACAACATTTTGCTCCGGCTGGTGAATGACACTGCCGCCGGTTGTCGGTTTGGTCGGTTCAATCGGTTTCACTGCAACGGCAACGATTTCTGTGGCGGATTGTTCCACCGGTGTAGTCGCCGTGGTTAATGTCGGTTGTTCAGGTGTCGTCGCAGCCGGCTGCTGTGTTTGAGTTTGAGGTAATGCTTCGGATTGCTGAGCCTGTTGTGCCTGCTGAGCTTGTTGTTGAGCCAATGCTTCCGCTTCTTGTCTTGCTTTTTCTTGTAAAGCTTTGGCCTCTTCTTCCGCACGTTTGGCTTCCGCTTCATCGACCGGGCGGAATTCAATCGGCAAACTGGTGCCTTGTTGTTGTAATTCCTCTACGGTTTCCGGTGTGCTCGGTTTTAGTAGGAAAAAGACCAACAATAACACCACGCCTAATCCGCCGACCAATAATAAACGGCGGTATTTGGACGGCACCTTGTCTAAGGTCGGGATTGTCGGCTTGGCTTTCGCGTCGGCAGGCGGTTGAACCGGAATCACACGTTCAACCTCATTGGTTTTCGATGCGGATTGGATAGTGGTATCTGTCGTTACTTGTGCTTTCGCTGTTGTTTCCGCCGATTCCGTTTTTGGCGTATCTTGAGCAGCTTTTGGCTCTTCGGTAGAGGCGGCTTCCGTCTTTTCATTGACCGGAGCGAAGGCAAAACCGGTCGCTTGGGTCGGTTTGGTTACATTCGATGTTGGGGATTCATTTTTTTCAATCATAGCTTTCTCTTCAAGAGTAGAAAATTGGCTTGCCGATTCCAACGGACGCTTCATCACGGGGGTGAAGGTGTAGCCCGGGGCTTTACTGGAATGCAAAGAAACGGAAATGGTTTCTTTTGCCGTCGGGTTAGCCGTAGTTGGGGTTTCGTTATTCTCTACTTTGTCAGATATTTTGTCTGAGGGTTCACCAAAAGTTGGTTCCTTACGCAAATTAATTTGGCTCATTTATCAATTCCAAGGGGATATAAAGGGGAAATAGCCGTCATTTTAATGGATTTTCGTCGAATCGGCACGATTTTTCCGAAAAATATTCGACAAGCGGTCTGATTTCATGAATCTTTTGCAAATTACGTTACCGTAATCAAACCGCTCAACATGCCCGAGAGATTCCTAAAAGTCCAGCGTAAGCCTTTCGCTTTTTCTATTTTTTCGATCCGCGTCGATAAAATGATTTTTACCGATTGCCGCGAAAAATGAAGCGCCGTAAGGTATCGCCGCCATTTATTACTACACAGGAGATCTTTATGAAAACATTGGCAACTTACGGTTTGAGTCTGTTATTGGGGCTTTTCACCGCCTCGGGCTTTGCACAAACCGCCGCTCCAACCGTAGCGGAACCGACCGCAAGTACGCAATCCGTTCAGGCGAAGACCGTCAATCCGAATATGGTGAATATAAACACCGCAACGGCGGCGGAAATCCAAGACAAGTTGGTCGGTATCGGTGCGAAAAAAGCACAAGCTATCGTGGAGTACCGTGAAAAACACGGTCATTTTCTCAACGTAGAACAAATTACCGAAGTATCGGGGATCGGCAAAGCAACGTTGGAGAAAAACCGCGATCGTATCGTGATTGAATAACAACTCACGGTGTTAGTCCGTCAAGGACTAACACCGTTGTGCCATTGTAAACTTCACGGCATTTGTTATACTGCCAAGCCTTAGAAATATGAGGAAAATGAAGGATATAACTTATGTCATTAAAATCCTATCCCCGCCCGACCTATGGGCAACGTGCCAAAATTGCTTTTCAATATTTAATGCCGCATTTCGGTTTAACCCGTGTTGCCGGTTGGTTAGCCGAACAAAAATGGGGTGTGGTGACACATTTCATTATTAAGTTGTTTGCTAAACAATATAGAGTGAATTTAGCTGAGGCGGAAAAAACCGAAGCTTCCGATTACGCCACCTTTAACGAATTTTTCATTCGTCGATTAAAAGAACATGCGCGTCCGATTAATCAGGATCCGAAAGCGCTGTGTTTGCCTGCTGACGGCAGGGTCAGCGAGCTTGGTCGCATCAATGAAAACCGACTGTTACAAGCAAAAGGACACAGTTTTACGTTAGAAACGTTATTGGCAAATGATCATGAATTAGCCGATAAATTCAAAGACGGTGACTTTATCACCACCTATCTTTCCCCGCGTGATTATCATCGTGTTCATATGCCGTGTGATGCCACATTACGTCGCATGATTTATGTACCGGGCGAATTATTTTCCGTCAATCCGTTCCTCGCCGAACATGTACCGAATTTGTTTGCCCGTAACGAACGGGTAATTTGTGAATTCGATACGGCATTTGGTCCGATGGTTCAAATTTTAGTCGGTGCAACTATTACTGCCAGCATCAGTACTGTTTGGGCGGGCGTTATCAACCCGCCACGAGCGAAAGAAGTGCTCGTGTACAACTACCTGACCAGCGGTGAGACGGCAGTTCAGTTGAAAAAAGGTGAAGAAATGGGGGCATTCCGCTTAGGATCGACGGTCGTTAACCTGTTCCCGAAAGGGGCGGTTAAGTTGGAGGAATATCTCATTCCGGGAGAACCGACCCGCATGGGCGAGCGTTTAGCTGACATTATTTCATAATCGTCGACGGGCAAATACGATGATATTTGCTCGTTTTTTGCAAAATATCGACGCAAACCGACCGCTTGTATGAAACGATTACTGACTTTCTTTTTACTGTTTTGCAGTACGCCGCTATGGGCGTTTTCTCCGCAAACCTTGGTACAGGACGCCAGAAAGCAGATCGGCGTCACCCGATACTATGATGCCGCATACAGCAAAATTGCTTACCCGATGGGCGATGTACCGATGATTAAAGGTGTGTGTACCGACGTAGTGATTCGCGCGCTGCGAGGGCAACAGATAGATTTGCAGCAATTAATTCATGAAGATATGCGCAAACATTTCAATCGCTATCCGAACAAATGGAAATTGAAATCGACCGATCGTAATATCGACCACCGCCGCGTACCGAATATCGCCACGTATTTTCAACGCCAAGGTTATGCCGTTAAAAACGGTGAATATCACGCCGGCGATATTGTGACATGGGATTTAGGTAGGGGATTGACGCATATCGGAATTGTTTCCGACCAAAAAGCCGCCGACGGTACGCCGCTGATTATTCATAATATCGGCAGGGGAACACAAGAAGAGAATATTCTCCATCAATTTCGTATTACCGGGCATTTCCGCATACCGAACAATTCAAAGTGAGGGCATCACATGAATAAAAAACTGTTTTTACCGCTCGTTGTTTTTTTAGGGCTCATTGTTGTCTTTATGGTACAACTTCAACGTAATGCCGGCGGTGAAGATCCGAAAGCTTTGGAATCCGCTTTGATCGGCAAAACGGTGCCGGAATTTCAGTTGGAATCGTTGTCCGACACCAATCAAACCGTGACGTCAGCGGTCTTGAAAACCGGTACGCCGCGTTTACTCAACGTGTGGGCGACTTGGTGCCCGACCTGCTACGCCGAACACCAATATTTAACCGTGCTCGCCAAGCAAGGGATTGAGATTGTCGGTATCGATTATAAGGATGAACGGGGAAAAGCATTGCAGTTCCTGAAACAATACGGCGATCCGTACAAGGCGGTGATTTACGATCCGAAAGGATCACTCGGGTTGGATCTCGGTGTTTACGGTGCGCCCGAAACCTTTATTATCGATGGTAAAGGTACGATTCACTACCGACACACCGGTGATGTGAATGAGAAAGTATGGAATGAAGTACTAAAACCGATTTATGAGAGGTTGAAATAGATAGGGATATTGATATGTGTTGGTTCAAAAAAACAAATAAGACTATTTCTTTAAAACGGGAAAATACCAGTAATGATATATCGATCTCATTCAATAACATAAATCAGGAGATGAATAGATTAAATAAAGCTTTAAAAGATGAAGAAGATAGTAAGTATATTCGTAAGAGTAATATTGCATTTATCATATTCAATGTTATTACTGTGTTTATATTTATTAGTACTTTAGTCGGCTCGGTAACAACGTTTAGTTATTTGAAAAATAATAATGCAATGGATTTGTTCATTTCTTCAATATCATATGATGTTTCATTGATCTCAATATCAATGATGACAATCATCTTTATTTTTATTGTCTTAGCTTTTCCTCTTTTCTTATAATCGATACCGACAATCTCAATCCCTTGCTTGGCGAGCACGGTTAAATATTGGAGT
>NZ_JBGYBX010000047.1:0-45619 GCF_041817755.1 Glaesserella sp. | reverse complement strand
GTTTTAATACGAGAGAAACCGCAAGTTAGAGATAGCTTGCGGTTTTTTTTATTTTGCGAAAGTAATGAAACAGAAGAAGAAAAGAAGAGAAGAATGAGGCTGACAAGCGGTCGGATTGCGGGGGAATTTTGCAAATGTTGGGGGTTACGCCAATAGGATAGCATGTGGTTACTGAATTTATGGTTTATTTAGTAAAGAAGAAAGATTAGATAAAGAAAAGAGCGAGAAGATGAATCTTTCGCTCTTTTTCTCTATAAATGGTATGAAAGATTATGCTAGTTTTTCTAAAAATGCCGGTAAATTTTGAGCGCCAACTTGTTGAGCGACGACTTCACCGTTTTTCACAATGGCTAAGAACGGGATGCTGCGTACACCGAATTGTGCTGGAATTTGTTGATTCTCGTCTACATTCATTTTAACAATTCGAGCTTTATCACCCAGTTGAGCGGCCAAATCATCCAATACAGGACCGATTGCACGGCAAGGGCCGCACCATGGTGCCCAAAAGTCTAATAATACCGGTACATCCGATTTTAAAACGTCTTGTGCAAATGTTGCATCCGTTGTGTGAATCACTGTACTCATAAATTTCTCCTATTTTAAATGAAAAAAGAAAACGCCTCACACCGGGAGGCGTTAAGATGAACACAAGATAGGGATAAATCGATAAAATATCAAGTAAGATTTTGTCGATTAAAGTAATTACTCTTTCGTGTTACTCGTTTTATCTTCAGGTAGCACTAAGTTTAATATCAAGGCCAATAGTGAGCCGACAGTAATACCTGAACCAAAAATCTCTTTGACGAAGCTTGGTAGTTTATCGAGTAATTCAGGGCGTGTGGTGACAGCCAAGCCGCATCCGATTGAAATCGCAATGATCAAACCGTTACGTTTGCTGCGTTCTATTTTATCCAACATTTGGATACCTGCGGCAATAATCATGGCAAACATCATTAAGCCTGCGCCGCCTAAAACCGGCATCGGAATCGATACAATTAAAGCTCCAAACACAGGGAATATGCCGGCAAGAACAAGTAAAACGCCCATAACGGTGACGACATAACGGCTAGCTACACCGGTTAAAGAGATTACGCCGATATTTTGTGAAAATGATGAAAATGGTGTGGTGGACATAATTGCCGCAAGAGCAGAACCTAGCCCATCACATAATACACCACCGCGTAAGTGTTTACCGGTAATTTCGGTTTGCGTCGCATTACCTAGCGCTAAGAAATTACCGCTGGATTCTACAATAGTGACAAGGTAAGCAATGCTCATTCCAATGATACCGGCAAGCGGGAAGCTCAAGCCAAAGTGAAGCGGTTGAGGTACTGCAACGATATCGGCATTTCGGACGCTATCAAAGTTGATCCAGCCAAGCGTTAAAGCGACTACATAGCCAACCATAATTCCAATCACGATTGCCGCAGCAGAGAAAATACCTTTTCCCCATTGCACTAAGCCTACCACCACAATTAAAACGAAGGTTGCCATGGCAAGGTTGGCCGGATCCGCATAATGGGCATCGCCACGTTGGCCGCCGGCAAACCAATCCACCGCAACAGGGACAAGGCTTAAACCAATCATCATCACGACTACGCCGGTGACAATCGGAGGAAATAATTTACGTACATAAGGCATAAAAAAACTGCCGATAATCATCACAAGCGAGCCGACTAATGAAGAGCCTAAAATGCCTGCAACACCGTGCTCAAAACCAATGGCAATGGCGGCGGCAACGAAAGTAAAACTTGTACCCATTACACTCGGTAAACGTAGACCGATCGGTCCGACACCTTGACATTGAATAATGGTGACCACGCCTGAAATCAGTAATGCAGCGTTAACCAATACAATCGTATCTTCCGTCGGTAATTTTAATACGGCTCCTAAAACCAGCGGAACGGCAATGATACCGCCAAGTGCGGCTAACAGATGTTGTGCGGCGAGTAAAAGCGTTAAGCCAAAAGGCGGTTTGGAATCAACAGGATAGAGTAGTTTTTGCATATATGAAACAGAGAATGAAATAAAAGAGGACGGATTATACGGGATTTTAGTAGTTAAGCAAACGATTGCTTTGGTGAGGTGAACTGTAAATTTTTAAAGATCGGTATATCAATGACTTGAAATTAAAGAATTTATCAACATATCGTGTAGCTCGTTAACTATGATTTTTTATATGATGAAAACGTTTTTTAAAAAATATCTCTTCCTTCCAATTGTGATTGTGAGTGCAGCCGCCTATTGGCTTTATCCGGATTCTTACCCGATTTATCAAGAGAGTGATCACTATTCGGCTCAACAACAGCAATTTTTTAATATTGTTCCCGATGGGGAGATGGATAAAAGTAAATTGTACGGCAATTTATGGGAAATGATTGTAGATGGAGAAAAATTTGCTCCTGCGTTACCATTACCTGTTGAAAAACCGGATTTTTCAGCCTTTCTTACACCGAGCGAGCAAATGAAATTTATTTGGTTCGGGCACAGTTCATTATTAGTCAGAAGCGGTGCTCAGACGATTTTTATCGATCCGGTTTTTGCAGAATATGCTTCTCCGATTCCGATCATGGCGAAACGTTTTCAGCCTCCCCCTGCGGGCATAGATGAATTGCCGCCGGTAGACGTTATTATCTATAGCCATAATCATTATGATCATTTAGATGAAGAGGTAGTGCGTCATTATGTTTTGCAAAAAACACGCTTTATCGTACCGCTTGGAATGAGGGTATTGTTGCAAAAATGGGGCGTAACTCAAGATCGTATTCAAGAGCTGGACTGGTGGCAATCGGTGAAATTGGCGGATGTTGAAGTGTTTGCCGTTCCGGCAAGGCATAATACGGCGAGGGGATTGTTTGATCGCAATAAAACATTATGGGCGGGTTATGTGCTTAAAAGTGCGACGGAACAAATTTATTATTCCGGCGATACTTCTTGGGGAGACGGTTCCCAATTTAAACAAATCGCACAACGGTTTGGCTATTTTGATCTTGTGTTAGTTGAAAACGGTCAGTATAACCCGGTATGGATAGATAACCATTTATTACCTCAGCAAACCGCCGATGCGGTTAGTCTTTTGAATGCCAAGAGATTTATGCCGGTGCACTGGGGAGCATATCCGTTGGCGCTTCACCCGTGGGATGAACCTGTGAAAGAGAGTCTCCCTTTGGTAAAACAGCGAGGTATCGGTGTTGTGACTCCGCTTTTGGGGCAAGTTTTTGATAAAGAGACGAAAACAACGTCTTGGTGGTTAGATGTTAAATAATTTTTACATTCAACCTAGCCAAAAGCAGTTCAAATCGGTACAATCCGAAGCTTACATTTTTCAAAATGTACAGTGATTTTTCTTTGGAGAGAATTATGTCGTGGAATGAATCAGGCAATCAGCAAGATCCTTGGGGAAAACCGGGGCAGAAAAAGCCTGAACAAGAACAACAAGGCTCCGGTCAGCAGCCTGAACAAGAATCTAAACATAAACAATCAGAGCAACAACCGCCTGATTTAGAAGAAGTATTTAATAATCTGCTGAAAAAAATGGGCGGGGGAAACGGGAATGGTTCAAATCATAATCATGGTGGTTCTTCGTTCTCGGCATTAGGTAAATTTTTACCGATGATTTTAGGGCTGGGTGCCGTCGTTTGGGGGGCTTCCGGTTTTTATACCATCCAAGAAGCGGAACGTGGCGTGGTTACCCGTTTCGGGAAATTAAACGAGATTGTACTACCGGGT
The DNA here is from genome assembly GCF_041817755.1 of Glaesserella sp. Taxonomy (GTDB): domain Bacteria; phylum Pseudomonadota; class Gammaproteobacteria; order Enterobacterales; family Pasteurellaceae; genus Glaesserella. The sequence continues at coordinate 41,890 of NZ_JBGYBX010000047.1, read as the reverse complement.
TTAAACTGGAAACCCACTTTTATTGATCAGGTCACGCCGGTAAATATTGAGCGTGTGATGGAGTTAAAAACCAACGGTTCCATGCTGACGCAAGATGAAAATATGGTGTTGGTTGAAATGACCGTACAATATCGTATTGAAGATCCGGCGAAGTATCTTTTTAGTGTCAGCAGTCCGGACGATAGCTTAAAACAGGCGACGGACAGCGCATTACGTTATGTAATCGGTCACATGACGATGGATGATATTTTAACCACCGGACGTGCGGTTGTACGTGAAAGAACGTGGAGTACATTACGTGATATTATTAAAACGTATAACATGGGATTGTTAGTGACCGACGTTAACTTCCAATATGCCCGCCCGCCGGAAGAAGTTAAAGCCGCATTTGACGATGCCATTAAAGCGCAGGAAGATGAACAACGTTTGATTCGTGAAGCGGAAGCCTATGCGCGCGGTCAAGAACCGATTGCCCGCGGTCAGGCACAACGGATTTTAGAGCAAGCAAACGCTTATAAAGAGCAGGTTGTGCTAAATGCCAAAGGGGAAGTGGAGCGTTTCACTAAACTACTGCCGGAATATAAAGCGGCGCCGGACGTAACCCGTGAACGTTTATATATCCAATCCATGGAAAAAGTGATGAAGAATACCCCGAAACTCATGGTGGACGGTGAAAACGGCAATAATTTAACCGTATTACCGATAGATAAACTGATGGCAAAACCGACACCGTCTGCGGCACCTGAAAAAGCTGAACCGCCGCAGGTTCAATCGGTGCCCTCCGTACCATCAACATCGCCAGCACCGGTACAACCACAACCGGAATCAGTTCGTAAAGGGAGATTTTAATCATGCGTAGATTTTTATTACCCGTATTGGCGGTATTGGCGTTTGTCGTGTACCAATCGGTCATCGTTGTGCAAGAAGGTCAGCGCGGCATTATGTTGCGTTTTAATAAAGTTCAGCGTGATGCGGATAACAAAGTCAAAGTGTATGAGCCGGGGCTGCACTTCAAAGTGCCCGTTATCGATCAGCTTAAAACCTTGGATGCCCGTATTCAAACGCTCGACGGTCAAGAAGATCGCTTTGTAACGGTAGAGAAAAAAGATTTGCTTGTTGACTCTTATGTGAAATGGAAAATCAGCGATTTCGGCAAATTCTACACCGCAACCGGGGGCGATTACCAAAAAGCGGCGGATCTGTTACGTCGTAAGGTTAATGACCGTTTACGTTCGGAAATCGGTTCCCGTACGATTAAGGATATTGTTTCCGGTTCGCGCGGTGAATTGATGGCAGGTGCCCAAAAAGCATTGAGTGACGGTGAAGACGGTTCGGAAAAACTGGGTATTGAAGTGGTTGATGTACGAGTGAAACAAATCAATTTACCGAATGAAGTGTCTTCGTCGATCTATCAGCGTATGCAGGCCGAACGTGCGGCGGTTGCCCGTGAACATCGTTCTCAAGGGGAAGAAAAAGCGGAATTTATCCGAGCGGATGTGGATAGAAAAGTGATTCTGATTTTGGCGAATGCAAATAAAACCGCGGAAGCACTGAAAGGGGACGGCGATGCGGAAGCCGCTCGAATTTATGCGGAAGCATTCAGCAAAGAGCCTGAATTTTATCGTTTCGTGCGTAGTTTAAAAGCCTATGAAGAAAGCTTTGCCGAAGGTTCAAATAATATGATGTTACTGAAACCGGACAGCGAGTTCTTCCGCTTTATGAAAGCACCGACAAAATAACTGTATCTGTAAGACCCGAATCCTTCGGGTCTTTTTTATGTATTATTCATGAATATGGATTAAACAAGCGGTCACTTTTGCATAATATTTTGCAAAATGATCTGCGTTAGCCTAACTAACTCGAGGGTTTTTTTATATGGGTAAAAGTGTTGCAATTCTCGGCGCTCAATGGGGTGACGAAGGGAAAGGTAAAATCGTTGATCTGTTAACGGATCGTGTGAAATACGTAGTGCGCTATCAGGGCGGGCATAATGCCGGTCATACCTTGATTATTAACGGTGAAAAAACCGTGTTACGCTTAATTCCGTCAGGGATTTTACGTGAAAACGTGACCTGCTTAATCGGTAACGGCGTCGTGCTTTCACCATCCGCTTTAATGCAAGAAATGGGCGAATTGGAATCTCGTGGAATTAATGTGCGCGATCGCTTAAAAATTTCCGAAGCGTGTCCGTTAATTTTACCGTATCACGTTGTGATGGATCATGCCCGTGAAGCTGCGTTAGGCAAAAACAAAATCGGTACGACAGGGCGTGGTATCGGTCCGGCTTATGAGGATAAAGTGGCTCGTCGCGGTTTGCGTGTCAGCGATTTGTTTAATCGTGAAAGCTTTGCCGAAAAGCTGAAAACAATTCTTGAATACTATAATTTCCAGCTTGTTCACTATTATAAAGTCGAGCCTGTCGATTACCAAAAAACGTTAGACGACGTATTTGCCGTAGCGGATATTATCACCGGTATGGTTGCCGACATCACGACGCTCTTGCATAAAGCCCGAGCCAATGGCGACAACATTTTATTTGAAGGCGCTCAGGGGACCATGTTAGACATTGACCATGGTACTTATCCGTTTGTCACCAGTTCCAATACGACTGCAGGCGGTGTAGCGACCGGTTCGGGTTTCGGTCCGCGTAACCTTGATTATGTTCTCGGTATCATTAAAGCGTATTGTACCCGTGTCGGCTCAGGTCCGTTTACTACGGAACTGTTCGATGACATCGGCGCAGAAATTGCCCGCAAAGGAAATGAGTTCGGTGCGGTCACCGGTCGTCCGCGCCGTTGTGGTTGGTTTGACGCCGTTGCCGTGCGTCGCGCGATCCAAATCAATTCGATTTCCGGTTTCTGTATGACCAAATTAGACGTATTGGACGGTTTTGACGAATTAAAAATCTGTGTGGCGTATAAATTGCCGAATGGTGACATTGTCGAATATTCACCGCTTGCCGCAGCGGATTGGGAAGGCGTCGAACCGATCTATGAAACGTTACCGGGTTGGAAAGAAAATACCTTCCGCGTCACGAAGTTAGAAGACTTACCGCAAAATGCAATCAACTATATCAAACGCATTGAACAAGTATTAGGTGTGCCGGTCGATATCCTTTCAACCGGTCCGGATCGGGTTGAAACGATGATTCTGCGTGATCCGTTTGCCGCATAACCCGTCATATCCCCTGTATATAGGGGGTATTTTTATATGCAAAATGTTATTCAGATCTGACCACTTGTCAGTATTAAAAGGTTCTTACCTGTAGTGAAATCGGGTAGAATAGATAAGCTTTTTTAATCTAAACAATAAACTCAGAGGAAAAAGAATGAAAAGAGTTGTAATTACCGGTTTAGGCATCATTTCAAGTATCGGCAATAATAATAAGGAAGAAGTTTTAGCCTCGTTACGTGAAGGGAAATCCGGTATTGAATTTGTTCCTAGCTTTGCGGAAGCAGGGATGCGCAGCCAAGTTGCGGGAACAATCAAATTAAATCCGGCAGAGTTAATTGACCGTAAAATTTTCCGTTTTATGGGCGATGCGGCAGCGTATGCGTATCTTTCAATGAAAGAAGCGATTGAAGATTCAGGTTTAACGGAAGAACACATTTCTCATGAACGTACCGGCTTGGTTATCGGTGCGGGTACCGGTTCGGCGCGTTGGCAAGTTGCCGCCTGCGATGCGGTTCGTAGCCCTCGCGGCGTAAAAGCAGTCGGACCTTATGCGGTAACAAAAACCATGGCGTCAAGCGTATCGGCATGTTTGGCAACCCCGTTTAAAATTCGTGGCGTGAACTATTCAATCAGTTCGGCTTGTGCAACTTCCGCACACTGTATCGGTCATGCGATGGAACTCATCCAATTGGGTAAACAGGATATTGTTTTTGCCGGTGGGGCGGAAGAGTTGTGTTGGGAAGGCGCAACGCAGTTTGATGCGATGGGTGCCGTTTCAAGCAAATACAATGATACGCCGACCAAAGCTTCTCGTGCTTACGATGCAAACCGTGACGGTTTCGTCATTTCAGGCGGTGGTGCTGTTGTAGTAGTGGAAGAATTAGAACATGCATTAGCCCGTGGTGCGAAAATCTATGCGGAAATCGTCGGGTACGGTGCGACTTCCGACGGTTATGATATGGTGGCGCCAAGCGGTGAAGGTGCGGAGCGTTGTATGAAGCAGGCGATGGCAACGGTGGACGGTGACATCGAATACATCAACGTACACGGTACCTCAACGCCGGTCGGTGATGTGAAAGAGCTCGGCGCAATCAGAAACGTCTTTGCGGGTAAAACACCGGCAATTTCATCAACCAAATCCATGACCGGTCACTCGCTCGGTGCAGCCGGCGCACACGAAGCCATTTATTCGCTTATCATGTTGGACAATGATTTTATTGCACCAAGCATTAATATCGAAACATTGGATGAACAAGCGGAAGGCATGAATATTGTCACTGAGCGTCAAGACAAAGCCTTAACGACCGTGATGTCTAACAGTTTCGGTTTTGGCGGAACCAATGCGTGCTTAGTATTCCAAAAATATAAAGGTTAATCGGTCGCTTGATTATCCGGTTAAATTTGTTATAAAGACGTGGGGTGGTTGATACCTCGCGTCTTTTTTATAGGAGCAAAGATGAAATTATTAAAACAGCTCATTGCCGTATGCGGTATGGCAATTTCAGTCACGGCGGCAGCGAATGTGTCGATGGAAATGTTCCAAATGAATCGTGAAGTGGGACAATTGTTGAATGCGAATTCAACAGAAGCATTTCAACAAAGTGCGGATAAATTCCTGAGTGCAGCGAAAACGGCACAAGGATCGGTACCGAAAAGTTTGAAGGATGATCAGGCGCGTTTGGGCGGCTATCAGAAAGGAATGCAGGAAGTTATTGATGTCGTTACCGAAGCGAAATCATTAGCAGAGCAAGGTAAACTTGAAGAAGCGAAAGCGACGGCAACCAAGTTGAATCAGTTGAAAAAAATGTATCACACCGAATATAAATAACTGAAACAAGCGGTCGGTTTTCATGATTTTTTTGCAAAAAGTTTCGCAAAACCGACCGCTTGTATTCATCCGATAAGAGAAAAGATAATGGAAAATACTTCTTCATTAACCCGAATTTTGGTGGCAACGGCTGCGGTTGTGGTGATCTTAGCCGGGGTCAAATTAGCGGCGGAAATTGTCATTCCGTTTTTGTTATCATTATTTATTGCGATTATTTGTTCGCCAATCGTTAAATTTATGACGGATCGTAAAATTCCGCAGTGGTTGGCGATTACCTTGCTATTTGTGCTGTTTGTCGTTATTTTCTTTTTTCTTGCCGGTTTGATTAATAGTACGGTGAGAGAATTCACGGCATCCATTCCGCAATATAAAGTATTGTTGTCAGAACGAATCAGCACGTTGTCGCAACTGGCTCAAAAATGGAATATCCCGATAGAGATTTCCAGAGACGGCATCTTGGAACATTTTGATCCGAGCGCTATCATGAATTATGTCAGTCGATTATTGCTGAGTTTCTCCGGCGTGGTGACGAATATTTTTGTGTTATTGTTGGTGGTCGTTTTTATGTTGTTGGAAGCGCCTATCGCCAAACATCGTTTAGCCTTAGCCATGAGCGGTAATCATAAAGATGTGGCATCAAACGAAAGTCATATTAACCGAGTGTTACAAGGCGTGATCAGCTATTTAGGCGTTAAAACCTTTATTAGTCTGTTAACCGGCGCCTGTATTTGGTTATTACTCGAACTTGCCGGTGTGCAATATGCGGTGTTATGGGGAACCTTGGGATTTCTGCTGAATTACATTCCGAATATCGGTTCCATTATTGCCGGAGTGCCGATTGTGGTGCAGGCATTGTTGCTTAACGGATTCTCCGTCGGATTAGGTGTTGCGGCAGGGGTGATTGCGATTAATATGGTGATCGGCAATGTGTTGGAACCGCGTATGATGGGACGAACTTTGGGGCTTTCTACCTTGGTGGTGTTTTTGTCTTTATTGTTTTGGGGATGGCTGCTCGGTACGGTTGGTATGCTGTTGTCCGTTCCGTTAACGATGGTACTGAAAATCGCCCTGGAATCCAGTCGGAAAACGGTTCATTATGCCGGATTATTGGGGGATGTGGCGGAAGAGCAAAATCATCAATAAGTACGATAAAAAAATCAGGATGCCTCGGCATCCTGATTTTTTTTACGGAAGATTTCTTAGTGCTTCAATACGTTTTTCTAACGGCGGGTGGCTCATAAAGAGTTCTTTGCGTTTGCCGTTAATCATCATGGCATTGAGTGAACCCGGTAATTCTTCCGGCTCGTGTACTTTCTGTAAGCGTTGTAATGCGGCAATCATTTTTTCTTTACCGACAAGGCTTGCTGAGCCTGCATCGGCTCGGAATTCACGGTAGCGGGAGAACCACATGGCAATAATTGTCGCTAAGACGCCGAAGAGTACTTCAAGAACCATGGAAACAAGGAAATACATTCCGTTGTTCTGACTTTCGCCGTTATCACTGCGTGAACTGGATACGGCGGTTGCGATCATACGGGATAAGAAAATGACAAATGTGTTGAGAACGCCTTGTAATAATGTCATGGTAACCATATCGCCGTTGGCAATGTGCGCCACTTCGTGTGCCACTACCGCTTCGGCTTCCTCTTGCGTCATGTTGTTAAGTAAGCCTGTGCTGACCGCAACGAGAGAGTTGTTTTTGGTGGCACCGGTTGCAAAAGCGTTCACATCGGCGGAATGATAAATCGCTACATCCGGCATCGGAATACCGGCTTGTTGTGATTGGCGTTTTACCGTTTCCACCAACCAACGCTCCGCATTATTACGCGGTTCGGTGATGATTTCGGCTCCGACGGAGCGGAGAGCCATGCTTTTGGATAGAAATAATGAAATTAACGAACCGGTGAAACCGAACAGCAGTGCCATAATCAAAATACCGCCCGTACTGTTTCCGGCAATCCCCGTTACGCTTAGAATAATTCCTAGTACAATCATAACGGCGAAGTTAGTTGCAAGGAAAAGTGCAATACGCATCATATAGATAATTCTCCAAAGTAGTTAAGTCGTTAAGAAAGAGATTTCTTAGCATTATTGTATTCGGTGGATATTCACCGAACGCCTAACATAATGGTAATTTGAAAAAATTCAAGACTAGGACACGAATTATTCCCATAAATTTAATTGTGAGGTGGTTTTGGACTGCGGAAAATGTACCCCCAGTCCCAACAGCCGAATTCTTTTTCCGTTGCGTCTTACCCACACTTGATTCAATAATGTGCGAAATACGTCGAATGACAAACCGTCGGTTGTCCGTTCAAGAGTAGTTTGAGTGAAATCGTCAAATTTTAATTTAACGCTTAATTTTTTGAATGCCGACAACGGAATATCGCCCCAATGGCGTTGAATACGGTACACCAGTTGAGCATATTGGGACTGTATCATTTTCTCAGCATCCTCCAACCGATCAATATCCTGTAACAAGGTATTTTCAACGGTAAGGGATTTTCTCGGGCGATTAACTTCTACCTTTCGGTGATCAATACCGTGGCTGAACTCCCATAGACGTTGTCCGAACTTGCCGAATTGTCGGTAAATGTGCTGCGGATCCGCTTTTTGAATATCGGCACAGGTATAGAGCCCGAGTTGGGTTAACTTGTCATAGGTGACTTTCCCCACGCCGGGGATTTTTTTCAGTGATAATTGCGAAACGAAACCTGACACTTCTTCCGGTCGAATCACAAATTGCCCGTTAGGTTTATTTTGTTCCGAGGCGATTTTGGCTAAAAATTTCAGTGGTGCAACGCCGGCGGACGCGGTGAGTTTTAGTTCATCCCAAATAGCTTGGCGAATCTCCCGGGCAATCCAAGTGGCGGAACCGGAGCAGAGTCGGCAATCGGTCACATCCAAATACGCTTCATCTAAGGATAGAGGCTCGATAATATCGGTATAACGTTTAAAGATTTGATGAATTTGCCCTGAAACTTCCTTATAGAGCGGCATGTTGACCGGCAACAAAATCAAATTCGGGCAGAGTTTCAATGCTTGAGCGCTCGCCATGGCACTGTGTAAACCGAACTTGCGGGCTTCATAGTTACAGGTTGCCAATACGCTGCGTTGTGCGGCGCTACCGCCTACGGCAACGGGCTTGCCGATAAGCGTAGGGTTTTCGCGCATTTCAACGGCAGCATAGAAGCAGTCCATATCAATATGAATGATTTTTCGTTGGTTTTCCATGAGTTGCAAAATAAATGATAAAAATGACCGCTTGTTATCATAACAAATGGCTGTATATAAAACCAGTTTGTTTTTGTCGGATTCGGATTAAAATTCTCGCCCTAACTATAAGGAGAAAAAATATGCTTTACGGACTTATGATTGCTTTTGTGCCGCTTTTTTTCGGCTATTTGTTTCGGGTATCAAACCACGCCATACTTCAATGGGTAAACCGCATCACCATGTATTGTCTGTATTTGATTTTATTGATTATGGGAATTTCGCTCGGACAATTGGATGAGTTGACCACGACATTACCGCAAATCGGGGCGACGTCGCTCGGGTTGACGGTCATTTTACACGGCTGCAATATCATTGCGTTGGTCATCTTTGATAAATGCTATCCGATGGCTCGTCGAGCACACAATTTAGAGGCATTGCCTTCCCGTTGGAAAGTGTTGATGGAGTCCGTACAACTGTGTTTAATGGTATTTATCGGCGGTTTAGTCGGTTTTTTTACCAAAGGTTTGGTCGATTTTCCGTTACATTCCAGTACTTATGTGCTGGTCGTGATGATTTTTTGCGTCGGTATTCAATTGCGTAACAGTGGTATTCCGCTGAAAGAGGTCTTTTTAAATCAACGCGGGATTTTGACATCATTGGTCTTTATGGGCAGCGGATTAGTCGGTGGGGTAATTGCATCGTATGTATTGGATTTACCGATGATTCGCGCCTTGGCATTAGCCTCGGGTTTTGGTTGGTATTCTTTGTCCAGTGTGTTGGTTAATGACGCTTGGGGTGCGGTTTACGGGAGCATTGCTTTCTTTAACGATTTATCCCGCGAAATTTTTTGTTTATTTGCCATTCCATTTTTCATGCGGTTATTTCCATCGACCGCTGTTGGTTTGGGAGGCGCAACGTCATTGGACGCAACTTTGCCGATTATTCAAAAATCCGGCGGTATTCAAATTGTACCGTTGGCAATCAGTTTTGGGTTTATCGTCAATTTGGTGGTGCCGATTTTACTCGCTTTTTTTATCGGGCTGGCTTAAACCGACGCACGTTATGAAACGGCATAAGCGGTTCCATAACGTGACTCGGCGGATAATCAGCGGTGCTGCTGACAAATTTTATCGAGGGCATGCATGTTGTGTAAGAAATAGTCTGCCCCGGTTAAAAAGGCTTTCACGGCAAGCCAGTTTTCCCGACTGATTTCGGTTTTAAAGCGGAGTTGCTGATCATAATGCTGATGGGCTTCGAAAAATTTACTCAGTAGTTCGGGATGATAATCCAAGCGACGGATGTAATCGGCAATGAATTGTTCGATTTGATATATGCTGATAAAAGCCCGCTCGGCAAAATTAACATTCAACAGCAGATCGATATTTTTGGAGGCTTTTTCCGCATCATTTAACAAATAGCCGCGTTCGGCTTTACTCAATGCGCTAAACCAAATACCGTCACGCAGAGGAACGGTTCGGAGTAGCCGGATCAGATGGGATAAATCGCCTTCAATGAGTTCCAGCTCCACTTCACAAAGATTTTCTTTCATAAACGGGTTTTCGATTTGTCCTTGATCCAAACAGATCTCAATCTTGGCGACGGAATCAAATTCAACCAACCATTTTTCCCGAATAAAATCGGTTTTGAATATGGTTTTTAACGATGCTTGTAATTGTGCCAAATCGGCTTGGAAGGGAAGTGTACCGACCGTAGCGAGTCGGTTTAAATCGGGATTGGCATTCGGTAACGATACGTTGTATTCCGGGCGAATATGCAGTCCGCCGATGGTTTTCCCGCCTGTTTTTAAGGTCATTTCGAACGTATCGTCTTTTTTTCTGACGCGCAATCCCATTTCATGGGATGAAAAGAAGCGATCGCCATTGTCATAGTAGCTGTTTTCTAACAGAAATTTTTCATGTTTGATAATGGGTTGTATGCTAATCCAATCTTTAATGCTTTGGATGGCGCTTTCATTTAACATGAGTTTTAATTCAATTTCATTTTTCATTATATATTCTCCGGTTATTGTACTCATGCCCGCATTCTGATTATGCAAGACTTATTCAAGTATTCAATGCCGTAAAAAAACCGTCGGCGTATTTTTCTCCTTATTTGAATACGACAAAAGACGCAGAGCCCTTGAATGGCAACTATCAGATGAGTTGGTATCAACAACAGGGCTAAGCAAGCTCGCTTAGCAATCCGTTATCAGCGCAAGTAATAGTTTACTACGCTTCGTTTTTGAAGGCAGTAACGCTGCCTTTGCATAGCGGCGATGAAGGTGTGATTTAGGGGAAGATCGGAATAAACAAGCGGTCTGTTTTCAGCATTTTTTTACAAAAAAAAGATTTATTGAAATTTATTGTCTATAAATCCATCGGGTTTTGGCGTTTTTGTGTGCTTTGTCACATTTTTAAGTAAAGTTTTGCAAAAGCGCGCGGAGAGGCAAGATGACCGCAGTCACGATGCTAAACGCTGTCTGCGGTCGGTGGTTCAGAGCCATGTTGCGTTAGATTTTCTCTAAATTGGCAATTTTGGCGATCAACCATTTGATCCCTTGTTGAACGAAGGCAATTTGCAAGCGGGTTTGGTCACCGCTGCCTTCGACATTAATGATCGTCCCTTGCCCGAATTTTTCATGGCGGACTTTTTGTCCCATTTTCCATGCGGCTTCGGTTTGCGGTGCGCTACAAGCGGTCGGATTCGTGCGGAAATTTGCAAATTGTGCCGGGCGGTTAATGGTACCGCGTAAACGTACTTCACGAATATGTTGCTCGGGTAATTCGGCAATAAAACGTGAAGGCAAATGGCGCTCTTCTTTACCGTATAAGCGACGGCTTTCCGCATAGCTGATGGTCAGCTTCTTTTTGGCGCGCGTGATGCCGACGTAAGCCAAACGGCGTTCTTCCTGCAAACGACCTTCTTCAAAGCTCATGCCGCTTGGGAACAGCCCTTCTTCCACACCGACAATGAAAACGCGGGGGAATTCCAATCCTTTTGCTGAATGTAATGTCATTAATTCCACATAATCTTGATGCGGGGAAGCTTGGGTTTCGCCCGCTTCCAGTGAGGCATGGGTTAAAAAGGCACTGAGGTCACTCATTTCCTCGGCTTCATCCGGTTTGACAAATTGGCGGGTTGCCGTCACCAATTCTTCCAAGTTCTCGATTCGCACTTCGCCCTTTTCCCCTTTTTCCTGTTTGTACATGTCATAGAGCCCCGATTTTTTGATGACGTAATCGGTTTGCTCAAACAACGGCATTTGTTCGGTTTCTTGCTCAAGGGCATTGATTAATTCCACGAAGCGGAGCAATGCGGAGGCAGCCCGTCCGGACAGCTGTTCTTCCTGTACGGCAACCTGAATCGCTTGCCATAAAGTGATTTGACGGGTACGGGTTAATTGACGCAACGTATCTAAAGTGCGATCACCAATACCGCGCGGCGGTGTGTTGATGACCCGTTCAAACGCCGCATCATCTTGGCGGTTAGCGATTAAACGCAGATATGCTAAAGCGTCTTTAATCTCTTGGCGTTCAAAAAAGCGCATACCGCCATAAATACGGTAGGGAATATTAGCTTGAATTAACGCCTCTTCAATCACACGGGATTGACTGTTGCTCCGATAAAGCACGGCGCATTGATTTAACTCGCCTTCATCTTCTTTCCACTGTTTGATTTGTGATGCAACAAAACGGGCTTCGTCCAATTCGTTAAAGGCGCAGTAAATGTCGACGGGGTCGCCGTCACCGCTGTCAGTCCACAGATTTTTGCCTAAACGATCGTCATTATTGGCTATCAATGCGTTAGCGGCATTTAAGATATTGCCGGTCGAACGGTAATTTTGTTCAAGTCGAATCGTTTCCGCATTCGGGTAGTCGTTTAAAAAGCGTTGAATATTTTCGACTTGCGCTCCCCGCCAACCGTAGATGGATTGATCATCATCCCCGACAATCATCACCTTGCTTTTATCGCCGGCAAGCAAGCGAATCAAGTCATATTGAATGTTGTTGGTATCTTGGAATTCATCAATCAAAATGTGCTGAAAACGTTGTTGGTAACGCTGCAAAATCAGTGGCTTGTTTTTAAATAACTCATAGCAACGAATCAGTAATTCGGCAAAATCCAGCAACCCGGCGCGGTCACAGGCATCTTGATAAATTTGATAAATCTGCACCAATTTTTGAGTGTTTTGATCGCCATGATGTTTAATATCCTTGGCGCGTGAGCCTTTATCTTTTTGGGCATTGATAAACCAGCTGACCTGCTTGGGCGGGAAATGTTTTTCGTCGATATTATGTAACTTTAGTAATCGTTTGATTAAGCGTTGCTGATCTTCGGTATCCATAATTTGGAAATCCTGCGGCAGATTGGCATCCAGATAATGGGCTCTGAGCAAACGGTTGGCAATGCTGTGAAACGTCCCGACCCACATACCGAACAGGCGGTGATGACCGGTTTGGGAAAGGGTATATTCGATGCGGTGACGCATTTCCGCCGCGGCTTTGTTGGTAAAGGTGACGGCTAAAATATTGGATTCAGGCACATTTTCAACACCGATTAACCACGCGATACGGTGTGTGAGTACGCGGGTTTTACCGCTACCGGCTCCGGCAAGGACTAAATAGTTGCCGACAGGTGCGGCAACGGCTTCGCGCTGTTTATCGTTTAAGCCATCGAGCAATAAGGAAAAATCCATTCTTACGCCTCTTTATGTGAATTTATACAGTAATTTGCGTTATTATAGCTTACAAGCGGTCGGTTTTGGCAGATTTTTTGCAAATAAAAATGCCATCGAATAACCGATGGCATTTTTCAAAGTTTAAGGTTTAGGCAAAATTACATCATTCCGCCCATTCCACCCATACCGCCCATTCCGGCGCCTAAGTCAGCTTTTTCTTCTTTCGGCAGGTCTGTGACCATACATTCAGTCGTGATCATTAAACCTGCGATAGAGGCCGCAAATTGTAATGCAGAACGGGTTACTTTAGTTGGGTCTAAGATACCCATTTCTAACATATCGCCGTATTGTTCGGTTGCGGCATTATAACCGTAGTTACCGTTACCGTCTTTTACGTTACGAGCAACAACTGATGCTTCTTCACCTGCGTTTGCCACGATTTGGCGAAGCGGTGCTTCCATTGCACGAAGTGCTAAACGGATACCCACGTTTTGTTCTTCGTTATCGCCTTTCAGTACATCAGCCACTTTGCTTGCCGCACGTACTAATGCTACGCCACCGCCTGCGACGATACCTTCTTCCACAGCCGCACGGGTTGCGTGAAGGGCATCATCTACACGGTCTTTTTTCTCTTTCATTTCAACTTCAGTTGCTGCACCGACTTTGATTACTGCGACACCGCCAGCTAATTTAGCCACACGCTCTTGTAGTTTTTCTTTGTCGTAGTCTGAGGTTGAATCTTCGATTTGTTGGCGGATTTGAGCTACACGACCTTTGATCTGTGCTTCATCGCCAACACCGTCAATGATGGTGGTGTTGTCTTTTGAAATCACCACACGTTTTGCTTGACCTAATTCTTCGATAGTCGCTTTTTCAAGCTCCATACCGATCTCTTCAGAGATGACCGTACCCGCAGTTAAGATCGCAATATCTTGTAACATCGCTTTACGACGATCACCAAAGCCAGGTGCTTTCACTGCAGCCACTTTCACAATACCACGCATCGTGTTTACAACTAAAGTTGCTAACGCTTCGCCTTCGATATCTTCTGCGATAATTAATAACGGTTTGCCCGCTTTTGCTACTGCTTCTAATACAGGCAGAATTTCACGGATATTTGAAATTTTCTTATCCACTAAAAGAATGTATGGGTTTTCTAATTCTACCGTGCCGGCTTCCGGTTTATTGATGAAATATGGCGATAAGTAGCCACGGTCGAATTGCATACCTTCAACTACATCTAACGCATCTTCTAAGCCAGTACCATCTTCAACGGTAATTACGCCTTCTTTGCCGACTTTTTCCATTGCTTGAGCAATTAATTTACCCACAGTACTGTCTGAATTCGCAGAAATCGTACCGACTTGTTCAATCTCTTTTGATGTTTCACACGGTTTAGAGAGCGATTTTAACTCTTCAACAACCGCTGCTACCGCTTTGTCGATACCACGTTTTAAATCCATCGGGTTCATACCGGCTGCAACCGCTTTTAAGCCTTCGTTCACGATCGCTTGAGCCAATACGGTTGCAGTAGTGGTACCGTCACCTGCTGCATCGTTGGCTTTAGAAGCGACTTCTTTAACCATTTGCGCGCCCATATTCTCGAATTTATCTTCTAATTCGATTTCACGAGCAACAGATACACCGTCTTTAGTGATGGTTGGTGCACCAAAGGCTTTATCTAATACCACGTTACGCCCTTTCGGACCTAAAGTCACTTTTACTGCATCTGCTAATACGTTTACGCCGTTTAACATTTTTACACGAGCGTCGTTACCAAATTTTACGTCTTTTGCTGCCATTTTTTATTCCTTATTGTAGGGTGGGCCTTGACCCACCGTCTATGTAATACCTTGTTTTATTGGTGGGTCAAGACCCATCCTACATTATTCAACGATTGCCAAAATATTGTCTTCAGAAAGAATTAACACGGTTTCGCCGTCAATTTTTTCTTCTTTTACGCCGTATTCATTGAAAATCACCACATCACCGACTTTCACATTTAACGGCAACACAGTGCCATTATCTAAAGTACGACCATTGCCGATGGCAAGGACTTTACCTCGGGTTGATTTGGTTGCCGCAGAACCGGTTAAAACGATACCGCCTGCAGATTTGGTTTCCACTTCTTCACGTTTTAAAATCACTTTGTCGTGTAACGGACGAATGTTCATTGAGTTACTCCTAAGGTTAATTGAAATAAATGTGGTCGCAAGGGCGACCACGAACGGATTGCTATTTTGTGCCGTCTTTAATGTATTTCAAGAGCTAAGATAAAAAATTTGCAAAATTTTGTCGGAATCGTACCGCTTGTTGTTAAAACAATTTACTCAACCAGCCCAATTTGGAACCCAAGACATTAAAATAGTTATAATCTTTCAAATGCAAGAGGCGTAATTTATCCGGGCTTTTTTGCACGATAATGCGGTTTTCCGTATCGAAAGGGAGGAGTCGTTGGCTGTCACAACTGATGACTAAATTCGGTTGATTATATTTGGCAAAACGCAATGAAATCACGCTGTCGCCGTCAACGACCAACGGACGCGAAGACAAACTGTGCGGATTCATCGGAACGAGTGCAATGGCATTCATGTTAGGGGTCAGAATCGGACCGCCGGCAGACAGCGAATAAGCGGTCGAACCGGTCGGCGTAGCAATAATCAAGCCGTCGGAACGTTGGGAAAACGCGAATTTTCCGTCAATATACACTTCAAAATCAATCGTACGGGCAATTTGGCTTGAGTGAACGACCACTTCATTTAACGCATTATTGGATTCAACGATTTTGCCGTTTTCTTCTATTTTGGCTTCCAATAAAAAACGCTCTTCAATGATAAATTCGCCGCATTCAAGGCTACTGTGCAGCTGTTCGAAAGCCGTTTGTGGGGCAATGTCGGTTAAAAAACCGAGATTACCGCGATTGATCCCGATCATCGGAACACGGTATGAGGCCAATTGACGAGCCATACCGAGCATATTTCCGTCACCGCCGATAACAATCACCAAATCCGCCCATTCGCCGATATCGGGAATACTCATAGGGTTGGGTAAGTTAAGTTGCTGTGCAATTTTGGCTTCAACCAAGACATTATATTGACGATCTTTCAACCAATTATAGACGGCGAGATGCGTTTCAAGCGCAATATCGTGACGTGGCTTACCTACAATAGCAATGGTTTTGAATTTACGATTCTGAGTCATAATATTTATCTACATAAAAAGACCTTGTATATAGTAGTCTTCTCGCTTGGTTTTGTAAAACGTTTAAGCAACGCTAGCCCCATACCACCAATAATGCAGCAATGACGATCAAGGTAAGTCCGAGTAAATCTTGTCGTTTTAAACGTTCTTTAAAGACGGAATACGAAATCATCAACATAAAAAAGACTTCAATCTGCCCGACGGTTTTGACGAATGCGACATCATTCAGGCTCATTGCATTAAACCAGCCGAACGAACCTAAAAAAGAGAATATGCTGGTGGCGATCGCTAATTTAGGGCGCCGCAGTAATTTCATCAGTGTACTTTTATCGCGCAAGGCTAAATAAAAGAGCAATATGATCGCTTCAAAGGTGATTACCGAAAACAACACCCATGCAGCGGAAAGTAAGTAGTGGCCGTTTAATTGCAAACTGGCTTCTCTCACCCATAGCGATGTGAGCGCAAAACTTAAACCGCTACCACAACCGATGAGAAAGGTTTTCCACGAAACATAGCGCAGGTTGGCACTGCCCGTCATTAAAAAGATCGCCATTCCACCAAGCAACACGCCCAACCAACCGATAAAGCTGATGGTGGTGCCGAAAAACATCACGCCGAGCATCGCAGCAATGACCCCTTCACTTTTGGCAAGCCCGACGCCGATGGCATAGTTTCTGAGTTGAAACAGTTTCACCATTAATGAGGTAGCGAGAATTTGAGCGACAGAAGCGCCGAACACATACAGATAGAACAATCCGGAAAAGTGCGGAACGGCATAGCTCGGTTCGGTTTGATATAAAAAAATAAGATAACCGGCGGCTAACGGGACGGCATATAAAAATCGGGCAAGCGTGACGCCGAGAACCGGTACGTCTTTACTTAATTGTTTTTGAAAAGCGTTGCGCCCTGCCTGCATAGCGGCGGCGAGTAAGGTAAACCAAATCCACAACATGACGGGTAATGATTCGACGGTATTCGATACAAAAATTATAGCAAAGAAAAGCCTCGGCGTAAGACGATTCGGTACTTATTGGCGTATTTTGTAAAAAATCGGCAAAATCAGACCGCTTGTTTTGCGAAAAAGACCTCCGGTTATGCTTCGGGAGCAGAACGGAGGTCTTGAGATGGGGTTAAAATGACGGTTTACTTGACCGGCGCTTGAGCCAAAATCTGAGTGAGCAGTGTCCAGTAAATGTCGACGGCGGGAATATGCACTTTTTCATCCGGAGAATGCGCATTGCGGATCGTCGGACCGATGGAAACCACATCAATATTCGGATAAACCTTTTTAATCAAACCGCATTCAAGCCCTGCATGAATGACTTTAATTTGAGATTCATAGCCCAAAATTTTATCGTAGATGGCTTTGGTTAATGGGGTAATTGCCGAATTCGGATCCGGTTCCCAGCCGGGATAACCGCCTGAAAATGTCACCGTTGCACCGACTAATTCGGCAAGGGAGGTTAAACGGGAACGCACATCGGCTTTGCCGTTTTCAATTAACGAACGGGCTAAAATATTTGCACGAACGGCATCATTTTCAGTTACTAGAATACCGATACTGAGTGAGGTTTCTACCACATTTTCCACCACGTCGCTGTAACGAATAACGCCGTTCGGTAACACGTTTAAAAATTGAATAACCTTCGCAGTGGTTTCTTTCGCAAAGATTTGTGACGGTTTTTCTACATTTTCGACTATAAAATGAAGATTCGGCTCTGCATAGAGCAACTCTTTTTTCAAATCTTGCTCGAATTGACGTAAACAAGCGGTCAGATTTTCTTGATTTTTTGCATCCAGCACCAAACTGACCACCGATTCGCGGGGGATGGCGTTGCGTACCGAACCGCCCCGAATCGTAGCAATTCGGAAATCACAGTGAGATTTCAATTCGGCTAAGGCTCTTGCCATGAGTTTGATCGCATTCGCCCGCGTGGTATGGATGTCACATCCGGAATGCCCGCCGTTTAAACCTTTTAAGCTAATCTGTAGCGCACAATCAAAGTGATTGTTCTCATAAATAATAGGTAGTTCAATACTCACATCCTCGCCGCCGGCGCAGCCGATATAAATTTCACCGTTATCTTCGGTATCGGTATTAATCAAAATATCTGCAGTCATCCAATTCGGGCGTAAGCCGAGAACCCCTTCCATACCGGCTTCTTCCGTCATCGTAAGTAACGTTTCAATTTCAGGATGCACCAAATCATCGGCATCCAATACCGCCAAACAAGAGGCTAAACCGATGCCGTTGTCCGCCCCCAAGGTAGTGCCTTTGGCTTTAACCCATTCACCGTCGATATAAGGTTGAATCGGATCTTTTTTGAAATCGTGCTGTGAGCCTTCATTGGCTTGCGGCACCATATCCAAATGCGCTTGTAAGGCAATCGTTTTGCGGTTTTCCATGCCTTTTGTTGCAGGTTTACGAATAAGAATATTGCCGGCGTCATCCCGCTCAACAAACAGCTGTTTCTGTTTTGCCCAATTGACAATAAATTGCGCAATCTCTTCTTCGTGATAGGACGGATGCGGAATCGCACAAATTTGGTCAAACCATTTCCACAATAAATTCGGTTTAAGTGTTTGAATTTCTGACATATTTCCTCCCGGGTATGACAAGCGGTCAGTTTCGTGTAAAATTTTGCAAAAAATCGATGATCAGAGCGATTTTATTGTAAAAAATTCTTTGAAATGATAGCACGAAAGTGCTTTTCAGGTTATTCTTAGGCAATTTTTTTATTCGGTGGCACAGCCACTATTTTTTTAGGTAAAGTTTATGAGTGAAAAATACACAAACGAAAAATACACAAACGAAAAATACGTCGTGACATGGGATATGTTTCATATGCATGCCCGTAAATTGGCGGAACGTCTGTTACCGTCTTCGCAATGGAAAGGCATTATTGCCGTTAGTCGTGGCGGATTGTTCCCTGCTGCAGTATTGGCTCGTGAATTGAGTATTCGCCATGTTGAAACGGTTTGTATCGCAAGTTACGACCATGATAGCCAAGGCGAATTAAAGGTATTACACGCAGCACAAGTGGAAAACGGCGGTGAAGGGTTTATTGTGGTGGACGATTTGGTCGATACCGGCAATACGGCGCGTGAAATTCGCAGAATGTATCCGAACGCCAAATTTGTCACCGTGTTTGCAAAACCAATGGGTGCGGAATTGGTTGATGATTATGTGGTGGATATTCCGCAAGAAACCTGGATTGAGCAACCGTGGGATTTAGGTATCACCTTTGTGCCACCGCTTTCGAAAAAATAAAATTCCGTGTTAGGGACGCACTTGCGTCCTTAATTTTTTATCTTATCTGTTA
Organism: Glaesserella sp.; assembly: GCF_041817755.1. Taxonomy (GTDB): domain Bacteria; phylum Pseudomonadota; class Gammaproteobacteria; order Enterobacterales; family Pasteurellaceae; genus Glaesserella. Next base: position 22,470 of record NZ_JBGYBX010000047.1, on the reverse strand, counting down.
ATCAAATAAATGCTAAATTTCCGCAAAATAACCCCCTCTTTAGCAAAGAGAGACTGGGGATTTGGCAGAAGTAAAATGAAGAAAATAAATTAAATAGATACGAAAATAATATAATCTACGGTTTTATATTATTTGAACAAATCTCCCCTAACCCCTTTTTGCTAAAGAGGGAAACTTGTATGAGCAATATAACATTATGAGCTTAGGAAATTTATATATCATCTCAGCCCCGAGCGGTGCCGGAAAATCATCATTAATCAATGCATTACTTGCTGATCTTCCCCGTTCGCAAGTACAACTTTCCATTTCCCATACAACCCGTAATCCGCGTCCTGCAGAAGAAGACGGCGTACATTATTACTTCACTCAGCATGAGGAATTTAAACGCCTGATTGAGCAAGGACACTTCTTAGAATGGGCGGAAGTCTTCGGCAACTATTACGGCACATCGCTACCGATGATTGAACGTAGCCTCGAGCAAGGCATTGATGTTTTTCTCGACATTGATTGGCAAGGAGCAAGACAAATTCGTGAAAAAGTCCCGAATGTCAAAACCATTTTTATTCTGCCGCCGTCTAAAGCGGAGTTGGAAAAACGTTTAATCGGGCGCGGTCAAGACAGTGCCGAAACCATTGCCAAACGCATGAATGAAGCGGTGTCCGAAATGAGTCACTATAACGAATTTGATTATGTGATTGTGAATGATGATTTTCAGGTTGCGTTGGCGGAACTTAAAAGTATTTTAACCGCTGAACGTTTGAAACAAACAAGCCAAGCGCAGCGTCATAACACATTGATTTCACAGTTGTTAAACGGCTGACAAGCGGTCGGATTTCTGTAAATGTTTGCAAAAAATGAACGCTCGTTCATTTTTTGCTTTCCGAAATGAACGGCTTTCTTTAAAATAAGCTACTATTTTTCTATATAGGGTATCGTATGCAACTTTCTAAATTGACACTCATTTTAGTGACTGCGCTGGCGGTCAGCGCGTGTTCAAACAGAATGAGCCAAGACGGTTCGCTTGAAAAAGCGCAACAAAATTATCAACAATATCAAGACATCACTAAAGAATATCAAATTACCGAACAGTGGTGGTTGGGGTATAACGATAAGGAATTAAATCGTTTGGTAGAAATGGCATTGCTCAATAATGTGGATCTTGCCAAGGCCGCCATTACGGTCAACAAAGCCCTTTATAATGCGAATTTGGTCGGAGCGGATTTAGTGCCGACCTTTAGCGGCTCCGAATCTTCCTCCGTTTCAAAAGGTACCGGTTCGCCAAGTACGAACAGCGTTTCTACCGGCACTTCAACGCTCAGTCACCAATTGGGCTTTAATTTAAGTTATACCTTAGATTTATGGCGTCGCTTGGCGGATACGGCAAGTGCATCCGAATGGGAATATAAAGCAACGCAGCAAGATTTACTGGCATCCCGCTTGTCTTTAATTAACTCGGTCATCAGCAGTTACTATAATTTGGCGTATTATCAAGATGCAATTCGTGTGACGGAACAGAGCATCAAAAACTACGAACAAATCAGCAAAATTTTGAGCAATAAATTGAATGTCGGCGCGATTGACCCATTGAGTGTCGATCAATCGATTCAATCGGTGTTATCGGCAAAAAATACTTTAATCAGCTTGAAGTCCGCTCAGAAAAGTGCGGAGCAAACATTACGTAATTTGCTGAATTTGAAGCCGAACGAACCGCTTGTGGTCCGTTATCCGAGCATTCTGAGCGTGAAATTGCAAGGTGTGGATATGAACGTGCCGGTGTCAGTCATTGCCGCCCGACCTGATGTTGTGGCAAGCTTACAGCGTCTGCAGAGTTCCTTCAAAACCTTGACGGCAACGGAGAAAAGCTGGTTCCCGACCATTACGCTCGGCGGTAGTTTGAGCAGCTCGGCAGCGAAATTAGGTGACGTTACCGATAATCCGGTTGCCGGCGGTTCGATTTCATTTAGTTTGCCGTTCTTAGATTGGTATCGCGTGCAAAACAACATCAAAATTTCGGAAGAAAGTTATAAATCCGCTAAATTGGATTATGAGCAAACGGTCACAAGCGCGTTGAATGAAATCGATACGTACTATGTCGCTTATCAATTGTCTCGCGACAGCTTCGACAATCTTCAGAAAAAATACGATTACGACCGACGTATCAGCGGCTACTACAAAAACCGCTACGATCAAGGCGTATCGGAATTACGTGAATGGTTAAGTGCGATTAATACCGAACGTAGCTCGGAACTTTCGTTACTCGAAACCAAATACACCATCCTCAAAAATGAAAATGCGGTGTATCAAGCCATGGCGGGTAAATACAGAAGATAATTCCGTATAACCTGACAAGCGGTGTGATCTTAGGAATATTTTGCAAAATATGCTAGGATCCCGCCGTTTTTTCTTTTCAAATATCACACAACCGTATGAAATTTATTATCAAACTTTTCCCTGAAATTATGATTAAAAGCGATTCCGTGCGTAAACGCTTTATCAAAATTTTAACCTCCAATATCCGTAATGTGTTACTGCGTGAAACAGAAAATGTGGCAGTAATTCGTAACTGGGATTTCATTGAAGTGCGAGCAAAAGTCGCTGAAGAAGCTCCTCTAGTGTTGGATTTACTCAAACGCACCCCTGGTATTCATCATATTCTTGAAGTGGAAGAAATGCCGTTTACCACAATGCACGACATTTTTGAGCATACTCTTGCGAAAGTAAAAGAAGAATTAGAAGGTAAAACCTTCTGCGTGCGTGTTCGCCGTAAAGGTAAGCACGATTTCCGCTCCCTTGATGTGGAACGCTATGTGGGCGGTGGCTTAAATCAGCATATCGAGTCGGCAAGTGTGAAATTGACTAATCCCGATGTAACGGTGCGTATTGATATTGACCACGATAAGATGTTGTTAATTAAAGCTCGTCACGAAGGTTTAGGTGGTTATCCGATTGGTACACAGGAAGATGTGCTATCGCTGATTTCGGGCGGTTTTGACTCTGGCGTATCAAGTTATATGCTGATTCGCCGTGGTTCTCGTGTCCATTACTGCTTCTTTAACCTTGGTGGTGCGGCGCACGAAATCGGTGTGAAACAGATGGCGTATCATATCTGGAGCCGTTACAGCTCGTCTCATAAAGTGCGTTTTGTGGCGATCAATTTTGAAAATGTGGTGGGCGAGATTTTAGAAAAAGTCGATAACGGGCAGATGGGCGTGGTGCTAAAACGGATGATGGTGCGTGCAGCAAGCAAAATTGCCGAACGTTTTGATATTCAAGCGATTGTGACAGGCGAAGCGTTAGGGCAAGTATCCAGCCAAACCTTAACAAACTTACGCTTGATCGACAAGGCTTCCGATACCTTGGTATTACGCCCACTGATTACTCACGATAAAGAGCAAATTATCGCAATGGCAAAAGAAATTGGCACGGACGATATTGCCAAATCTATGCCGGAATTTTGTGGTGTGATTTCAAAAAATCCGACAGTGAAAGCGATTGAAGGCAAAATTATCGAAGAAGAAGGCAACTTCAACTTTGATGTTCTCGAACAAGCGGTACAAAACGCCCATTATTTAGATATTCGTGAAATTGCTCAACAGACGGAAAAAGAAGTGGTATCCATTGAAACAACGTCTGAATTAGGCGAAAACGATGTGATTTTAGATATTCGTAGCCCTGAAGAAGTGGACGAAAAACCATTCAGCCTTGAAGGTGTTGAAGTTAAAGAGCTACCGTTCTATAAACTCTCTAATCATTTCGGCAGTTTAGATCAATCGAAAACCTATCTGCTCTATTGCCAACGTGGTGTGATGAGCAAGCTGCAAGCGCTTTATTTGAAAGAAAGCGGTTTTACCAATGTGAAGGTCTTTCGCTTCTGATTAAGAGACAGACTTTCCGACAAGCGGTACGTTTAGGCGAAAAATTTGCAAATTTTTCATCAAATCGTACCGCTTGTATTTTTTACTTTTCTTTCCAGTAACCGATCCACTCTTTGAGAGCAAGCATATTGCTGTTCATGGCACCTGCTTGAGGGACGAAATACATGAAATTCAAGCCGTAAGTTGTCGGTGTTGCGCCCGAGCCGACACTGGCGGGGAGAACTTCAAAGCCCTGTTGTTCAAATAATAATTTGGCACGCTGCATATGCCATTGGTTGGTCACCAAAATAATTTTGTGAATGCCTTGTTCGGCTAATATCGTTTTACTGAAACGGGCGTTCTCTTGGGTGGTTTTGGCTTTTTCTTCCAACCATTGCGTCGGTACGTTGTAAAACAAGTCCAATTCTTTTGCCATCACGGCGGCTTCGGACGTATTGTTCGGACTGCTGCCGGTGATGAGTAGGGGTAACCCGGTTTCTTTCTGTAAATAGGCGGCATAGCGGACACGCTCGACGGCAATTTGGTTGGTGGCGAGTTTGCCGAATAACTCTTTGCTGTCGCGTATTCCGCCGCCTAACAGCACGATGGCTTGGGCGGATTTATAGTCGTTTAACGTCAGGTTGTCTTCTTTGATTAATGAGTCGTTCAGTTTTTGTGACGTGTAGGGAATGCTGAAAACATACAGGATAGCGATGCCTAAAAACGTACAAAAATAACTGAGTTTTTTGAAGTGCAATCGCGCAAATACTAATGAGCACAACCATAAAATGATGACATTAAACGGCGGTAAAATCATTGCGGTAAGGACTTTCGTGAGGGCAAACATGATTCTGTCAACGTAAGTAAAAGAGGTTTATTATTCACCATTCATGCGATCTTGTCTATTGTTTAACAAGGTGTTTGAAATTAGAATGGGGAAATTTTTGCAATAGCGTGGTAATTAATTATGCGAAAAAAAGTTGTTTTTATCGGTGCGGGCGGTTATGCAAAGTCTGTATTAGATTCGTTAGATACTGCCCAATTTGAATTCTGCGGGTTTATTGACAGTTTTAAACCCGTCGGAACCCTTCATCTCAGTTTTCCTATTTTGGCAGAAAATATCGAAAGCTTCGCAGAACGTGATCAATATGCCTTTTTTATCAGTATCGGCAACAATGAGCATCGTTTGGAAAAGTTTTTAAAATTACAGCGGTTTAACTGTGAAATCATTAATGTGATTGATAAAACGGCTCTTATTTCCTCTTATTCAACGTTAGGCATCGGTGTATTTGTCGGCAAAATGGCGATCATTAACAGCGGTGTGACGATTGGTGATGATGTCATCATTAATACCAAATCACTTGTCGAACATGGTTGTAAAGTAGGCAATCACAGCAATATTTCAACAAATACGACACTAAACGGCGATGTGATTGTCGAAGATTATTGTTTTGTCGGCAGTTCTTCCGTTGTCACCGGTCAATTACGTATCGGTGAAAGCGCGATAGTCGGCGCCGGCGCTGTCGTTATTCGTAATGTCGAACCTCGAACCGTTGTGGCGGGGGTTCCGGCAAAATTCATTAAGGATATTAAATAATGTCGAAAGTATTTATTGTGGCTGAAATCGGCTGTAATCATAACGGGGATCCGCAGCTGGCAAAAAAAATGGTGGATGTCGCTAAAACGTGCGGTGTGGATGCGGTGAAATTTCAAACCTTTAAAGCCGATAAGCTCATTTCAAAATATGCGCCGAAAGCGGAATATCAAAAAGTCACCACCGGCACGGCGGACAGTCAATTGGAAATGACCCGCAAATTGGAGCTGCCTTATGATGAATTCGTGAAGTTGGAAGCGTACGCCCGTTCGTTAGGTTTAGAGGTGTTTTCTACGCCGTTTGATTTTGAATCCATTGATTTTTTAGCTTCCCAACAACAAAAAGTCTGGAAAATTCCGTCCGGTGAATTAACCAATTTACCGTATTTGGAAAAAATCGCCCGTTTGCCGATTCCGGGGAAAACCATTGTGATTTCAACCGGTATGGCGACCATTGACGAAACGAAGGCATCATTAAAAGTGCTGGAAGATAACGGCATGGCGAAAAAAGATATTACGATTTTACATTGTAATACCGAATATCCGACACCTTATGAAGACGTTAATCTGAATGCTTTCCACCAATTAAAAGCTGAATTTGCCGACTACAGCCTCGGCTTTTCCGATCATTCGGCGGGCTATTTTGCCGGCTTGGCAGCCGTGCCGTACGGTATCACGTTTATTGAAAAACATTTCACCTTGGATAAAAACTTTGAAGGACCGGATCACAAAGCGTCCGTGACGCCGGAAGAGTTGAAGTTGCTTTGCGAAGGAATTCGTGCGGTGGAAAAATCCCTTGGTTCATCGGAAAAATTGGTGACGAATTCCGAAGCGAAAAACAAAATCGTGGCGCGTAAATCGATTATTGCCGCACGTCCGATTAAAAAAGGTGAAGTGTTTACCACGGAGAACATTACGACCAAGCGCCCGGGGAACGGGATTAGCCCAATGCATTGGTATGAAGTACTGGGCAAAGAAGCGCAGCAGGATTTTGAAGAAGATCAATTAATTCAAGACAGTCGTTTTGACAATCAACAAGTGTAACAAGCGGTCGGTTTTATGAAAAAAATTGCAATTATTACGGCGCGGTCCGGTTCAAAAGGGTTACCGAATAAAAATGTGCTGTTAGTTAACGGTAAACCGTTAATGGCGTATTCGATTGAAGCGGCGATTGAATCGGGGATGTTCGATAAAATTATCGTGTCAACGGATTCACAGGAGTATATTGACTTACTTTCCCATTATCCGATTGAGTTTATCAAACGGGCTGCGCATTTAGCCGGTGATAAAGCCAGTTCGTTTGTGGTGATTGAAGATGTGTTACAACAATATCAAACGACGGAATTTGATTACTTTATGTTGTTACAGCCGACGTCACCGCTTCGCACGGCGACGCATATTCGGGAAGCTTGTGAAAAATTCGAGAAAAATTTTGCGCAATTTGATTTTTTAGTCTCGGTTAGCGATGCGCATAAACCGACGACATTGACGCGTGTGATTGACGACGATGAAAGTCTGAAATATTTCCAATTGGATTATTCGAACTACGCACGCCAACAATATCATCCCGAATATTCGCCGAACGGGGCGATTTTTACCGCTAAACCGGATGCATACTTGGTACAAAAACATTTTTACGGTGAAAAATGTATCGCCTATTTTATGGATAAATCCGTTTCCATTGATATTGATGACCGTCAAGACTTTGAATATTTCTATTATCTGATTCAACAACAGAACAAAGATAAAGTCTTGCTTGAAAGCATTACTAAAGAAATTCACTATAAGCAATCGTATTTTAATGCGGACAGCGATATAACCTTTATCGGTCATTCTCAGTTGGCACAATGGTATATTGAAGAAATTAACGGGAATAAAATCAATAACTTGGCAATTTCCGGCATTACCGCCGAACAATATGATTCATTGATTCTGACACCTCATCTGAAGCGTGTAGCGCCGCGTGTAGTAATTTTATTGGGCGTGAATGATTTACGTCGCCAAGACACATCCGTAGACAAGGCGGTAGCGTCGGTATTAAAGGTTGTTGACGGTGTGAAGAAGCTTAATCCGCAGACCGATATTTATGTCTTGGAGTGCTTGAAAACGGTTTTCCGAGTGGATTGCAGCAATGCCGATATTGATGAGTTTAACCGAAAAATCACCCCTGAGTTACTTGAGCGTCATGTGAAGGTGGTGGCGTTAAATGCCGAATTTGAAGATAAATACGGCAAATTGGATATCCGCTACAGCAATGACGGCTTACACCTTAATGACGAAGGTTATGCCAAACTGGCGCAAATTCTGAAAAAGGAAATTCGATAATGAAGCGTATCGCATATGTAACGGGATCGAGAGCAGAGTATGGTATTGTAAAACGTTTATTGCAACGGTTACAGGATGACCCGGACATTGAGTTTTCATTGATTGTGACGGCAATGCATCTTGACCCGCAGTACGGTAATACCGTGAATATTATTGAAAATGACGGTTTTATCGTGGCGGAAAAGATTCCGCTGACCTTGGACAGTCAAAATAATCAGACGATTTTGCATTCAATGGCGGAATGTTTGGATAAGTTCGGCGCACATTTTCAGCAACATCATTACGATGCGGTGATCGTATTGGGTGACCGCTATGAAATGATGGCGGTTGCGACGGCAGCGGCAATGCATAATATTCCTTTGGTACATTTACACGGCGGCGAGCAAACTTTGGGCAATTATGATGAGTTTATCCGTCATTGCATTACCAAAATGGCAAAACTGCATTTAACCGCAACGGAAGTGTATCGTCAGCGTGTGATTCAGCTGGGGGAATTTCCCGACTACGTGCATAACGTCGGTTCATTGGGTGCGGAAAACAGTTTAGGGTTAACCTTACCGAGTAAAGCGGAATTGATCGAGCGCCGTGGGATTCCGACAACCCCGTATTTTATGGTGGTTTTCCATCCCGAAACCTTAAATGAACAACCGGTATTGCAGCAACTTGACGAACTGTTGGCGGCATTGGATTGTTTTAAAGACCGTTATCAATTTGTCTTTATCGGTTCAAATTCGGACACTCATTCGGATTTGATTTTTGCCCGCTTGAAAGCATATACCGAGCAACACCGTTTCTGCTTTTTCCCATCGGTGAAACCGGAAGAGTATTTGGCATTAATTAAATATTCGCAGGGGTTGATCGGTAACAGTTCCTCCGGTTTGATTGAAGCACCTTCATGCGGTGTCGGTACGATTAATATCGGTAATCGTCAACAAGGTCGCGTGCGCGGTGAATCGGTCGTGGATGTTGTGATCAACCGAGAAGCAATTCGACGGGGTATTGAGACCTTGTTGTCAAACGATTTCCAACAACGTTTGCCAAACATGATAAATCCGTATTACCAAGCGAATGCGATGGAAAACGCTTATCACGCGATCAAACGCTTCTTAGCTGATCCGAATAAGGACAAACCGAAAGGTTTCTATGATTTGAACGGCTGACAAGCGGTCAGATTGGGTTAAAATTTTGCAAATATGAAAGCCATAAAAGACAGCATCATTTACCTTGGCGGTGAATTGCTTTCCAAGTCCGTACCGATTTTATTATTGCCGTATCTGTCCAGAAAATTAGGTGTGGCAGGGTTCGGGGAACTCTCTTATTTTCAAACGTATCTCGCCCTATTTGCGATTTTAGTCGGGTTAAGCCAAGAGGGCGCTATTGCCCGTTATTTCTACTTTTACGGCAAACGCTCACTGAATTTAGTGATGGGTGCCGGTTACGCTTATACGTTGTTGACGGGCGGCATTATTCTGCTCGGTTGCTGGCTGGTGAAATCCGAAATTATGGCGTATGTTGCCGTCTCGGCGGTTTTTCAATCGCTGTTAGCGGTGCAATTAAGTGTTCGGCAGTGCCAAAAACAGGCATTGCCTTATGTCACCATTCAACTTTGTTCCACGATCCTCTCTGCTGTGTTGACGGTAATGCTGTTGGAATATTACCAACATGATTTGGTTGAAAAACGGATTTTGGCGATCTTATTCAGCAATGCGGCGGTATTTGTGCTGGCGTATGTGTTATACGCCAAGCACGCCACCCGTAAAACGTTTGGGGTAAACCGTTACAAAACGGCACTGTGGTATGTGATTGGATTCGGCGCACCGCTGATTTTGCATCATGCCAGTATTTTCTTAAAAGGTCAGCTGGATCGTATTTTTATCTACCATAAATTCAGTGAAGCGGATTTAGGATTATATGCAATGGGGGCACAGCTCGCCGCTATTTTGATGATCTTAATTCAGGCGGTGAATAAGGCCTTGATCCCACACCTGTTTGAAGCCTTAAAGCAAAAGAAAATATCGGTAAAAGAGGTGCATAAATGGGCGTCATATTCCCTCATTCTTGTGCCGTTGCCGGCGTTGATCATGTGGTTTATTCCGGAAACGTTTGTTGTGTGGCTGCTCGGTAGTCAGTTTGTCGGGACGAAGTACTATATAATGCTGTTTTTAGTTTCAACCACATTGGTGGTTCCGTATCTGATTTTAGTGAATTATCTGTTCTACTATGGTAAGAATACGTTGATTTCGTTTTGTTCGGTGTTATCCACCATCATTTATGTATTGAGTTTGATTTTACTGACGTTCACACAGATTCAATATATTCCCTATGCCGGTATTATCGGATCGCTCGCCATTTTACCGATTTTATATCTCATGACAGCCAGAGTGGGAAAAACCGTATGAATTTAATTATTTGTTGTACGCCGTTACAAGTGTTGATTGCTGAAAAAATTATTGAGCAACATCCGAACGAGCCTTTTTATGGCATTATGCTATCCACCGTGAGCAATAAAAAATTTGATTACTACAAACAACGTTTGGCGGATAAATGTGTCGAATTTTTTGCAATGGTGCAGGAAACCCAGCGCCTTAAATTGTTTAAACAGATTTTGCAGCTAAAGCGTAGATTCGGCGGAAAATCTTTTCATAAAGCTTTTGTTGCGAATATTAACGAACTGCAAATTCAATTTATTTTAAGTGCAATTCAATTTAATCAGTTAAATACGTTTGATGACGGTACAGCCAATATTATTCCGGGCAGTATTTTTTATACCAATAACCCGGATAGTTTAAACCGTAAACTGATCAACCGTTTATTAGGTAATAAATACAGCATAGATAGCTTGAAACGGCAATCCAGTAATCATTACACGATTTACCCGGAGTTGCCGAATATCGTTGAACCGGTCACCGCTGTCAATTTGGTTAAGCCGATAAGCGGCAATGTACAATCGGATGAAGTGACCAATATTCTACTCGGACAGCCTGTATTTCAAGACGATCAGAAAAATATTGCCTTGGCGAAACAGGTGATTGAGCGTTTCAATATTCATGCTTATCTGCCGCATCCTCGTGAAAAATATAAGCTGGATAATGTCCGTTATATTGATACGAATTTGATTTTTGAAGATTACATTACACAAGAGTTTGCCGATAAAAAATGTCGTATCTATACTTATTTTAGTAGTGCGGTATTAAATATTATGAATAAAAGCGACAATATTGAAGTAGTGGCATTGCGAATTGATGTTTCGGAGCCTTCTTATGTCGCTTGTTACAATTTATTAGAAAATGTCGGCGTAAATATTATTGATATTCGAGCATAAGATGAAAAAATATTTAATTTCATTGGATAAAGACCAAAAACGACGAGAACTCTTTTTCGCACAGGCGGATACACAAGATTTTCACGTGTTTTCTGCGTTTAATACCATGAATGAAGATTTGGCAGGATTAGCGCAACGTTTTGCGTTGCCGCAATTTGCCGCTCGTTATGAGCGGGAAGCCACGAAAGGTGAAGTCGGTTGTACATTGAGTCATTTGGGCGTTTATCGGCAAATCGTGCAAGATGTAACGATTGCCGATGAAGAATATTGCTTGGTATGCGAAGACGACGCATTGTTTAATGCGGATTTTCAACAAAATCTGGAGCGGATTCTATCCGCGGGCGTTTCTGCGGATATTCTGTTGGTTGGACAGTCCAAAATTGCGACATTTGATGATATTGAATTGGAAATAAACTATCCGACGACATTTGCATTTTTACAGCCAAAAGTGACCGCTTGTCCGTTTGCTGCGGTATATCCTTATAAAAATTATTTTGCCGGTACGGTCGCCTATTTGATTAAAAAATCGGTCGCCAAGCAGTTTTTGCTGAAAGTGCAGGAATATGGTTTGCCCTATTGGCTGGCGGATGATTTTATTTTATTCGGCGAGCATTTCGGCTTGGATATTGCCGTCGTCCGTCCGTTAATGGTGATTGAAAATCCGCAGGTAAACAGTAATTTGGAATCGATTCGCGGTTCGATTGATCATAGTTTATTTGCAAAATTGCTGAAATACCCGTTAAAAAAAGTCTTGGCGGTCATTCGGAATTTAGGGAAGAAATAAGCAATGTCAGCATTCTTTAATCTGTTTTATATTTATGATCCGTGGCTGTTTCATTTTTTCCGAATGGCGTTTTTTACCGGAATGCTGGCTTTACTTTGGTTGGCATATCAAGCGTATAAAAAAAATCTGCCGCAGGGCATTATCGTGCCGCTGGACAGTTTGTGGGTTATTTTAGGACTGATCGGCATTAGCATCATTCCGGTATTGCTGCACGGAACCAAAGAACTTGGTGTGATTATCATGTATTGTAAAACGCTGATTTTATTCGTGTTTGGTGTTGGTATTTACAATATCTTTTACCGCCGCCCGAACGGGCAAGCACTGGTTGTGAGGGATCTGAAAATCGGTATTGCCGTACAAGCCGGTATCGGTGTTGTCGCATTGGCGGGACTTTCGTTTATGATTGATTTGGCATTATGGACTAACGCCGTATTGCCGGAGCGTTTTTATGGTTCCGAACAAGAGTATCGTTTGTACAACATTACTTCGTCTGCATTTTTCCAACTCAGCGTTTTTTATATCGTTTTACTGCATTTTTTACTCGCTTATAACGCGAAGCATAACAATATCAATAGTGTATTCCTGTTTTTATTATTGTTTATCGGGTTAGTTTCCGGCAGAACCTTTTTATTTCTTTCGGTTGTGAGTATCGCCCTCTATTTCAAATGGCGTTATATTCCCGCACTTCTCGCTTTTGCCGCAATCTGCTTATTTTTAGCGATGAATTTTGCCGATAACAAATATGTAGAACATGCATTGGAACCCTTAATCAACCTATTATCCAATAAAGGTAGCATCAGTTCTTCAAGCGATAATTTAGTAAAAAACCACCTTTATCTGCCGCAATTAAAACAAATTTTGATCGGCGACGGTTATTACTATACGCCGACCGGCGGATATTACGGCGCAACGGATTCCGGCTTTATCCGCCAAGCGTTATACGGCGGAATCGGTTATATGGCGGCGTGCTTTTTATTTATGTTTTATTTTGTCAGACGTATTGCGCAAAACTGGTTTGACGGCAGTTGGACATTTACCCTTTCTACCTTATTTATTCTCAGTGTATTAAATATTAAAGCGGATACCTACGCCTTTCCGGGACTCATGTTAGTGTTAGTGATGTTTTTATCTCTGTTCGGTACGCACGGCAAATCCAAATTATTCTTTGAAAGCAAGAGGGCTGTATAATGTTCAGTATTATTGTTCCGTCCTATAACCGTAAAGAGGAAGTTCCGCTCTTGTTAGCGGATTTAGAGAAACAAACCGCCCAGAATTTTGAAGTGATCATTGTCGATGATTGCTCCAAACAGCCGGTTACATTGGACAGAACCTATGCATTTCCGGTCAAAATTATCCGTAATGAACAAAATCAAGGTGCGGCGGAAAGTCGCAATATCGGCGCTAAGGAAGCAAGCCGTGAATGGCTGCTTTTTTTAGATGATGATGATCGTTTCGCCGAACAAAAATGCGAGGTATTGGCAAAGGCGATTCAGGCGGAACCGCAGGTGAACTTTATCTATCACCCGGCAGAATGTCTGATGGTGAATGAAGGTTTTACCTATTTCACTCACCCTTATAGCAATCCGCAGGATCTCACCTTAGACAATATTCTGCAAGCCAATAAAGTAGGCGGTATGCCGATGATCGGTATTAAAAAAACACTGTTCTTTAAGGTCGGCGGGTTATCAACGGACTTATTGTCATTAGAAGATTATGACTTTATTTTAAAAGTGATTTCGGATGCGGATTTTATGCCGAAATATATCGACCAAGCGTTAAGCAAATGCGCTTTTCATACCAAACGAAACAGTGTGTCGACCAACACGAAAAATACCGAAAGAGCGATCCGAATGATTTACGCAAAATATGTGAAAACCCCGCAACAAGCACATAATTTTGTGTTTAACTCGTTTTATATGCTGGCATATCCGTATATTATGAATTTATCGCGTAATGCAGCGATATATTATTTTAAAATGTTCAAACACAGCAAAAAATTAAAATATTTAATTATTGCATTAATCACATTTATTTCGCCTAAACTTGCGATCAATATGAAAAGGTTTATTTAATGAAGTTTTCTGTTTTAATGTCTCTTTATATTAAAGAGAATCCCCAATATTTAACCGAATGCTTTGAAAGCTTAGTGACGCAAACGCATCCGGCTGATGAAATTGTTTTGGTTTTCGATGGCGCAATTACGGCGGAATTAGAGCAAGTTGTGCAAAATTTTGCTCAAAAACTACCGCTTGTTATCGTTCGTTTAGATAAAAACCAAGGTTTAGGTAAAGCATTGAATATCGGTTTAACTCACTGTTCGCACGAATGGGTTTTCCGTATGGATACGGATGATATTTGTGTGCCGGAACGTTTTGAAAAGCAGCTTGAATTTATTCAACGTCATCCGGAAACCGTTATTTTCGGCGGGCAAATTGCCGAGTTCGGTCAACATATTGATGACATCGTCAGCTACCGTCGCGTACCGATGGCTGCAGCGGACATCGTTCGATTTACCCGAAAGCGCAGCCCGTTCAATCATATGACAGTAGCGTACCGCAAAAGTGACGTTTTACAGTGCGGCGGTTATGAAGATTTACAAGAAGATTATTACTTATGGATCAAACTGATTGCGCAAAACCCGCATGTCGCCAATCTTCCTGATGTGCTGGTTTACGCCCGTGTCGGTAACGGCATGGTCGGTCGCCGCCGAGGCATCGCACAAGCAAAAGCCGAATGGCGCTTGTTTAAACTCAAACGACGTTTAGGCGTACAAGGTTGCTTCTCGGGTTTTGCGACTTTCCTCATGCGCTCCCTCCCGCGCTTATTACCCGTCTCCTTGCTGGAATATTGCTATAAATTTTTACGTAAATAGCTTCTCCCTCAACAAAACTCACATCGCTGATAAAGCCATGTGAGTTTTTCTTTTCCTGCCATTTGCAAAATTTCCGCCGAAAGTGACCGCTTGTAATAATGGGTTATGCAAGTATTTTTATGTTTAATTGGTTTTTTGTAATATGGTGGTTTTTTGGAGTAAATTTAGTTTTGATATTTCTCAATATTGTCATGTTTTGTCTGTAAATGTGGTTGTTTTTTTAAGAGGATTAAGAATAATAAATAAACTATCCGGTCGTGCATTATTGCAAATATTCGAAACAAAAGAGGGATAACGATGAGTAAAGGAATAACATCATACTACGCCCATTCCGTCGAAAACCAACCCGAATCCCAATGGCAAACCTTAAGCAGCCATCTTGCCCAAGTCGGCGAGATGGCGGCGGGGTTTGCCAGTTTTTTTGGTGCGGAGGAAACCGCCCGCCATACCGGGCAGCTGCACGATTTGGGCAAATATACGGAAGCGTTTGATAAACGGTTGCACGGAGGCTCTTCCGTTGACCACGCCACCGCAGGTGCGAAAATTGCGGTAGAACGGTTCGGCGACAAGGCAGGCAAGCTGATGGCGTTCTGCATTGCCGGCCACCATGCCGGTTTGGCCAACGGCGATGGCGAGGGCGATAACCGCCGCACTTTGACGCAGCGGTTAGAACAGCCGTTTGACGGTAAAGCATTGCATCGACTTGATCCTGTTTGGCAGCAGGAAATTGCCCTGCCGGAAAAGCTGCCCGCACCGCCCTTGAAGGCCGACGTCCATCACAAATGGTTTTCCTATGCTTTCTTCACCCGCATGCTGTATTCCTGCCTGGTGGATGCTGATTTTCTCGATACCGAAGCCTTTTATGCTTCCGTTGAAAACAAAGCTGTGCAGCGCGGCGGCCATCCCGATTTAAAAGCACTGCAACAGCGTTTCAATACCTTTATCGAATCTTTCAGACAGCTTGCCAAACAGACTCCGGCAACCGAAGCCGAACAACGCCGCGCCGAGCTTAACCGCTTGCGCAGCAACATTCTCGACCATGCCATTACCCAAGCGGGTGAGCAGCCCGGCTTGTTTACCCTTACCGTGCCCACCGGCGGCGGCAAAACCTTCACTTCGATGGCGTTTGCCTTGGAACACGCCAAGCGCCACGGCATGCGGCGCGTGATTTACGTGATTCCGTTTACCAGTATTATTGAACAAAACGCCGCCGAGTTCCGCAAAGCCTTCGGCGATTTGGGCGACGCCGCCGTGTTGGAACACCACAGCACCTTTGACGACAGCAAACTCAAAGACAAGCACAGCAAAGACAAACTGCGCCAAGCCTCCGAAAACTGGGATATACCCGTGGTGGTGACCACCGCCGTGCAGTTTTTCGAATCGCTGTTTGCCGACCGCTCCTCGCGCTGCCGCAAGCTGCACAATATCGCCGGCAGCGTGATTATTCTCGACGAAGCGCAAATGCTGCCGCTCAATCTGCTGCTGCCCGTGATGCAGGCCATCAAAGAGCTGGCGCGAAACTACCGTTGCAGCGTGGTGATGTGCACCGCCACCCAGCCCGCCGTGCAGACCGAACACGGCTTTTACCGCGGCTTTGAAAACGTGCGCGAAATCGCCCCGAATCCGACCGCACTTTTCGAACAACTGCGCCGAACCACCGTGCAACATATCGGCCTGCAAACCGATGCCGACCTGTTGGAAAAGCTCGGGCAACACCCACAAATGCTCATCATCGTCAACAACCGCCGCCACGCCCGCAGCCTGTATGACAGCGCCAAGCCGCTTGACGGCGTGTTCCACCTCACCACCCTGATGTGCGCCAAACACCGCACGCAAATGCTGGAAACCATCCGAGGCCGTCTGAAAAACGGCGAACCCTGCCGCGTGATCGCCACTTCTTTAATCGAAGCGGGCGTCGATGTCGATTTCCCGCTGGTGATGCGCGCCGAGGCAGGGCTGGATTCCGTCGCCCAAGCCGCCGGACGCTGCAACCGCGAAGGCAAAAGGCTGCCTGAAGAGAGCTTTGTTTGGATTTTCCAGCCCGAAGCGCAATGGAAAGCCCCCGCCGAACTCGGGCTGCTCTCCGGCGTGATGCGCTCCGTAGTGCGGCAGCATGCTAGCGATTTACTGTCGGTGGAAGCTATTACTGATTACTTTAGTGAAGTTTACCAACTCAAAGGCGCCGAGCTGGACCAGCGCCGAATCCTCGCCATGCACCACAACGCAGGCAGCAGCCTCAACTTCCCCTTTCAAACCATCGCGGCAAAGTTCCGCATGATCGAAACCCATATGCAGCCGCTCATCATCCCGTTCGACGATGAGGCCGAGCGCCTAATCGACAGCCTGCGCCACGCCGACCAAATCGGCGGCCTGTTGCGCAAACTCCAGCCCTACACCGTGCAAATTCCAGAAAAGGCTCTTGTAGCCCTATACAAAGAACGGCTGATCGAGCCGATCAATGAGCAAACATTCGGCAAGCAGTTCTATGCCTTGATTGACAAGCAGAATTTGTATGACGAAGTGGCGGGATTCAGCTGGACGAATCCGTACTTTGTGCAGCCAGAAAACAGTGTGTTGTAAATCACATAAAATTGAAGTAAAATTTTTCGAGAGATGAGCGGGCTTGCTACATCTCAACAATATTAGGAGGAAAAACATGAGCAGAAAAAACCAACACGTTGTTCCCCATGCTGACGGTTGGGGCGTAAAAGGTGCGGGCAATAGCAAAGTAACAGCCGTTTATCGAACGCAGAAAGAAGCCATTATCCGAGCAGAAGAAATTGCGAAGAATCAGCGGGCAGATACCAAAATTCATGGCACAGACGGGCGTATTCGTGCTGGAAATAGCTATGGCAACGATTCTTGCCCGCCAAGGGACAAGAAGTAGCTCCTTTGCTGTTCTTTGTAATCAGTTGATGATGCACTTGTGTACTAACGTAGTCTGCGGGCGTTTAACACGGTGTATCTGAACAGCCGCTTCAGGGCGGCTGAGGGTTGAAACAATTTCATGTGATTGAAAAACCGCCTCCCTTAGAGGAGGCGTGGGTTAAAAAAATCATAGGAGAACAAAAAATGAATCGGGTACGCCTACACATTTGGGGCGATTACGCCTGTTTTACCCGTCCGGAAATGAAGGTGGAGCGGGTGTCTTACGATGTCATCACGCCGTCGGCGGTGCGTGGGGTGTTGGCGGCGGTGCATTGGAAGCCGGCAATCCGCTGGGTGATTGACCGCATTTATGTATTGAAGCCGATCCGTTTTGAATCGGTGCGGCGCAATGAATTGGGCGGCAAGATTTCGGAGAGCAAGGTCAGCGGGGCGATGCGGCGCAAGAGCGTGGAGGGTTTGTACACGTTGATTGACGACGACCGCCAGCAGCGCGCGGCGACGGTGCTGAAAGACGTGGGCTATGTGATTGAAGCCCATGCGGTGCTGACGGCCAAAGCGGGCGAGGACGATACAGTTACCAAGCATATCGAGATGTTTAAGCGGCGGGCGTCGAAGGGGCAGTGTTTCCAGCAGCCGTGCATGGGCGTGCGCGAGTTTCCGGCGCATTTTGCTTGGGTGGATGATGACGGCGATTTCCCTGAATCATGCCTGCCTGAAAGTGATGCCAACCGCGATTTGGGCTGGATGTTGCACGATATTGATTTCGACCACGGCAATCTGCCGAAATTTTTCCGTGCCGAGATGAAAAACGGGGTAATCGAAGTGCCGCCGTTTTACGCCGAGGAGGTGAAAGCATGATTTTGGCTTCACTGGCGCGTTATTACCGCCGCCTGGCAACGCAAAATGATGATGTTGGCAATCCGAAAGTGCCGCCTTACGGCTTTAGCGAGGAAAAAATCGGCTGGATTTTGGTATTGGATAAAGAAGGGCGTCTGCAAGATGCGGTGCCGAATTTAACGGCGGATAAAAAACCGCAGCCGAAACTGATGAGTGTGCCGCGCCCTGAAAAGCGCACGTCGGGCGTCAAGCCGAATTTCCTGTGGGACAAAACCGCTTATGCCTTAGGTGTAGAAGCCAATAAAGACAAGGCGCAGGCGAAAACCGAACCTGTGGTGCCGTCTGAAAAAACCTTCGAGGCGTTCCGGCAATATCATTTGGATGTGCTGCAACACGAACAAGACGAAGGTTTGCAGGCGCTCTACCGCTTTTTACAAAACTGGCAGCCTGCGCAGTTTGCCGATTATCCATGCCTGTCTGAAACGCCAGATGCCAATGTGGTGTTTGCTTTGGATAAGCCTTCCGCCTTGATTCACAAGCGCGAGGCGGCGCAAACGCTGTGGGCAGGCCGTCTGAAAAGTGATGAAGCCGAGCAGGGCTTGTGCCTGATCAGCGGCGAAGAAGCGCCGATTGCGCGGCTGCATCCGGCGATTAAGGGCGTGTTTGGTGGGCAGAGTTCGGGCGGCTCGATTATTTCGTTTAACAAAGAATCCTTTGCTTCGTTTGGCAAAGAGCAGGGGGCGAATGCGCCGGTGTCGGAAGTGTCAGCCTTTGCCTATACCACCGCGCTGAACTATCTGCTGCGCCGCGAAAACGGCCATTGCCTCACCATCGGCGATGCCAGCACGGTGTTTTGGGCGGAAGCCGCCGACAGCGAAACCGCCGCCGCAGCCGAAGATTTCTTTGCCGACATCATGACCCCGCCCGATGACGAGCAGCAAAGCCAAAAAGTATTCGATATTTTGGAGCAAATCGCCAAAGGCCGCCCTTTGCAGGAAATCGCGCCCGATCTGTCGCCCGATACCCGCTTTTATATTTTGGGCTTGGCGCCGAATGCGGCGCGGATTTCCATCCGCTTTTGGCTGGATACCACGTTCGGGCAATTGGCAGCGAATCTGGCGCAGCATTGGCAGGATTTGGCGCTGGAGCCGCGACCGTGGAAAACCGCACCGTCGGTATGGCGTTTGTTGCTTCAGACGGCCGTATTGGGCAAAAGCGAAAACATTTCCCCCGTTTTGGCAGGCGAGATGATGCGCGCCGTAATCGGCGGCACGTTGTATCCGATGAGCCTGCTGGCGCAGCTGATCGCCCGCATCCGTGCCGACGGCGATGCCAACGGCTTGCGCGTTGCCATGATTAAAGCCGTGTTGCAGCGGCGTTTCAGAAAAGGTCTTATTCACGAGGAGGTTTCCATGAGTTTGAACACCGAAAGCCGAAATCAGGCTTATCTGCTCGGGCGGCTGTTTGCCGTGCTCGAGCGCATCCAGTATCAGGCGCTGGGCGAATTGAATGCGGGCATTGCCGACCGTTATTACGGCTCCGCATCCGCCGTGCCGTTTTCCGTTTTTCCGCGTCTGTTGTCGGGCGCCAAGCACCATTTATCGCGCCTGCGTAAAGACAAAGCCGGTATGGCGGTCAATCTCGATAAAGATTTGGGCGAGATTATCGCCATGCTGCCTGAAACTTTCCCGCGCCATTTGAGCATCGACGAACAAGGCCGCTTTGCCATCGGCTATTACCAGCAAAAGCAAAGCTACTTCGCCAAAAAAGACCCTGCACTCACCCAAACACATGAAGGAGAATAAACATGTCCATCCAAAACCGCTATGAATTCGTTTACTTTTTTGACGTAACCAACGGCAATCCCAACGGCGACCCCGACGCCGGCAATATGCCGCGCCTTGATCCCGAATCCAGCAAAGGCTTGGTTACCGACGTGTGCCTGAAGCGCAAAATCCGCAATTTTGTCGAACTCGCCAGCGAAAACCAGCCGGGCTACGAAATCTACGTGAAAGACAAAGGCGTGCTGAACCTGCAAAACAAACGCGCCTATGAAGCCTTGGGCATCGAATCCGAAGCCAAAAAACTGCCCAAAGACGAAGCCAAAGCCCGCGACATCACCGCTTGGATGTGCAAAAACTTCTTCGATATCCGCACCTTCGGCGCCGTGATGACTACCGAAGTCAACAGCGGCCAAGTGCGCGGCCCCGTGCAACTGGCGTTCGCCCAATCCATCGACCCCATCGTGCCGCTGGAAATCTCCATCACCCGCATGGCGGTAACCAACGAAAAAGACCTCGAAAAAGAGCGCACCATGGGGCGCAAATACATCGTCCCCTACGCCCTTTACCGCGTACACGGCTTTATTTCCGCCAACCTTGCCGCCAAAACCGGCTTTTCCGATGAAGATTTGGCGAAATTATGGGATGCCTTGAAACTGATGTTCGAACACGACCGCTCCGCCGCCCGCGGCGAAATGGCGGCGCGCAAGCTCATCGTGTTCAAACACGACAGCGCCCTCGGCAGCCTGCCCGCGCACAAACTGTTCGACGCCGTTAAAGTCGAGCGCGTGAGCGGCGAAAGCGGTACGCCGGCATCGGGTTTTGCCGACTATCAAATTCGTGTCGATTCAGACGGCCTCAACGGCGTGAGCGTGGAAGAATTGCTGTAATGCCCGATGTGCAAAATTTTGCAACAAACCCACCGCTTGCAGGCGCGGGGGAACGGGATTTGCCCACCGTTTCCCTCTCCGCCCTGCAACACTACGCCTTCTGCCCGCGCCAATGCGCGTTGATTCACAACGAGCAGGCGTGGGCGGAGAACTATCTGACCGCGCAGGGGCGTTCGCTGCACGAGCGGGTGGATTCGGGCGAGCCGGAAACACGCAAAGGTGTGCGCTTTGAGCGCAGTGTGCATGTGTCGGCGCAGCGGTTGGGCATCAGCGGCATTGTCGATATGGTGGAACATGATTTGGTTTCAGGCCGTCTGAAACCGGTGGAATACAAACGCGGCAAGCCCAAACCCGAACCGTTCGACGAAATCCAGCTTTGCGCGCAGGCGCTGTGTTTGGAGGAGATGACGGGGCAGACCGTCAGCGAAGGCGCGCTGTGGTATATGCAGACCCGTCATCGTGTACCTGTGGCGTTTACCGATGCACTAAGAGAGCAGACGCTTACCACCATTTATCAGGTCAGGACTCTACTGGCAAGTGGGCAAACGCCACCACCTAACTATGACAAACGCTGTAAGGCGTGCTCGCTCATAGAGCTATGCCAGCCGAAGTTGTTGGAGCGGGATAGATCGGCGGGGTATGTGGAGGGGTTATTTGGGGAGTAGATTGAATCACTGATAATATCCTGGCGTAAACATTAAATTATTTAAATTTGAGGCTACCAAATGAAGCTTAGAAATATTCATATTAAAAGATTTAGATCTATTAATGATCTTCAAATAGAAATTGATGCAGATAATAACTTTATTAGTATATGCGGAGCAAATAATGTTGGGAAAACAAATGTATTACGGGCATTAAATTTATTTTTTAATCCAGATGGCTATGTTTTTGATAAAGATGTTCCATATTTAAAACAAAATACAAGAGGTGGGTCTATAGCGACAGAGCTTACTCTTCAATTCGAAGATAACAAGGGAAGATTCTATGAGTTAATTAGAAAAATTGAAATTTTAGAAGGAGAAGTTGTTGTAAATGATGAGGGAAGTTTATGGCCTGAGGGGGTTGGGAGAGGCAAAGCTAAGAACAAACTAGATGAGAATAAAATTGAGGAGATAATTAAAAGCTTTGCATTTTTTTATATTCCAGCAATCAATATTTCTTTTCCAGATTTAATTAATTTGATCATTAATGATGTATATGAGATAGAATTTGATAGATCTCGATTTTCAGGGCTTAAAGGAGCATTGAAAAACTCCTTTGAAGAGTACAATAAAGGGTTAATAGCAGTTTTGAATCAGTTGGCAGAAGAGATAAATCCCT
>NZ_JBGYBX010000046.1:0-40187 GCF_041817755.1 Glaesserella sp. | reverse complement strand
ATCCAACTCATTTTGGACGGCAGCTTTATCAAAACGGTTTTCCAACTTGCCACTATGACTTTCGGCGTTGTCGGTATGAATCTCCGTTTTCACTTGTGCCCGTATTTCTTCGACGGTCTTACCTGTCTTCGTTTGTTGTGCTTGGCTGTCCCGAATGTCAATATTCGCCGTGTTAATCCCCGATTTCGTTCGGCTGCGTTGGCTGTCTCCATCACTGCCATAACCGATATTGACGCCACCCGTGAGCGAGGCTAAGCCCGTCGCTAATTTGGCTTGGTTGGCTTGACCGCCTGTTTTCGCCTCTGTTGTTTCATTACCTTGTGAGTCAAGGTAAATTTTTTCACCCTTTTCATTCACTGCTTGTTTATTACTTTGGGCTATGCCATTTTCGCGATTACCAAGCGGCGTATCAAAATTCATTGCCGCCGAGCCGCTCACACTGATGCTGCTGCCTTGATAATCGGCGTGGTTTTCTATCTCTGTGGCATTCAACGTCCCTGTACTAAAGCGGTTTTTACCTTCTGTTTCCGCTTTATTTGTTGATGTGACCAATCCGCCTGTGAGTTCGGTGTGTTCTTTAATGTGGATGTCATACCCCTCATCCCCCGCATAAATCCCTGCCTGTGTTTTTACACTTGCATAATTGGAATTGACTTTCGATTTGCTGTAACTTCCGCCTGCCGAGGCACCATAGCCGACCGTGACTTGTCCCGACGCACTTTCCTGTTTGCCATCGTATTTTGCTGTGTCTTGTAAACTTTCGATATTCAGGTTTTCCGCACTGACTTCAACCCGTTTACCCTTCACTTGTGAGCCGATAACATTCGTATCCTTGCCGCTTTCTATCGTGGTGTGACTGTTTTTATCGCCCACTTGACTTGCCACCCACGCCTGACTTTCGCCGTTGCCGTAGCCTTTCGCCACATTTCCCCCGGCGGTAACCCCGGCTGCAATGCCGTTACCAAATTGAATCGCTACACCCACATTAAAACCACTGGATTTGTTTTTGCTGCGTTCAAGATGGTTTTCGTCTACCGCTTGTATATTGACATCTCCATCCGCTTTTAAATGTGTACCGGCCTGACCGGAAACATCCGCTCCTTTAATCGTGAGATGTGACTGTTCACCTTTGCCGGTGGCTTGAATATGCACTTTACCACCTGCATTCACTTGACTTTTCTCAGCAGTATTCCCTTCGCTATGTTGGGTTTGTTCCGTTTTTTGTTGCCCGTAGGTAATGCTTACCCCTACCGCACCGCCCGTCGCCGAGCCGTTCGATACCGCTTGGGCGACACCTTGTAATTGCTCCGCCGCCCGCAACGCCTCAAAACCGGCATTCGCCGCTGCCATCGCATTCACTCGGTTGTTTTTACTGCTACCCACCGCTTTTGCAGATTTTACCGTCAAATCGACCGCTTGTATCGCTGCCACAACAGCACCGGTTAAGGCTATCGTGACACCTTTCTGTTCCATCGTGTATTTATAATTGCTTTCATAATCCGAACGGGCTGCAGTAATATCGGCGGCTTGGGCAAAAATATCGACATCGCCGGCTTGTGAAGTCACCATACTGCCCGTTTGTTGGTAATGGTTACCGGCTTGAATGGTCGTATTGCCTTTTAAGCTCCCCACTTGGCTACTCGCCGCACTTTCTTGCGTGCGGTCTTGCTCTGTGGTTTCTTTTTTATTCCCAATCGTAAATCCTATTCCGCCCGAACCCATTAAACCGCTTTTCGTCGTTTTGCTGTAATCCTCTTGGTAATGGGTATTCACATCCGAAACAATCGACACATTCTCTTTCGCCGCCAGCATTAAATCTTGCTCTGCCACCACATTCGAGCCTTTTACGCTGATATTGCCTTGTTGTGCAATCAAACTCACCTCCTGCCCGTCTACATGACTTGCCACCGCATTGGTTGTCTCGTGAAAATGGCGTGAAACCGTGGTTGTTTTACTTAAGAGCCCTCTTGACTTAGATTTCATCGACGTGGCTAATTGCTCTTCCGCCCGACCGGCTTCCACCACAATATCGCCCGTTTTTGAGCCGATGAGCACCTTGCCGACTTCACTGCTGACCTCCGCTTGACGAAGTGTCACATCATGATTGGCTACCAGCGAAATGCCCTCTTTACCCGTTAATGTACTTCCCGCCTCCGCTTTTTGGTCTAAACGGTAGTAGTTATCCGCATCACCGTTGTAATGCGCTTTGTTTTGGGTCGTTAGGGTGGTAATGTGTAAAGCATCGCCGGCATTGGCATTCAGTCTGCCTTGGCTGTCTAGCTGTGCCGCTTTCACGGTAAGATTACCGGCACTCTGCAAGTTTAATTGACCGCCCTCACCACTCACTTTTACTGTGCTTAGCCTGTCTAAAATAGTGTGGGCAAAATTGCCGTCCGCACTTTCAGCAGAAGACAGCGTGCTGCTAATCTCTAAATTTTTCCCTGCCGACAGCGAGAGGGATTTGACTGCTTCAATGCGTCCACCGAGGTTAATCAGAGTTTGTTGAGCGGATAAATCAACCGTCTCGCCTAAAATCGTGCCTTGGTTCTCTAATTGGTTGGAATGAATACGGGTTAAATCCCGTCCGGCTATCACACCGCTATTGTTTAGTTCGTCCGCATTTCCTACAATCTGATTGGCTGAAATCACCGCACCCCGTGAGCTAATATCGCTATTACGGGCAACCAAATACACTTGTGGAACAAGAACGGTGATTTTGCGTCCGTCTGCAAGCGTAATTTCTTTATTGACTAACCACACCATATCAGTCGTCAGTTCCGACATCTGTTTTGCCGTTAATCCCACACCCACCGCAAGGTTAAATTGTTTGGCGTATTGCACACCGCTATTCATTAACGCTTGGTATTGCGCAAAATCGTTGCTGTAACTTTCAAGATAACGACGGCCGGTGAGCTGGTTAATTTGCTCATTGATTAAACGCTGTTCATAGAAACCATCACCCAAACGTTTATGCGCGTTATCATGGTTATAACGAAGTTGTTCAAACATATAGTCTGAACTCAACCATTGCTTACGGTCGGTAAATTTTGGATCGGTTTCGACCAGATAGCCGTTCGGGGCATCCGGGTTGATTTTATACAAACTTGCTTCCGGTAAACGCACCTCTGCCAAATGGGTTTTTACCATTGGCATGGTCAGATTAGCCAAATCCGGAACCGTATCGCCTTCCACAACTTTATGGAGCTTGGCAATCACTTGACCGGAGTTAACCACTTCATCGTGATTGATCTCCGACGTCAGAGTAATTTCCGTAAAGGTTTTACCATCTAACTGCGTTCGGGGAACGGTGATCTTTCCTAATTGTTCTGCATTTGATGTAGTAACCGAAACAGTATCTAATTGTACATCTCCAGCCTGAGGTTTGCTGTCCAGTGTAGCGGTTGATGAAATTGACGTGCCAATGGTGTTCAATACCGTATTAAAAGATGAACTAATTACATAGGTTGGAGGATTATGTTTACTAATGAATGCATGTCTATGCCCGTGATTTCCGTGTGTCTTATAATGTTTTAAAAGGAAAAAATCGCCTTTTTCATCAATTTTAATTGTTTTCTCAATATCTTCATTTCTTAGTGTTATACCATTCGCACTTAACGATGAATTTTCCTGATTACGGTTAAATTCATAATCACCTAAAAATAGTTTCTTACCTACTGCTATTTCACTATGTTTATTATGTAAATCACTTCCATTGAGGTATAAATTGCCACCTACGTTAAACTTGGCTTTATCTTGCTTTTCAATGTAAGGAGTATGCGTTGTTCGTTTATATCGCCAAACATAAAATTGTTTTTCTACAATACTTGGTTTATTTGGCTCATAAAAATAGAACCAAGCCGATCTTCCTTCCCAACCATAACCACCATCTACACCCACTCTATAGCGTTCGGTCGGTCTAGATTCCGGAGCCATTTCCTCTACATCTTCTGTTGTAGAATTTACACCTAATTTAAGATATAAATCATGATTAAGCAGTTTAGTGGTATTAACCGTACTATTGCCCAACACTTCAATTGTTGCACTACCATTATCAACAAAGCCGGCTTGCCCTATTGCATACCCTTGAGCATCAAGATCACCACCAATAGCCATCTCTCCCAAACTTAAAATTAATGCATGATCTCGGTTAGTCAGTTTATCTACCCCAAAATCCAAACGTTCCCTTGCTGCAATTGTCCCCGCCTTCGTTTCCCCATTTAACGTTTCGGAGCGGTTTTCAACTGTATTCGCTTGGAAGGAGAGGTGATCCCCATAAATTCGTCCAGTACCAATATTAGTCACCTTCGTGCTATTAATTAACGTTTTATTGCCGTCAATTAAACCTCGGTTAGTTAAATTATTGGTATTAAGAGTTGTTTCATTCGCTGAAAGCTCCGCATTCAGATTATTCACAATATGATTTGCTGAAATTTGCATGTTATTCGCAATAGATTGCGCAATATTGTTAGTAAAATTACCCGCGGTAGTAAAAACAAGATTACTTGCCTCAAAAGCATTATTTAAGGTAAAACTATCTTTTAAGGTAATCGTTAAATTACCCTCAGTTTTAATATTGCCCTCAGATTCCAGACCTTTTGCATTTAAATCAACCGCATTATTGCCTTGAATTAATCCCCGCTCGTTATTCACCATTAAATTGCCGTGGTGTAACACATTTACTTTATTTACGGCTAATAATTCACCTTTTTGATTATCTAAGCGGTTATGTGCGGTAATAGAGACATTATCCGTACTATAAATACCCCCTTGCCGGTTATTCAGGTTCGTGGTTTGAATCGTAATATTATTCCCTTGAATACCTTGTGTTGGTACTGCACCTTTCGCTTTTGTCCCTTGATTATCAAGCTCTTGAGTAGAAAGGGTGAGAGTGCCATTGGATTGCATTATCCCTTGACTATTATTTGTATGAGCTTGCACACCAATGTTTAGCGCATTTTCAGCATAAAGTTTACCTTGCTGATTGAATAAATTATCTACATGTTTTAAAACCACATTACCTAACCCTACAATACCTTGCTCTTTACCTTGGGTATTACGATTATCGACGGTGTTTTTATGAGTATCAATAGAAAGTTCGCTGTCTGCACGAATAAGCCCACGTTGGTTATTGATTTCTCCTGATTCAATCTTGGCTTGAGTATTTGCAAAAATGGAGCCTTCTTGATTATTCAACGCTTGTTCAGCCGTATTAATCTCTAATTGATTTGATGAACTAATACGACCTTGCTGGTTATGTAGACCTTTTGTATTAAGAACAAGTTTATCCGCTGCACTTAGCGTTCCTAATTGGTTATTTAGCATGGTTTGTGTTGTAATACTTAAGTTGGCTTCGATAGAGGCAATTTTCCCGGCTTGATTTTGAATATTCTCTGCGTTCAATACTCCGTCTTTTGCCACTAAAATTTCACCCGACTGGTTTTGAATATCCGTTGAATTGAGGGTAGCCTGATTAAATGCAGTAATTCGACCGGCTTGATTGTGAATTTGCTGCGTATTTAAGTTTAAATCGGTAACAATCATCCCTTGAGTGTCATTTGCCAGCGTATTGCGATTATCTACACGTTGCAATCCGGTAATATTTGCAGTGTGTGCATGAACTGTTCCCTGTTGATTATCTAATACACTTGCCTCTAGTTGTAGCGTGCCATTTTGAGCAGAAATTACACCGCCTTTATTATTCACTGCGGATTGGTGAGCCGTAATAAATAGCATCTCACCCAAGGTCGCCAATGTACCGTTTTGATTTTGGATACCATGTTGAGCATCAATATGAGCCGTTTGACGTGCAATCAATTTACTCTCGCTATTATCTAATGTTTGAGTCGTGACATTGATTAGAGAACCACTGATTTCACTCTGTTGGTTTGACTGAATGGCACGAGAAACCAAATTGACAATATTTGCAGTCACTAAACCTGCGTTCTGTGTAAGAGTATCGGCATTTAAATCAAGTTGTGATTGCGCACGAATTTCCCCATGATGATTCACGAGCAAAGTAGAATCAATAGTACTGCGATCATGTGAGAGGATATTTCCCTTGGTATTATTGAGTAAACCTGTCGCAATCACTAATGCATTTTGAGCAACAATCCCTTTATCTCGAACCGTAGAGAATGTATCTTGGTTATTAATCGCCTGATTGTGGCTGTTTAACGTAATATTATTTGCAGAAATTAATCCTTGCTGATTATCTATTGCGCCACTCTCAACGGTCATATTTTGCAGTGCAACAATACTTCCTTTTTCATTTACTAAACGGTGATGATGAGTATTGATGGTGAAAGAACCTTGTTGGCTGCCAAGCGTTCCATTTGTATTATTTAATGTATTACCTGTCTGAATACTACCATCAAATTTAGCAATCATACGGCTATCTTGGTTATTTAACTCGCCCGATGTTGTTATGTTCAAGCGATCTGCAAAAATTAAGCTTTGATCTGCCGAGTTCAGTACATTTGCGGTTAAATTTAATTTTTGTGCCTCTATGATGCCGTTTTGCTGAGTGATATTTCCTGAAAGTGTCAGATCTACTTTCGTAGCTGCACTAACTTTACCTTTATCATTAGTAAGGTTTGTACTGTTTAACGTTAAATCTTGTTGGGCGTAAATCAAACCACCATCATTCATCAATTCACCCGTATTGACCACAACGTCTCGCTCTGCCGTCAATAAGCCTTGTGTCGAATCTAATTTACCGCGCTCGGTATTGACCCTCAGATTGCCCTTCGCTATCAAACGCCCCTGACGGTTATCCATGCCTTGCACATGAACGGTTAAATCCCCTTGGGTTTTAAACGTTCCGCCGCTATTGTGTAATGTATCTGCAACATCCAGTTTTAATTCACCTGTGCCGGTTTGCTCCCAAGTCGCCCCTTTCGTATTCAATGAGCTTTGTTTAGCGGTGATTTTTTCCGCTTTTACATAACCATGTTGAGTTTCAAGAGAGGTTGGCGTGGTTAAGGCTAACTCGCTATGGGCAATCAAGCTCGCATTGTTAGCTTGAATCTTGCCTTGCAATGCTGTGACATTAACCGCATACGCAGAAGTCCGGCTGTGGTCTACATTGACTTCTGAACCGCTGACATTGATATTGCCTGAAGCCACATTTTTACCTTGTAATGTGGCTGACCCTGCGGTAGTGACGGTAATCGTTTTACCTTGAGCCGATTGGGGGGCAAGCGTGCGGACTTCGCCTTGTGCGCTATCTTTGACCTCTACGCCTGAGGCAATCAGTGACGACGCGGAAGCGGTAACACTCGGCGCCTTATAGGTAATATCCCCTTTTGCCACCGTTTCGCCTTGCTGGTGAATGGCTTGATTTGCCGTTTGATAAACATGACCGTCACGGGCAACTATCGAGCCGTCTTGTTGAATATCGCCTTCCGTGTTAAGGGTAATGTCTCCCTGACGGTTTTCTATTTTGCCTCGGTGCTCAATGCCTTTTGTGCCTGTAAGTTGAACGACATGCTTGGCATTTAGCGTGCCCGTATTCACTATTCGCCCTTGGCTGTCAATTTTGAGATTTTCCGCACCGGCACCGATATGCCCCGCATTACGTACCCCGACACCCTGTTCGGTACCGATGAGGCGGATTTTTCCCGAGTACATCCCACCCAACTCGCCCACATCTATCGCAAATTGCGGTCGGCTTTCCGTGGCAAGCGGTTGGTTTGTGTGAATAATTTGCAAATTTTCAGGACTTTCTGACCGCTTGACGGTATTTTTACCCGTCACAACTTGCGTTTCTTTCTTCGACCAAATACCCGCATTGACTTCCGTCTCGCGAGCAATAATCTCCGTATAATCTACACGACTGTTATCCAACCCCTTGCCTGAAACCCTCACCTTGCCTTTTTCCGCCACAAAACTCTCAAGATTGCCTTGTCGAATCTGCGGTTTGCCCGTGGTGAAGGTCGTTCGGTCTGAGTTGATGACGCCACAGCCCTCACAATGTAAACCCGACGGGTTGGCGATAATCACATCCGCTTTTTTACCCGCCACTTCCACATAGCCTTTTAAGACTGACGGGTCTGACGAATTCACTTCATTTAGAATGACCTTCGCTTCGCCTCTAACCAAATAAGGGTTGCCTTGCACCCAACCGCCTTGTTGGGTTTGCACGTTTGTGCGGCTGTTATTGAGAATCGCCCCCTTGGTATCGACATCAAATTTGGAATAGGTATTATGTGAAAGTCCTTTGTCATTCGGGGTTTGAATATTGACTTGCGGTAAACCGTTTGCCGTTTGTAGCACTATCGGTTGTTGATTTTTCGGGGCGGATTTGTCCGCTTGAATAATCAGCTCGGCGAATGCCGTATCGGAAAACGCCACGAAGCCTAATGCACAAAACAGACTGAATACAAGCGGTCGGATTCGGGCGGACATTTGCAAATCCGCACCGCGGAAAGCGGAAGCCTCGGTGGATTTACCCGCCGATTTTGCCAATTCGGATGTGACGACTAAACGTTGTAATGTGTTGCTGAAGATGACCCGAAAACAGTGTTTGTTCATGGTGAACGCTCCTTTTATTCATTCGATAATTATTGATTTATGTTTTATTCTTTGTGTTGTTTTTTTATTTTTTTACACCCATCAAAAGCGGTAGCCTAAATTAAACCCCGCCACATGCGCCGATGTTTGGAAGCCTTCCGGTTTACGTACCGGTCTGCCGACAAACAGGTCGTAATAAACATTACCGAATTCTCCGCGTAAACCGATAGCCGTTCCCACTAAATGATGCCCCGATAAATTTTCGGTCGACCTCCCGCTTACCCGTCCGCCGTCCAAGGCAAAATAAAACTGATGCCCTTTACCGTTGATATCCCAAGCCAATTCATTGCGCCATAACCACCCTCTTTCACCCGACAGCGTCAGCTCGCCGTCAAATCCTCTCACCGTATAGCGCCCGCCGATACTGAAACGGTCTTGAGCTATTAATGCCGAACGGTTCCATTGGGCGGACCATTGGCTTTGATATTGCCAAGGTTGTTCTCCCCACATAAACGGTTTGGTAAAAGACAGTGCCGCCGTCAGAATACGGGGGCGGGAGGCGCCTTCGCCGTATAACTCTTCCGGTGCCGGCAGCGTACCGCGTATACCGGTGCCGCGCTTATAATGTGCGCTCAATTCCACCGTGTTTTTGCCGATATAGGCTTTATGTGAAATCCCCGCTTCCCAACCTGCCATACGACGTTTTTGAACCTCGATTTCCGCATTATCGATATAGTTGTGGGATTGTCTCGACCAAAACGCACCGGACAGGGTGGTTTTGTGCGCCTTATCCCGGTATAGCAAATAGGACAGCATCAACTTATCGTGCTCACTTTCCCCTTCGTAAATATAGCGGTTGTCAAACGCACCGAACACCTCCTGATGATAACGGTGATGATTGTGTGAGGCGGATAATGTCCAATAGCCGAACGGCACGGAGTAATGGAAAGCCAGACTTTTCGCGGCGCGTTTACCGCTTTCATCGCCCTCCCGTTTAAGACTGTGGGTAAAAGAGCTATAGAACAGGTCATTTGCCGAAAAGAGATTATCAACCGATAGCGTGGCGGACGCTTGTAATTTACCGGTAGAAACCGAACCCGCATCATCCAAATTCACATTCAGACGGAACGGAAACGCCTGACGATAGGTGATGTTCACATCGCTCTCCCCGACTTGCGCATCGGGAGACTCACTCGGCAAAATGTCAATATCGGCTTCGGCGGTCGGCACCCGTTTGAGGTTTTCCAGCGACTGCTCTATATCCCTTACATTCACCATGTCTCCGGTTGTTAAGGTTAGCCCCGTCCAGGCATGTAAACGGCTGAAACGGGGAACCGTTCCGGTGTCGATAATCCGCAGGCGGCGTACTTTGCCGGGGATTACCGTCAACACTAACGTACCGGAACGCAAATCTTGCTCTTGCGTCACCACACGGGTCGTCAGATACCCTTTTTCAATCAGGTTGTTTTGGATTTGTTTCATTAAAATCCCGACACCCTCTCCGCCGAAGCAGTGAGGTAAGGTTAGCTCCAGCGATTGGGCGGCATCATCGAACGCCCATTGGAATTGGCTTGAGGTAAGCGTGTTATCGGGAGAGTAATCGACCAAAGCAATACGGTGAATCGGATAACACGGCATTTCATGGTTGGAGAGGCTCAATACCTCAGTTTGGGCGGTGTCAAAACGCACGTCGGATTGTGGTTGGAGTTGCTGTTCCAATTGCTGCTGCCGTTGTTGTTGACGCTGTTGTTCTATGGCATCCAGGCGTTCCAATCTGCCGAGCGGATTTAACTGACCGGGTTGATTGGCATGACTCGGATGTGAGGATAAGAGAAAAGCAGGTAATAAAATAGGGACCAAACGAAGCTTCATATAAGCACCTTGATATAGATTAATTGTTATATGTTATGCTTTGCATTTTATAAGAAGTCCGATGAGTTATCAAATATGTTCTTTTCGGTCGAGCCGTATTAAAAATTTTCACAGCCGTATCGAAAACAAGCGGTCTGTTTTAATTAAAAATTTACAAATTTCTCAGTAAAACTCACCGCTTGTAGCGACAAAAACCATAATAAAATCCCCTATTTAACCACTTTTGTGCTATAATTCCGCCCAATTTTCGCCCGTGGAAAAGACGGGCTTTTTATCATTCGATTAGGATCTTTCAATGAGCGAATTAGCCAAAGATATTACTCCCATCAGTATTGAAGAAGAACTGAAAACCTCTTATCTCGACTATGCGATGTCGGTTATCGTCGGACGGGCGTTACCGGATGTGCGCGACGGTTTGAAACCGGTACACCGCCGCGTGTTGTTCTCCATGGATCAAAGCGGTAATACCGCCGCCAAACCTTATGTCAAATCGGCGCGTGTCGTCGGTGACGTCATCGGTAAATATCACCCGCACGGAGACTCCGCCGTATATGACACTATCGTGCGTATGGCGCAGCCTTTCTCTCTTCGCTATATGTTGGTTGACGGTCAGGGAAACTTCGGTTCGATTGACGGTGACGCACCGGCCGCCATGCGTTATACCGAAGTCCGCATGCAAAAAATCACGCAGGAATTATTAACGGATTTAGATAAAGAAACCGTTGATTTCTCACCGAACTACGACGGTAAAGAAATGATTCCGGACGTATTGCCGACCAAAATTCCGGCACTGTTGGTCAATGGTTCCTCCGGTATCGCCGTGGGGATGGCAACCAATATTCCGCCGCATAATTTAAATGAAGTGTTAGACGGTTGTTTGGCATACATTGAAAATGATCAAATCACGGTTGAAGAGTTAATGCAATATATTCCCGGTCCGGACTTCCCGACCGCAGCCATTATTAACGGACGCAAAGGGATTGAAGAAGCTTATCGAACCGGCCGAGGTAAAGTTTATGTCCGTGCCAAAGCCAGCGTAGAAACCACCTCGAAAGGGCGTGAACAAATTATCGTAACCGAAATTCCTTATCAGGTGAATAAAGCCAAGCTGATTGAAAAAATCGCCGAATTGGTGAAAGACAAAAAAGTGGAAGGCATCAGCGAATTACGCGATGAGTCGGATAAAGACGGTTTACGTATCGTGATCGAAATCAAGCGCGATGCCGTCGGCGAA
This sequence comes from Glaesserella sp., assembly GCF_041817755.1. Classification (GTDB taxonomy): domain Bacteria; phylum Pseudomonadota; class Gammaproteobacteria; order Enterobacterales; family Pasteurellaceae; genus Glaesserella. Next base: position 28,570 of record NZ_JBGYBX010000046.1, on the reverse strand, counting down.
GTGGTGCTGAACAACCTTTACGCCCTGACGCAAATGCAAGTGACCTTCGGGATTAATATGGTTGCGCTCGATCACGGACAACCTAAGGTATTGAATTTAAAACAGATCATTGAAGCATTCGTGCTACACCGTCGTGAAGTGGTAACGCGCCGTACTATTTTTGAATTACGCAAAGCCCGTGAGCGTGCTCATATTTTAGAAGGGTTGGCAATCGCACTGGCAAATATTGATCCGGTCATTGAGTTAATCCGCAATTCCAAAACGGCAGATGAAGCGCGTGAAGGACTTTTATCCCGCCCGTGGTCATTAGGTAATGTTGCACCGATGCTTGAAGCGGCGGGTGTCGATGCTGCACGCCCGGACGAATTGCCAGCCGAATGCGGCGTACGCAACGGCGAATATTACCTCTCCGAAGCACAAGCGAAAGCCATTTTAGAACTTCGTTTACATCGTTTAACCGGTCTCGAGCACGAAAAAATCTTGGATGAATATCAGGAAATCTTAGTCGAAATCGGTGAATTACTGCGTATTCTCAACAGTTCGGAACGTTTGATGGAAGTGATCCGTGAAGAACTGGAGAAAGTGAAAGCCGAATTCGGCGACGAGCGTCGCACCGAAATTACCTCTGCATCAGGCGATATCAATTTGGAAGATTTAATTGCACAAGAAGATGTAGTCGTCACGCTTTCCCACGCCGGTTATGTGAAATACCAACCGCTATCCGATTATGAAGCGCAACGCCGCGGCGGTAAGGGGAAATCCGCAACGAAGATGAAAGAAGATGATTTTATCGAAAAACTCTTGGTCGCCAATACTCACGATACTATCCTCTGTTTCTCCAGTCGCGGACGTTTGTATCAATTGAAAGTGTATCAATTACCGCAAGCCAGCCGTGGCGCCCGCGGTACACCAATTGTCAACATCCTACCGTTGGTTAAAGAAGAAAACGAACGTATCACGGCAATTCTTCCTGTACCGAACGGCGAATTCAGTGCGGATAAATTTATTTTCATGGCAACCGCCAGCGGAACGGTGAAAAAAGTCTCGTTAGATGCCTTCAGCAATGTGAGATCAAGCGGTCTGATTGCGTTAAAGCTTCGCGAAGGCGATGAATTAATCGGGGTAGACATTACTCACGGCGACAGCGAAATCATGCTCTTCTCTGCTCAAGGTCGCGTCGTCCGCTTTGCCGAAACACAAGTACGCGGTATGGGACGCGTTGCAACGGGCGTACGTGGTATTAAACTCGCCATGACCGATATTTCCGCAGAGGAAATTGAAGATGTTGAAATTGAAGCGATTGAAAATGAAGAAACGGAAGACGGTGCAAGTGTGAATTTAGCCGCCGACAAAGTCGTGTCACTCGTTATTCCGCACACCCAAGGCGAAATTCTCACCGTCACGCAAAACGGCTTCGGTAAACGTACCGCATTAAGCGAATATCCGGTGAAATCCCGTGCAACCAAAGGGGTCGTATCGATCAAGGTAAATGAACGTAACGGTAAAGTGGTTGCCGCCGTTCAAGTGGAAGAAAACGACCAAATTATGTTGATTACGGATGCCGGCACATTAGTGCGTACCCGCGTCAGAGAAGTCAGCCTGGTCGGACGCAATACCCAAGGCGTACGGATCATTCGTACTGCCGACGATGAGCATGTCGTCAGTTTAGAGCGGATTTGTGATATTGAAGAAGAGGAATCGGAAGAAAACACAACCGAATAAATTCTGATTCGATAATATAGAAGGCTCGGTAGATCACCGAGCCTTTATTTTTGTTGATGGTAAGCGGTGAGTTTAGACGGATTTTTTTGCAAAAAACCGTCCAAAACCGACCGCTTGTTACGGTAAACGTTTGGGATGTTGCTGAAGTAACGCCTGCGCCTGTTCACGTTTTTGTCGATAATCTATTTTGAACGCTTCACAAAGTTCGGCATCGACATTAGCAACCTGATGATTAAATCGATCAACTTTTTGATAAAAGAAATCCTGTGAAGGTTGATCTTGCTTCCAGACGATAAAGTTTTGCTCACCGATTAAATGTTCTAACAGCCTGTCCTGATAAAAACGCATCGCCAATAAATCTTCCGGCAGCCATTTCATATAAACGTTCTTTGCATCTTGAGAGGCGAGTTCGGGATAAATGCATTGTTCTATATTATTCATTTGACGAATCAAAATTTTTACATCCGTATCCGACACCTGATATGCCGGTGGTTCCGCTAAAACATAATTTTCAGTGGCCATAACTGGAGACGAAAAAAACAAGATCGCCAACATCGTTAACGGTATTTTTTTAAACATGGTTATTCACTTGCTCAAAAGAAAAAATCCCCAGCTTAGTGGGGATTGGGAGTATAAATGTCGTTATTTTTGTGCCGGTGGCTGTGGCGCCAAGCTTTCTTGTGTACCGGATGTTTGCGCTTTGGCTTTCTCCGCCTCATCCAAGGTTACCGCACCGACATTTGTACGACGTTGTAATTCATGGTTTTGCAATAAGGCGTTAATACGACGTTGTTGGTATTCCAATTCTTCTTCGGTCGGTTGATCTTTCGTCGGTGCATTATAACTCACCGGCTGAACCGCATTACTAAACGGCAATGTTTGTAATATCGGTTGCTCAACTTGCTGGGCGACTTCATCACCCGCATTCATCATATTCACACCGAATACCACCGCCAAACAGACAGATGCGGCGATACCCGCTTGTAAAATCGGCGTTCCCCAACCTTTTAATTTCAGTAATAAGCCTCTAGGCTTCGCTTCCGGCGTAACTTTTTCGATCTCTTCCTGTTCCAATAACGCTTCCATTTTTGCGGAAAAATCACGACCGAGAATAAGCTCCTCACCGCGCATCACACTACGAATCGCATGGTAATTCGCCCACGTCTGTTTTAACTCATCACTGTTACATAAAGTATCGGTGAATTTACCGTTAACTTCATGTCCGTCCATATAGGCGGAAAGTGTCTCTTTTTGTTGCATATACACTCCAAGGGGGTTTAAATCTGCTGCACTAAAGGATTTATTTTTGCATCAATCGCTTCTCTGGCTCTAAAAATTCGGGAACGTACCGTACCGACCGGGCACTGCATCGCTTCTGCAATTTCTTCATAACTCAATCCGTCTAACTCACGTAACGTAATTGCTGTTCTGAGTTCTTCCGGTAAGTTTTCAATCGTATCGAATACGACGCGTTTTAGTTCCTCTGATAACACCAAGTTCTCCGGTGTATCGGCTTCGCGTAGTTGAATGCCACTGTCATAACTTTCGGCATCTTCTGCCAAAATATCTTCTTTCGGTGGTCTTCTACCCAAAGCGGTTAAATGGTTTTTCGCCGTATTCACGGCAATTCGGTAAAGCCATGTATAAAAGGCGCTTTCTCCTCGGAAAGACTCCAATGAACGGTAAGCCTTAATAAAAGATTCTTGCACAATATCCGGAATATCGTCTCGTGCTACATAGCGCGTTAACAAACCGGCAACCCTATTTTGATAACGCACGACGAGTAAATTAAACGCTTTTTTATCACCTTGTTGTGCACGCTCAACCAATTCTTGATCGGTTATCTGCTCACTCATCTAGTTGCGTTCTCCTAACTTTTTTATGCTTATTTTATTTTTCTCTATTGCACACTGCTTAGTGTACATTTTACGCGAAAAGTTCATTTCAGCAATTTAATTGAATAAAAAACAAACAGAATTTACCTACCGACGCAGCAAATAAATTCCCCCTGATAAAACCAAAATAATCCAACAAATTCCGTAAATCAGCCAACGACCAAACTCACCGAATAAGGTATTTCCCTTCATGCTTTGCAACGAATGCGTTAAGGTTGCCGTGCTAAATTGAGGAAGTTGGGCAACGACTTTCCCTTTTGCATCAACAAATGCCGTTACACCTGTATTGGTCGCCCGAATAAGCGGTCTACCCAACTCCAACGCCCGCATCCTTGCCATTTGAAAATGCTGCCAAGGTCCGATGCTGGCGCCGAACCAAGCATCATTTGAAATAGTTAACAAATAATCCGCATTGTGTGCTTTTTGATTTTGTTGAACCTGATCAGCATAAATAATTTCATAACATATTGCCATATTAAAACGGCGTTCTTTTGCGATCAACGGCTGCTGGATATATTCGCCTTGCGATAGATTAATCGGCAACACGAATACCTCCCGCATCCAATCCAACACGTTACCGAAAGGCACGTATTCTCCGAACGGAACAAGATGGTATTTATTATAACGCAACGCTTGATGCAATGAATACGGCTGCGCGCCATTCGCTAACACCACGGCACTGTTAAACAGCCCCTGTTCACCTTGATATAAGGAACCGACAATAAGTTGAGATCCGCTTTCCTGACCGAGATGCTGCCAACGTTGTAATAATGGCTCAATTTCATTTTCCAGTGCAGGAATTGCCGATTCAGGTAAAATAATCACATCGTTTTTTCCCATAAGGGAAGTAACTAAATGATCATAAGTTTTGATCGTTGTTTCAAAATGTGCCGGATCCCATTTCATTTGCTGAGCAATATTCCCTTGCACCAAACCAACGCTAATCGGCGCTTTTTCATCGTCAACGTCGACAAAGTTCACCCACTGCGCACCGAAAGCAACCGCTAATACGACAATCAACCGGACGGCACAAGCGGTCAGATTGCCCGTTTTTTTTGCAAATCGACGAATACCTTGGACCAAATACCCGCTGGTCACCATGACAAAAAACGTTACCCCTTCCACCCCCAATATCGGTGCAATGCCGTAAAACGGACCGTCAATTTGACTATAACCGAATTGTAACCAAGGAAAGCCGGTAAACACCACCTCGCGCAAATATTCGGTAAACGTAAATACCGACGCCAATACCCAAGGATTTTGGATGGAAAAACGCTGTGAAACGTAGGCAAATAATAAAGGATAAATTGAAAGATAAAGCGCTAACAATAATACCGCAATATAACTGACCATTTCAGGCACACCGCCGAATTGGATCATACTGATTTGCACCCAATTCACGCCGATCGCGAAATAACTCACAGACCACAATAACGTCGCCCACAATGCGGTCTTTTTGTGGGGCAAGGTTGCCGCCCAAATTAGCCCGGCGGCAGATAAAAATGCGACAAACCAATAATCAAACGGCGAATAGGCTAACACGCCCATTCCCCCTGAAATCAATGCCGCAAGACAAGCGGTCGGATAAAACGATTTTTTTACCATGATGAGACATCACCGGATTTTTCTTGTTGTTCCATCAGCTCCAACTGCTCGTCGGATACCGTAACGCGTAATTGAATCAAACGACGACTATCGGCGGATGTCACTTTAAAGGTAATACCTTGCAATTCAATCTCTTCGCCGCGTTTCGGTAAATGCCCGAATGCCTGCATCACCAAACCGCCGACGGTATCGACTTCTTCATCGTCAAAATACACGGCAAATTGCTGGTTAAATTTCTCAATATCCGTCAACGCCAAGACCGCATAACTATGCTGGGATAACTGACGAATCGGCTCGATCTCCTCTTCGTCAAATTCGTCTTCAATATCACCGACGATTTGTTCCAAAATATCTTCAATCGTGACCAATCCCGATACCGCACCGAATTCATCAACCACAACTGCCATGTGAAAACGTTCCGAGCGGAACTCCTTCAGCATTCTGTCGACCCGTTTGCTTTCCGGTACGATCACCGCAGGGCGTAAAATGTCCGCCATGACAAACGGCTCGGAATCGGTACGCAGGTATTTCAATAAATCTTTAGCAAGTAAAATGCCCTCAATGGCATCTTTTCCGTCTCGGATCACCGGAAAACGGGAATGCGCCGATTCAATAATAATATCAACACAAGCGTCTAAAGGCTGGTCGGCGTCAATAAAAACAATTTGCGGACGCGGAATCATGATGTCACGAACCCGTAACTCAGAAATTTCCATGACCCCCTCGATCATTTCTTTCGTATCACTGTCAATCAATTCATTTTCCGCCGAATCCCGAATAACTTCGACGAGATCTTCACGATTTTTAGGTTCCGTTTGGAACAAACCTCCAAACAACGATTTTAAAAAAGGCTTTTTATCTTGCGTAGTTACGCTATGTTGATCATCACTCATTGAACTTACTCATTAATAACAAAATAGGCAAAAATTATCATAAATTAGATAAAAAATCGACATTAAGGCACACTCCGCGCTTTCTATTTACACAAATTTAGCATAGGATATGCCACAATTTCTTCTCGATATTTATCCATGTAAAGGAGTTCATTATATGAAATTAGGTCAAATCGCATTTGCCGTTGCTGCACTCGTAGCAAGTACAACAACACTAGCAGGGACATTAACCGGCTCTTCAAACGTGACCTTTCTTGTGTTTGACGGTCAAAAAGTGACAAAAAAAAGTACGCTCCAGGTCAATGATACCAATCAACACCAAGTCGTGTTAGAAGTAAGCAATATTTATAAATCCGGTTCTGATGATACCTTCTACGAATCTACCCCGATTGTCGTGAAATTCACCGGCAGCACTGAAGACGTCCAAATCTTAGCACCTAATTTAAACACTGAATCCGACGTGGAAAAATTCAAAAAATCGCCGACATTGACGGTACAAACCGCTTCCGGCGCACCGCTTAACTACAATATTGATTATTTAAAAGGCGAAGGGTTTATGCCGAATGCCAATATCTTGGACAACTTATCCAACTATAATGCCGGTAGCGGCTCCGCTGCCGTCAAAGCTTTAGCGGTTACGCCGATGACGGCAATGGTCGGAACCGGTTCCGGCAAAGCGGCGAAAGGTAAAGTGATGGTGCAAGGTGAAAATATCGCCGAGCAACAACTGCAATATTGGTTCCAACAAGCGGATAAAGAAACGCAAAAACGTTTCTTAGACTGGGCGAAAAAACAGTAATTCTACTGAAAGAAAAGCGGTCGGCGATGACGGAATTTGCAAATTTCCGTCAAAAACCGACCGCTTGCGATCAGCCTAACGACACATCCAAAATCATCATAATCACAAAGCCCAACATTAAACTGAGCGTAGCAATATCCGTATTGCCGTTACTTTGCGATTCGGGAATCAGTTCCTCCACCACCACGAAAATCATTGCACCAGCGGCAAATGCCAAGGCATAAGGCAATATTGCCGTCATAGAAATCACAAATAATGCACCGATAACCGCGGCAATCGGCTCAACGACCGCCGAAAGCGAACCGTATTTAAACGCTTTCCAACGGCTGTGACCTTCACCGCGAATCGGCAACGCAAGGGAAGAACCTTCGGGAACGTTTTGTAAACCGATACCGATCGCCAAACCGATGGCACCCATAATCGAAGCATCCACCCCCGCCATATTGGAGGCAACCGCACCGAACGCCACCCCAATCGCCAACCCTTCGGGGATATTATGAATAGTAATGGCTAAAAAAAGCAGCACGGATTTCGGCAGTTTTTTCTTCAACGCAATACCTTCCGCTTCTTCTACGGATTTATCCAAATGCAGGTGGGGAACAATGCAGTCGATAGCGCGGATAAAGAAACCGCCGGCTAAAAAGCCGATTGCTGCGGGAAGCCAACTCCATTCACCGTAAGTCGGCTCCGCATATTCCAATGCGGGCGCCAATAGCGACCAAAACGAGGCGGCAACCATCACACCCGCGGCAAATCCCATCATTGAATCCAAAATTTTACGGTTCACAGTTTTAAAGAAAAACACAAAAGCGGAACCGAAAATGGTACAAAACCATGTAAATAATCCTGCAAGTAAGGCTTGCACAGCAGGGTGTAAAGAAAAGAAATAATCAAGCATAGATAAAAAATAATCGGTAATCAACGGGTTGCATTACAAACAAGCGGTCAGATTCCGTAAAAAATTTGCAAATTTTTATCCGAAACCGACCGCTTGTATTTTAGATTTTAGTTTTATCGCGAACCGCACCTTTATCCGCCGAGGTCGCAAAATGTCCGTACACTTTTAATGCAAAAGAGACTTCACGCTGGCGGTTTGCCGGTTTCCAGCCTTTTACATCTTGTTCTGCACGGCGTTGAGCAAGCTCAGCCTCAGGCACAACCAGTTCAATTTTACGGTTTGGAATATCAATATCAATGGTATCGCCGTCTTTCACCAGACCGATCAAACCGCCTGCGGCCGCTTCCGGTGAGCAGTGTCCGATAGATAAGCCCGATGTACCACCGGAGAAACGTCCGTCTGTTAATAACGCACAAGCCTTGCCTAAGCCCATTGATTTTAAGTAGCTGGTTGGATAAAGCATCTCTTGCATACCCGGGCCGCCTTTCGGACCTTCGTAGCGGATAACCACAACGTGTCCTGCACGCACTTTACCGCCTAAAATCCCTGCAACGGCATCTTCTTGGCTTTCAAACACAATGGCTTCGCCTTTGAATTTTAAGATCGACTCATCTACCCCTGCGGTTTTCACGATACAGCCGTCTAAGGCAATATTGCCCGACAACATCGCTAAGCCACCGTCTTGGCTGTACGCGAATTCTTTGCTACGGATACAACCGTTTTGGCGGTCATCATCAACCGTATCCCAACGGGTGTCTTGTGAGAAGGCTTTGGTGGTGCGGATACCTGCCGGTCCTGCACGGAAGAATTTATGCACTGCTTCGTCTTTGGTTAGCATAATGTCGTACTTCGCAATTTGTTCCGCAAGGCTTAAGCCTAATACGGTGCGAGTTTGATTGTTCAATAAGCCAGCACGATCCAATTCGCCTAAAATCGCCATAATCCCACCTGCACGGTGTACGTCTTCCATATGATATTTGGCTGTATTTGGTGCCACTTTGCTTAAGCAAGGCACTTTGCGAGAAAGGCGATCAATATCCGCCATCGTGAAATCCACTTCCGCTTCTTGTGCTGCGGCAAGTAAGTGTAAAACCGTATTGGTTGAACCACCCATGGCAATATCTAAGCTCATTGCGTTGTCAAATGCCGCTTTGGTTGCAATAGAACGTGGCAATACAGACAGATCATCTTGCTCATAATATTTTTTGCATAGCTCAACAATTTGCGTACCGGCATCTAAGAATAACTGTTTACGGTCGGCATGCGTCGCAAGGCAAGAGCCGTTGCCCGGTAAACTTAAACCGAGAGCTTCTGTTAAGCAGTTCATTGAGTTTGCGGTAAACATACCTGAACAAGAACCACAAGTTGGGCAAGCAGAGCGCTCAATCGCATCAACATCGGCATCAGACACATTTTTATCTGCACTCTGCACCATCGCATCGACTAAGTCTAATTTGATGATTTGGTCGGATAGCTTGGTTTTCCCAGCTTCCATCGGACCGCCAGATACGAAAATCGTTGGAATATTTAAACGCAACGCCGCCATTAACATTCCCGGCGTGATTTTGTCGCAGTTTGAAATACACACCATCGCATCGGCACAGTGAGCATTAACCATATATTCTACACTGTCGGCAATTAAATCACGGCTTGGTAGAGAATAGAGCATACCGCCGTGTCCCATCGCAATCCCATCATCAACCGCAATAGTATTAAACTCTTTTGCTACGCCACCCGCTTTCTCAATTTGCTCGGCGACAAGCTGCCCCATATCTTTTAAATGAACGTGTCCCGGCACAAATTGGGTAAAGGAGTTCACCACCGCAATAATCGGCTTACCAAAGTCATTTTCTTTCATTCCCGTCGCACGCCATAAGGCACGCGCGCCCGCCATATTGCGACCTTGTGTGCTGGTCGCCGAACGTAATTTAGGCATAAATAATCTCTCCAAGTTTTTTTATGTTGTGTTTAATTGTCTAAAATAAAAGTTGCCGCCATTTGTGAATGTCACTGTGCGGTATCGAAAAAAGGTAAGGAACTGTCCGCTTGCCGTACCAATAAACCGATTTCGGTACAACCTAAGATTACGCCTTCCGCCCCTTGCTGTGCTAATTCATTAATTGTGTTGAGATAAAATGCTTTTGAATCGGGTAAAAATTTTCCGACACAAAGCTCTTCAAAAATAATGCGATGAATTTCTTGCTGTGTGTCCTCATTCGGTACAAGAGCGCTAATTCCCCTTTCTGCCAATCCGTCACGATAAAAAGCATCAGACATGGTGAAACTTGTACCGAGTAGTGCGATTTTCCGTAATCCTTGAGCTTTAATTGCTCTTGCTGTGGCATCTAAAATATGCAGAAACGGAACCTGAACAGCTTGAATAATTTGCGGAGCAACTTTGTGCATGGTGTTAGTGGCTAATAAAATACCGTTTGCACCGATTGTTTCCAGTTTTTTCCCGGCATCCGCCAATATTTCCCCGGCTTTTTGCCAATTGCCGCTTTTCTGGCATTGTACGATTTCATCAAATTCAACGCTCACCATCAATAAGGGCGCAGAAATGTTTCCGCCTTTGGTTTGGTTGACCAAACGATTGATTTCACTGTAATAAGTTACCGTACTTTCAGGAGACATTCCGCCGATAATACCGAGAGTTTTCATCACTGTCCTATCTATATTTATCTGTTACTGTTTTTGTTGAAGTTGGTCGATTTTCCGCATCGCTTCTTGCGCTTTTTTTGGATCGGCTTTTACACAAGCATGTCCCTTTTGATACATACGCGCCATGACTAAATGCGATTCAAAATCGTCTGCTTCCATGGCTTTATTCAGCCAATCTAACCCTTTCTCACAATTCCGCGCTACGCCATCACCTTCAAGCAGCAGACTGGCTGCCATGCCCATTGAAATAGGTTCCTTTTGTTCAGCGGCTTTTTCATACCAATATAAGGCTTTTGCTTTATCCGAGGTCGGAAATGTCGGTTCGCCCAAATAATACATATCGGCTAATTCGCGTTGTGCTAACGGAAAACCTTGTTCCGCCGACTGCTCAAATAATTTCAGCGCTTTATCCATATTACTACGGGTTTGCTCGTCCAATACCGGTTTGTGATCGGCATCCCGTCCGTAGCTTAAACCGTTTTTTCCGAAAAATAACATCAATCCGAGCTGATATTGTGCCTGTGGCAGACCTTGTGCGGCAGATTGTTCAAATAAGGCTTTTGCTTTATCCCAATCTTTCTCTACACCCAGTCCGTCCAAATACATCATCCCCAAATTGTTTTGCGCACGTTTATTGCCTCTATCCGCATAAGGTTGCCAAATTTTTAACGCGGTAGCGAAATCGTCGCTTAACATAGCCGCTTTTGCCGTTTCGTTCTGCCGCTCAAATTCGGCATCCGTTGTTTCGGCAACGGCAGGATAAAAGAACAATAAGGTAGAAATCATCAATAAGGCTTTAAAGTGCATATCGGCATTTCCGTTGTCAGTTGAGTTCAATCACATCCGGCAATTTCACTAACTGATTAAGTAATAATTCCACCGTTCTTTCGCTTTGAACGGCAACATTCAGCGTTATTTCCGTCCCGTTGTTTTCGGCATTGAGCGACAGCACTTCAAATCCGCGGTGACGGATTACTCTGAGTAAACGCTCAAGGGTCTCAGGGCGTTTATTGGCTTTGATAACGAATTGATATTGTTGCATTTTCTTTCCCTTACACACCGATGTCTTCTTCCAACATATCCGTATTACAAGCATTCGGCGGAACCAACGGCCAAACGTTTTCCTCATTCGGAATGCACACATGTAATAAATACGCTCCTTTGCTGTTGAGCAAGCGGTCTAAGGCGGCGGACACTTCCCCCGCTTTTTCAATGCGTTCCGCCGGAATATCAAAAGCGTTGGCAAGCATCACAAAATCCGGATTATCATCCAAAATCGTTTGGCTGTGGCGACCGTGGAAAAAGAGCGATTGCCATTGACGCACCATGCCTAAACGTTGGTTGTCGAGTAACAGAATTTTAACCGGCAAATTGCCACGTTTGATTGAACCGAGTTCTTGCACGTTCATCATAAAAGAGCCGTCGCCGCTAATCACAATCGTCGGATCATTCGGACGGGCTTTCGCTGCGCCGACCGCAGCAGGCAAACCGAATCCCATTGAGCCGAAGCCCGCTGAGGTGATGTAATTTTCAGGAGCATCATGTTGCATATGTTGTGCCGACCACATTTGGTGCTGACCAACGTCAGTAGTAATAATCGCATTGTGTGGTTTACGTTGCGAAAGGGTGTGTAACAATGCCCAAGGATCGATTTCGCCTTCGCCGGCATTTTCTTGATAAGTGAAATCAAAATCCGCTTTCAGTTTACGCACATCGGCACGCCAGGTTTCAATCTCTAACGGTTGGGCAAGTGCGGTCACCGCTTCGATTAAATCCCCTTGCAACGCCACGTCCGCTTTGCGTAACTTGTTGATTTCCGCCACATCAATATCAATATGAATCACTTTGGCGTGCGGGGCAAAGGTATCCAGTTTACCTGTCACTCGGTCGTCAAATCTTGCGCCGCAAGCGATGAGCAAATCACATTCTTGTACCGCATAGTTCGCCGCTTTCGTGCCGTGCATACCGATCATCCCCATATAAAGCGGGTGTTGCGGCGGAATGGTGCCTAAGCCTTTCAAGGTGGAAACGGACGGCATATTTGCAATTTCTACGAAAGATCTGACCGCTTGTACCCCGCCTGCCATACCGACACCGCCGCCGACATAAAGCACCGGACGTTTGGCTTGCGCTAACAAAGACTTGGCTTGAGAAAGTGCGGTCGGATTTTGCGCCTTTGGCGGCACTTTTTCATAGACGATAGGAGACAGTGAGGTCGGTGCAAACTGCACGTCTTTCGGAATATCGATTAACACCGGTCCGGGGCGACCGCTTTGGGCAATTTGGAAGGCTTTAGCGATAATTTCAGGTAATTCATCAATGTTTTGCACGATGAAACTGTGTTTGGTACAGGCAAGGGATAGCCCCAACACATCAGCCTCTTGGAAAGCGTCCGTACCGATAAACGCCGAAGCGACTTGCCCCGTAATGGCGACCACCGGAATCGAATCCATTAACGCATCGCCCAAACCGGTAACAAGGTTGGTCGCTCCCGGCCCTGATGTCGCAATACACACGCCCGTTTTGCCCGTTGCCCGAGCATAACCGATCGCCGCCATCGCCGCACCTTGTTCATTACGGCAGAGTAAATGATCTAAACCCGAATCATAAATCGCATCGTACACCGGCATAATTGCGCCGCCCGGGTAGCCGAAAAGAGATGTCACGCCGTGAGCTTTTAAACACTCAATGACTAAATTTGCACCGTTCATGGATGTTGTGTCCTTTCTTCTTTTTCTAAAAACATAAGGCGCTATTGATAACACAGTTTTGATAAATTTTGAACCATAGTAATAAAAATTCCTCAAATAAAGTTGAAAATGTATAGAATGAGTCCAATCTATCCGAGTAAATATTTATTGAGGGATTGTTTATGCCGTTATTACTCGTATTCATCGGGCTGTTTTTATACATTTATATCGAAATCTCATTACTTGTCAGTGTCGGTTCCGCTATCGGCGTGTTACCGTTAATTTTATGTATGATCGCCATTTCAGCCGTTGGGTTGTGGCTCGTGAAACTGCGGGGATTGATGACCGTAATGCAAATCCGCAGTGACCTTGCGCAAGGTAAAATCCCTACACAAGCGGTCACATCTTCCATCTTTTTTGCAATCGCAGGCGTATTATTGATTATTCCGGGCTTTTTGAGCGATATTTTAGCGTTATTGCTCCTGTTGCCGATTAGCCGCCAATTACTACAAGCGCTTTTTATGAAACTGTTTGCAAGCCGAGTTAAGTTTATGTCTTTTGGCTCAACCTATCAGGGTTCATCACAACATAACACCACATTTGATGCGGAGTTTGAACGTAAGCAAGATGACAATAAACGGTTGAAATAATGAATGTTTATCAACTGGCGTTATTAAAAGTCCACGGCACGGCAATTTTCTTCGGTTTATCGGGCGTTGTCGGCGTACTGATTGAAAGTGGTTCTGATGTACTCGTTTTAGGCAGAGCCATGATTGCCTTTGCTTGTATCTCATTGTTTTTCTTATGGAAAAGGCAATCATTAACAAAGCTCTCTACAAAAGAAAAACTCTCTCAGCTGATTTTAGGCAGTTTACTTGCATTGCATTGGGTCAGTTTTTATTTAGGCGTAAAAATCGGTGGTGTTGCAGTCGGCACGCTCGGTTTTGCTAGTTTCCCTGCGTTTGTTGCCTTGTGTGAAATGATTGTGTTCAAAGAGAAATTGCATTTCCGTGAATATATTTTGCTACTGGCGATTTCTGTTGGTTTGATTTTAGTTACCCCTGAATTTGAATTCGGCAACCAAGCAACGCAAGGGCTATTGTGGGGCATTTTCTCGGCAATCAGCTATGCGGTACTTGCGGTGTTAAACCGCCGAAATGCGAGTAAATTATCGGGTATAGAATCTAGTTGGTGGCAATATGTGGCGGTGATTATCGTCCTATTGCCGTTTTCTGCAACGTCTTTACCGAGTGTGAGTGCAACGGATTGGCTTTGGATTGGTTTTATCGGGCTTTTCTGCACAACCTTTGCTTATACCTTGTATGTGTCCAGTTTAAGTGTGATTAATGCCCGTACCGCCGCTATGATTATTTCTCTCGAGCCTGTTTATGCCATTATTGCCGCATGGATTTGGTTCGGCGATGTACCGACGTTATCAATGGTTATCGGCGGTATCTTGATTATCGGCTCCGTCGCTTGGGCGAATTTGAAGAAATAAACAAGCGGTCGGTTTATACGGAAAATTTGCAAAATGTTGCACCGAACAGACCGCTTGTTAAATTTAGTGGCATCCGCCTTTTTTACCGCCGCAGCGATCGCATCCGTCACATATCGTCCGTTTACGGTTTAAAACGAATTTCCACACGACATAACATACGCATGCGATAACAATTGCGCCCACAATAATATTCTGAATCATCCGACAATCCTCAATGTAATATGATATACCGCAAGAGCAAAAAGATAGGCTAACACAAATAAATAAGCCGTGATGAATGTAGTTTGTTTGGCTGAATTAGTTTCCCGCTTAATGACGGCTAACGTTGCCATACACATGGGCGCATAAATATACCAAGCGATAAACGCCAACGCCGTCGGTAATCCCCAATCATTATGAACAATCGGCATGAGCGCACTGGTAATCTGCTCTTCCGAACCGCTCACCGCATAAACCGTACCTAACGCCGCCACAACCACTTCTCGGGCGGCAATGCCCGGAATCATCGCAATACACATTTGCCACGTAAATCCTAACGGTGCGAAAATCGGCTCAATAAGATGCCCCAACATGCCGGCAAAACTATAATCAATCGCCGGTGCCGTCGCATTTTCCGGGGCGGAGGGGAATGTCACTAAAAACCATAAAATCACACTTAATGCGAAAATAATCGTTCCTGCGCGTTTTAAGAATGCACTCACCCTATCCCACAAGCTGAGACAAATATGTCTAAAATTCGGCATGCGGTAAGTCGGCAATTCCATCAGCAACGGAAATTGTTGCACGCGACCTTTACGTAGTGCAAACCGCTTAGTAATGTAGGCCGCTAAGCCTGCAGACAAAATACCGATCACATACAGTGAAAACAGTGTCAAACCTTGCAGATTAAACACGCCCCAAACGGTTTGCGCCGGGATAACCGCCGCAATAATCAAGGTGTAAACCGGTAAACGCGCCGAACACGTTAACATCGGTGCAATCGCAATCGTCACCAAGCGTTCCCGTGGGTCTTGGATGGTTCGGGCTGACATGATCGCCGGCACCGCACAAGCAAAACTGGAAAGTAAAGGGATAAACGCACGCCCGGACAAACCGCTTTTTGCCAATAAATTATCCAATAAAAAAGCGGCTCTCGGCAGATAACCGGAATCTTCCAATAGCAGAATAAACGCAAATAAGATGGCGATTTGCGGTAAAAACACCAGTACGCCGCCGACACCGGCAATCACACCGTTCACCAATAAGTCGGATAAAATACCTTCCGGCAGGGTTGCCGCAATCCATTCGCCAAGATCGGTAAAGGTGCTTTCAATCAGCTCCATCGCCGGTTCCGCCCATGAATATACCGCTTGAAAAACGAACAGTAAAATGATCAATAGCAATATAATGCCGCCAATCGGGTGCATCACGATATTATCCAAACGTTGATGCCATTGCGGTAGTTCCAAATCTTGCTTAACCACTTGGGTAAGGAGATGTTCAACCTCTTGATACAACCGCCGGCTGTCCAACTGTTCCAAGGTTTGTTCGGCGGCGGCAAGATCTAACGGAGCGGCTTTACTCTTCGGCAGGGTAAGAATCGCTTCGCGTAATGACTGAATGCCGTCTTTTTTGATGGCGACCGTTTCAAAGACAGGCACGCCGAGCAATCCGCTTAATTTTTGCGTATCAATCCGTAAACCGCGCGAACGGGCAATGTCACTCAAATTCAGCGCCACCAACATCGGCAACCCTAACGTTTTAATTTCCAACACCATACGGAGAGTCATACGCAAATTTGTCGCATCCGCCACGGCAAGGATCACATCCGGTTGATGACCGATTTTTCCCAACACCATATCGCGTGCAACCGCTTCATCCAAGCTGGTTGTCCGCAAGCTGTAAGTCCCCGGCAAATCGACGATACGAATATCGGCGTCATCAATAAATGTTCCTTCCAGTTTATCGACCGTCACCCCGGCATAGTTTGCCACTTTGGCATTCGCACCGGTTAAGCCGTTAAACAGAACGGTTTTCCCACAGTTCGGTGCGCCGAGAAGTACAATATAACGTGTCATGGCTCTTACTCCAAAATACGGCAGATAATTTTATTCGCTTCGGGTTCCCGTAAAGCGAACTGTGATTTATTGCCCAATCTGACCGCATAAGGCCCTTTTCCTAACGGTCCTTTGGCTATCACGGTTAATGACATACCTTCGGAAAAGCCTAAATCGGCTAATCGACGACTGACGATGGGATCAATTTCACCGAAAATATCACTGGCAACAATCGTTTGAATTTGAGCGACAACATCTTTTTCCAAAGAAGCAAGGGAAATAACGGACATACAACACCTCTAAATAAGAACAATTATTAATTGTTGCACAGTATGCAAAATGCGAATGAATCGTAAAACTACTAATACCTAAAAATTTGATACATCTCAAAACTAAACGAAAAAAACCCTATAGTTCGGTTGACTATAGGGTTTCTCAAATTCAATCAAATTTGTTAATGATCGTCATGATTTTTCTTTTTGCAAATTATTCATCATATCCGACCGCTTGTTATAGTATTGAAATAATGTCGCCGTGTATTGAATGATCCAGCCGACGCATAATGCAAAAGCGACCGTGCTGATCCCAACGGTTCCACCGAGAAAGAAACCGAGTACGCAGACGATCACTTCAAGACTTGTACGAACGACACCGACACGCCATCCGTATTTTAAACAGATGCCGACCATCAAACCGTCTCGGGGTCCGGCACCAAGATAACAAGAAAGATAAAAGGTTGTGCTGATGCCGAAAATAATGATACCGCTGATCATCACACCTAAACGGGACAACAGATCGTCGGGAGGCGGAACATATTGTACGATAAGGTCAATAAACAGCGCGATCCAAAAAATATTTAAGATTGTCCCTAAGCCGAAACGTAATTGAAGCGGAATCCAAAGTAATAAAACAATTATACTCACAATGGCAACCACCGTACCGATAGATAGCCCTGTTTGTAACGCAACACCTTGGGAAAATACAGTCCAAGGGCTTGACCCTAAATTTGCGAGAACCAATAACCCATCACCAATTCCCATTAAAATAGTAGCAATCGAAATCATCAACAAAGCACTCGGTTTAAGATGCCATTGATGCTCTGCCGTCCAAGGCATATTTGGAATAGGTGATTTTCTACTCATAGCGTAATGCTTCCGCCGGTTCGATTTTTGATGCCCGATATGCCGGATAAATCGTACAAGCCAATGAAAGCATAATCGAAGACAATACAATGATACCGACTTGTTCGTAATCAATCTCGGTAGGTAACGATACACCGTGAGGATTGATTAAGGAAATGACTTCACCAAGATAATTGGTTGCCAATATCCCCAATAATCCGCCTAACAATGCCCCGATGATTCCCACAATGGCACCTTGAGAAATAAAGATTTGAGTCACTTGCCCTTTCGTTAGCCCTTGTGTTTGTAAAATCGCAATTTCCCCTTGTTTATCGACGACCATCAGGCTTAATGAGGTCACAATATTGGAAATCGCCACAATGATAATCAGGCTAATCAATAAGCTCATCATGTTTTTTTCCATACGCACGGCTTGGAAAAATTCCCCTTTTTGCTCACGCCAATCGTTAATTTTCCAGTTTTCTTGCGGGAAAAATGAGGCTAACTCCGTCACTTGAAAAGGATCATTCAGGAATAAACGCATCCCTTGAGTTTGGTCGGTCGGGATACGCATCAAACGCCCGACATCCGTCAAATTGGCAAATAATGTGAAACCGTTGCTTTGTTTGTGCATCTCCTCCGGATAAAATCCGGCTACCGTAAACAAGCGTTGAACGGGAACACGCCCGAATGGTGTATATTGGCTGTTTTCCGTTATCATTAAACGAATTTTATCGCCAACGCTTAAATTCAGCTGATCGGCTAAAATTGTACCGACTAACACATTAAATCCATTTTCGGGAAGACGTTCGGCGACATTCGGTACATCGGCAAGTAACGGATCATCTTTGTTATCCGTCACACCAATAAGCTGACCGGCGTTAATACCGTCGTGACTTTGGATAATGACATTGGCGCGATTAATCGGGACGGCTTTGTTAATATACGGCGGTAAAACGAGTGTTTCCGACAACGGCCAATGATATTCCGACGGCGCGACAATCGCATGCGGTAAGGCTGAAAGGACATTGCGCTTTTGGGTATTTTCAAGCCCGTTCATGACCGATAACACGATAATCAACGCCATAACGCCCAAGACAATCCCCAACGTGGCCAAATTTGTAACCAATCGACCGAAACGGTCACCGCTTTTCGAACGCCAGTAACGAAACGCGATAAATAACGGTGTATTAAAATGCATCATATTTATCCATAAAAAGAAAGGCGGATAGAATTGGTAAAATTCTACCAAAATCTACCCGCTTGTATTATGTATTTTTGCTATATCAACGAAAAATTAGTGAATAACACCGCATGCCATACGTGCACCGCCGCCACCGAGAGGTGCCGGATGATCGGAATGGTTGTCACCGCCCGCATGAATCATTAACGATTTACCTTTAATTTCGCCCAACGTTTTCAAACGCGGTGCCAATACCGGGTTAGTTGACGTGCCGTCATGATTGACAGTCAATGCCGGTAAATCGCCCAAATGCGCTTCGTCAGACCAAGGGAAGCCGTGTTTTTTGGCTTGTTTTGGGTCCCAATGACCGCCGGCACCCAGCCCCGCCACGAGTTTACCGTCTTTCTCTTTGGGCTCACAACTTGGGTTTTCATGAAGATGAAAACCGTGTAAACCATGCGTTAATCCGGTAAGGTTCGGTGTGAACACCAAACCGTAAGCCGATTCGGTGATCGTGACCGTGCCGACATCTTTATTACCGTTTTGCGGATCAAGTTGTTGAACTTTCACTTCAATTTTAGCGGTTGAATCTGCCATTATCGGGGCTGAAAATCCAAAAAGTGCCGTTAAAGCAAGGGTCAATGCTGTTTTTTTCATAGAAACTCCTCTTCTAGGTTAATCATGAATTATTTGCCCGTTTTGACAAATTCTTCAATATTTTGTGCCACTTTATTGACTAACGTGGTCACCGCCGAATCACTCGCCCACGCTACGTGTGGCGTAATCAATAAATTCGGTAAACGTTTCGCTGCTTGAATCAACGGGTTATCTATCGCCGGCGGTTCTTTAACCAACACATCCAACGCCGCACCTGCAATTTTGCCGTTTTCCAATGCATCAAGTAAGGCGGTTTCATCCACCAACGGACCTCGACCGGTATTAATTAAATAAGCCGTCGGTTTCATTAACGCCAACGTATCGGCATTGATCAGATTTTGGGTGGTTTCGGTTAACGGACAATGTAAGGTGATGATATCTGCTTGCTTTAATACCTCTTCAAACGGTGTATAACCGTCACGAATGGCAGAAGCACCTTTATGCTCCGCATAAAGCACTTTCATACCGACTAACTCAGCCAAACGTCCGACCTCGGTCCCTAAACAGCCTTTGCCGAATACGCCAAGGGTTGAACCGCGCACATCGGTAATCGGATAATCGACATAGCAGAATTGCCCGCACGTCGCCCAACGGTCACTGGTGATTTGATCGCGATGATAACTCATTAAACTGTGTTTTAATGAAAAAATCATCCCTAAAACGTGTTCTGGTACTGTCACACTGGAATAGCCCGGCACATTTTTTACCGCAATACCCAACTCTTTGGCTGCAACTAAATCAATATTATTTGTCCCTGTCGCCGTGATTGCAATAAGCTTCAGTTTCGGCAATTTCGCTAATAACTCTCGTCCGAATAACACTTTATTGGTGATGACAATATCGGCATCTTTAGCCCGTTCATAGGTTTCCTCTGCCGTCGTTCGCTCATATTCGATCCAGTTATGCGGAAAAGATGGACGAGGAATTTCATGACTGGCAGGGATACTGGTACGATCTAAAAAAACGATATTCAACATAATTGACTCCTAATTTGTTTTTTCATTTTTGGACTATATAACAAGCGGTCGGTTTTAACAAAAAATTTACAAAAACAGACCGTACAATAACGAAAGCGCAGACCGCTAACTCAAATCGACATTTTTGCAGGCGAAGAAATAGGTCGTTATAAAACCAACCGTATAGGCACTCAGCGTACCGATTAAATAAATGGCGATTGCCGGGAAAATACCGTTCGCCGAGGTCATGAGCGGAATGGCGAGTAATCCTGATGGCCCGAATACCGTATTCAGCCCCATCGGATAGCCTAAAAAAGCAATCAACCCGATCACAAAGCCTCCCGCCGCACCGCCGATACACGCGGTAATAAACGGTTTAACCCGTGGTAACGTCACCCCGTAAATCAGCGGTTCACCGATACCTAAAAAGCCTGGGATAATTGCCCCTTTGATTTGCGTTCTGAGTACCGACGCTTTATCCGCCCGCACATATAACGCTAGCGCCGCACCGACTTGCCCCGCTCCCGCCATGGCTAAGATGGGGAATAATGCGTTAAACCCTTGTGTTTCCACCAACGCAAAATAGACCGGTACGAAACCTTGATGAATACCGAACATCACGGCGATTAAGAACAATCCTGCCAGCACAGCACTACCGAACGGATTGCCGTTTAGGTGCGAAAATAACCAAGACATGCCGTCAAACAGCACCACACCGATCGGCATAATCATTAAAAAAGTAAATACGCCCATAATCAGTAATGTGATCGTGGAGGTTAAAATCATATCCAAATTATCGGGAATAAATTTCCGAACCCATTGTTCCACTTTGGCACCGACAATTGCGGCAATCAACACGCCAATGATATTTCCTCTCGGATCAATACTTAAACCGAAAAAGCTACTCATCCCCGAATAAATGCCGGCTTTCGCTTCCGGGTTGTAACCTAAAATGAACAGCGAAGCGATAATCGCACCGTTAACGCCCGAACCGCCGAATGCTTTCGCCGCATTGTAACCAATCAAAATGCAGAGGAAACTGAACAAGCCTTTGCTGAATACTTTCATGTAATTGACTAACTCGACAATCACGGAATTCGGCTGTTCAACGCCGGTAATAAAAAGTTGTTGAAATAAGGTGGCAAACCCTAATAGTAAACCGGCACCGATAAATCCCGAAATTAACGGCGTAAAAATCGTCGCAAATTTTGTGAGGAATTGGTGTATCGAAGAAGTTTGTTGTGATTTTATCTGCTGTTTATTCGTCTTTGCGATCGTGGTCAAATCCTGCCCGTCGGATAACAGGCTTTTCATCAGCTCCGCCGCTTTTGCCGCTTTGCCGGGACCTAAAATAATTTGGCACTGTTCCTGTGCCGCCACAATCCCCAAGACCCCTGATATTTGTTTGAGTTTATCCTGTCGGGCAAGAGACGGTTCATTTAAGGTCAATCGTAATCGCGTCATACAATTGCTCACGGTACGAATATTTTCCTTACCGCCGAGTAATTGAATAAATGTGTCGATCATTTCTCTGTTTATCGCTGTCATCATATCCTCCTTAGGTGATAGACCTTGTCATTTCATTCAACTAAGCACATACAACCGCTTGGGTGCAGTTTAATCCGAGCGATAAAAAGTGAAAGAAAAAGAAGCGTAATTTGTGATCCGCTTCGCAATAAAAAAGCCATTTAAAGCATAAACTTAAATGGCTTTTAAAGACTATGAATTACTTGAGCTTGGCTAAGCCGTCCGAAGCTTGTCGGTGCAATAATTTGAAATCGTCATTATCGCGAATATACGGTTCGGTATAATCGATAACTTCTTGGAAATACACCTTTGCCTTCGTGATGTCTTTCGCCGTCCCGATACCTTCCGCCGACATTTCCCCCAATCTTAAATAGGCTTCCGGCGTTTCCGCACCGAGATACAACTCAAACGCTTTTGCCGCATCTTTCGTCACCCCTTTCCCTTGCTCATACAGCTGACCGAGCAAATACCCTGATTCGCCGATACGCTCTTCCGCCACCTTTGCCAAATACTCAGCCGCTTTAGGATAATTTTCTTGCAATAAATAAATTTTACCCAGTTCAAAATACGCTTCCTGCGCATTTTCATGCCGGCTTTCGGCAGCTTTTTCATACCAATAAATCGCTTTATTGAGATCTTTTTCTAATTCAATGCCCTGCGCATAGCGCTCCCCTAACATCATTTGGGTAAATCGGTTGCCACCGTTCGCAGCCTTTTCCAACCACTGTAAGCCCGTTTGTTTATTTTTGGCGACACCGCTGCCCGACAGATACATTTCACCGATTTTATCCATCGCATCCAAATGCCCTTTTTCAGCCAACGGCAGCCAAATTTCAAACGCTTTTTTCGGATTACCGTCCATCACAGCTTCATAGCCTTTATCAAACCGAATATTATCTGTCTCATCGGCATAGCTTGATACGCTCCATGTCATCGCGCCGATGACGCTCAATAATGTCATTAATTTCATCACAAGCCCTCAAAGAAAAACGGTTAGTTTTGCAAATTATTGCGTCAAACTAACCGCTTGTTGATCCGCAGATTGGTTATAAACGATAGCCGTTTAATGAGACGTATCAATGTCTTCAAACGATTTGACCAAATCATCAATCGCTTTCATTTGGGAAACAAAGGCCTCCAATTTGGATAACGGTAATGCTGACGGACCGTCGCATTTTGCCTTGTTCGGATCCGGGTGGGCTTCTAAAAATAATCCCGCCAAGCCGATCGCCATTCCCGCTCTGGCAAGTTCGGTCACTTGATCACGGCGGCCGCCCGATGCCGCCCCGAACGGATCACGGCATTGCAACGAATGCGTCACGTCAAAAATCACCGGGCAACCTTTCGACACTTTTTTCATCACGTTAAAACCAAGCATGTCCACCACTAAGTTATCGTAGCCGAAGTTGGTCCCGCGATCGCATAAAATCACTTTATCGTTACCGCATTCTTCGATTTTCTCAACAATATTCCCCATTTGCCCCGGGCTTAAAAATTGCGGTTTTTTCACATTGATGACTGCCCCCGTACGAGCCATGGCTTCCACTAAATCCGTTTGACGGGCAAGGAAAGCCGGTAATTGGATAATATCCACGACATCGGCTACAGGCTGACATTGATAGATTTCATGAACGTCGGTAATAATTTTTACACCAAAGGTGTCTTTCAGCTCTTGGAAAATTTTTAACCCGTCTTCCATACCCGGTCCGCGGTAAGAGTGAATCGACGAGCGGTTCGCCTTGTCAAAAGAGGCTTTAAAGACATAAGGTACGCCCAATTTGTGCGTCACTTCCACATATTTTTCACATACTTTCATCGCCATATCGCGACTTTCCAGTACGTTCATTCCACCGAATAGTACGAACGGTTTGTTATTGGCAATTTCAATATTGCCGAGAGTGATTGTTTTTTGTTGCATAAGGAATCCTTAATAATTTCACTCCCCCGCTTGCGGGGATCTACAGAAGGTAGAGGGGCTTTTCCCCACCCTAACCCTCCCCCGTAAACAAGGGAATATACTATTTAATGTAAAACACTTGCTTTGCTCTGTTTTTCAAGTCCTGCAATTTCAAGTTTCAACATCATCGCCGACGGGTCATCCGGACATTGATCGATAAAATAGCTCAAATCTTCATAAGCGGCTTGATAGCAATCCATACTGGCTAAAATCATTCCGCGATCACGAATTTCATACGGATCTTCCGGATCTTGCAGCAAGCGGTATTCAATCAAACGCAATGCTTCTTCATACTTTTTCTCACGGGTCAACGCCATTTTAAACACGGTTTCCAATCGTTCTAACAATTCGGCTTCATTTGCAATACTTAAGGTCTCACGATCCAATTCCGCACCGAATCCCATTTCGCCTTCAAGCCATTTCTCTAACTTTTCAACGCTTAAGGTCGAACCGTCCCACGGATTGATAAAATGCGTTTCTTTCCGTCCGCCTTCCGTGGTAATGTCCGCACGAATAATCAATTGTGTCGGGAAATTCACCGGGTAAAGCGGTAAATCCAATACCGACGCCAAATGCAATAAAATGGCGCCGAGGGACACCGGCATACCGCGATGGTGGCGCAGTACCTTATCCAATAATAAATTTTGCGTATAAAAATATTCCGCATGGTGGCAATGGAAGCCTTCATCGTGATAGAAAAACTGCAATAGCTGCGCAATACGCACCGAATCCGTTTCACCGTTAACTTGATAGCGCGCTTTTTTGACCAATGCCGAAATCAAACCGTAAATTTGCGGTTCCGTCAATGTCGGATTCACAATTAAACTTAAACGAATCAACTCTTTATATAAAAATCGTTGTAGTTCGATCCGCTCTTTTTTTGATAATGCCGTACGCTGTATTATTTCGTCCATATCGCCCACGTTATTCTGTCGTTACCGCCGTAATCTTGTGCGGTTTGAGGATTATTCCATTGATGTTGTTTAAATAATGTTCTGACCTGTTCGGCTTGTTGCCAACCGTGTTCTAAAATCAACGCCCCGTTTTGACGTAAATATTGGGGGGCTTGTTCAATAATATGTTGTAAATCCGCCATGCCTTGGCTATCCGCCACTAATGCCGACAGCGGTTCAAAACGAACATCGCCCTGCATGAGGTTTTCATCTTGCGCATCAATATATGGCGGGTTGCTGACAATAAGGTCGAATCGTCGGTTTTTCAAGGCATCGAACCAATCGCTGTGCAAAAATCGAACTCGTTCAAAAGCAAATTTGGTACGATTCTGCTCCGCTAATTCCACCGCGTCAAGCTGTTTATCCACACCGATAATTTCCACCCGATCGTTTAATTCGCTTGCCAAAGCAAGAGCAATGGCTCCGGTACCGGTACCCAAATCCAAAATTTGCAAATCTTTAACGGAATCTAACCGCTTGTAAGCTTCTTCCAACGCAATTTCAACAAGGCGTTCCGTATCGGGACGCGGAATCAACGTCGCCTTTGAGACACTCAGCGGTAACGACCAAAATTCCCTTTCACCCAAAATATAAGCCATTGGCTCGCCTTGCTGCCGACGAGCCAATAATGCTGTTAATCGGGCGATTTCCGCCTCGCTTAAGCACGTTTCGGAAAACGCAAACAGTGCGGATTTGGAACGTTTCGTTACCGATTGCAGCAACAAATTGGCATCGCCTTTCGGATTCAAATAAGGGTCCTGTCCGAGATTTTTCGCCAATACGGCTGTCGCCATATGGAGCCACTGCGCATAATTCATGTTTATTTGACGACCTTGACACAAACTCCCGAACGCGTTGTTTGGTTCAAATTTTGCATCACGGAAAACGAATTCGGCGTGACGTTGCTCACGCTTAGATTCAACGATTTTTGATCCGGCTTAGTCATCTGTGAGTGAATGGCGTTGTAATACTCTTTTTCCATGGCTTTCAACTCTTTATCCGTTTTCAACGATTCTTTCACTTGATCGGAATGATTCGGCGTTACCGCACTCTTCGTGAATTGGTAACTTAACGTATGGTTCGCATACGCCCATGAACCGGTTCGTTTTACATCATACTGAAACATCGGATTGTCTTTCGGCAGCATGATCTTACCGAGATAATTGGCTTTACCGTCTTTCCCCAAACTGATTTGATTCGCCGTTGAGATGTTCCCGCCGTCCATACGACATTCCCAATTACCGATGAAATTTTTACTGCTGATCTGAGTTTGCCCGAAACCGGTGAATTGGCATGCCGATAAAAGGGTAGTCAAGGTTGCGATTGCGACTTTTTTCATATGCTTTCCTCAAAAATATAATGGATAAATTTAACATCGACCGATGCCGAAATGTCTTATCATACTGTTTTTCAACAGTAAATAAAGCGGCAAGCGGTCATTTCTTTGCAAAATTTTGCAAAAAAGTGACCGCTTGTTACGATTAATTTTGTTCCGACAACGCCGCCAACTGATCCGCTTGATATTCGGTAATAATCGGCTGAATTAACTCGTCGATTTTGCCGTTCATCACTTCATCTAAACGGTAAACGGTTAAGTTAATGCGGTGATCGGTGACACGCCCTTGTGGGTAGTTGTAAGTACGGATTTTGTCTGAGCGGTCGCCTGAGCCAAGGAGGTTACGGCGAGTATCCGCTTGCTCTTGAGCTTGTTTTTCTTTCTCAACTTGAACAATGCGTGATGCAAGTACGGCAAGTGCTTTGGCTTTGTTTTTGTGTTGTGAACGTTCATCTTGGCATTCCACCACAATCCCTGTCGGAATATGGGTGATACGCACCGCAGAGTCGGTGGTATTCACGTGCTGACCACCCGCCCCTGATGAGCGGTAGGTATCGATACGCAAATCTGCCGGGTTGATTTCCGGCATTTCGGATTCCGGTAATTCAGGCATGACCGCCACCGTACAGGCGGAAGTGTGAATACGTCCTTGAGATTCGGTTTTTGGTACACGCTGTACACGGTGACCGCCAGACTCGAATTTGAGCTGTCCGTAAACGCCTTCACCGCTGATTTTGACGATAATCTCTTTATATCCGCCTTGTTCGCTTTCGTTAGCACTTAATTCTTCTATTCTCCAGCGCTTGCTTTCCGCATAGCGACTGTACATACGGTATAAATCGCCTGCGAAAATACCGGCTTCATCCCCGCCTGTTCCAGCACGGATTTCAAGGAAGCAGTTATATTCATCATTCGGATCTTTTGGTAATAATAAGATTTGCAGATGTTGTTCCAGATTTTCAATTTCCGCTTTATTGGCTTCAATTTCCTCTGCCGCCATCTCTTTCATATCAGGATCATCAAGGAGAATTTGTGCTTCCTCAATATCGTTATTGAGCTTTTTCCAACGGTTAAAGGTACCGACCACATCTTCCAGTTGGGAATATTCTTTGGAATAGGCGCGAAATTTATCTTGATCGCTGATAATCGTCGCATCGCCAAGTAAAGCTTGTAGCTCTTCGTGGCGTTCGCTTAGGCTGTCTAATTTGCTGATAATGGAATCTTTCATTTTATCTGTTTATGGAATGAATAAATTAAATTCCCTCCCAATATCGGGAGGGAACGAGAAATACTGCTATTGTATCGGAAAATCCTTATCGGATAAACGCAAAAAAGCCTAGATATTCTCTAGGCTTTTATTATCAATATCAATCGGCTTGGAAAGAATTATTTTACTAAATCTTTCAATGCTTTACCTGCTACGAATGCAGGTACATTCGCTGCCGGAATTTCAATTGCTTCATTAGTTTTAGGGTTACGACCTGTACGCGCTTTACGGTGGTTCACTTTGAAAGTACCGAAACCGATAAGTTGAACAGAATCTCCTTTTTTAAGACTGTCAGAAATCGCATTTAAAGTTGCTTCCAACGCTGCTTTAGCATCTTTCTTGCTTAACTCTGCACTGCTTGCAATTGCATCGATTAACTCAGTTTTGTTCATAGGTTTTTTATCCTCTAAAGATTTTTTTATAAATTGACAATAATTGCCCTAAAAATAAATTTGCGTAATGCGGTGATAGCTTAATTCAAACTTTGATATTCTCAAAGAGAATAATGCAAATTTTGTTACATAAATCACATTTATTGATTAATATTTAACCCGATATTGCTTATTCCACTCTCCCTAATCTCATTTTTAAGTCCTAATATTAGTTCAATATTACGCTCTTCACATTCATTCAATAAGCGATATATTTGCCATTGTACGTCTAACTCGTCCTGAATTTCAGCCGAATTTTTTAATTCTTGCTCGCTCAGAATACGGTCTTGTTGCGTCTCTAAATAAGTTGCAACCGTTGCAAGTGACAAACGGCTTAATTTAATCGCTTGCTCTAATGTTGAACCTGCAATAACACTGTGTAATATTTCAGATAATGCCTCACAGGCATCTTCAGCAGGAAATACACCATAAAAATCAAATTCATTCACGTCCGGAATAATTGCTTCCAATTTCTCCAGCTGGTT
>NZ_JBGYBX010000045.1:0-7863 GCF_041817755.1 Glaesserella sp. | reverse complement strand
ATTGAAATTCAATATGCTTTTGCGCTCGCCACAACCACCGAAGCGCGCACCTTTCTAGCACCCCTAGTGGCAAATAAAGAATGGCAATTTATCAATCATGATTTTTTAGCGCGGGTAAAAGGTGGTTTTCAGGCTGGCTGAAAAAGCCAAGCGGTCATTTTCGCAAAATCTTTTGCAAATTTGACCGCTGTTTTATTACCTGTCTATCTAGTAACAATTAGAAAATATTTTTGCTATACTGCATTGCCAAATTAACTTCTTAAATGAAAAAAATGAATATTATCAATGCAATCATCAATTTAGTGAATAATCCAATAACCGAGTTAGTTCAACATTATCAAAGTCGCAATCGTGCTAATCAAGCAGGCGATGCGTTGGAAGAATACGTAAAAGATTTATTTGCCGACACTTTTATGCTGCCTGAAAATCAACGTTTAGAAAAATTGAGCGAAACTTTTTCTTATTTGGGTAATAATAGTAATCCACCTGATGCAATGTTAAATAATGGCGATGCTATTGAAGTGAAGAAAATAGAAAATAACCATTCTGCATTAGCATTAAACAGTAGTTATCCTAAAGCCAAATTATTTAGCCATAGCCCAATGATTTCAACTGCGTGCCGCAATGCAGAAAATTGGACAGAAAAAGATATTATTTATGCTGTTGGTGTGGTTGATGGTACAAGTCTAAAGCATTTATGTATGGTTTATGGGGAAGATTATTTCCCTGATGAACAGTTCTACCAGTTCCCAATAGATCCTCTTGGTATTGCTGTTATAAAAAATGCAGTTTTAGATTTTAAAAATCCTATTCAATGCTTTGATTATATTTATAGACCAAACGAAAAAAAGAGTTTTAATTTTATGTCTATAATCAATACAAAGAAGTGGGAAACTTTAACTAATAGAGACATACTATTTGAAATTCCTAATTTAATTATTAAAGATGTTTTTATTAAAGCTGTTAATACAAATAAACAAAAGATAGCAAAGCTTATTACTTATTCTATTTAGGTGTTCCATATGATTAACTATCAATTTTTCCCTCGTTCACAAGGAGTTAATCACGAAATTCAAAATGTTATTCAATGTTTTGAAAGTGTTGCTGATAAAATTAATTCCCAAAATCATCAGTTATCATCAAATGAAGTATTGGAAATTGTTCGTAACAATCTTGAAAATATAGGTTTTATAGTAGAAAAAGGTAAAAGTGCAAACCAAAAAATTAATGTTCCTGTCTTATTTGGATTAAATAATAGCATTGATAAATGTTTTAATGCCGATGCTTTGAGTAAAGATGGAAAAATTGTTATTGAGGTAGAAGCTGGACGTGCTGTGGATAATAATCAATTTTTAAAAGATATATTTCAGGCTTGTATGATGCATTATGTTGAATATTTAGTATTAGTCGTTAGAAATACCTATCGTGGTAATAAAGATTTCGAAAGAATTTTTACTTTCTTAGAAACATTATATATTTCAAGTCGTTTACAATTGCCTTTAAAAGGAATTTTGCTCATTGGATATTAAAAACTGTAGCTGAACTTATCTAGAAATACCGTCGTTCCAGCCCTAGAACGCAATCAAACCAATCCTAAAGCAATTAATAATAATGAATATTTTACAGGTAGTTTTTCGCCTATTTTTATGAGCCGAAATCGGGTTAAAGCGTGGCACGAACAAGGGTTTACCGTACAAGCATCAGGACGGCAGTGTCAATTACACCCACAAGCCCCTAAAATGGAAAAACACGGCACAAACGATTATCGATTTGTTGCAGGAAAAGAAAATCTTTACCGTAGAATGACCATTCGAGAAGTGGCACGTGTACAAGGGTTTCCCGATGATTTCAAATTTATCTATAAAAATACTAATGATGCATACAAAATGATCGGTAATGCTGTTCCTGTTAATTTGGCTTTTGAAATTGCTGTTGCGATAAAAAAAGCCTTAACAGATCCACAATATCATCAAACTGAAACAGTAAAAGAAAATCAACAGCTTTCAATGTTTTAACTTTCAGGCTAGCTGAAAAGCCAAGCGGTCAAATTCGCAAAATCTTTTGCAAATTTGACCGCACTTTGTGTTACCTAATTAGACTGTTGTCCATTATGGGCAAGCCATTGACATTCGGTTAATGCCATATCCGTAAAAACTGCCGTAAACGAGGAATTTTCAGGCGAGCAAGCATACACACCAAAGCGAATACGCTCGCCGCCTTTGTGTAAATGACAAATCCGCATTTGTTGAAAATGCACACCGTCATAGGAACATTCCACGCAATAATCGCTTTCACGGCGGCTTAAACGAAACCACATTGATTTAATCTCCGCTGCAATTTCCACCGTTGCCCAGTCGGAATAGCCGTGATTGGTTACCACACTGCCAAGATGTTGGAATTGCTCATTTTCATATTCAACGGACGCTTTAAGCCAGTTTTCACTATCCAAATACAATACAATGCCGCACTGGTCAAACCGTTGATGGCTGCCTGAAAAATCGGTCTTGACGACAAAACTGAAATAGCGTTCATCGGTTTCCATTTGCAAAACAGGGGCGTTGTCATTTTGGAAGTGATAATAGGTGCGTTGCCACAAATCCGTATGCGGTGCAGTGGCAATCGTAATTTTATTTTCTTTAATTTCATAGGTTTGTGGTTCTCTCGTCCAAACAAGCGACTGCGGATTAAAAGCTTGCATAGTATCTCCTTGATAATAAGAATGGGCATTATAGCAAAGGGGCGGACTGAAAAGCCAAGCGGTCTTTTTTATCTTTCTTCAAAGGGATTAAACAACTTCACGCCTGTACGGGCAAAATCGGCGGTGTTGCGTGTTACCAAAACCAAATGATGTTGAATGGCACTGGCGGCAATCCAGGCATCATTTTCAGGGGCGTGATCGGGAATGTGCAATTTGGCGCAAATTTGGGCGGTTTGTTCGTCAATTTTTAGAATTTTGCCGTGAAAAGTCGGCAATACTACGTTATCAAACCAACTTCGTAAAACCGCGCCTTGAATAAAATCCTTCCGCTCTTTTGCCAAAATTCCACGCTCAATTTCCATTAACACCATCGCATTGATAAAAATGTCCCTTTCCGAAATAGTTGAAAACCATTCTACAAAGCGTGGATTGGCTTTACCTGTTTTGATTTTGCGGACTTCGCTAATCACATTGGTATCCAGTAAATACATTTATTCCCCTTAGTCGTCTAAATCAACAGGTCGGCGTTGAGCGCGGCTACGTGGTTGTAATTCAAGCTCCACATCATCATTATCAATCGGCAACAATGCCTCTAATGCCGAACGAAACGACTTGGCTTGTCGCACCTTTTCATATTCCGTATAGCTCATCAACACAAACGCCGGCGTGCCGCGATTAGTGATAATCACAGGCTCTTCCAAAGCGTATTTTTGCGCTTGGCTGGAACGTTGGTTAAATTCACGGCTGGTCATAATCGGCATATTGCACCTCCAAATGTAGATAAGTAGATACAATTTTAGTGCGTTTTTTCATAAAGTAAAGCAAAACGGTAATAAATAACAAGCGGTGGGATTTGGGGAAAATTTTGCAAATGCAAAAACTCGCTGAAGTCCCACCGCACTTTTATTTCCCCAAACGCTGTTCCATACCTGATAAAAAGGTTTCCGTGGCATTTTCCCAATCATGTCTTAACATTCTTTCATCGTAATAAATTTATTTTTATAATGATAAAAACGCTAAACTTATTCACAAATTTATAGCCTACATCTATCAAATTCACCAAATCAAAAGGAAAGCAATATGTTATCTCGTCGAGAATTTTTAATTATGAGCGCCGGTGTGGCGTTAGTCGCCAGCTTCCCAACCCTAGCCAACACGGGTGCAAAACCGCAAACGGCTACGGCAATTACCCAAGTTTTTAGTGATGGTGTGCGTTTAACCGCCATTGCCATTGAATACAGCCAGCCTGTCACAAGCGGTCAGTTTGACGCAAAAGATTTCAGCGTTGAAGGTCGCACGGTTACTAATGTATTTGTCAGTAATTCTGCTAGCTTAGATAAAGCGGAATCGGGCAAGTTTGTGATTGTGCAACTTTCCCCTGATGATGCGAATTTGTCATTATCGGAAATGATTCCGATGGCAAATGCAACAGTTCGACCAAAACCGGCAGGGGGCGGTAAACCTTGGGTGGCAGGTGATAAACCGGCAAGTAATTTGATTTTTCACGACCCGACCGCAACCATTAACGCCGACGGCACGAAACTGGCGACTTCTTCGGTAAAAAATCTGATTGTGGACGATTTCCAACAGCTCACTTTTAACGATCCTGAAACCGGAAAGTCTCTCCGTTACAACCTTTATGTGCCGAAAAATCACGGCGACAAACCTTTGCCGTTAGTGCTGTTTATGCATGATGCCGGTGTAACCAGTGAATTTCACCGTGCGACTTTATTGCAAGGTTTAGGCGCAGTTTCGTGGGCAAGCCCTGACGATCAGGCTAAACGCCCTTGCTTCGTGCTTGCGCCGCAGTTTGATGAGATTATCGTGGACGATAAATCTCAAGCCTCACCGATGTTAGAGACTACGATTCATTTAATCGACAGCTTGCGTAAACAATACCACATTGACGGCAATCGTCTTTACGCCACAGGGCAATCCGGCGGCTGTATGATGACCATTGCAATGAACATCAAGTATCCCGATTTATTTGCAGCTTGTTTCTTGGTCGCAGGACAATGGGGCGCAGATTTAGTCGCACCGCTTGCGAAGAAAAAACTGTGGATTTTAGTTTCTGCCGATGATTTAGGCGCATTCCCGGGGCAAAACGCCATCACGGAAAAATTAGAAAAAGAAGGGGCTAAAATCAGCCGTGACATTTGGGACGCCCGTTGGAATGCCGACGAATATCGCTTTGCCTACGATAAAATCGTCGCACAAGACAACCCGATCAATTACACCGTTTTCGCCAAAGACACGGTTTTCCTACCGGGTGCAGATAAAAAAGGCGCAAGCGGTCACCGCAATACGTGGCGCGTCGCCTACACCATCGAGCCAATCCGCGAATGGTTGTTTGAACAAGTGAAAGGCTAAAACGATATACCGAGTTAACCAACAAGCGGTGAGATTTGAGGAGAATTTTGCAAATGCAAAAACTCGCTGAAATCTCACCGCACTTTTATTCCACCTGCGTAAATTGCCGATTCACCAATCGCGTCTCGCTTTCCGTATCGTGCGCAAATTGGGTAATGGTCGGCTTGCGGCGGCAGAGTTCGCGCATTTTGGCGGTGCTTTGTCGGTGTAACGTGCCGTCAATCGCTACGCCGTCTATCTCACCGTTCAGCATATATTCTTCACAATAAGATGCGTCACCACCAATCAAAATATAATGATCGCCCATATCGACAATCACCGACAAATGCCCTAGTGTATGTGGCAAGACATGGTCGATGTGGTAAAAGAGCGGTAGGATTTTACGAAAATTTTGCAAATGGAGAAAATCAGGCAAATCCTACCGCTTGTTATCATTTAACGATTAAAACATCCCACGCCCGCTTTCTGTTTTTTCAGGTACGGCTTGGATCACGTCCCAATGTTCTACGATTTTGCCGTTTTCATCGAAACGGAAAATATCCACCACCGCCTCGCCACGATCTTCATCGTTTAATTTGCTGTGAACGTGCAACATCACTAAATCGCCGTCTGCCATTACACGTTTAATCTCTGCGCGTGATTTTGGGTTCGCTTTTAAAAACGGCGCAAAGGCATCAACAAAAGCCTGACCGCCGTCCGCCACGGTCGGGTTGTGCTGCAAGTATTCTTTACCGATATATTTATCGGTCGCTTCCTGCACTTTGTGCTGATTGAACGCCATTTCATAGAACGCCAACGCATTCGCTTTGTTTTGTTCCGGCGTCGTTTGTGCCATTGCAACGGTTGAAGAGAAAAGTGCGGTTAAAAGTAAAAGAGATTTTTTCATTGGGTTTTCCTTTTTGTTTGTTCATTCAGCATGATTGCTGTTGGTGCGTGATTATATTGAAACAAAAAAGAGAAAAAATAGTGTTTTTTGAATATCACTGTTTCAAATTTTAAAACAATCTCGATTAAAAACGACAAGCGGTCAAATTTCTCCGATATTTTGCCTTTGCAAAAAATTGTAAGAATTTGACCGCTTGTCTATTTCTAAAACGTTAAGCAAATAGTTTCATAAAATAGAATTTGTCATCATAAACGCAACTGTGCTTTTTGGTAAACATCACTTCGATCACGTTTGCCTACCGCTACCACTTGAATAACAATCTGTTCATCAACCACTTGATAAACCAAGCGATAGCCGGAACTTCTCAATTTGATTTTGTAACAATCTTTCATACCACGAAGTTTGGCGCCGGCTACTCTCGGCTGTTCTATGCGTTCTTGAAGTTTATCTAAAAATTGATTGGCAATCACCTTATCCAACTTTTGAAATTCTTTAAGGGCCTCCTTCCGGAATACCACGCGATAAGTCATCGGCGTAAATCCTCTAAATTTACTTCAACTAACTCATCGTTTTGACGTTCTTCCACAATTCTTGCCAGTTCGGCATCGTCTGCCAACTCCATTAGATATTCATAAATATGTGGGGGAACACAATAAAAAGCGGGCTCATTGCGGTTTAAAATGGCAATCGCTTCACCACCTGCAGCGTTAAATGTCGCCATAGGATTGGTTTTTAGTTCAGTAATACTCGCAACAGTATTAGTTAAAACGATACTTGGCATAATAGCACTCCTTTTTTAGTGCTGTTTATCGCTCTTTTTATAGGTTTTGTCAAGATAGTTTATAGGCTTTCATCGGTTTAAAACAATACTACAACTACCAACTCACTCCCCGAAATCTCTCCACTAAAAAATCCACAAGCGGTTGTTTTCGCAAAATCTTTTACAAAACGACTGTACTTTTACCCTTTCAACGCCTCCACCTAAGTCTCACAAAACAATAGGCGGACGTGGTAAACAAACACGGGTATTAAAGGTAAACCGAATGGCTGTTCAAGCTTGATTATTTCCCAAAACCAACTTCAAAAACTCCCTCAAACTTAAACACTGCACGCCCTCAAAAGTATTGCCGTCAAATTCGTCCATCGTCACCACATATTTCGGGTAGTTGTCTTGAATTTTGAGCAGGTTACCAAATTCTCGTTCAAGCGTTTTTTCTTCGTTAATTGTGAGCGTGGCTTGCACATAAATACGTTCGCCATTTTTCTCTGCCACGAAGTCAATTTCTTGGCTATTTAAACCGCCGATTTTGACATCATAACCTGCGATTTGAAGATGATTGAAAATGCAGTTTTCGAGCAATTTGCCACGGTCTTGCACACGATAGCCAATCAGGGCGTTTCGTAAGCCTAAATCTTCAAAATAGTATTTTTCGCCAATCTCAAAAATGCGTTTACCTTCAATATCATAGCGTGGCACTTTGTGGATCAAAAAAGCGTTAGCAAGGTATTCCGCATAATTTTGCACCTGTGTGCTTGACGTAGTAATTTTCTGTGATTTTAAAAAATCAGAGATTTTTTTAGCAGAAAACAAATTGCCGATATTGCTCGCCAAAAATTGTGTGAGTTGTTCTAAAAATTGCACATTTCGTAACGCATAGCGGTTCACAATATCCCGAATAGCAATGGTGGAATAAATGTTGCGTAAATACTCAAACACGATATTGTCTTGCAACGGCAAGTCTTTCAAATAAGGCAAACCGCCGTATTTCAAAAACAGCGACATCGACTTATCACTATCGTCCAGTTTCATAAATTCAAGAAATTACAGGTTTTGAGCAAGCGTTGCGTTCGCTTTTGTTAGATGACGAATTGGATTTGTATTGCACGGGCAGCAATGCTCATTTGCTTT
>NZ_JBGYBX010000044.1:0-80155 GCF_041817755.1 Glaesserella sp. | reverse complement strand
TCCGTACCGTTTGCCACGTTACTGATTTTCGCTGCCGAGCCGTCCGCTTTAGCCACTTTGACACCGTCCGCCGTCGGCGCAAACGTCACGCTGTTGCCGTTACTCGTTAGATTCAAGCCGCTGAATTCCGGATTCTCGGACAACAAGATTTCCACTTTACCCGCCGTGACGTTAGTACGGATATTTTTACTTGAACCGCCCGAAGCCAAACTACCCGAAATATTTAAGGTAGATCCGAGTTTTTGTGTCGTCGAACCTTCGTTACCCGTAAAGGTTAACGGTTTATTAATCGCGGTATCTAACGCGGTTAATGCGCTGCTAACATTGTTGTATGATGTTGCTGTACTGCTTGTCGGATCGGTAATGCTAAAGCTCGGTGCCGTTACCGTACCGTCACTGTTCACCGTCGAACCACCGCCCAATGCCGCCGCCGTGCTGTTCGCCAAGGCATATAATTGGCTGCCGTTGACCGCCTCTTTGCTGTTGGCATTCACCGCACCGTCGGTGACGTTGCTAATCACCGTATTCGCCGCATCAATTCCTGCCGTACCGAGTGACGGACCGCTTGTACCGATCGCAATTTTGTTCGTTGCCGTCACCGTGGTAAAACTCGGTGTCATTGAGGTTGCTATGCTGACTTTATTCGCCGACTGGGTAATGTTGATGTTATTCCCCGCTTCAATCGTCACCTTTTCGCCCATATTGATTTGATCGTCCAACTTACCGCTCACATTACCCGTGCCGGTTTGTGCCGTCGTAATATTCCAGCCTTTTGCCACATCCGTTTGTAACGTTGTAATATTGTTTTTCGCCGCTGCCATATCCGTTTGCAACGTAGTGACATTGTTGGTCACGTTCGTTACATTCGTATTGGTTGCATTCAACTGTGCAAGGTTAACCGCATCACTATCTTGTGTACCGTTTGCTACGTTAGTGATTTTATCTCCACCGACATTTAATCCTTCAGCCGTTGTTGTTAAAGTTGTTCCGTTTGTAGCGTCTTTGAGATTAATTGATTTAAACGTTGGCGCTTCGGCGAGTTTAATCACTAATTCACCGTTATCATTATCTACACGGAGATTCTCCGCCGACGCATCCGTTGCATCCGCCAATGCGCCTTTCACCGTGACTTGCTCACCCAATTTTTTACTGACTGCTCCGCCTTTGTTACCGATAAGCGCAAAGCCTTTATCGGTTAAGTGCGTTGCCACGCTGTTTGCCACATTCGCCACATCGCCTGCCGTTGCCAGCTTGTTACTATCCGTTGCTGTGGTGGTGTTGATCGCTGTACTAAAGGCAACAGCGGATGAAATATCACTAACATTAACATCGAATTTTACGGTTGATACGTTATTGTTCGTCGTGGTTACCGTCACTCGTGTACCTGTACCATCAATAAAGTCGACAACATCACCGGCTTTTACTTGGTCTTTCTCTGTGCCTTTTTCTTTTAACGTCCACGATGCGCTGTTCACCGCATTGATTAAATCGTTTGCCGACACCAACGCGTTGCCGTTTTGTGCCGCCGTTGCCACACCGTTAACCGCCGAGTTGCCGTTTAATTTTGCAATTCCGCCGTCGGAACTGACCGCTTGCGTTTCAATACCGATATGGATTTTACTTGCATTATTCGCTTCCGCCGTATGAGTGACTTTCACCAAGCCTTTGCCGTCAATCGTCACGCTGTCGTTCGGGTTAATGTCGCCGACCTGCGTTTCCGCCGCGCCGTCTTGTGAAGTTTTTAACGCCCATTTGGCATCCGCCACTTTGCTGTTTAATTGACCTAAGTTGACCGCATCACCGTTATCGACGGCATTCGTGACGTTAGTGATTTTTTTGTTCGCCGCATCAATACCCGCCGTACTGAGTGACGGACCGGTCGTACCAATACTGACTTTATCCGTTGCCGTCACCGTGGCGAAATTCGGATCCATTGACGTCGCAATACTGACTTTACCTGCCGATTGGGTAATGTTGATGTTATTCCCCGCTTCAATCGTCACCATTTCGCCCATATTGATTTGGTCGCTCAACGTACCGCTCACATTACCCGTGCCGGTTTTCGCCGTGGTGATGTTCCAACCTTTGGCTACATCGCCTTTTAAGTTGCTGATATCGCTTTTTGCGGTGGTCATGTCGCCTTGTAAAGTCGTCACATTCGTATTGGTTGCATTTAACTGTGACAGATTGACCGCATCACCATCCGTTGTACCGTTTGCGACATTGGTGATTTTATCACCACCAATATCTAATCCATCAGTCGTTGTTGTTAATGACGTAGTGTTTGAACCGTTCGTTAATGTTATGCCTTTGAATGTCGGCACATCTTTCATACGAATAACGATATCAGTATTTCCTGCTTCGCTTTGTAACACCGTCGTCAATAAGTTAGTAGAAGAAGTCTCATCAAATGTCGCATTTCCGGCAAGAATAGATAAAGCCTTACTGAATTGATGTTGTACCAAGTTAGTATCTTTGTTAACGACACCTTGATCTGCACCAACATTCATTCCTTGAGGAGCTAAGCTGCTGATTGCTTTAAGCTGAGCAACGTTAACCGCATCCGTATCCGCCGTACCTGCCGCCACGCCGGTAATTTGACGTGTGATAGCATTGGCTACATCACCTACCGCAACCGCACCGCTGGTCGATTTCCAAACCGCATCCGTATTATCTGAGGCAAGTTTCGTTAACGGATCATAACCTGCCACACCTTTATCCGTTGTTGCTTTACTGTCATAGCCCAATGCAACACCTTTAGCTACACTGACACCGGTATTACTACCTAACGCCACGGCACCCGTTACGTTTGTCACCCCGGAATACACCACACCGGTATGATCGCGCGTTGAAATATCATTTTTTGTTCCTGTGACATTTGCTGTATTTAATGTAGCGGCTGACGCCCCTAATTTAACGTTATTACCTAAAATAAAAGTATCTGAAGACGTATTACCGATAATATTTTGGTTACCGATGGCATAACTCGCGTTACCACCGACAAAGCTACGATCCGTATCAATGTATTTGTCCGCATTTTTATGAATGGAAGCATTCCACACCCCCGAATAAGCACCACTGACAACCGAAGCAGTCCCTAATGCCGTACTACTATGGGCATTATTGGTCACCACAGTGTGATAACCCAATGCATTACCGGCTTTCGCCCCTGCATAAGCATAAGCATTTAATGCTGCGGCTTGTTGTCCTTTGGCATATGCTGATGTACCACCGACGGCGACGGACTGTATCCCTGTTGCCGCCGCACGGGTACCGATTGCCGTAGAATATCCGCCGGCTGCTCTGGAATAAGAACCGATAGCTGTTTCATTTGAACCTAAACCGGTTAATGCATCGTTACCGATAGCAATATTATCCAATGATAAGGCTTTGGCATTTTCACCGATGGCGACGGCATTATTACCTATCGCATGAGTATTCACCCCTAACGAAACGGATTCGTCTCCCAACGCTTTCGCGTTATAACCGATAGCCACGCTAGGTTTTAATTTATCCGCTCCGTCGCCGACTCTTGAAGCTCCCGCTACGCTATAAGTCGCATCATCCGCAATCAATCCGGAAACGGCATTATTCCCCATCGCAATACCGTATTGACGCTCATTCACCGTTGCCGTTCTACCAATAGCAATACTATGTGTGGAATTTGCGTTGGCATTTTCACCAACGGCAATAGCAGAAATACCCGAAGCATTCGCCAACGCCCCCAGTGCAGTTGCGTTTGTATTTAATGCCTTAGCATTAGCACCAATTGCGGTTGCATTGGCTTGCTGTGCTTTAGCATCATTTCCTAATGCAACGGCTTTATCTTGAGTTGATGATGAACCGGAACCGATAGCTACACCACCATTCCCTGATGAAACCGTATCCAAACCGATAGCAATAGCATAATCATTGGATGAATTTGCGTTGCTACCGATTGCGACAGAATTTCTATTTAATGCTTTTGCAGTATTACCAAATGCGACAGAGAAGTTTCCTGAAGCATTTGCCGATTTACCGACTGCACTGGCTTCTTCGCCAGCTGCAACAGTACCTACACCGGCAGCCAATGCATCAACACCCGTCGCGCCATCATTATTGTAGTTACCCGATGCTGAATTTATGTTATTAACGCTATAAAAATGGGTCAGTTTTTCCTGCAACCCTTTTGCGATGATATAAAGCTGAGAACCATTAATTGCATCGGTTGACGTTTCACTAATATTACCGGCTGCAACATGTTTAATTTGGCGCTCACTTCCCGCTGCACCGACAGAAACTTGATCCCCGGTAGCTACCGTAGCCCGAGTTGCAAATCCATCATAAGTGATCCCCCCTATGATTGCTTGAGTCTCTTTTGTCGCATCCGTCAATGTTGTTGATGCTGCACCTAGAGCAATAGCATTTGCTTTACTTGCATCGGCTGAAGCACCAATCGATACCGTATTTTCTTGGCTTGCTTTAGAAGCAATACCCAATGCCAAGCTGTTTATTCCCGAAGCATTAGTGGAATCACCGAATGCGGTTGCACCTTGCGCACTGGCTTTACTGCTTGTACCAACCGCGACCGTTTGGTTATTGCTTGAATTTGCGCCATCACCCACCGCAACGGCTGATTTACCCGAAGCATTTGAGGCTTGACCGACGGCAACCGTATTGTCACCCAGTGATTTTGCTCTTGCTCCCACGGAAACCGAGTTGATACCGGAAGAATTACTGCCTGTACCAATACTGATAGAACTTGCTCCCGCTACGTTTGCATTCGTACCGATAGCAATACCGTGAGCAACGGCAACAGCATTAATACCCATCGCACTCGCACCGGCACCGCTGGCATTAGCATCTCTACCAATCGCAATACCGCCACCAGATCTTGCCCCCGTTGCCGATACGGTTGAAATTGTTTTAGCCCCACGACCGATGGCTACGGATTGATCCGCTTCAGCATTCGCTAATGCGCCTAGAGCTGTTGCTTGTACACCTGCGGCAACCGAAGATACGCCGATTGCCGTTGCATTATCATTTGTTACAGTAGAGGCATTACCAATCGCAACACTGTTTAATTTTTGTGCTTTCGCATTGATACCAATCGCGATAGCCTGTGCACCGTCTACCACACTACCACCGGTAAGACCCGTTTCCGCATCACGACCTATTGCAATAGAATTTGCCGCTCTAGTTGTGGCATTTGTTCCAAATGCTAATGA
The DNA here is from genome assembly GCF_041817755.1 of Glaesserella sp. Classification (GTDB taxonomy): domain Bacteria; phylum Pseudomonadota; class Gammaproteobacteria; order Enterobacterales; family Pasteurellaceae; genus Glaesserella. Next base: position 74,948 of record NZ_JBGYBX010000044.1, on the reverse strand, counting down.
AGAACCCGCATTAGTTGCCGTACTTGCATTAGAACCTAAAGCAACAGCTTGGTAACCTGATGAATTTGCTGTATAACCAATTGCGACCGCTTGCGATTTATCGTTTGCTTTAGTATTTGAACCAATAGCAATACTACTGGCTTCTTTTGCGATAGTATTCGTACCAATCGCAACCGCATCTTTAAACTGTGTTGTTGCGTTGGTACCAATAGAGATAGCACTATAACTATCGCTATCCGCACTCGCATTTATACCAAGAACAACTGCACCACTGGCACCTGCCGTTGTATTCTCACCGATTGCAATATTAGCCGTTTGACCGCCCGTCGCATTCGCATTGTAGCCAATTGCAATACCCTTTATTGAATTTACTGCTGCATTGCTCCCTATTGCAGTGGATTGATCCCCTGTCGCATTGGCATTTACACCTAGAGCCATTGATTGGCTATTAGATGCACTCGCATTAGAACCTAATGCTATGGCTTGATTGCCTGTTGCATTTGCACTTACACCCAATGCCGTTGATTGAATTCCCGTTGCATTTGATTTTGCACCAAGAGCCGTTGCCTGATTCATTGTTGCATTTGATAACATACCCAATGCAGTAGATTGGTAACCTGACGCATTTGCTGATGTACCGACTGCCGTCGCTTCATTTCCTACGGCAACCGTGCCAACGCCCGCTGCCAATGCGTTTGTACCGGTTGCCCCCTTATTATCATAGTTTCCGGCTGTGTTATCTGTACTATTAACACTGTAGAAGTGGGTGAGTCTGTCCTGCAATCCTTTTGTGATAAAATAAAGCTGTGAACCATTGATAGCATCCGTTGAAGTTGCACTGATATTCCCCGCTGCAACATGTTTGATTTGACGTTCTCTTCCTACTGCCCCAACCGAAACCTGATCACCAGTTGCGATATTTTCTTTAGTTTTAAAACCTTCATATTTTAATCCGTCAATATCACCTGACTTTTCTAATGTTGCGTCCGTTAATGTTGTTGATGAGGCTCCTAACGCAACTGAGTTTTCCTTACTTGCATTAGAGATTGCACCAAGTGCAACTGTATTCACCTCTACTGCATTTGCACCAGCCCCTAATGCTGTTGCTTGATCCTTAAGCGCATTGGAATATCCCCCTACCGCAGTTGTATAAATTGCCTCAGCTTGAGTATTAGTACCAACTGCTGTTGTGTATTTGTTTTGTGCTTTCGCATTATTTCCTAATGCCATTGCAGCCGTTTCGACAGCCTGTGCTTTCGTACCAATAGCAATAGAATCAAAACCGGAGGCTCGTGTTTTGCTTGTATCCGCAGTTTGATCATACTCATTCACGTTATCAGAAGAACCTATTGCGATTCCTCGAGTACCGGATGCCGTTGCTTTATACCCTGTTGCAATCGAAGACCAACCACTAGAATAAGCGGTTAAACCAATGGCTACCGAATTCACATTATCTACCCGAGCCTCTCGCCCAATAGCAATAGACCTAATACCTCCGGCTGTTACCGTAGCATAGCTACCCAATGCCATAGAAATACTAGCATTCGCAAACGCATAAGGTCCGACAGCTAAAGAATTTACACCTTGGGCTGTTGACATACCACCTATCGCAACACTTCCGCCACGACCTAATGTTCCCACCCCTTTGCTATAATCAAATGCAGCTGTCGAGGCTTGCGCATTATTACCGATCGCAATCGCAGCAGAACCAGAACCGTCTGTTCCACTATAAATACTTTTATAATGTGATGCTGGTCTACCTGATGTACTCGGATCAATCGCTGCATCAGAAGAACTTGAATAACCATAGGCACCTTCCGCCCGAGCATTACACCCAAATGCAATTGTATCTGTAGTTACCCACGGTTTTCCGTTAGACATCAACTCGCTACCAGAATTCGCTCCAGCATATGCTTCCGCACAACCCCCCCCCGCTTGATGTTGATGTAGGAATATTGATCGCCAACCCCTCACCGCCCCCCGCAGCTATTGTTGAAGCTAATGAACTAAAAGGCATTAGCCCTAAGGTGAAAAACATGGTACCTACTGCTACTGTATTCTTGATATTGCTACACTTATCACTGGAAGATGATTTACTTTTTACCCTGGTTAATTCTGAAACAACAACATAATTTTGTGTTGCATGATTCCAAATAACTTTAAAAACCTTATTCACAAGTCCTCCATACTTACTCTTTATAAACACAAAAACAATACAAAAAATAAATTTATTTAATTTACATAATTTCACACACAAAGATAAATTAAGCAAGAAAAAAAATAACAATTTACAAATTGGCATTTTTCATGGATACCTACAGTTCAATATACATAAGTTATACTGCACAGTAGAACTTGGCTAAGTGAGGTGTAGCAGAAAATAAAAAAGAAGAAATCGGGGGGAAATTGTAAAGCATCAATATAAAAACACTGCTAAAAAACATGATCTGCCCTAAAAATTGGACTAAATCTCCAACAGATTAAGGGGCAAATCTTTCAGCGGAACCGACCGCTTGTTTTTATAGCAGGAACAGGGAGCCGCCGAAAACCGATAGGAGCGGCGGGAATCAACAAAGGAGAGACACGGGAGAGGTTGAAAACCTAACCGTTATGCATTTGTCGCTGAATACGCCCTTGTGCGATTTCTTCATCACGAATCGTCATCACTTCACAGCCGTCTTTGGTCACGACAAGTTGGTGTTCATATTGCGCCGAATGGCTGCGGTCTTTGGTTTTGACCGTCCATCCGTCGCCCATCAAGCGGATTTCTTTTTTACCGGCATTGATCATCGGTTCAATGGTAAAGACCATGCCTTCTTGCAACACGACTCCGCCGTCATCGGAAAAATAGTGTAACACTTGCGGATCGCAGTGGAATTCGTCGCCGATACCGTGCCCGCAATATTCGCGCACCACGGAAAAGCCTTCTTTTTCGGCATATTGCTGAATGGCTTTGCCGATTTGATTTAAACGAATCCCCGGCTTGACCGTACGTAAACCAATGTAAAGGCACTCTTGCGTCACCTCCAGCAAGCGTTTGTCTTTCACGCTAGGCTCGCCCACCACATACATTTTGGAGTTATCGCCATAATAGCCGTCTTTAATGACGGTAACGTCAATATTCAAAATATCGCCTTTTTTTAATTTCTTTTCGGCATTCGGAATACCGTGACAAACAACTTCATTCAATGAAATACAGGTGGCTTTCGGGTAGCCGTGATAGCCTAGACATGCCGGAACGGCTTGTTGGACTTGTTCAATGTATTCATGGCAAATGCGGTCAAGTTCGCCAGTGGTGACGCCTTCTTTGACATAGGGTTCAATCATTACCAGTACGTCCGAGGCAAGTTTACAGGCTACACGAAGTTTTTCGATTTCTTCATCGGTTCGGATAGGAATATTTTTCATTATGACATCTCATGCAAATTAAAATCGGGGGGATTATACTCTCTTTACGCTGCGCAACAAGCGGTCCGATTTTGCAAAAAATTGACCAAAACAGACCGCTTGTCAAACATTAGTTGACTGCCAGACGGAGCTTTTTGATCACGTAATTCAGTAATAAACCGTATAGCGGTAAAAACAGTAGCAGACTAACAAATAGCTTAAACGCGTAATCCACGGCACCGATCGTAAACCAATTCGCCGCCATATATTCATCACTGCTTTGATAGAAAGCCACGGCAAAAAAGACAAAGGTATCAATCAGGCTGCCGAAGATCGTCGAACTGGCGGGGGCTAGCCACCACGTTTTTCCTTGACGCAAACGGTTGAAAACGAAAATATCCATGAGCTGCCCGACGACATAGCCGACAAAACTCGCCAACGCAATACGGAAAATGAAGGTATTGAATTCGGTTAACGTCGCGAAACCTTGAAATTGACCTTCAAAGAAGATTACCGATACCACATAACTGACTATCAATGCCGGGAACATCACGGCAAAAATGATTTTACGGGCAAGTTCGGCACCGAATACCCGTACGGTTAAATCCGTCGCTAAAAAGATAAACGGGAAGGTAAACGTTCCCCATGTTGTCGGGATCGCTGTGTCAGTAAAAGGGATCGCTATCTCAAAAGTAATCTGTACTAAATAGTTGCTGACGGTAATGATAAAAATGTGGAAAAAAGAAAGTAACAGTAACGAGCGGCGCTTCTGCTCGTCGGAAAAATAGTCAATAACGTTCATGTTGTTCCTTTTTGTTTAAAGCCGGTTGTTGGGGTGAGGGAACCCAATGTGAAAAGAGGGCGAATAATACGCCTTGAGGGGAAAAGGTCAAGCGGATTTTGAGTAATCGGTAAAATTCCCCGTCAATCCGACCGCTTGTATTACTGCAATTGTTAATCACACTTTAACCGAACGTCCTTTCTATCTTTACTTTTTTAGCCAAAATGTTACATTGATCACATTTTTATATGTGAGATGAATGACGATGAGAAAGCTGACATTAGTAAAAACAGGGAGAGAAAATCCGTTAGCGTCTCATACCTTTTCCGAGCAGCTGGCGTTGGCAAAACAACGGGTTGATTTGCTCGATCATTTCCGTATAGAAAATGCATTGCAAAACTGTTCCGCCGCCTTTCACCGGGTCTTTTCCTCCGTTCCGTTATTCATTCATTACAATCACCCATCGTTACCCGCTTATGTTGAAGGCGCTCCGAGCGGCATTGCGGATTTTGAACTCAGTGAGCAACAAGCTCATTATTTAACCGGCTATTTTGCCGAATCACCGACACCTTCGCCGACGGCATCACCGGTATTTGACGGACTTTATGTGATGGGCAGTATCGGTTCGATTACGCAAACAAGCTTTTCAGACTTGGATTTGTGGTTGTGCTATTCACAGCCTTTTAATGCCGAACAAAAAACCTTGATCGATCGTAAACTGCTTCAAATTAAACGTTGGGCGGAAAACTTAGGCATCAAGATCAATGTGTATTTGATGAATCCCGATGCATTTAAATCGCGGCAATATCATAGCGGGGTGACGGAAGACCATAATGGTTCGGCACAACATTATTTACTTTTAGATGAGTTTTACCGTTCGGCAATCCGTTTAGCCGGAAAAAGGGTGTTGTGGGTGCACATTGCCGATGATGAGCGGGATTACCCGCAGATTATTCAACAAGCGCTTGCAACAGGGGAATTGCATTTATCCGAGTGGATTGATTTCGGCGATTTTACCGCCTTGCCGATCGGTGAGTATTTCGGCGCGAGTTTATGGCAACTTTATAAGGGTATCGAAAACCCGTATAAATCCGCCATTAAGATCTTATTGCTTGAAAGCTATGCGGAAACCTACCCTCACACGAACCTGATTTCCAAAAAATTTAAGAAAAAATTATTGAGCGACGCTGCCGCCGACTACCATTTCGATCCTTACTTGGCGATGCTCGAACAAGTCACGGAATATCTGGAAAACCGCAAAGAATTTGTCCGATTAGACCGCTTGCGCAGCTGTTTTTACATTAAAGCCCATGAAGGGCAGCTCGACATGATCCGTAAACAAGCACTGGATGAGTTAGTCCATTGTTGGGGATGGGGAGAAAAAGAGCGTGAAATCTTAGATAAACGCCCGCAGTGGAAAATCAAACAAGCCGTCTTGCATCAACAAATGATCGTTGAACAGTTGTTGCAGAGTTATCGTAATTTGATCCATTTTGCCCGCAAATTCCATATCGATCCCAGCATTATGCCGCAAGATACCGATATTATTATGCGCAAGCTTTATTCCGTTTTTGAAGAACAGCCCGGCAAAATTTTGTTAATTAATGAAAAAATAGCAACCAATCTGGCGGAAAATGAAGTCACATTTATTGAGGTAAGCGAAGGACTCTCTACGAAAGCGGGATGGTATTTGGTAAATCACGCCCCGTTAACGCCTTATGACTCTACGACCCGCCACGTACAATATCAAAAAAATCTGACGAAACTGATTGCGTGGGCTTATTTTAACGGTGTACTGACGGCAAGCACCAATATTCATCTCGTGAGCCAAACGCTGTCATTGGATACCTTACGCCGATTCATTACGGATTTAAGATTATCTTTCCCGGCAAAAGCGCCGCCATTAAACGGTGAAGAGCTGTATCATCCGCATGAAATCCGTAATCTAATTGTAGCGGTGAATCTGACAAAAGATCCGACGCGGAACATCCCGCCGTATACGAAGGACGAAATCCAACAAGTCGATCTGTTTAACCTCGGTTCTTCCGAACAAGGCGTTATCGGCAGCATTAATATTATTTTCCGCAATATGTGGAACGAAATCATGACCAAACAATTTGAAGGGAATGATGCACTGCTAAAAGCGTTAAAATTTATTTCAAATAAAATTTATCGCAGTTCCGCCCCGCCTCAATCGGTTAATATTTTCAGCTATAGTCGCCAACTACGCGGCGAATTGGAAAAATTCGTTATGGGGTTGGTTAATCGCTGTATTACCGTCCAAACGGGATCGGTCTTCCAACGTCAACCGCCGCAAACCTTTAATATCGCCGGCAGACGTTGGCAATTGGTTTTTGACGGGCAACTGGCGCTGAAAGAAGTGGTGCCGGAAACGCCTGCGTGTTGCGATACGTCGCCGTCAACGGATGCAGTGATCCCGAAAGAAGTTTATCATTTCGCCAGTGAAGGTTTTTTACAATTCTTTTTTGAGGATAATCAAGATGAGAGCTTTAATGTGTATGTTTTGGATAAACAAAATCATGCGGAATGTTATGCTTATTGCACCGGAGCGAAAGAAGATAAAATCAGGCAAATCAGCACATTATATTCACAGGGTGTCGAGCAGTATGAAACCTTTAATTTTCCGCAATTTTATCAATTACTTACTTTCCCTGAAGGGATCTCTATCGTGCCGTTTCAAAGTCAACGGCATCGGGACTATTTAAAATTAAAATGTCATGAATAAAGAGGATAACCATGTCAGTCGCCATCGCTAACCCCGAATTGATTAAAACCGTGGCATTGCTTGCCACTAGTATCACGATTGTGCCTTTATTTAAACGCATCGGATTGGGCAGCGTACTAGGATACTTAGTTGCCGGGTGTTTGATCGGACCGTCCGGTGCAGGGTTATTCCAAGATCCGGATGCGGTCGTGCATATGGCGGAACTCGGCGTCGTCATGTTCCTGTTCGTCATCGGCTTGGAAATGTATCCCGAGCGGCTATGGAGTATGCGCAAAGCTATTTTCGGACGCGGGTTCTTACAAGTCGCCGCTTGCGGTACGCTGTTAACTTGCGCCGGTATCTTTATTTTAGGTTTACCGAAAGAAGTCGCATTTATTGCAGGCATGGGCTTTACCCTCTCGTCTACCGCTATCGTGATGCAAGTCCTTGAAGAAAAAGGCATCAGTACCACACCTAAAGGGCAGCGGATTGTGTCAACGCTGATTTTTGAAGATTTGGCGATTGTACCGCTATTGGCTTCCATTGCCTTTTTAGCCCCGACCGCCAACGTAGAGCATGAAACCAATTGGACCGCCATCGGCGCCGGTTTGGTCGGTGTATTGATTTTGGTTGCCGCCGGTAAATGGTTGATGAACCCGTTATTCCGTATGATTTCCAAAGCGCATATTCGTGAAATGATGACGGCTGCCGCCTTGTTGGTGGTGCTGGGTTCCGCTCTATTGATGGAACTCAGCGGGCTGTCGATGGCAATGGGTGCGTTCGTTGCCGGCGTCATGTTGTCCGAATCGTCATTCCGTCATCAATTGGAAGCCGATATCGAACCGTTCCGCGGACTACTGCTCGGGTTATTCTTCATGGGCGTAGGCATGTCTCTCGACTTGGCGTTGGTGTTGAACAATTGGCTATGGTTGCTGGGAGTCGTACTGCTTTATGTCTTCGGTAAAGGGCTGGCCATTTATCTCGTGGCGCGTTTGACCTTATTAACCAACCGTGAAGCCGTCATGCGAACGGCAATCATGTCTCACGGCGGTGAATTTGCCTTCGTGCTTTTTTCTGCCGCCGCAACCGCCGGTGTACTTTCCTCTAAACATCAGGCGACATTTACCGCCGCCGTGATTGTCTCGATGCTACTTTCTCCGCTGGTAGTCATTGCGATTCAACGTTTGATCAATCGCAAAGCGAAAAAAAGCGGAGAACCGCAGCAAAGCCTTGAAGGTATCGAGCTTGCCGAAAACTTGGAAAGCAATGTGTTGGTCATCGGCTTCGGACGCTTCAGTCAAATCGTCTGCCAAGTATTGCTTGCCCGCGGTATCAGCGTATCGGTGATTGACGCGGATTTAGGTAATATTCGTACCGCTACCCGATTCGGCTTTAAAGTTTACTACGGCGACGGTTCGCGTATCGATGTACTACGGGCAAGCGGCATTGAACAGGTTCATTGTGTGATTGTCGGTCTGGCGGAACCGGAAAAAACGCTGAATATTGTCGAGTTGATTAAACATGAGTATCCGCTCATCCCGGTTTTTGCCCGTGCCTACGACCGTCGCAATACGGTTGATTTAATCAAGCAACATGTCGACTATCAAGTCAGAGAAACCTTTGAATCTGCACTGTTGTTAAGTAAAGTCGCCTTGGAAAAATTAGGCGCGACGGAAACGGAATCGGCGGATGCAATTAAATTGATTCGTCAATTGGATCATGAACGCCTGAATGAAGAAGTGCTGCATGGATTCTCGGATGAAATCGAACGCAAATATTGGTCGGTAGAGCCGTTTGTAAAACCGCGCAAAGAAGCGGAGGCGCTGGATGATGCTACGGCGGATCTGCTTGAGGAAATGGGAGAAAAGATTGACCGAACGGAGAACATCTCTGCATCCGAACGGCAATCGCCGACAACATCGGATACGGGTGTAAAAGCGTAGAAAATCACGTCTGACCTTCCGGTTTGCAAGCGGTAGGTTCGGGCAATTATTTTGCAAAATAACGGATGAATTATGTTCCCCGAACTGGGTTATTTTTCACTTATTTTATTGGTCGGCGTTTCCGCCATCCAAGTCGTGTTCTCCGTATGGGGAGAATTACGCCGACAACCGCATTGGCTCGCCTTGAACCCGCTGTGGAGCGGACTGCAGTGCCTGCTGGCATTGCTTGCTTTCGGTTGTTTAGCGCAGGCATTCATGACCGATGATTTCAGCGTCAACTACGTTGCCGCCCATTCCAACAGCCAATTACCGATCTTTTTCAAATTTGCCGCCAGCTGGGGCGGCCACGAAGGATCCATGCTCTTCTGGCTCACGGCATTGACCGTGTGGACGGGTATTTTTTGCATTTTTTCGCGCAAAACCGACCGCTTGTTTGCATACCGAACCCTAGGCGCACTCTCTTTTATCATCTTTGGCTTCGCCTTATTTATCCTGTGGGCGTCCAACCCGTTTGAACGTTCGTTTCCGCCTCCGCCCGAAGGTCGGGATCTCAACCCGATGTTGCAAGATATCGGTCTGATTTTTCACCCACCGCTGCTCTACCTCGGTTACGTCGGTTTTGCGGTAAACTTTGCGATGACGATCGCCATGCTGCTCGGCGGGGTATTCGATTATGCTATCGCCCGTTGGATGCGCCCGTGGGCAATGATCGCGTGGGGCTTCCTGACCGCCGGAATCCTATTAGGCGCATGGTGGGCATACTACGAATTAGGTTGGGGCGGTTGGTGGTTTTGGGATCCGGTTGAAAACGCCTCTCTCATGCCGTGGCTGCTAGGCACAGCATTATTGCACAGCCTGATTGTCAGCGAACAACGCGGTATTTTCAGTTACTGGACCTTATTGTTGTCGATTTTTGCATTCGCCTTAAGTTTGCTCGGTACCTTTATTGTGCGTTCGGGTGTACTGACTTCCGTACACGCCTTTGCGGTCGATACGGATCGCGGCATGGCATTGCTGATGCTGTTTTTTAGCTTGAGCTTTGTGGCATTGGCGTTATTTGCTCTCAAAGCCCGCCTTTGGCAGGGTGAGGTACGTTTTACATGGCTATCGAAAGAAACGGCATTTTTATCGATCAACGGCTTATTCGTACTCGCCACCGGAGTCGTTGTGCTCGGTACGTTCTATCCCATGGTGTTCAGTGCCATGAATTGGGGAGCGATTTCCGTCGGTGCACCGTATTTCAACACAATTTTCGCGCCACTGGCTTTACTGTTACTCGCGCTGATGGGATACGCAACGCGCTTACGCTGGAAGCAATTACCGTTGAAAAGCCTACTGCAACACCTCCTATTATTGCCTTTAGCGATCGGTATCTCGTTGGGGTTGGGTCATCTCACCTTGCAACACAGCCCCGCTCACCAATTGCAATGGCTGCCGACCCTTTTCATCAGTTTAGCGATATGGGTCATCTTAACTCACCTGCCTTATCGTAAAACAATGTGGCAAATCCGACCGCTTGCCATGCGGCTTGCCCACATCGGTTTTGGTGTCTGCGTGATTGGTGCCATGATGAGCAGCTATTACGGCGATGAGATCGGCGTGCGGTTAAAACCGACGCAACAGGCAACCTTAGCCGGCTTCACCTTCACTTATGCCAAATACGATAATGTCATCGGGCAAAACTATACATCGGAAACGGCAACCTTTCATATTGACGACAAGCAAAACCAGTATATTGCCACGGTGTATCCCGAACGCCGCTATTATGATATTCGTACCATGACAATGGCGGAAGTCGGCTTAGCGCATCGCGGTTTGGATGATGTATATGTTGTGATGGGCGATCGCTTCGGACAAAAAGAATATGCCTTCCGTCTGCACTACAAACCTTATATTCGTGCATTGTGGTGGGGCGGAGCTATTATGGTTATCGCTTCGCTCCTTGCCATACTGGGGCATCGTCGCAAAAGGTTCGTTTGATTTAGGGATCCGTATGAAAAAAACCGTGCTTTTCTTACCGCTTGTTTTATTACTGGCCGTCGTCTTTTTTCTGATGGCGCAACTTAAAACGCCCGACACTCTCGCCCCGAGCGAAGATTGGCAAGGGAAACCGTTCCCCGAATTCACGCTACCGCATTTGCTTGACAATCACGCGCTGCTCAGCAAAGAAAGTTTGCCGAAAGAGCCGTTCATCCTCAACGTATGGGCAAGCTGGTGCACATGGTGTATCAAAGAATTTCCGCTATTGCTCGAGTTAAAAGAAAAAGGCGTAAAAATTGTCGGCTTAACCTTAACCGACCGCCCGGAAGACGCCCGTCAAGCATTGGCGCGTTGGGGCAATCCGTTTGAATTCACGATCGACGATTATCAACACCGTTTTTTAATCGACACCTTGCATATCAATTCTGCGCCGGTTACATATGTTATTGATAAAAAAGGTATGGTTCGTTACCAACAAAAAGGATACAACCCGGACTTTATGCAAGACGTGCTGCCGCGATTAGACGCTTTAAGTAAGGAAAAATAATGAAACGCCTACTGTTTATTCTCGGACTGCTTATCCACGGCATCGCCCATGCCGAAATGGTCGATACCTTCCAATTCCGCTCTGACGAAGACAGAGTCAGAGCCATTGCTCTTGCCAAATCGCTACGCTGCCCGCAATGCCAAAATCAAAATTTGGTCGAATCCAATGCAACTCAGGCTTATCATCTGCGTTTGGAAGTCTATGAGATGGTAAATCAAGGTAAAAGCAATGAGGAGATTATCCGCACCATGACGGACAGATTCGGGGCGTTTGTCAACTATAAGCCGCCGCTCAACGCCCAAACCGGATTACTTTGGGGTGCGCCTTTAGGCTTATTGATCGCTATGCTGGCGGCACTCATTTGGCGTGTAAACAGGAAGAAGAAATGACCGAACGGGATCAACTCAACGCAGCACATTATCAACAAGCGGTACGATTTGCAGAAAATCTTGCAAATGATACCAAACAGGAATATCTCAATGAATTGCGGGATCGTCATGATTTTGAACAAACGCAATTAGCGTTACATTTGCAAAAAATACCGCAAAAACGACCGCTTGTATTCGGTATGCTCGCATTTATCGCCGTATTAACGGTCAGCGTTGCCTATTATTGGCAAAGCGGGCGTTATCAGCAGGTTGAAGCGGGTGAACGTGACTTCCAAGCATTTCAGCAGCAAAAAGCGGAAGAAGACAGCCGCACGCGCAACGATCACTATATTGTCAGTTTGCAAAACCAACTGCGTGACAATCCGAATAACGGCGATTTATGGTTTGAGTTGGGGCAGGCATACTCCTTAAATAATGATTTTGAAGCGGCAATGGTGTGTTTTCACCATGCGCAAACGGTATTAGGCAGAAAGGCGGCAATTCTCGGCGCCATGGCAACAACCGATTACTATCTGCATAAACAAACGCTTTCCGCACAAGCCAAGGCTTGGATTGACGAAGCCTTAGCACAAGATCCGAAAGAAAGTGCAAGCCTGTTGTTATTGGCTTCCGAGGCCTTTTTGCGAAATGATCCGCAGCAAGCGATTTTCTATTGGCAGCAAGTACTCGACGGCGATAATCCAAACATCAATCGACGTGCCATTATTCAAAGTATCAATACCGCAGAAGAAAGAATGAAGACAAACTGACAAGTTAAGTCAAAATATAAATTCACTCTATTTGCATAATTATGCAAAATTCAGGTTGTCATTGCCCTTAAATCTGCATACACTACAGTATCAACAACATAAATGACAGGAACGGCAATGACACAGTATAAAATTTTTGTAGACGGTGCGGTCGGCACCACCGGGCTACGTATTCATGAACGCTTAAGCAGTCAGGCAGATATTCAGCTTCTTACCCTCCCGGAAGCACAACGCAAAGATCTTGATGCCCGCTTGGCAAAAATAAGCGAAGCGGATTTAACTTTTTTATGTCTGCCGGATGAGGCGGCAAAAGAGATTGTTGCCGCCGCACCGCCGTCCGCCCGCATTTGTGATACCTCTACCGCACATCGGGTTAACCCCGATTGGGTTTACGGTTTTGCCGAATTGTCAGGCAGAACGGCAAAAATTGCCGAGGCAAACCGTGTTGCCGTGCCGGGTTGTCATGCCACGGGATTTATCGCCTTGGTTCGACCGCTTGTCGAATATTTTGCATTATCGGCGGCTTCTCCGCTCTACTGCCACTCATTAACCGGCTATTCGGGCGGTGGAAAAGGCATGATTGCGGAATATCAGACTGAAAATCGTGCGGAGGCCTTCAACGCCCCAAGGATATACGGACTCGGCTTAAAACATAAACACTTGCCGGAAATGACGGCAGTTACCGGACTGACATCCGCCCCGATCTTTACCCCTGTCGTCGCCGATTATTACAGTGGTATGCTGGTCACCGTACCTCTACCGCTTGCCGTCCTTGCGGAAAAATACCGTTCGGGCGAAGCCGTCACACAACTGTTGTCGGATTACTATCAAGACCGCCGATTAATCCGCGTTAAACCCCACGCAGATATTCCCGCCGACGGAATGTTGGCAGCGAACGGCTTATCCGGTAAAGACAATTTAGACATTGCAGTATTCAGCAATGACACCCAATTATTATTGACTGCACGTTTCGACAATCTCGGTAAAGGCGCCTCTGGTGCTGCGATACAATGTATGAATATTATGCTCGGCAGAGCCGAAACTGCCGGCTTGGTGATCTAGTCGCACATTTCAGACAAACAGGATAATTTATATGCAAATCAATGAATTAATTCAACAGGCGACACCATATATCGCTCAATTTAAAGGCAAAATAATCGTAGTGAAATACGGCGGGAATGCGATGATTAATGAAGCCTTAAAGCACGCCGTTATGCAAGATATTTTGCTGCTGAATCAACTGGGTATCAACGTCGTGTTAGTCCACGGCGGCGGTCCCGAAATTTCACAAGGGTTAAAGCAGATCGGAAAAGAAAGCCGATTTATCAATGGATTGCGCGTCACCGACAAAGATACGATGGATATTGTCTTACAAATGTTGGCGGGAAAAGTTAATAAAAGTTTGGTGGCGTTATTGCAAGGTAAAGGTATCGGATTATGCGGAATCGACGCCAACATGCTGCAATGTGAAAAACTAAAAGGCGATGTCGACTTAGGCTTTGTCGGTGAAATTACCAAAGTCAATACCAAGGTGCTCGAATTGGCACTCCACGCCGATTTGATTCCGGTTATTTCAACCGTAGGCGTAGATCAACAAGGCGTAGCATATAATATCAATGCCGATACGGCAGCCAGTGAAATCGCCATTGCGTTGAAAGCGACAAAATTAGTCAGTATGACGGATATTGCAGGCTTATTACGCGATCGCCACGATGAAAGTACGCTGATTTCCAACGTCAGCCTCAATGAAGTTGACGCATTGATAGCACAAGGCGTTATTGCCGGCGGTATGATTCCGAAAATTGCCTGCTGTACCGATTTTATTCGGGCGGGTGGCGAACAAGCCGCCATCATTGACGGTCGGGTGGAACACGCTATTTTAATTGAAATGCTGACGGATAAGGGTAACGGAACCTTATTCTATCCATAATTCCGCAATAAAAGGATATACAAGCGATGAACAGCCAACAAATTAAACAATTGGATCACCAACACCTTGCACAAACCTACGGGCGTTTTGATCTGGTGCTTTCCCACGGTAAAGGGTGCGATGTGTGGGATATTGAAGGAAACCAATATCTCGATTTTACCAGCGGAATCGGCACGAACTGTTTGGGTTGGGCGGATGAGGCATGGCTTAGCGCCGTTACGACGCAAGCCGCAAAACTACAACATACGTCCAACCTTTTTTATACCGAACCGGCAACCGTGTTAGCAAAACAATTAACAGAAGCAAGCGGTCTGATCCGTGCGTTTTTTTGCAATTCCGGCGCAGAAGCTAATGAAGGTGCGATTAAAACCGCCCGTAAATACAGCCATGATAAATACGGTGCCAATCGGGCTACGGTGCTAAGTTTGGTTAATTCGTTTCACGGGCGAACCATTTCAACCCTAGCCGCTACCGGACAAGCGGTATTCCATCAACATTATTTTCCGTTTACCCAAGGATTTGAACATGTTCCCGCCAATAACTTCGAGGCATTGAAGCAACGTATAGCGCAAAACGATGTATGTGCCGTTATCTTGGAAATCGTGCAAGGCGAAGGCGGCGTATGTGCGTTGGAAGCGACCTATCTGCAATCGGTCCAAACACTCTGCCAAGAGCAGGATCTGATTTTAATCATCGACGAAGTTCAAACCGGTATCGGACGTACCGGCAGCCTGTTTGCTTACCAACAATTCGGTTTGACGCCGGATATTGTTACACTGGCGAAAGGATTGGGCGGCGGCTTGCCTATCGGGGCTTTTTTGCTCGGTGATAAATGCCAAAACACCCTAGGAAAAAGCGATCACGGCTCGACATTTGGAGGAAACCCGGTGTGCTGTGCGGCGGCAAATGCGGTATTGGCGCGCTTTACACCTGCATTTTTAGCAGACATTCAAATTAAGGGTGAAAAATTACGCCAAGCCCTGTTAACCTTACCGAAGGTAAAATCCGTCAGCGGGCTCGGCTTAATGCTCGGTGTAGAATTTGAAGAAGGCATTACCGCCGGTGATGTCGTCACTAAAGCGATTCAAAAAGGCGTATTGACGCTTACGGCGAAACAGAAACTGCGCTTGCTTCCGCCATTGATTATCAGTGATGCACAAATCGAACAGGGCATTGCCGTATTACACGATGTCTTGAGTGAAATGTAAGCAACAAAAAAACCGAGCCTAAGCTCGGTTTTTTTCCATATTGGGAAATTAACGACGTAAACCTAAACGTGCGATAGTTTCTGAGTATTTGGCAAGATCGGTACGTTTTAAGTAGTCTAATAATTTACGACGGCGTGAAACCATACGTAATAGACCGCGGCGACCGTGGTGATCTTTTTTATGCTCGGCAAAGTGTGCTTGTAAATGGTTGATTTGAGCGGTTAACAGAGCGATTTGAACTTCTGAAGAACCGGTATCTTTTGCATCGCGACCAAATTCAGCAACGATTTTTGCTTTTGCTTCTACGCTTAGAGACATGTTTTACTCCTAAAAAGTAGTTAGTTTAAATTCATCAATAGCCGATCTCTAACTCAGCTATGACACGAGGTTGCGCATTCTAAAGATAAACGCATTCCAGCGCAATGCTTTTATCCCATAACGGCAAAATTAATGTTTAGTATCCGATTGATTCTGTGGTTGCAGGTACTCTTCCCGATTCGGATCCACTTGTTTCGATTTACGAATTATCGGCTCGATTGTGGTGCCTTGCACTAAAATGGAGAACATCACAACGGAATACGTCATGACCAGAATTAAGTCCTTCACATCAATTCCATTGCCGACAAACACGGTTTTGGCCGGAATGGACAAAGCCATCGCCAACGCCAAGCCACCGCGCAATCCGCCCCATGTCATAATTTTCAAGGTATACGGATTATAAGTACGGAACTGCTGCAATCCTTTATACGGAATCCAAAGACTTAAATAACGGGCTGCCAAACAAATCGGAATGGCGACAATCATCATAATAATGCCGTAAATATTAAAATCCACCAGCAATATCGCAAAGCCGATAAGGAAGAACAGTAATGAATTTAAGAAATGATCAATCATTTCCCAAAAATGGTCGAGGTAACGTTGGCTTTGTTCGGAAAAACCGGAACGGCGCGTCCAGTTACCGATCATAATCCCGGCAACAACCATCGCCAACGCACCGGAAACATGGAGAATGTTATTGGCAAACATAAACCCGGCAGTCGGAATAGTAAGCGTTAACATAATCTCCAAGCTACCGTCGTCAGTGCTTGAAATTAGGATATGAGCAATAAAGCCCAGCACGAAGCCGAATAAGATCCCACCGATCGCTTCGTGTAAAAATAAATTCATGATACCGCTAAAGGTTGCTTCTTGCCCGCCGAATGCGACGGCGAATACCGTTATGAAAATAACCAAACCGACACCGTCATTAAAAAGCGACTCGCCTTCTACCTGCATCGATAAGCGTTTAGGTGCGCGTAAATTTTTAATGATGGCGAGAACCGCAATCGGGTCGGTGGGGGAAATCAGCGCCCCGAACACGATACAATAGATTAAATCGATCTCTAAACCGATAAGATTGGCTACGCCGTAAACAAAGAAACCGATGATCAAGGTTGAAGCCAAGGTTGAAAATAAGGCGAAAATCGTGATTTCCCATTTTTGATCTTTCAGCACAGGTAGTTTGATGCCAAGCGATCCGGCAAAAAGCAAAAAGCCTAAAATACCGTTGAGTAAGAAGCTTTTGAAATCAACTTGCTCCATGACTTCCGTTGCGACCAAATCGATATTAAACCAACCTGCCCAACCAAAAAATAAAAGGAGTAAAGAACCGATCATCGCCGCAGCGGTAATCGCAATCGTCGACTGCACTTTATCACTGATTTTGCTTGTGATGAATCCGAGTAAAATTGAAAGTGCGGAAAGAAAACAAATGTATGCATAAATACCCATACGGTATCCCTATATAAAAAGCCAAAGAAGTAAAGAGAAGCGGTTCTCACAACGAGGTGTAAATTAGAACAAATTTTAACGTTAAATGCAAAGTTTAGATAGCAAATCACTGCTCTGAGGTGCAATGAAGGAAAGGTTCCGAATTCCAAAAATCACATTTGAGAATTAAGCGCTTTACAGTATAATTGCTCCATTTTTTATGACTAGGAACCATAACAATGATCGAAAAAATGCATGAGAAATCCGGCGGCATCGCATTTAAAATAATTTTTGCCCTCGTTTCTCTTTCTTTTGTATTAGGCGGAATCGGCGGGGGATTGATGAGTTCGGATACTTCTGCGGTTAAAGTGAACGGAGAAGAAATCTCGCAACAGGCTTTTACGTCGGCCAAAAATCGTCAACAAAATATAATGAATGCGCAGATGGGAGAGCGTTTTTGGGATCTTTTAGACAACCCGGAATACGCAAAAGAATTCCAATATTCGGTTCTCAATCAATTAATTGATGATGAGCTCTTGCGTCAATATGCCAAAAGTTTAAAACTGGACATCAGTGCCGATCAAATCAAATCGGAAATCGTCAATTCACCGGCGTTTCAACAAAACGGTAAATTCGACAATACGCTTTATCAACAAACTTTGCGCAGCAACGGATTAACGCCTGACGGCTATGCGGCTTTCGTCTACGAAGGATTGCTGTTCTCACAAATTCAAGAAAGCATCATCGGAAGTGATTTTATGGTGCCGTCTCAACAAGCTCATCTTGCCCAATTGTTACTACAAAAACGGCAAGTGCGTTTAGCATCATTCCCGATTGCGGATGACGCGGTGAAACAAACCGCTTCGGAAGAAGAGCTGTTGACTTATTATGAGGCGAATAAAGCGAATTTTATCAACCCGGAAAAATTGACTGTGGAATATGTCTCTATCGAACCGAAAGATCTTGAGAAAAATATTCAAGTTACCGATGAACAAATCAATACGTATTATCAAACCAATAAAGCAAAATACAGCACGGCGGGAGAAACCAAAATTGCGCACATCCAAGTCGCAACCGAGACTGAAGCGAATGATATTGCCGTAGCGCTAAAACAAGGAACGGATTTTGCAACATTGGCAAAAGAAAAATCGACGGACAAACTTTCCGCAGCTCAAGGCGGCGATTTAGGTTGGGCAAAATCCGGGGTATTCCCTAAAGCATTTGACGATGCCGCTCAGTCGTTAAGCGTAGGCAGTACAAGCCAACCGATAAAAGTAGACGGGGCTTATCATATCATCAAAGTACTTGAGCGGGCACCCGGGCAATCCATTCCGTTGGAACAAGTCAAACAACAAATTGCCGAGATTATTCGTCGTGAGTTGATGCTTACCGAATATTCCAATATCACTCGTGAAATGGCAAATAAAGCGTTTGAAGATAACGGTTCTCTTGAAGGCGTTGCCCGACTGGCCGGAATAAATGTACAAAAAACCGCACAATTTACCCGCAATGACGTGCCCGAGGCGTTGAACCATGAGAAAGTGCTAAAAGTATTATTTAACGGTGAATCGGCACAAAACGGACAAAATTCCGAAGCTATCGATATCGGTGACACGACCAACCCGAAAACTCTTTTTATTCGTGTCAGCAATTATCAAGCGCAAAGCACACAAACGTTTGAGCAGGCAAAAACAGCCGTAGAACATGCCGTAAAATACGCAAAATCGGAAAAAACATTATTAGCCAAGGCTGAAGAGCAAATTAAAGCGCTTCAAGCAGGCAATAAAACGGCGGTAACGTTCGAACAGCCTCAGGAACTCGTTTTTGCTCAGTCACAAGTACGACAACCGCAGTTGACCCAAACCGTATTTGCCATGCCAAAACCGACGGCGAATAATCCGGTTTATCAAACGACTCTTGAAAACGGTCGAGTTATCATTATTGCGTTAGATAACATTGTCGATGGCAATTTAGAGGCATTTAAGCCGTTTGCGGCACAGTTTGCCGAAGCTAATCGTATCGTCTTACGTAATGACTTACTGAAAGATTTACGTGAACGGGCAAAAATTGAAATCAATCAAGATTTCCTTGATCAGCAAAATAATCTTAAATAGTTAAAAAAAATCATAGCGTTTGATATTTTTCTCAAGCGCTTTTGTTAAAAAATTGTTGCTTGACACGTTCTTCAAACAGGTGCAGAATCCGCAACAATTTTTAATCTTCAGGGCAGGGTGAAATTCCCGATCGGCGGTAAAGTCCGCGAGCAGAGGTGAAAACCGACGCAGGAACCGGTGAAATTCCGGTACCGACAGTGATAGTCTGGATGGAAGAAGAGCTGGAATATCTACACTCGAACACTGTTCGAGTGCTTTTCTTATGCTTTTAACGCCTTGAGATCGTGAGATTTCAAGGCGTTTGTTTATTTAGCCTCAATAAAACTCCCCTCTTTAGCAAAGAGGGGCAGGGGAAGATTTGGCAGAAGTAGATAACGAAGAAAATAATGGATAAGACATTTTTATCTAGTATTTTTTGACTATTTACTCCCTCTTATTGCATATAGCCTAACAAATCTCCCCTAACCCCTCTTTACTAAAGAGGGGAACGGTTTATCTAAATAAATATCCCATTCCACTGCCCCTATTTTCTGAAAATACGAAAACAAATGACACACTCTATTTTTATGGCTCGAGCCATTGAACTGGCTGAACTTGGTCGTGGCTGGACAAATCCTAATCCGTTGGTCGGTTGTGTGATTGTTAAGGACGGCAACATTGTTGCGGAAGGCTATCACCAACGCTACGGTGAATGGCACGCCGAACGTAATGCGATTTTACATTGTCAGGAAGATTTAAGCGGAGCAACGGCTTACGTTACCCTTGAGCCTTGCTGTCATCACGGACGTACACCGCCCTGTTCTGATTTGTTGATTGAACGGGGGATTAAAACCGTCGTTATCGGCTCAAGCGATCCAAATCCCCTTGTGGCGGGTAAAGGCGTGGCACAACTCCGTCAAGCAGGGATTGAGGTGATTGAGAATGTGATGAAAGCCGAATGTGATGCGTTAAATCCGATTTTCTTTCACTATATTCAAACTAAACGCCCTTATGTGTTGATGAAATATGCGATGACCGCAGACGGTAAAATTGCCACCGCAACAGGCGAGTCCAAGTGGATTACAGGGGAACAAGCCAGAGCCAATGTGCAATGCACCCGACATCAATACAGTGCGATTATGGTTGGGGTGGATACGGTGCTGGCGGATAACCCGATGCTCAATAGCCGTATGCCGAATGCCAAACAGCCGGTGCGGATTGTGTGCGACAGCCGATTGCGTACGCCATTAGATTGTCAATTAGTCCAAACCGCCAAAACCTATCGCACGATTATTGCAACAGTTTCAGATGATTTGCAAAAAATCGCCCAATTCCAACCGCTTGGAGTGGAAGTGTTGGTTTGTAAAGCAAAAGACAAGCGGGTTGATTTAGTCGATCTTTTGCAAAAACTCGGCGAACAAGGCATTGACAGCTTATTGTTGGAAGGCGGCTCAAGTTTAAATTTTAGTGCGTTAAACGAAGGGATTGTGAACCGTGTGCATTGCTACATCGCTCCTAAATTAGTTGGTGGTGTTACTGCTAAAACGCCCATCGGTGGTGATGGAATCGGCGTGTTGGCAAATGCCGTCCAGTTAAAAACGCCAACTATCACAATGATGGGTGATGATATTTTATTAGATTTTGAGGTAGCAAACTGATGTTCACAGGCATTATTGAAGAAGTCGGCAAAGTCGCCAAAATCCACAAACAAGGGGAATTTGCCGTTTTAACCATTACGGGAAGCAAAATTTTTACGGATATGCACTTAGGCGACAGCATTGCGGTCAATGGTGTCTGTTTAACCGTGACCGAATTTGGCTCAAACCATTTTTCCGCAGATGTCATGTCGGAAACGCTCGCCCGTACATCATTAGGCGAATTACAACCGAACAGCCCCGTTAATCTTGAACGAGCAATGGCGTCAAACGGACGTTTCGGCGGACACATTGTGTCGGGGCATATTGATGGCACAGGGGAAATTGTCAGCATTACCCCTGCGAATAATTCGGTCTGGTATCAGATTAAAACCACGGCAAAGCTGATGCGTTACATCATTGAAAAAGGCTCAATTACGATTGACGGAATAAGCCTGACTGTGGTCGATTGTGATGAAAACAGCTTCCGAGTGTCGATTATTCCGCATACGTTAAGTGAAACGAATTTAGGCACGAAAAAGGTCGGCAGTATCGTGAATTTAGAGAATGATGTAATCGGAAAATATGTGGAAAAATTGCTGTCGCCGAAACAGAGCGAGCCACAGAGCAATATCACCGAAGAATTTTTAAAGCGAGTGGGGTTTTAAATCCCCCCTAGCCCCCCTTTTTCAAAGGGGGAATTATCAAAAAGGAAAGCAAATGTTTCAATTTTCAAGCGTAGAACAAGCCTTAGACGCATTACGCCAAGGCAAAATTATTATCGTCAGCGATGACGAAGATAGAGAAAACGAAGGGGATTTTATCTGTGCGGCGGAATTTGCCACTCCTGAAAATATCAACTTTATGGCAACTTATGGTAAAGGTTTGATTTGTATGCCGATTTCAACGGCGATAGCCCAAAAACTCGACCTACCGCAGATGGTTTCTTACAACACCGATAACCACGAAACCGCCTTTACCGTTGCTATCGATCACATTGATACAGGCACGGGCATTTCGGCTTTTGAGCGTTCGCTTACGGCGCTTAAAGTGGTGGACGACAACGCCAAACCAAGTGATTTCCGCCGTCCGGGGCATATGTTCCCCCTACTTGCGAAAGACGGTGGCGTGTTGGTGCGTAACGGACATACGGAAGCAACGGTGGATCTGGCTCGTTTAGCCGGGCTTAAACACGCAGGACTTTGCTGTGAGATTATGGCAGATGACGGCACAATGATGAAAATGCCTGAACTACAAGCCTTTGCCACTCAACACAATATGCCGTTTATCACAATTGCCCAGTTACAAGAATATCGCCGAGCAAAAGATTGTTTAATTGAGCAAATTTCCGTCGTCAAAATGCCGACCAAATACGGCGAGTTTACCGCACACAGTTTCATCGAGAAAATCACAGGTAAAGAACACGTTGCATTAGTGAAAGGGGATATTGGCAACGGCGAAGAGGTGCTATGCCGTATTCACTCTGAATGTTTAACCGGCGATGCCTTTGGTTCACAACGTTGCGACTGCGGTCAGCAATTTGCCGCCGCAATGAGCCAAATTGAGCAAGAAGGCAGAGGCGTGTTGCTCTATTTACGTCAAGAAGGGCGAGGCATTGGCTTAATCAACAAACTGCGTGCTTATGAATTGCAAGATAAAGGAATGGATACCGTCGAGGCGAATTTAGCCCTTGGCTTTGGTGAAGATGAACGTGAATACCATATTGGCGCACAGATGTTTCGCAGTTTAGGGGTGAAAACGATCCGCTTGTTAACCAATAATCCAGCGAAAATCGAAGGCTTACAGCAAGTTGGCTTAAATATCGTGGCACGAGAGCCGATTATGGTTGAGCCGAATAAACACGATTTGGAATACCTTAAAGTTAAACAAGTCAAAATGAGGCATATGTTTAACTTTTAAAAAATCTCCCCCTAGCCCCCTCTTTGTCAAAGAGGGGGAATATCAATTTATTTAACAATAAGGAAAAACAAAAATGGCAATTATCACAGGTAATTTAGTGGCAACAGGGTTAAAATTCGGCATTGTGTGTGCGAGATTTAACGATTTTATCAACGATAAACTGTTAAGCGGTGCGATCGACACACTCGTTCGCCACGGTGCAAACGAAAGCGATATTGATACCGCTTGGGTACCTGGGGCATTTGAAATTCCGTTGGTTGCGAAAAAAATGGCGGAAAGCGGTAAGTATGACGCAGTAATCTGCTTAGGCACAGTAATCCGCGGCTCAACCACGCACTATGATTATGTATGCAATGAAGCAGCAAAAGGCATTGGTGCAGTGAGCTTACAAACCGGTGTTCCGGTTATTTTTGGTGTATTAACTACCGAAAATATCGAACAAGCTATCGAGCGTGCAGGTACAAAAGCAGGCAACAAAGGCTCTGAATGTGCGTTAGGCGCGATTGAAATGGTGAATGTGTTAAAAGGTCTATAATTTGCAAAATAGTAGGCGAAACTGACCGCTTGTAGAAACAATAAGGGGCTGACATCCCAGCCCTTATTTTTATGTTTAACTTAACGGCTTATTATTCATATTGATTTTCCGCCCACCAGGCAGCACCGATCAAACCGGCATCTTGTGCATAATAGGCTGGGATAATTTCCGGTCTGTATATCGATGGCATTTGCGCTAAAAAATGCTCAACACGCGCTAAATAACCACTTGCCAAACCGACACTTCCACCCAATGCAATCCGTTGAATATCCAAACCGATTTTTAAATCTGCGATTAAATTGGCAATAGCTTTTGCCGATTTATCCACCAACGTCCCCGCCTGCGGATCACCGGCTCTAAAACGTTCGAACACTTCCGGCGGTTCACACGGGTTTTCCCATTTTGCCGCATCTCGCGCAATTGCTCGTCCCGAAGCAATGGCTTCTACACATCCTACCCGGCCGCAGCCGCAAGTTTCACCATGATAATCTACTGCCATGTGCCCGATATGTCCGGCTACCCCGTTTGTACCGGTAAACAATTTGCGGTTAAGAATAATGCCGCCGCCGACACCGGTAGATACCGTAATAAAGGCAAAATTTTCAATATCCTCTTGGCGCAGAAATTCCGCACAGCCGGCAGCTTGTGCGTCATTGAGCAAGGTAATCGGCTTATCCGTATGTTTTGCAATACTTTGTTGTAAAGGGAAAAAGGCAAGATTGCCTAAATTTTTCGGATTAAGTGCGGTTAATATACCGTTCTGAATAATCCCCGTGGATGCCACTGAGACTTTGTCGAATTGTCCTGAAAATTTCTGTAGGACTTCCGCTAACGCATTATCCAAAGCCTCTGCACTCGGGTTTTGCGGTGTGTGAATTTGAATGCGTTGTTCCACCAGTGCATCTTTATCTTTTAAGGTGACCAGCGCAGCCGCAATTTTCGTTCCACCGACATCAATCGCTAAACAAGCTGTCATTTTAAGCTCCTTTTTTGCAATTATCGATCGCACTGACAAACCAGCTGACTATATGCTCCAAGCGGGTCAATGCCGATCCGACCGTAACGGCATATGCACCGTTTTCAATTGCCGCAGCCGCCAGCTCCGGCGTATTGTACCGTCCTTCCGCCATGACACGACAACCACTTGCGACCAAATCACGTACAAGTTGTACATCAGGTTCATCAGGCGTTTCACCGCCGGTATAGCCTGACATGGTGCTGCCGATCAGATCAACTCCCAGCGCTTGGCAATACATACCTTCTTTATAGTTTGAACAGTCGGCCATCGACATGGCGCCGAGCTCTTGAATGCGCTTTGCACAGGCTTCAATCGTCGTCGGGCGAATGCGATCCGTACCATCGAAAGCAATAATATCCGCGCCGGCATGATAGAGATCATCGATATCTTGTAAAAACGGTGTAATACGTACCGGGCTGTCAGGCAGATCCCGCTTAACGATACCAACGATAGGGACATCAACAACAGCTCGTACCGCTTTTAGATTATCAATGCCTTCAATACGTAATCCTGCCGCCCCTCCTATGACTGATGCTTTTGCCATTGCCGCCACGATTTCCGGTGAATCCATCGGACCGTTATCCACGGGCTGGCAGGAGGCGATTAGCCCGTTTTGTAACTGCGCTAAAATTTGTGCCTTGGTTAATCTCGACATAATGACTCCACAATTTATTATAAAAAAGAAGATTTACTCCAAAGAATAATCCTGTTAAATGCACAAATCAATAAATACCGCTTAAAAGTGAGAGGTAGATCAAATTTTTTATCTTTGCCTGCCATAATACTGATATAACTATAAAATTTTGAAGATTTTGACAAAAAAAGGCGGTATCATAAACACCCTTTTTCATGGTTGCTGCGGTGTTCTTATTTGGCAATCAATTTTCTGTTAAACTTTTTCGAGGTTGTAAAAATGGATACATTTATGAGCCTTCTAGGCATTGTTGTACTCCTTTTAATTGCGTTCTTGTTATCCAACAATAAAAAAGCAATTAACTATCGTACCGTTTTCGGTGCGCTAGCAATTCAAATCGGTATCGGCGCTATTATTCTCTATATCCCGGCTGGACGCGATGCTTTGCTTGCCGCATCAAAAGGGGTCAGCGCCGTGATTAACTACGGTAATGACGGTATCAGTTTCTTATTTGGCGGTTTAGTCAGTGATAAGATGTTTGAAGTATTCGGTGGCGGCGGTTTCGTCTTTGCTCTGCGTGTGCTTCCACCGATTATTTTCTTCTCCGCATTAATTTCCGTTCTCTACTACCTTGGTATTATGCAACTTGTCATCAAGCTCCTTGGTGGTGCGTTACAAAAAGCATTAGGTACATCAAAAGCAGAATCTATGTCTGCGGCGGCAAATATCTTTGTCGGTCAAACCGAAGCCCCGTTATTGGTGAAACCATATATCAAATCAATGACGGACTCTGAATTGTTTGCCGTTATGTGTGGTGGTTTAGCCTCCGTCGCCGGCGCGGTAATGATTGGTTATGCCGGTATGGGGGTTCCGCTTCCGTACTTAATCGCAGCATCATTTATGGCAGCGCCGGGCGGTTTGCTCTTTGCCAAAATTCTACACCCGCAAACAGAATCGTTTAAAGATGAGTTAAGTGAAGACGATATGGATGACAAACCGGCCAATGTCATTGAAGCGGCGGCAGTCGGTGCATTCTCCGGTTTACAACTTGTCATGAATGTCGGTGCAATGCTATTAGCGTTTATTGCATTAATTGCTATGTTAAACGGCTTTATCGGTTGGGTTGGTGGCTTAGTCGGCTTCGAAGGCGTTACATTACAATCTTTATTAGGTTATGTTTTCCAACCGCTTGCTTGGATTATCGGCGTACCTTGGGGAGCCGAAGCACAAGTAGCCGGTTCGTTAATCGGACAAAAACTGGTCGTAAACGAATTCGTTGCTTATGCCGATTTTGCCAACTACTTAAAACCGGAAAGTGCGCCGGTCGTATTAGGTGAAAAAACGATTGCGATCATCACCTTTGCACTTTGTGGCTTTGCAAACTTGAGTTCTATTGCTATCCTTATCGGCGGTTTAGGCGGTATGGCACCGAATCGTCGTAGTGACGTAGCGCGCATGGGAATCAAAGCCGTTGCGGCGGGTACACTCTCCAACTTAATGAGTGCGGCCATTGCAGGTTTATTTATCGGTATCGGCGGCGCCGTATTGTAATCGATAAAAACACATTCTCAACACCACAGGAAACTGTGGTGTTGTCGTTTATAGCCAAGTTAAACGATTGCGTTTATAAGGAGTAACCATGAATTTGAAACAAATCGCACAACAAGCCTTATCTTTAATGGATTTAACTACATTAAACGATAATGACACAGATGACAAAGTTATTGCGTTATGCCAACAAGGTAAAACCGAATTCGGTACGCCGGCAGCAGTGTGTGTTTACCCACGTTTTGTCCCTATTGCACGTAAAGCGTTAAAAGCGCAAGGTACGCCACAAGTGAAAATTGCTACAGTAACCAATTTCCCTCACGGTCACGATGATATCGACATTGCCGTTGCCGAAACCAAAGCGGCAGTGGCTTACGGAGCCGATGAAGTAGATGTAGTTTTTCCATACCGAGCCTTAATCGCCGGCAATGAGAAAGTAGGATTCGAATTGGTCAAACAGTGTAAAGCGGTTTGTACTCAAGCTAATGTTGCTTTAAAAGTCATTATTGAATCGGGTGAATTAAAAACACCTGAATTAATCCGTCAAGCCAGTGAAATTTCGATTAAAGCGGGAGCGGATTTTATCAAAACCTCAACAGGTAAAGTGCCTGTTAATGCGACGCTTGAATCTGCACGTATTATGCTTGAAACGATTCGTGATTTAGGTGTTGCGGATAAAGTCGGCTTTAAAGCGGCCGGCGGCGTCAAAACCACCGAAGAAGCGCAACAATATCTTGCCTTGAGTGCTGAAATTTTAGGAAAAGATTGGATCAACCAAGCGCATTTCCGCTTTGGCGCCTCCAGTTTATTAGCAAATTTGCTTGCAACCTTAAAGGATGAGCAAGTAAATCAAAACGTAACGGGATATTAATCTCTCCATTCTAACTAAGAGGAACATAACATGACTCCACATATTAACGCACCTGCCGGTGCATTTGCCGATGTCGTTTTAATGCCGGGCGATCCGCTTCGTGCGAAATATATCGCTGAAACTTTCTTAGAAAACGCAGAACAAGTAACGAATGTACGCAATATGTTCGGTTATACCGGAACTTATAAGGGGCGCCGTATTTCTGTAATGGGACACGGTATGGGTATCCCGTCTTGCTCTATTTATGCCAAAGAGTTAATCACTGAATACGGCGTGAAAAAAATCATCCGTGTCGGTTCTTGCGGAGCGGTTCGCCAAGACGTGAAATTACGTGAAGTCGTTATCGGTGTTGGTGCTTGTACGGATTCAAAAGTCAACCGTATGCGTTTTAAAGATCACGACTTTGCGGCAATTGCCGATTTTGATATGACGGCAGCGGCTGTTCAAGCGGCAAAAGAAAAAGGCGTAGATGTCCGTGTCGGCAACTTATTCTCCGCCGATCTTTTCTACACACCGGATCCGTCTATGTTTGATGTGATGGAAAAATACGGCATTTTAGGGGTTGAAATGGAAGCCGCAGGGATTTACGGCGTTGCCGCAGAATTCGGTGCCAAAGCATTAACTATCTGTACCGTTTCGGATCACATTCGCACTCACGAACAAACCACGGCAGAAGAACGTCAATTAACTTTCAATGATATGATTGAAATTGCATTGGAATCCGTTCTTATCGGTGATAAAGCCTAATTTACAAAATAACGTTGAATATTATTTTACGTGCTATTCAACGACAAGCGGTGCGATCTGCAAAATAATTTGCAGATCGCACCGCTTGTTACTTTCACGGATTACGCAGTTAACCCTAACACCTTACGCCCGTTAATACTGGCGATATTTGCCATTTCTTCCAAGTTGGTAAAACGGCAGCCTGCAGACAATAAGCTCAACTCTTGCCACATATCGCCTTCACAGAGAGGAACCATATAGTCACAAATATTATCCGTCCCGATTGCCACGGTAATCCCTTCCGGGATCATTTCATCGGCGGGCGTTAAGGCATTATGAAACGGTAATACTTCATCTTTACGCGGGCTGTCAATCCACGCCATCGGGCAGGCAATCATCATCATATCCACCGCTTTCATTTTTTTATACAGCATTTGGCGGTATTCTCTCGGATGTGCACCAATCGAAATGCCGTGAATCGCAACAACCCGCCCTTGCATACCGTGCTCTAACGATTTATCGCAAAGCTGTTCCGTTTCTTTCTCTTTTTGGCTGTTAAATTGATCAACGTGGACATGTAACATTTTGCCTTGGGATTTTGCCTTTTCCATCAAAATATCCATCGCTTCCAGCCCCTTGCCATAGTCCAATTCATCACGATACGGCAAACCGCCAATCATATCGACCATCTCCGAACCGATATCAAACCATCTCCGTGCATTCGGCTCAATCACTCCTTTCAGCGTTTGATTGGCAAATTTTAAAATAATGTCGTTTTTATACACCTCACGGGCTTTATGGGCGGCTAAGATCGCACGGTCTTCACAAACTTGGTCGATATCGACAAAGGTGCCGAATGCAGTCACCCCTTGTGAAATCATCAGCTCAATCGCTTGGCTGAAACGGCGGTAATAATCTTCCACCGTCGAATTCCGTTTCACTTCATCCACTAAATCCCATTTTTGTTGCAAATTGGCTTCTTGGTAAATTTTAATTTTCTCAGGTGTCATGGTAAATGCACGATCCGCATGTGCATGAGAATTGACCCACCCGCCTTTTTTAATGACCTCATCACGAATATGGCTTTTTAGTGTACGAATTAACTGACTCATTGTTTATTTATCCTCTTACGCAAATTTTAGGCAAAAAAAAGATCCCTAACTATTGGGATCTTGATTTGAAATGAATAAAAAAAGAGTCAAACCTCGTGGTTGAACAAGGCTTGACTGAGAATACTTTTTCGATTTTGTAAAATATGTTTGGTACTGCATGTCTAGTTCCTTTTGGCACTAGGCGTGTAGTATAAGTTTTCTGTCGTAAAAATGCAAACGTTTGCTTTTAAACAAGCGGTCTGTTTTGCGTAAAAATTTGCAAAATTAGCGCAGTAATTTCTCAATAACACGGCTGACGGCAAAAAAACCAAAGGTTGCCGTCACCATCGTTGCCGCCCCAAAACCATTGGCGCAGTTCATCGTAGCAGATACTTCACAACCTTCGCTCATTTTCGGAAAAATTAACGGCTGAGTTGAAAACACACAATCAATTCCAAATTTACGCTTCGGGTTTTGGCTGAAGTTATACTCTTTGCGTAACAAGCTGCGCACTTTTGAAGCCAGCGGATCTTGAATGGTCTTGCTTAAATCGGTGATCTGAATTTGGGTCGGATCCGTTTGCCCGCCTGCACCGCCCGTGGTAATTATTTTAATTTTATGACGCTTACAAAAAGCGATTAACGCCGCTTTGACTTTCACACTGTCAATCGCATCAATCACATAATCATAACCACGCAGCAGATAGTCACTCAAATTATCTTGCGTGAGAAAATCATCAATGATCGTGACTTCACATTCAGGGTTGATTTTGGCAATACGCTCTTGCATTACTTCGGTTTTCAGTTTTCCGATTTCGCCTGACATTGCATGAATTTGACGGTTGATATTAGTGACACAAATATCATCCATATCAATCAAGGTAAGTTTCCCCACGCCTGAACGCGCCAAAGCTTCCACCGCCCAAGAGCCAACACCGCCGATACCAATCACACACACATGCGATTGACGTAGCTTTGCTAATCCTTCAGGCGTATAAAGGCGACCGATTCCGCCAAAACGTTGTTCGTAGTTATCTGTTCTTGTCATGTTATTCTCATCGATATAATTGCCGGCGGATTGCAACCAGAGCCTGTATTGCTTGTTCACGATCTGCACGTTCAGGTAAATCGGATTGAGCAAACAGTACTTCAATTTCCGCCATGAGTTGCTCCGATCGCAAAATCAGTTCTTCATAAGTAAATTCACCGCGACGGATTGCCAATAGCGCCTCTCTATTTGGTCGGTGAACACGAATTTCACCATATAATGCAATCTCTTTTGCCGTTTCTAATAAACGGAAAGTATGCATTACGTTTTTTGAATCATACTGTTGACCATGCGCTTGGTTATTGTTGTAACGCTCTTCATTTCGTTCTTCCACCCACTGCCAATAAGACTGGTAATCTCGGCAATAGCTGCTAAAGCCTTCTTGATTAAAGATCAAATAAGTCACCGGTGATAAGCCTTTCTCAACCCGACTTTTCAGGATAACCGAATCTTCTTCATTCTTCATCACGCCTTGATAACCCAACTGACAATCTCGGTCTAAAAATACCGCATAAAGATTTTTAGCATGTTCTATCGCAACTAATCCAAGCTGTTTTTGGTTTAAATTTGAGTCAACCAACCACTTATTTAATGGAATGGATTTATCTTGTTCAAGAACAAAACAAAATTCTAATAAGCTTTTTTTCTCTTTAGGAATAGGATTAACAATTTTTTTATTTAACCCACGAGCTTTTTTTATTTGTCCAAAGGCATATCCTGCAAAACTTTGCTGACATTGCTTAGAAATAAAATAATCACTCTTTAATAAATCCATAAGTGGATGTCGATATAATATGCAATGCTCTGGTGAAGCTAACAATTCCAACACGTTAGGATTATTTTGTAGTAATAATTCAACAAATCTCCCAAGTTCAAAATAAACTTCATCATTTGTTTCATTATTAACTTGCGGAATATAATTCAAACCATATAACGCATTATCCGGCAAATAAAATACTCCTCGAATATCCGTATCTGAATGTGGTAAATCAAGCCCATAAGCACGGCTACCTGAAATCACTTCAAATAAAATCAGATTTTGATCTTTTAAATCTTGAATCGTTAAGTTCATCTTATTCTATTTAATGTCTTTATAAATAATTCGTTCAAAGGTTCTACTGCAAGCGGTCTGTTTTCAGGAATAATTTGCAAATTATCAATTTCGTTATATATATCGTGAGTAAATCGAATTAATGTTGAAGATAATTGATGTAAATAGCTCTCAGGTTGTGTTGCTTTTAAATTGATTAATTCGTCAATTTCCGCTTTTAAAGTATTCGACAAATCTAGATAAAGTTGAAAAATATTCATTGGCGGAATTGTTTTTTTCTTTGCTGCCCAATCGGCTGCTAATAACGGGCGCAATACATAAAACCATTTTTTCAATTTTATTTCGTGATTTAAATCTAATTGCGATAATGCGTTTTTTGCGATACCACGATAATGATGCACTATGGGAGCCACTTGAAAATATTCATTTAAAAGCGGAGAAATATCTTTGACAAATACCTCTTGCTGTTGATAAACAATAGGCGAATTAAACCATTCTAATAATACGGCATTGGATTTACGTAATAATTGTAATACCTTGCGTAGATCCCATCCGCCAACATCAAACCATTGATTTTCAATATATTCAAACGTCGATTTCGGTTCTTCAATAGATAAATAAGCTTGTTGCGGACGAATAAAAACCGCCCGCACATCGTAATCACTATCTGGAGAAGGAAATCCCCACGCCCGACTACCGCTTTCCACAGCTAATAGGAAATTAATATGCTCTTCTTGGCTGATATGCTTTAATTTATCTTGAATTTCATGTTTCATTATCTACCCCATAGCAATTATTGCGGATAAATTATAATGATAATAACATCGGCAGTTATCCTAAAATTTTGGATAACTGTATTCACGAATATTAAACTACACCATTCTTAATATTCTCAAGCGCTTCCCAACGTTCAAACGCTTGCTCTAACGCCATTTCCGTATCCGCTAATTTTTGTAACTGAGCTTGAGTATAGCTCGGATCTTTAGCAAAGAAATCCGCACTATTCACTTCGGCTTGTAAGGCTTCAATTTCTGCTTCAAGCTGTTCCATTTTTTCAGGCAGGGCTTCTAACTCTCGTTGCTCTTTATAAGAAAGTTTGACTTTTTTAGCCATATCTTGTCTTGGCTTTTCAGGTTCAACAAGCGGTGCTTTCTCTTCCATTTTTTGCACATTTTTCGCTGAATCTGACCGCTTGTTTGCTTCTAATGTTGCAAAATAATTCGCCTGCTGTTGCTTCGCATCATGGTAGCCGCCGATATATTTATTCACTACCCCTTCGCCTTCAAAGATGTAGCATTCCGTTGCGGTATTGTCGATAAATTGACGGTCGTGGCTGACTATAATCAAAGTGCCTTGATAATCCGCCAACATCTCTTCCAGTAGCTCTAAGGTTTCTACATCAAGGTCGTTGGTAGGTTCGTCCAAAATCAGTAAGTTATTTGGTTTTAGCAATAATTTAGCTAATAACAAGCGGTTACGTTCACCGCCCGATAAGGCTTTGACTGGGGTCATCGCCCGTTTCGGCGGAAATAGGAAGTCTTGCAAATAACCAAGTACGTGGCGTTTTACCCCATTGACTTCAATATCTTGTTTGCCGTCCGCCACGTTATCCATTACCGTTTTTTCAGGATCTAGCTCTGCACGGTATTGATCGAAATACGCGACTTCTAGCTTAGTGCCACAACGTACCGTCCCTGCTGTCGGCTGAATTTCGCCAAGCAACAGTTTAATTAAGGTCGTTTTGCCAATTCCGTTTGCCCCGATAAAAGCAATTTTATCGCCACGCAAAATCGTGGTGCTGAAGTTTTTCAGCAAGGTTTTACCTGCCACTTCGTAGCTGGCATTTTCCACTTCAAACACAATTTTGCCTGAACGAGCGGTTTGATCGAGCTGAATTTTTACCGTGCCTTGTACTTCTCGGCGTGCTTTACGCTCTTCTCGCAAGGCTTTCAAGGCTCGCACACGCCCTTCATTACGAGTGCGACGAGCTTTAATTCCTTGGCGGATCCAAACTTCTTCTTGGGCTAATTTTTTATCAAACAGCTCATTTTGTAAGGCTTCTACACGCAGATCTTCGGCTTTAGTTTCAAGGTAAACATCGTAATTACTAGGATAGGAAACCAGTTTGCCCCGATCTAAATCGACAATGCGAGTTGCCATTTTGCGAATAAAAGCACGGTCGTGAGAGATGAAAATAATACTGCCTTTAAACTCTAACAACAGATTTTCTAACCAAGCAATCGTATCCACATCTAAATGGTTGGTCGGTTCGTCCAACAGTAACACATCTGGATCCGCCACCAACGCACGCGCCAACGCCGCACGGCGAACCCAACCGCCCGACAGCTCGCACAAACGTTTTTCTGGGTCAAGCTCTAACAGCTTCAACGTATCTTGAATACGGTTTTCAAACTGCCAACCGTTAGCGTGTTCCAGTTGAGCCTGAACTTGCGAAAGTTGCGACATCAGCGTATCGCTGTAATCTGTCAGCATTTGTTGCGAAATGTGGTGATATTGCTTTAAAAGATCGGCTAAATGTGCAATCCCTTCTGCGACATAATCAAACACAGTATCTTCAATATGTCGGGGCGGATCTTGTTCTAAACGAGTGACAACAATATCTTTTTCAAAAATCAATTTGCCATCGTCTAGCTGAACTTCGCCAGCCAGCACTTTCATTAGGGTCGATTTGCCTGCCCCGTTTCGTCCGACAAGACAGACACGTTCGCCCTGTTCAATGTGTAATTCGGTGTGATCAAGTAGTGGATGATCGCCAAAGCCTAAATAGGCGTTAGAAAGGTTAATTAAAGCCATAGAATGTGTTTTTGATTGCAAAAAATTAGACGGATTTTATCAGGTTTACGGCAGGTTGTAAGCGAGAAATCCATCAAGAAAAACGGTACGACAAAAACATACTCGTTAATTCATGTGATATGATTTAAGCGGATGATTCACTGAGAATATTTTCACGAGAACAAAAAAGCTCCCTTGCGGGAGCTTTACTACGTCGTACAATATATTAATCGGGCTAAAGGCATCCTTTGCCTATCATAAAACCGAAAAATTATAAGCTTTCAGTGAATGTACGGGTGATTACATCACGTTGTTGTTCCGGCGTAAGTGAGTTGAAACGCACGGCATAACCGGATACGCGGATAGTTAATTGAGGATATTTTTCAGGGTTTTTCACCGCATCTTCCAATGTTTCGCGACGTAACACGTTTACGTTTAAGTGCTGACCGCCTTCAACTTTAATGGTCGGTGCGACGTTTACCGGTACTTCGCGATATGCGATTTGACCTAATTCGCTGATTGCAACGACTTGGTCTTCTTGGAAATCACCTTTAGCAACTAAGCAACGCGCTTCGTTTTTTTCTTCATCTAACAACCAGAAAGAGTTTAATAGATTTTTGTTTGCGGATTCGGTAATTTGTACACCTTTAATCATGTTTAATGCTCCTGTGTGTTGGGGAAAGGATTATCAAAAAATTTGATTTTTTCAAAAAATTTTGAGTATTCTAACCTCTCCACATTAAAAAGCGAGAAAAATTTCAGTATTTTTCTAAAAAAAGTTGAAAGTTGTATAAATAACAATCTATTTTTAACAATAAATTCTTATCATTAACTATATATTAACAAGGGTTTTAAAATGAATACATGGAAAGAAGCCATTGGTGATGAAAAATCACAGCCTTATTTTCAACAAATATTACAGTTTGTCCAGCAAGAGCGCTTAAACGGTAAAGTGATTTATCCGCCTTCGCATGAAGTATTCAGTGCCTTTGCTTTGACGGAATTCTCGGATGTAAAAGTGGTAATTTTAGGACAAGATCCTTACCACGGACCAAATCAAGCGCACGGGTTATCATTTTCGGTCAAGCCGGGTGTTGTACCGCCACCGTCACTATTGAATATGTACAAAGAACTGGCACAAGATGTCGGTTTTCAAATTCCGCAGCACGGTTATTTGGTTGAATGGGCAAAACAAGGCGTATTGTTGCTCAATACGGTGCTGACCGTTGAACAGGGTAAAGCGCATTCTCATGCGAATATCGGTTGGGAAACGTTTACGGATAAAGTGATTCACCAATTAAACCAACAGCGTGATCATCTTGTTTTTTTATTATGGGGTAGCCATGCCCAAAAAAAAGGACAATTTATTGACCGACGCCGCCACTGTGTATTAACCGCCCCTCACCCGTCACCGCTATCGGCACACCGTGGTTTTTTGGGATGCCGCCATTTTTCTAAGGCGAATGATTATTTACGGCAGCAAGGCTTAACGGAAATTAACTGGCAACTGCCGTTACAAGCGGTCTGATTTGCTTAATATGTTAAAAAAACGCTAAGGGCAGAAGGAAAGATTGTCGTTTTAAGTATATTAAAGCGACAAAATTTAGGGCTAATCTACTTTAATCCAAAAACTATTACACAGTGGGAGATTATAAAAAGAGTGCGAAAAGCTCACTCACTTTCACGCGGGAATGGATACTTTGGCTGATTTGGCGTTGTACTTTGAAGTGCTTAATGTCCGCGCCATGATAGATTTTACGGGTAAAATCCGTATCATGATTAGAAATCAGCACCGGAATATTTGCCTGCTGCGCTTTTCTTGCATATTCTGCCAAGGCGATCTGCTGTTCCAAACTAAAACCGCCGCCGGCATAAGCGGTAAAGTTACTTTCTTGTTCAAGCGGCGCATACGGCGGATCGCAATAAACAACGTAGTCATCAGGATTATCCGTTAAATAACGGAAAGTTTGATGAAAATCCGCACAAATAAATGTCGCATGTTGTGCTTTTTCCGCAAAAAAACGTAATTCTTTTTCAGGAAAATAATGGGTTTTATATTCGCCGAAAGGGACGTTATATTCATTTTTTTTGTTATAACGACACAGACCGTTAAAACCAAACCGATTCAAATAGAGAAAAAGTACCGCCCTGCGAAAAACATCCGTCGACTGATTAAATTCTTTGCGGCGTTCGTAATAAAATACGGCGGTATTCGCCTGCTCCTGCTCGAACAAGGCTTTTGTATGCTGAATATAAGTTTCAACATCCTGCTTAATAATATTAAACAGGTTAATCAAATCAGGATTGATATCCGCTAACAGATAACGTT
Source organism: Glaesserella sp. (assembly GCF_041817755.1). Classification (GTDB taxonomy): domain Bacteria; phylum Pseudomonadota; class Gammaproteobacteria; order Enterobacterales; family Pasteurellaceae; genus Glaesserella. Next base: position 38,270 of record NZ_JBGYBX010000044.1, on the reverse strand, counting down.
CGAATCGGGTGTTTAGAAAGACGGAGCCGGCTCCGACGAAAGGCTCAACCAAACAAGCCTTTTTTGGCAAATGACGATAAATTTCATCTGTCAGGCGATACTTTCCGCCCGCCCATTTTAAAAAGGCCCGCTGTTTTGTTGTCATGAAATTATTGTTGTGTGAAACGCGTGATGGCGTCTAAAACTTGTTGTTCCGTCGCTTGAGATGTGACATAAGACACACCCAATGCTTTTAATAAAATTAAGCGCAATTTTCCGCTTAATACTTTTTTATCACGCCACATATACGGCAGATATTCTTCCGGTTGCATGCCGTCCGGCGAAACCGTCGGTAAATTCGCTCGTGCAATTAATTTTTCCAAGCGGGCGACATCATACTCGGTCAAGTCCCCTAAAATATGAGATAGCGCCGCCGCTTCCAACATTCCGACGGCTACCGCTTCACCATGTAACCAATTGCCATAGCCCAAATGCGCTTCAATGGCATGTCCGAACGTATGACCTAAGTTAAGTAAAGCACGATCGCCTTTCTCTGTTTCATCACGCACTACCACATCCGCTTTCAATTGGCAACAACGTTGAATACAGTATTCCAACGCACTTTGCTCCAAAGCGACCAAATCATCGATATGCTGTTCTAACCACTCAAAAAACCGAATGTCAAAAATCGCACCGTATTTGATGACTTCCGCCAATCCGGCACTCACTTCGCGCTTATCCAGTGTTTTTAAGGTATCTGTGTCGACAATCACGGAAATCGGCTGATAAAACGCCCCAATCATATTTTTGCCGAGCAGATGATTAACCGCCGTTTTACCACCAACCGAGGAATCCACTTGCGCCAGCAATGTTGTCGGAATTTGAATAAAACGGATACCGCGTTGATAAGATGCCGCCGCATACCCCGCCACATCCCCTATCACACCGCCGCCTAATGCAATTAAGGTGGTATCGCGATTATGATTTTTTTCCAACAGCGCCGTAAAAATGAGATTTAATGAATCCAGCGTTTTATATTTTTCACCGTCCGGAATCAATACCGAATCAACCTGACAGCCTAGTGCCGACAACGTATTTTTAACTGTTTCAAGATAGTGCGGGGCAATCGTTGGATTGGACACAATCATTACCTTATCCCCAGATTTTAACGGATGATAACTTTCCGCCCGGTTTAACAAACCGGCTCCGATAGAAATCGGATAACGACGCTCTTTTAACTCCACATTGACCTGCAACATCTCGGACTCCTTGATTACTGTAAATTATCCATCATTTCAATGATTTGAGTCGCAACCACTTTTGCGCTCTGCTCATCGGTTTGAATGGTGATATCCGCAATCTCTTCATAAAGCGGATTACGAACTTTGGCTAATGCTTGTAATGTCTGATAAGGATCTTCCGTTTGTAACAAAGGACGTTTTTTATCACGTTGAGTACGTTCGAATTGTTTGTCCACTGTTGTTTCCAAATACACCACAATGCCTCGTGCGGATAACACATTACGATTGTCCTTAGATAAAATCGAGCCGCCGCCGGTTGAAAGTACAAGCCCTTGCGCCTGAGTCAATTCATTAATGATCCGTTCTTCGCGTTTGCGAAAGCCCGCTTCACCTTCAATATCAAAGATCCAATCAATATCCGCGCCGGCACGCTCTTCAATCACTGCGTCGGAATCTAAAAAATCCATATTCAACATTTGAGCCAATTGGCGACCAATCGTGCTTTTGCCAGCACCCATCGGACCGATTAAGAAAATATTACGTTTTTCTGCCATTCTTTTTCTATATAAATATCATTTAGCAACATTCGATTTGTAGTAAATTTTCGGAAAAAACAGACCGCTTGTACGATACAAGCGGTCTGTTTTAAGTTAAATTTTACAAAAGTGATTAAAAAAATAAAACACTTATACGTTAAATACACCACAAATCGCCCAAAATAAAGATGGGCGATATTATCTCAATAAATCGCCCCTCTTTTCAACCTAAACAAGAATAATCCTGCATATTTAGAACAATTCTCCGCCATCTATTTTGAGTATACCCGGCGGAGGTAAACCTAAGCGCTGATTTAATGCCGGATTCGGATCTTGAATCGCTTTTTCTACAATGTAGCGTCGTGTCGGCTCGGTTCCTTTAATGAAGTATTCCGTCAACCCGTCACCTAAAAAGCCGCTGACCGGATCAATTTTCGCTTCAACAATATTCGGCGGAAGCGTTTCTTCACGCTCCGGTTTATCCGACAGGGCAACCTTCATGTATTTAATCCAAGCCGGTAATGCCGTTTGGGCTCCGGCTTCACCACGACCTAATTCACGTTTATTGTCATCAAAACCGACATAGACGGTCGTCACGATGTTTGCGCCGAATCCGGCATACCACGTGACTTTCGCATTATTTGTCGTACCGGTTTTGCCGCCGATATCGCGACGTTTAATGTCATTGGCGACACGCCAGCTAGTACCTTTCCAACTTTGCCCTTTCTCTCCCGTGATCGCTGTCGTTAAGGCACTACGCATTAAGAAGGCAATTTCACCGCTAATCACACGCGGCGCATAACGCACTTCTTTCGTCGTTTGCAATGAATCCGCCATCAAACTTGGGGCCGTTTCACGATTTTTGGTTTCGATATCCAATTCAGGAATCGTATCGTTGTCTTCATCTTTCGGGGCTTCCACAACGTCTTCCGCCGCTTGTTCAGACGCTTTCTTTTCTTCCACTTTAATAAAATCAAAGTATTGCGGTTCCGGATAAATGACCGGAATATCGTTACAACTCATACAAGCAATCGGCGGGTTAGCTTTAAACAATTCATTACCGTTGCTGTCTAAAATACGATCGATAATATAAGGTTCAATCAAATATCCGCCGTTATCAAACACGGCATAGCCGCGCGCCATTTCAAGCGGCGTAAAGGACGCTGCACCTAACGCTAACGCTTCCGTTGCTTGATACTGTTCACGTTGGAATCCGAAACGTTGTAAATATTCCGCCACATAATCGACGCCCGCCATCTGAACCGCACGAACCATCATCACGTTTTTCGATTTTCCCAAACCGACACGTAAACGAAGCGAGCCTTCATACACATTCGGTGAGTTTTTCGGAGTCCACGGTTTTTGACCGCGTTTGTTAATCGTAATCGGTGTATCGCTGAGCGTGGTGGACAAACTCAAACCTTTATTCAATGCGGCAGCATAAATAAACGGTTTAATCGAAGAGCCGACTTGAACTAACGATTGCGTTGCACGATTAAAACGGCTTTGCTCAAAACTGAATCCACCGACAATCGCCTCAATTGCGCCATTATCGCTGTTGAGTGAAACCAACGCAGAATTCACTTCCGGAATTTGTCCTAATTCCCAATTTCCTTTTCCATCCTGACGAACCCAAATTTGTTCACCGACATCGATCACGTCTTTGACTGAAACCGGCGTTCTGCCTTGAGCCGAATCATTAATGAATTTGCGCGCCCATTTCATACTCGCCAATTTTAATTCCGCACGATCACCATTCGGTAAAATAATGCCCGCTTTATCTTTACTGACACTTAATACCACCGCACCGATAAACGGCTCAGAATGAGGTAGTTTACTTAAATGATCGATGATTTTCTCTTCATCCCATGCGCTGTCTTTCGGTTGCCATAATTTTTCAGCTCCCCGCCAACCATGACGGCGATCATAATCGATCAAATTATCCCTTAATGCATTTTGTGCTTCTTGCTGATCCGCCGACAACACGGTTGCAAACACTTGGAAACCTTTGGTATAAGCCACTTCTTCGCCATAACGTTTAACCATCTCTTGGCGAATCATCTCAGTCACATAATCCGCACGAAATTCTAAAGACGCCCCGTAATATTTTGCTTTAACCGGTTCGGCTTTTGCCTGTTCGTACTGCTCTTTCGTGATTTTACCGACTTCCAGCATCCGCCCTAACACAACATTACGTCGATTCTCGGCACGTTTTACCGAATAGAGCGGGTTCATCGTCGAAGGTGCCTTCGGTAAGCCGGCAATAATGGCGATTTCCGACAACGTCAATTCGTTTAATTTTTTACCGAAGTACGTTTTTGCCGCCGCCGCAACACCGTATGAACGGTAGCCTAAATAAATTTTATTCAGATACAGTTCTAAAATCTCATCTTTGCTTAAACTTTGCTCAATTTCTACCGCCAAAATCGCTTCTTTTAACTTACGCTCAATTTTACGCTCCGGAGAAAGGAAGAAATTACGCGCCAATTGCTGCGTAATGGTACTCGCACCTTGCGTATCACCTTGGCTGGAACGCCAAATTGCTCGTAAAATTCCTTTAGGATCAATACCCTTATGATCATAAAAGCGGGTATCTTCCGTTGCGATAACGGCATCAATTAACGTCTGAGGTACGTCCGCCAGTTTAACCGGGATACGTCGCTGTTCACCGACCTCGCCGATTAACTTACCGTCGGAAGTAAAAATCTGCATCGGCTGTTGTAGTTCGACCGTTTTAAGAGAGCCGACATCCGGCAAATCACTCTTTAAATGAACATAAAGCAGCCCTGCTGCAATCCCCCCCACAATTATGAGAGAAAGTAAAGCACTAAATATAATTTTTACGATCTTCATCGAAAAATTCTCTTTTATTGAATGACGAAATGTACATTTGGCGCCAATATAGCCCAAACACGAAATATAAAATGAATTATAAGCCAAAAACGAACAAATACACGCATTAATCTTTCACGAAATAAAATAGAGAAAAGCATGAATATTTTCCATTCGATGACCGCAAGCCGCTTAAACAAACATCAGATTGGTATCAGCGAAAATGCCGATCAATTCTGCTTAGTTTATATTAAAGACGATAAAGTTCATTCTTTATGGCAACAAAAACCTTACGACTATAATTTATTCATTCGACAAGCGGTTAGATTTTTGCCTAAATTTACAGTTGTTCGCCCGATTCCTTACCAATATATTTGGCGAAAATATTTGTTTTTTCCCGCCCATTATACGTTACCAACGCTTTATCAACAGGTGATACAATGTCTCACGCAGGAATTGCCGATTCCGATCGAAGAGATTTACTTTGATTACATTATTGAAAAGCAACCTGAAAATCCGGTAATACGGGTTGCTATTCACGCCCTTCGAAAAAACTATGCCGAACCGCTTCTCACACATTCACCGACGATTTTAGATTGCGAATATTACTGCTTTTTACGCGGCTTTCATCATCTCTATACCGAACCGTTTGAAGACATCCGGCAACACCGCTACCTCATCGGAGAACACGTCGTGCAATTTAAATCGGACAAACTCACCGTATCGGAAAAAACACCTCAAGATGAAGACGCTGCCGATATATTCCGTTTTACCGATCTTGCTTTAAGCAACGATACTCCGGATCCGTTTTTATTTATTTCCGCATTGGGAGCCTGTTTATGGAATGGCAAGGTATAGATCTCTCCGAGCGCCGTGCACAACAATGGACAAATGCCGTTTTACGAAAGCTCTTGTGCTTAATCGGCTGTATTGCGCTTTCGTGCTCTGCAGCCTATGTAATCAGTCAATATAACGATTACCTCGAACAGAAAAACAAGCAAACCGTTGCGCAAATTGACCAACTGACGCAAACGCTTCAAACCGCTCAAGAACAGGTATTGAAAATTCAACATCACCAATTTGTGCCGTCTGTTCAAAACATCATTGATACGAAAAAAATCGATGATTTCATCGTTTTCTTACAACATTTATCCCTCAAAGGGAGTTTAGAAATGGCGCAACTTGCCGTTAATGACGGTTTAAAACTCAAACTCGTCGGAAAATTAACGCATCAAACAGAATTGGAATCGTTGGAAAAATACCTCCAGGCTCATCAATATTTGTACAAAATCGACGATTTGAAAACCAACGAAACGCATCAAATTGAGTTCGGGCTGATGATTACATTGGAAAAATAACATGAAAAACATGATATTACGTCAATATATTAAACCACTAAATTTACCGTATAAATTATTTACGATAGTACATACCCGTTTTATATCTCTTTGTAGCCTGAGTGTCCTGTGCATTCTTACTTACCCGGCCCTCTATTATCTTTATTTATCGAATACCGATGAGACAAACCGCCAACAACACCGAATGTTGCAGCAACGCTTATTAACAGAAAACGAATTGCTGAAAAGTCTGCAAAACCATCAAATCAATATCAATAAAAAAGAAGGAAATCTCGCTTCTCTTCATCAACAAATTAAATCCGTCTTGGATCATGACCAAGCGAATATTGAACATATTCAGTGGGGCTTCGATAACGGAAAAGTTGTTTATTTAACCGTAAACCAACAAACCGAAAAGATATTTCATATTATTCATCAATTAAATCGCTTGGATAGCCTTAAATTCAAAGAAATCAGCTTAATTAAACTCGGGCATGATCGCTTGGTTCAATTAAATACAACTTTATCCGTGTTACCTTAAAGGAGATATTATGCCGAAAATCATTTATTTTATACTGTGTTTCTATTCCGTTACGGGTTACTCAAATCCGTTTTACGCCGAGGAGACCCAAAACCGACATCCCTCGATGTCAACCGACATTGCAAAAAATAGCGCCAAACAGACCGCTTGTTATGCCGAGCAGGACGTCAACATATTGAATATGCCGATTGAATTCGAAAAACTGACATTGATCGGACTAACTCGGCTGAATCAACAATCTCATGCATTATTTATCGATGAAAATAAGCGGTTGTATCGCTTTAAACCGCAGGATCTGATTTCACCTGCCATGATTCAATTCCGACAGATGGATTTAAAAAGCCTTCATTACATTGATTGGCAAAAAACCGATGAGTGTCATGCCCCTTATCTTGTAATCTTAACTTTATAGGAGACATTGTGCGTTATTTCGTTTATTGCCTTGTATTATTCACCTTACCGTCCGCTGCCGATACGATGTCTATCGCCTTAAAAAATGCACCGACGGCGGAAATTATTGCCTACCTTGCCGAAGAAAACGGAAAGAATGTCGTCTTATTTGATGAAGTCAAAGATATCAAAACGCTTCGCCTTGAGAACCGCCATTTTGACGAAATACTCGACAGCATTGCCAAAATCAATCAATTATCGGTTAAAAAAGAATCGGACATTTATTATATCAATCCGTCCCGTACAAAGGCGGACACACCGAATGTCGACGTATCTCTGCCAACGACACCTGTTTCAACGGCGCCGAAATTAGTGACCAAAACCATTCCGTTACATTACGCCAAAGCTTCCGAAGTGATTGAATCCCTAACCAAAGGACATGGTAATATTTTGTCGGAAAACGGTTATATTCACTTTGACGATCGTAGCAACAGCCTAATCATTAAAGACAGTAAAGAAGGCGTGAAACACTTTGCCGATCTCATTAACGCTCTCGATAAACCGACCGAACAGATCGCCATCGAAGCCCGTATCGTCACTATCAGCAGCGAACATTTACAAGAACTCGGGGTACGCTGGGGGGTATTTTCACCGACCGACGGATACCATAAATTCGCCGGCAATCTAGAAGGCAACGGGCTACAAGTCAACAACTTGAATGTTAACTTCCCGGTAAACAACGCCGCGTCAATGGCATTACAAGTCGCCACCATCAACAGCCGTGTACTGGATTTAGAATTGACGGCATTAGAACGTGAAAACAGCGTCGAAATCATTGCCAGCCCGCGTTTACTGACAACCAATAAAAAAAGCGCCAGTATTAAACAAGGCACTGAAATTCCCTATGCCGTTTACAGTAAAAAAGATGAAGTCACCGACATCGAATTTCGGGAAGCCGTCCTCGGTTTAGAAGTTACCCCACATCTGTCAAAACATAATCAAATTCTGCTTGATTTAATCATCAGCCAAAACTCCCCGAACAACCAAAGCGGTAACAATGCGTTGATTACGATTGATAAGCAGGAAATTAACACGCAAGTCTTTGCCAAACACGGGGAGACCATCGTACTGGGCGGTATTTTCCAACATTTGCTCTCAAAAGGGGAAGATAAAGTTCCGGTGTTAGGCAGCGTTCCGTTTTTAAAACATTTATTCAGCCAAAGCCGGGACAAAATCGTCAAGCGTGAATTGGTTATTTTCGTCACGCCTTACCTTGTTCCCTCAACACCGATTAACGGGCAGTCTGCGAATAAATCCAAGCAAAAATAAGGGGAATATGATAAAATCCGCTACCTTTTTTAAGATAAATATTGAGGTTTTATGAAAGTTTCTCCACGCCGCCGAGCCAGAGAATGTGCAGTGCAGGCGCTTTATTCTTGGTATATTTCACAAAATAGTATTGAGCAGGTTGAACTTGCTTTTGTTACCGATCAGGATATGAAAGGCGTTGACATGCCTTATTTCCGCCGATTATTACGGGGAACCGTCGAACACATCGAAGCCGTTGACGCATCATTACGCCCGCATTTGGATCGCACAGAATCCGAACTGGATCCGATTGAACGGACAATTTTGCGTTTATCCGCTTATGAATTGCAGTTTGAACAGGATGTTCCGTACAAAGTAGCGATCAACGAAGGTATTGAAGTCGCCAAAGTCTTCGGAGCGGATGACAGCCATAAATACATCAACGGCGTTCTTGACAAATTAGCACCGACTCTCGGTCGTAAATAGAGGCGGCAATGGGCGAGTTTGATTTGATTAAACGCTATTTCAGCCGTAACAAGCGGTCGGATCGTCACGATATTTTGCAATCGATCGGCGATGACTGTGCGGTGACGATGATTGAATCAAATCAACGCTTGGCTATTACCACGGATACGTTAGTGTCCGGTACCCATTTCCTGCCTGACATTTCTCCTGCCGATTTAGCCTATAAAGCCGTTGCCGTTAACTTAAGCGATTTGGCGGCAATGGGGGCGAAACCGACGTGGGTCTCCCTTGCTCTGACGCTTCCTGAGGTTAATCACGATTGGCTCTCGGCATTCAGCCGGAGTCTTTTTTCGATCTTGGATCAATACCAAGTCGCGCTGATTGGTGGAGATACTACGAAAGGTCACTTATCGATAACGCTCACGGCACAAGGCGTATTACCCGCATCAAAAGGTCTGTTCCGCCACCAAGCCAAGGTCGGTGATGCGTTGTATGTTTCGGGCTTTTTAGGCGACAGTGCGGCAGGATTGGATATACTCCTTCATCACACAGCACAAGATGATACTCGACGCTATTTGGTTAAGCGCCATTTGCATCCGACACCACGAGTTGAACTCGGGCAACAATTGCTGGATTACAGCTGCTGTGCCATTGATATTTCAGACGGATTACTGGCAGACTTAGGGCACATTCTCGAACGCAGTCAATGTTCGGCGGAAATTGACTTGGATAAACTGCCGCTATCTGCAGCCTTACAAGCCTGTTATTCTTTGGAAAACGCGGAACAGTTTGCCTTAACCGGCGGCGAAGATTACGAACTTTGTTTTACCGTCCCCGAACAACAATGTGCCGAAATGGAAAAAAGGCTGACCGAGTTAGGTATACCCTTCCACCATATTGGTTGGATTACCGATAACGTCGCATCTCAAATTACGTTAATCAAACGAGGAAAAACGGTTTCACTTCCCAATCATATCGGGTTTGACCATTTTAAATAATCTATGAATATCAACTTAAAAAAACCGACACATTGCTTAGCTTTCGGCTTTGGTTCGGGTTTAATTACTCCCGCACCGGGTACGTGGGGATCATTGGTCGGACTGGTGATATCGATACTCTTATCGTTTATCACGACCTCTCCCCTATTTTTTCTCTTATTGACGTTCGTTGCTTTTATCGGCGGTTGTTATATATGCCAAGCAGTAAGCCAAGATTTAAACGTACATGACGACGGTAGAATCGTGTGGGATGAAATCGTGGCCGTTTTTCTGATTTTTACCTTTTTACCCGCACACAATTGGCTGAACTATTTACTCACTTTTATTATTTTCCGCTTTTTTGATATCACGAAACCTTATCCGATCCGTTATTTTGATCAACACCTACACGGTGGGCTAGGCATTATGTTTGATGATATTTTAGCGGCAATTTATACGCTTATAACGCTTCACGTTATTTATTGGTGGTTCTGATGTGGACAATTTTCTTCGTGCAGTTAATCGGATTAGTCAGCCCCGGGCCCGACTTCTTTTATGTCAGCCGAAAAGCAATGAGCGATACCCGTCGTAATGCCGTACTCGGCACGATCGGGATTACCATCGGCGTGGCTTTTTGGTCATTGATCGTCTTATTCGGATTGACTTTTCTAAACAAACATATTCCGTTATTCCAATATATTTTGATGATATTGGGCGGAAGCTACCTCGCTTACAATGGTTTTAAAATGCTACAAATCACGAAAAGCGCCGTCTTGGATGAACGCGCCCTGCAGCCCAAGCCGACATCCGCATGGAAAGAGATCTTAAAAGGCTTAATGATCAATCTGTCTAATCCTAAAATCGTGGTTTTCTTCAGTAGCGTATTGGCAGGTTATGTATCAAACTTGTCTCGTTTACAAGATAGTTTGTTGGTACTATTAATTTTAGTCGGTAGCGCACTTGTCTATTTTATTTTCATTGCGTTATTGTTTTCACACAAACATATCCGCACTTTTTATGCCAAACATAATCGATATTTGGATAATTTTGCCGGTGCCGTGTTTATGCTATTCGGAGCCAAATTAATTTATGAAGGCATCTTCACGCTTCTCTGATATCAATAAAGCCTTGTCGGGTTCCGACAAGGCTTCGTTTTATACTAATCGGCAAGGCACGCGACGTTGTTCGATACGCCGATCACCGCTTAATTGCGCTAATAACAATTCTACCGCCCACTTCCCCGCCTGCGGATAACCGAAATCCAAACAGAGTAACTCCGGCACAACATATTGCAATAACTCATTTTCCCCGACGCATGCAAGCGGTCGGTTTTGCCCCGTTTCATGCAAATATTTCACGGCACCGATAGCAAGACTGCTACTGGCACACAGTACGGCGGAAACCGGTTTTTCAAACAGGATCGGCATGTGCTGATAACCGCTCTCCGCCCCCAATTCCGCTTTAACCAAATTCGGTTCTAAACCGTATTGCTCGCAAAATCTTACATAGGTTTGATTACGCAGCTTCCCGGTGGTTTCATCCCGATCGCAGACCCCCAAATATGCGATCTGTCGATGACCTTGCGCATACAATTGTGCCATTAATATCTTCACGGCATTTTCATCATCGTAAAATACCGATGCCGTATTTTCATATTGACGGGCAACCGCTACCAACGCCCCCTTCCATTCTTTAACCAATGTCGCCGGTAATTGGGAAAAACCGAACAACACGATACCGTCAACTTGCCGTTGTTGAAACAGTTTAAAATGGCGTTTTACCTGCTCCGGTTGAAATTGACTTTCAACAATGAGCGGAGTGATCTCCTGTTGATGTAACTCATGCAATATCGCACTCAACGTTTGTGATTCCGCGGGGGAATTCAAACGGGTCACAATAATCCCCACGACGGGCTCGGTTGCACCGCGCATCGCTCGTGCACTACGGTTCGGTTTAAAGCCTAAAGCATCGACGACCGTTTGTACCTTCCGGCGCGTAGCGTCACTGACCTTCGGATCATGATTCAGTACGCGGGAAACAGTGGATTTGCCCACATCACATAAGCGGGCAATATCTTTGATTGTATATTTCATCAGACTACGACACCGGACGTGTAGCTTCAGGCAGCGGATCCGCCGGAGGACGAATTTCAATTTCCGGCTCCGACTGCTCGTTTTCCATCGATTTTTCTACCGGTTTTTGTGGTTCCGTTTTTTTGACTTCAACCGGTTTAGGTTGTGGCGGTGTCTCTTCAGCAGGCTGAGCAGGAGCGTTCGCATTATTTTCCGCTTTAGACTCTTCTACCGTTGCTTTCTGTTCTACAGACTCCGTTTTCGGTGGCTCTACGCTGTTTGCCGTTTTTGCAATATGTTGCTCGGAACTGACCGCTTGTTGTGGAGCTTCCGGTTGATTATTTTCTGATTTCGATTGATTTTCCGTTTTTGGTTTAAGTTGTTCCAACACACCGTCAATAATCGGCGCCTGAGATATATCAATTTCCGTTGTCGCCGAATTGTTATCCGCATTTTGCGGTGTTATCGCCGGCGAATGCTTTTCTTCCGCGGTTTGATCCGGCTTAACCGCTAATAATTTACGCCCGATTTCAACCCGAGGATCAAGCCATACGGCTAACACGGCATCGTTAAAATCTTTGTTAAATTCTTCCGGAATCACAATATCATTCAGCACAAAATACCCTCTGTCCGGTAATGCGATATAGCTGAGGGAATCGTCTTTTTTGATGTCCGGTAATATTTTTCTTAAACGATCGACAACCTTATCTTGCTCCGGTAACGTAATCCCCAGACTTGACCATGAACGGGCAAGCGAAATGGCAAAATCACGTCCGTCAACCGGTTTCTCATATTGTAACGTGAGCATCAAAGGGCGTAATTCCGGCACGTATTTCCCCGTCTCCGAAAAAAGGGAAATCGTATAAATTTTAAACGGCCCCCAAATGTAATCGGCACTGCTAATTTTTTGCCATGTTGCCGATACGGTTTGGGAACAAAATAAAATCGATAATATAATCAGTTTGGTGTAACGCATCATCTTCCCATATTGGATAGTAAACAGCCCTCGCATTATAGCGTAAATAAGGTCATTGCAAACAAGGATTTTTCAGGTAGAAATTTTGTGATCCGCTTCAAAAAACACAGATTAAATTACAACGTTAAAAACGAAAAATGCTACTATTATTACGACATCAACCATGAAAAGGAGTCTACTATGTTCCCGGAATTTCGTGACTTAATCACAAAATTGAAAATCGAAGATGCCCATTTTGCCCGTTTATTTGAGCAACATAACGAACTGGATCAAAAAATCAAAAATATGGAAGCGGGGATTGAACTTGCAACCCATACCGAAATTGAAGTATTGAAAAAAGAAAAATTGCATCTCAAAGACGAGTTGTATGCGATTTTGAAGAAAAAAGCCTGATGTTGACTGACAATACCCGTAACAAGCGGATATTTTTGATTCTTTTTTTACAAAAAACCCGGCGGTTATGCCGGGTTTTTTTTATTGATTTCTCAATTATTCAGAAACGACGTTAATAGCTACCACGGCATTGACTTCGGCGTGTAAGTGTAATTTCACTTCGTGTTCGCCGATAGTACGTAATGCCCCTTCCGGTAAACGCACTTCAGATTTAGTCACTGCTACGCCTGCTGCAGATACGGCTTCAGCGATATCACGCGCACCGACAGAACCGAATAAACGACCGTCATCACCTGCTTTAGAAGTGATTACGATTGCCGCTAAGTTAGCGATTGCTGCTGCACGAGCTTGTGCTGCAGATAATGCTTCTGCCGCTTTCGCTTCTAATTCTGCACGACGTGCTTCAAAGTGAGCAATGTTTGCCGCCGTTGCCATAACCGCTTTACCTTGTGGGATTAAGTAGTTACGAGCAAAACCTGCTTTAACGGTAACTTGGTCACCAACAGTACCAAGTTGAGCAACTTTGTCTAATAAAATAACTTGCATTGTACTCTTCCTCTCTTATTACTGATGGTTGTCAGTGTATGGAAGTAACGCAAGGTAGCGAGCGCGTTTGATTGCACGAGCTAATTGACGTTGATACTTCGCACGAGTACCTGTGATACGGCTTGGAACAATTTTGCCGCTTTCTGAAATATAGTTCTTTAATGTAGCGATATCTTTGTAATCGATTTCAACAACATTTTCCGCTGTGAAACGGCAGAACTTACGACGACGGAAATAACGTGCCATTTTGGCTTCTCCTAATCTATAAATTCAATTTGTTCGGTGTGTAAGACTAACTGATTTAAATCATTGTAGTCTTTGTGAGTATGGATAAACCCTTTTACTCGAACTTTCCCACCGACCTTCATTTGTTGGGTTATTAAACTAAATTGATTGCCTGCCAAAATCACTTGGATTTTGCACCACGCTTGGCGTTCTAAATTGACTTCTTTTTGAGCCGAACGATGTTCCAGATAAAAAGAGTACGTCGGAATGCCTATCGGGCTTAGGCTTTGTTTAATCGTTGTCGCAATCGTGCCACTTAAGATTAAACAGTTATCAATAGACGAATTACTCGTCTGCATCCTCAGCTTCAACTTCTACTAAAGCTTCCGGAGCTTTACGCTCATCTTTTGCTTTAAGCATTGGTGATGCTTCTGTTACCGCTGCTTTAGTGTGTAACACTAAGCTGCGAAGAACTGCATCGTTGTAACGGAAGTTAGTTTCTAACTCATCGATTACGTTTTGTGGAGCTTCTACATTCATTAACACATAGTGTGCTTTGTGAAGTTTGTTGATTGGGTAGGCTAATTGACGACGACCCCAATCTTCTAAGCGATGAACTTGACCGCCTGCTTCTGTAACGGAAGCGGTATAACGCTCAATCATACCAGGTACTTGTTCGCTTTGGTCCGGGTGAACCATAAAAACGATTTCGTAGTGACGCATTGTCGATCCTTACGGGTTAACAGCCTCCAAGGTTGCCAGTCACCAGCGTTGGAAGCAAGGATTAAAAACGGATGTGACTGAAGGTGCGTATTATACGGACAAATGACATTCATACAAGCGGAAATTACGCCGATTGCAAAATTTGCACAGGATCCGACCGCTTGTCATTCGGACAACGCAATACCGTTATCATAAAAATTTTTATCATTTCTTTTTTATCACATCAATAGATAAAAATTCATAACACCCCACATATTTAGAGTTATTCACTAAAATAAACAAAATTTCAGCACATTATAATAAAAGACAAAAACCGTCCCGCACCTATTCAGTTGTTTTATCTGCTTGAAAATGCTAATGTTCGCGCTCTTTTTGTACACCTTTGGATTTTTTATAATGACAAAACACAGTTTACGAAATAACCCACGTAAAGTGGCAATCGCCGCCATGGTCGGTACGGCAATTGAATTTTTTGACTACTATATCTATGCCGCCGCGGCCGTGTTGGTTTTCAACACCCAATTCTTTAACAGCGACGATCCTGTTTCCAATGAATTACTCTCTCTTTCGACCTTAGCCCTCGCCTTCTTTGCCCGTCCAATCGGCTCGGCACTATTCGGACATTTCGGCGATAAAATCGGACGGAAAAAAACCCTTGTTGCTTCATTGTTATTAATGGGCGGCTCAACGGTTACCATCGGTTTACTGCCAAACTATGAAAGCATCGGTATTTGGGCAACCATTTTACTTTGCGTATGCCGTATCGGTCAGGGGATCGGCTTAGGCGGCGAATGGGGCGGTGCGGCTTTAGTCGCCACGGAAAACGCTCCCGACGGTAAACGTGCGTGGTACGGTACCTTCCCGCAATTGGGTGCACCGATCGGTTTATTCTTAGCAAACAGCTCATTCTTCTTGGTGAGTTATTTCTTTGGTACGGAAGCCCTTGTCGAATGGGCATGGCGTATTCCGTTTATCTCTTCCATCGTACTCGTTGCCGTCGGTTTATATGTCCGTCTTAGCCTACACGAAAGCCATGTATTCAGAGAAGCGGAAGAAAAAGGCAAAAAACATGCCGCACCGGTCAGCGAAGTGTTTAAAAACCACTTAAAACCGTTAATTATCGGTACGTTCATTATGACGGCGACCTATGTATTGTTCTATATCATGACCGCATTTGCACAAATTTATTCCAAAAGCGCCCCGACGCTTTCACCGGCTGGTCACCCGATGGGATTAGGCATTCCGTCCAATACATTTACCGGCTTATTATTGTTAAGTGCTATCGTATTCGGTTTCTTTGTCAGTATTTCAGGAATTTATGCGGATAAAATCGGTCGCCGTAAATGGTTAATTTTTGTCACGATCGGCATCGGTATTTTCGGTCTGTTAATGCCGTTTTTCCTAGGTAACGGCACACCGTTAACCGTCTTTATCTTCTTGGTGATCGGCATGGTCTTTATGGGCATGACCTTCGGTCCGATGGCTGCGCTATTGCCGGAACTTTTCCCGACGGAAGTGCGTTATTCGGGCGCGTCGTTAGCCTATAACTTTGCCTCGATTGTCGGTGCCACCATTGCGGCGACCTTTGCGATTAAAATCAATGCCGCTTACGGTTTATTCGGGGTTGGTGTCTATCTTGCCATTAATGCACTCCTCACATTGATTGCGTTATTCGTCTCAAAAGAAACGAAAAACTTGGATTTAACCAAAGTATAAGACAAATTAAAAAAGCCCTATTTGAAAAATAGGGCTTTTTACCAATGATTATGCAGCCTAGCTGAGAAAGCCGAATTGATGAAGAACAAACAGCAAGGTGAAGCCGCTTAAGTAAATCAATCCGATAATGGACAACCACAGCAATCCGCCTTTCACTCGATGCTCACCTTTTAATACTAAAGAGAGGTTTAGCCATGCAAATACCGGTGTTGACACAAATGAACAGATCATGGCAAACGTTAACATTTTCGCCACATCACTCATAAATAGAGTAATAATTAAAATACCGATAACCGACGTGACGGTTAACCAAATATTTAATTGTAATTGCGAACTCTCCTTTTTATTTAGAAGCAAACGCAATGCTTCGGCATTCGCACGCGAATAGCCGTCTATCACGGTAATTGTTGTACCAAACATACACATAAAAGCAATAAAGGCAATCAATAAGCGCGACCAATCGCCAATCGCATATGCATACATTTTAATCAATTGCGCGATATATTTGACACCGGCTTGCTCCACGACTTCGCCTGAACCGTATTGCACAATCGCTCCTAACGCAAGAAAAACGATCGCTAAAATCGCCGTACCGATAAAACCGACGTTAAAATCAAATAAGCCGTCTTTATAACTGACTTGAGAAAAACGTTTTTTCGCCACTACCCACATAGAGTTAATCGCCGAAATTTCAATCGGTGCCGGCATCCAACCCATTAATGCGACAATGAAAGCCAGTGAGGCTAAATTCCATGGCGACGGTTCGACAAAATCAGGTACCATCGTACTGCCTTTAAGTGCGGCAAGAATCACTGCGGTGACAGTTGATACGGTTAAGGCAATCATAATCCATTTTGATAATTTATCGAGGAAACGGTATTTACCCAACAACAACATTCCCCAAGTTACGGCAATCACCATCGTACTCAATTGAGGTATAGTTAACGCCCAACTTTTCGGCAAAATAAAACTTAAAATTGCGGCGGTTACAATCCCCACGCCAGCAGTATTAATCATCGCGGCAAACACATTCAACACAAAGAACACCCACAGATAAATTCCGCCTTTTTCCTTATAACCTTCCAATAGCGTTTTATTTGAGGCTAAGGTATATTGCACCCCGAAACGGAAAAAAGGATATTTGAATAAATTTGCAAGAATAATGATAAGGGCTAATTGCCAACCATAAATGGCTCCGGCTTGGGTAGAGGCAACAATATGGGAACCGCCGACGGCAGCAGACGCCATTAAAATACCCGGTCCCATTGCTGCCAGTTTTGAACGCCAGGTAGAAACCGGCTCATGTTGTTGTGACATAACATTTCCTAAAAATAAGTAAAAAAACAAGAGGTCGGAATTGTAGCGATAAAATAATTAACAATTCAATAACCTTTAATTTTTCCGATTAAATAAAACTTATATCCCACAACGGATATTATTATCGGCATTAACTGCTAAAATAATCGATATGAAAAGAATAACGCTCTGCTTTACGTCCATTTTTTTATATATTTCTCTGTCTCATTCTGCCTTTTCGCTCGATCTTCAACGAAAAATCGCGTGTAAAGTCATCGGTATCAGTGACGGCGATTCGCTTACCTGCCTACATAACCGAAAGCCCATTCATGTCCGTCTACAACACATCGACGCCCCCGAGCTCAATCAAGCTTACGGAAGACGAGCCAAACAAACGTTAGCACAACTTGTGTTTAAACAAGATGTGCGGCTGGAAGCTTCCGGCTATGATAAATATCAGCGTTTGCTGGCGGTGGTTTATACGCTCAACGGTAAAAACATCAACTTGCAGTTAGTGCAACAAGGCATGGCGTGGGCGTATCAACAAACACTACCCGAATATCAGCTCGCTCAGACGCAGGCTCAACAGAAAAAAATCGGCTTGTGGAACGACAATAATCCGATTAATCCCGCCCAATGGCGGCTCAACAAGCGGTCAGATCCGTCCCGAATTTTGCAAAATACGCCGACAAACAGACCGCTTGAAAACATAGACTGCACGGTTAAACTCAGTTGTCGTCGTATCGGCAGTTTTGAACTGGCGCAGCGTTATTTTCAACAATGCGGTTGGAAAGCACTCGACGGCAATCGCGACGGCATTCCTTGTAATAAACTTTATCGTAAGGCGCAACAATGATGAACACGACTCCGTTTCGCTCGTATTTTCCTTTTTTTCAAACCGAAAACCCGTGGACGTATTTAGATTCCGCGGCAACCACACTCAAACCGACCTGCCTGCTTAACGCAACCCATGATTTTTACTGTTCGGCAGGCTCCGTACACCGTAGCCAATACGATCTTATCCAAAGCGAAGCCTACGAATCGGCGCGCGATCTTGTGGCTCAACGCTTTCATGTCGAAACCCGAGAAGCCGTCATTTGGACCGGCGGGACGACCCATTCACTGAATTTGGTCGCCCATGGTTTGGCACATCGCATTCAAAAAGGTGATGAGATCATCATTTCCGTGGCAGAACATCACGCCAATTTCATCCCGTGGCAGCAACTCGCCGAACGCAAAGAAGCGAAACTTATCGTGCTTCCGCTCAATGAACAATACCAAATCGATCCGCAGACTTTACGGCTCGCGCTTTCCGAAAAAACCAAAGTCGTCGCGTTCAATTTGATCTCAAACGTCACGGGCATCCGCCAACCGGCGGAACAATTGATTCCGCTTATTCGCCGACATTCCTCGGCTAAAATCGTCTTAGATATCGCCCAAGCGGTTTGTAGTGAGTGCGTTGACGTACAAAAATTGGATGCCGATTTTTATGCGTTCTCCGCTCATAAAATGTACGGACCGACCGGTCTTGGCGTACTGACGGGCAAATTCTCCGCACTTGCCGAGTTACAGCCATTGTTTTTCGGCGGAAAAATGCTTCAACAGATAACCCCGATGTCGCTGACCTTGGCGGAATTACCTTATCGATTGGAGGCAGGCACGCCGAATATTGCCGGTATTATCGGATTCGGGCAGGTGTTGGCATGGTTGGCGCAATGGGATGTTGAGGCGCTGAATAGCACGCTTTACCAACTTGCCGACACGGCTTACAAGCGGTTGGAAAGCATCGATAATTTGCAAATTATCGGCGGCGGTCCCAGACCGACGATGAGCTTTGTCTTTCATGACAAACACCATGCGGATGTCGCCGCCATTCTCACCGAACAAAAAATTGCATTACGTACAGGCGAACATTGTGCCCGACCGTATTTGCGCTACTTAAATCAACGCGGCACATTAAGAATTTCCCTTGCACATTACAACAATCAACAAGATTTAACGCATTTCTTCAAGGCGCTCGATTTGAGTTGCGATATTTTGAACGATTGAGATCAAAAAATCGTACATTTCTCGCATTTTTTGCTAGAACGAAAGGTGGTTATAGGGTAATCTTTAGCGCATTTCGATTTATTTCAAAATTTAAATTATATAGGAAACTATCATGGTCAAAAAAGTCGCTATATTAACCAGCGGTGGTGACGCACCGGGCATGAATGCTGCGATCCGCGGCGTTGTGCGTGCCGCGTTAAGTGAAGGTTTAGAGGTGTATGGTATTCAAGACGGTTATTACGGTTTATATCACGACAAAGTGATTAAGCTGGATCGTCGCTCCGTTTCGGAAACCATTAACCGCGGCGGTACGTTCTTGGGGTCGGCCCGCTTTCCGGAATTTAGGGATCCGGCGGTACGTGCGAAATCCGTTGAAACACTGAAAAAATACGAGATCGATGCCTTAGTCGTTATCGGTGGTGACGGTTCATATATGGGAGCCAAATTACTGACCGAAGAACACGGCATTGCCTGTATCGGTTTACCGGGTACAATCGATAACGACGTTGCCGGTACGGATTATACCATCGGCTACCAAACCGCATTGGAAACGGCATTGGAAGCCATTGACCGTTTACGTGATACCTCAACGTCCCACCAACGTATTTCTATCGTTGAAATTATGGGGCGTCACTGTGGTGATTTAACCATCAGTGCGGCATTAGCGGGCGGCTGTGAATACATTATCGTTCCGGAAAAAGGATTGGATAAAGAATCCCTCATGCGTAATATCGGTGAAGGCTTTGCCAAAGGTAAACGTCACGCCATTATTGCGATTACGGAATTAATGACTAACGTGCATGAACTTGCCAAAGAAATTGAAGAGCGTTTCGGTCATGAAACCCGTGCCACGGTGTTAGGTCATACACAACGCGGCGGCGCACCTTGTGCCTTCGACCGTATTTTGGCTTCCCGTATGGGCGTATATGCCGTTGAATTACTGCTTCAAGGTCACAAAGGCCGTTGTGTCGGTATCCAGAAAGAACAATTGGTTCATCACGATATCATTGAAGCGATTACCACTATGCGTCGTCCGTTCAAAAGCGAAATTTTTGAAACGGCAAGAAAATTGTTCTAACGACCGATATGTTACATAAAAAAGCGGGATATTCCCGCCTTTTTTATGTGAGTTAATGTCCGCTCAACACTTTTGCCGGTTCCAGCTTGGATGC
Organism: Glaesserella sp.; assembly: GCF_041817755.1. Classification (GTDB taxonomy): domain Bacteria; phylum Pseudomonadota; class Gammaproteobacteria; order Enterobacterales; family Pasteurellaceae; genus Glaesserella. The sequence continues at coordinate 17,496 of NZ_JBGYBX010000044.1, read as the reverse complement.
CCGTATTGCCGGATAAAGGCTTGCTACCAGGCTTAATGCTATCGTTGCCACTAATACCAACACAATATCGCCCCAATGAATTTCACTTGGTAAAAAATCAATAAAATAAACGCCGTCGGATAATAATTTCGCGCCGAGTAATCCCTCTATCCATTTAATTATCGCAGTCAAATTCAGCGAAACCAACACGCCTAAAATAATACCGGATACCGCACCTTTCATACCCGATTGTAAACCGTACCACAGGAAAATCTGCCGAATAAAACGGTTATTGGCGCCCAATGTCCGCTGAATGGCTATGTCTCCTTGCTTATCTTTTACCGCCATGATCAAGGTTGAAATAATATTAAAACACGCCACCCCGATCACTAACACCATCGCGATATACATCACCGTACGAATCAACTGAATATCGTTATACATATAACCGAACTTATCGATCCATGTTTGTAGATACAGACGTTGGGGAAATTCCGCCAATGAGGCATAGCTCATTTGACGGACATTAAACGGCTCTCTCACCGCCAATTCAACACCGGAAAACTGCCCTGCCTCCAATTCAAGCAGCTCTTGCGCTTTACCCAGCGGGAGCAATGCATAGCTGTGATCAAGCTGACCGTCCAAACGTAAAATTCCCGTTATCGTTAAACTAAAGCGTAGCGGTTGCGACAACGAACCGTCTTCCGTCGGTTGCGGTAACAATACGGTCACATCATCACCAACATCCACCCCCAAATCACGGGCAATCCCGGCGCCGAGAATCAATCCGCCTTCCCGGTAAAACGCCTCCCATTGTTCTTTCGGAACGAATTGCCCCAAGGAACTGACCTTATCCAATTTGGTCGGTTCAACGCCTTTAATCTGCGCAATTTTTAACTGTGCACCGTTCTCAATCAATGCCGTGAAACTGACGAAAGGCGAAGCGGCGATGACATTCGGTACTTGCCCGGCAAGCGCTTCCAATCGTTCGCCTTGTCGAATCACCCCCGATTTCGCTCCATCACCACTCACCAACTCGGCATGCGGTACGACCGACAACACCCGTTGGTTTAACTCTCGTTCAAACCCGTTCATCGCACTTAAGCCGATAATCAGCACCGCAACGCCTAACGCAATACCGACGCTTGAAAATAGGGAAATCAACGACACCAAGCGATTTTTCTGTTTGCCACGCTGATAACGCCAACTGATAAAAAATGGGGTATTCATCAGTTACCCTCACGCAATACGCCGTCTTGCATAATCAAACGGCGGTTCAGTTTGTGGGCTAAATTCAAATCGTGAGTCACTAACAGGAAAGCAATCTGCTGTTCTTGATTTAAACCTTGAATCAGTTCAAAAATACTTTCGGTTGTTTTTTGATCGAGATTACCTGTCGGTTCATCAGCAAGGACTAACGCAGGGTTATTCACCAACGCACGAGCAATCGCGACACGCTGGCGTTCACCGCCCGATAACGCTGAAGGGCGATGGGTAATTCGATGAGCCAATCCGACCGCTTGTAACATCTTCTCTGCGCGATCTTTCGCTTCCGTTTTATTTTGGTTTCCGATTAACATCGGCATCATCACATTTTCCAACGCAGAAAAATCCGCCATTAAGTGATGAAATTGATAGACAAAGCCAAGATGTTGATTGCGTAATTTTGCAAGGGCATTGCTACTGAGCTTTTGCAACGATTGTCCTTTGATAAAGACCTCGCCGTCACTCGGTTGATCTAAACCGCCAAGGGTGTGTAATAAGGTACTTTTGCCGGATCCGGAGCTACCGACAATCGCCACAAGCTCACCTGCATTCATTGAAAAGGAGACGTTGTTAAGCACCTGAGTGGCATTTTCGCCCTCTTGATAAAATTTGCTGATATTTTCACAGCGAAGAAGTTCGTTTGAAGACATTCTGTTTTACTTTTTGAAAGAAATTATTACGTTTCATCTTAAACAAAAAACGTGACGGATGCCACCCGAAAACAGTAAAATTAAATCGGACTTACATCCTCTTTTTACTTCTATTAATCGGAGAAAATTATTATGTCATTTCAAAATTGGACTGAACATACGGCCCACGTGAAAAAATCATTTGGCGAATTAGGCAAAAAGCACCCGAAAATGTTGCAAGCTTATGCGGCTTTAGATCAAGCGGCTGCCGCGGAAGCATTGGATGAAAAAACGCGAGAATTGATTGCGATTGCGGTCGCGATCACAACACGTTGTGAAAGTTGTATCAGTGTTCATGCCGAAAAAGCGGCGAAAGCCGGTGCAACGGAAAGTGAAATTGCCGGTGCATTAGCCACGGCAATTGCCTTAAACGCCGGGGCTGCCTATACCTATGCATTAAGAGCGTTGGAAGCCATTGAAGAGCAAAAATAAGGCGACACCATGAACAAATTTAGTGCGCTGATCATTGCGTTGGGCGGTTTAGCGGCTATCCAGCCGACTTATGCGACGAAACCCGTTACCGCCCAGACCCAAAGTCAAAAAGCGAAAGGTATTTGGATTGACGTACGCAGTGCGGAAGAATATCAAACCGGTCATATCGACGGAGCATTGAATATTCCGTACGACGCACTTGCCGAACAGATCGCCAAAATCAGCCCGAATAAAGATGAGCCAATCAATTTATATTGCCGTTCGGGTCGCCGCGCGGAAGTGGCATTAACCGAGCTGAGAAAGCTAGGTTATACCCAAGTAACCAATCACGGTGGCTATACGGAATTAATCCGAAAAGGTATCAAGTAAGCGGTCTGATCCAAGCTAAAATTTGCAAATTCAGCGGCATATCTGCTATGCCGCTTTTTCTTCTCCGTTCTCGCGCTAAAAACGCCCGTTTCGATCAAATATCCCGTAAGTTTTTGTGACGCACATCACTTTTTTACAAGACAAAACCGCAAAATCCATTTAGTATATAGCTGTTTTTTTCACATTAACTCTCAATTAAGAGGATATTAACAATGGCAAAAATCGTTAAAGTAATCGGTCGTGAAATCATTGACTCACGTGGTAATCCAACCGTAGAAGCGGAAGTTCATCTTGAAGGTGGTTTTGTTGGTTTAGCAGCTGCGCCGTCAGGTGCATCAACAGGTTCACGTGAAGCATTAGAATTACGTGATGGCGACAAAGCACGTTTCTTAGGTAAAGGTGTATTAAAAGCCGTTTCTGCAGTCAACAACGAAATTGCTAATGCAATCTTAGGTAAAGATGCATCTAACCAAGCTGAAATCGACCAAATTATGATCGACTTGGATGGTACGGAAAACAAATCTAAATTCGGTGCAAACGCAATTTTAGCGGTTTCTTTAGCAAACGCAAAAGCGGCTGCGGCATCAAAAGGTTTACCGCTTTACGCTCACATTGCAGAGCTTAACGGTACTCCGGGCGTCTACTCCATGCCATTACCGATGATGAACATCATCAACGGTGGTGAGCACGCAGACAACAACGTTGATATCCAAGAGTTCATGATTCAACCGGTCGGTGCATCAACCTTAAAAGAAGCGCTCCGTATCGGTGCTGAAGTATTCCACAACCTTGCTAAAGTATTAAAAGCAAAAGGCTTAAATACTGCGGTAGGTGACGAAGGCGGTTTCGCACCGAACTTAGCGTCTAACGCAGACGCTCTTGCATGTATCAAAGAAGCGGTAGAAAAAGCGGGTTACGTGTTAGGTAAAGATGTAACTTTAGCTATGGATTGTGCGTCTTCCGAGTTCTACGACAAAGAACGTAACGTATATGACATGAAAGGCGAAGGTAAAACATTCACTTCTCAAGAGTTCACACACTACTTGGAAGGTTTGTGCAAAGAGTACCCGATCGTGTCTATCGAAGATGGTCAAGACGAATCAGACTGGGACGGTTTCGCATACCAAACTAAAGTATTGGGTGACAAAGTTCAATTGGTCGGTGACGACTTATTCGTAACCAATACGAAGATCCTCAAAAACGGTATCGAAAAAGGGATTGCGAACTCCATCTTAATTAAATTCAACCAAATCGGTTCATTAACTGAAACTTTGGCAGCAATCAAAATGGCTAAAGATGCAGGTTACACAGCGGTTATTTCACACCGTTCCGGTGAAACCGAAGATGCAACAATTGCTGATTTAGCGGTGGGTACAGCAGCAGGTCAAATCAAAACGGGTTCAATGAGCCGTTCAGACCGTGTTGCAAAATACAACCAATTAATCCGTATCGAAGAAGCATTAGCTGCAGCAGGTACACCGGCGCCTTTCAACGGTCGTAAAGAAGTGAAAGGTCAAGCATAATTTGCGTTGATTGATTAAATACAGCCACCTTGAGAAATTGAGGTGGCTTTTTTGTTAATACATTGCCGCTTACAAGCGGTAAGATTTTGATAAAAATTTGTAAATGGAAAAAGAACAATGCTCTACTCAGTGCTAAACGATCATATCACTCTCGGCACCCCCTATCGCAACGGTGCGCATTCCATTAAACATGAACATTTAGTGGTGATGTTTGAAGATGACGGCGAAACCGGTTATTTCTATGCCATGGATTTACACCAAGCCGCCCAACCGGTGGTAGACAGCCTATTCGTGTATAACATCGCCAACATTGAACAACATACCTTAAAAGAACCGCGCCGCTTCCAAATTTGTTGGGATGAAGAAGGCTATAAAGCGTTCTTAATGCTGAACGACTACCCTCACGCCGTTTTTGATTTCCGAGAATTCGTCGGTTATAACCGCAGCAAGTTCCCCGAACCTGAACTGGGAAGCATGTGGCAACATAAAGAAACAACCGCCGAATTGGTTGAAAAATGGTTTCGATTGTAATCAACAAGCGGTCCGATTCAACTGATTTTTTACAAAAAAATCGACGGAACCGACCGCTTGTAATTTTGATTGAGTCAAGGGGCTGAATTCGTTAAAATTCGCCCCTGTTTTTATTTACATTAAACCTATCATAAGAGCCGACCATGTCTGAAAAACGCTACGGTGCCGATGAAATTACCGTTCTCAAAGATCTTGAACCCGTACAACTCCGTCCCGGTATGTACACCGATACCACCCGTCCGAATCATTTGGGGCAAGAGGTGATTGACAATAGTGTCGATGAAGCGCTATCAGGCTTTGCAAATCAAATTGATGTCATTTTACATCGCGACAATTCCCTTGAGGTGATTGATAACGGGCGCGGTATGCCGGTGGATATTCACTCGACGGAAAAAATTTCGGGGGTGGAGCTTATCCTGACAAAACTGCACGCCGGCGGTAAGTTCTCTAATAAAAACTACACCTTCTCGGGCGGCTTACACGGGGTCGGGATTTCGGTCGTGAATGCTCTCTCTGAAAGGGTTGAGATCACCATTAAACGCAACGGTGAAATTTATACCATTGCGTTTGCCAACGGTGTTAAAGTCGAAGACCTGAAAGTGATCGGCGCATGCCCGAAACGCCAAACGGGAACCACCGTCCGTTTCTATCCGAACCCGAAATATTTCGATTCGCCGAAATTTTCCGTCAGCCGTTTACGCCATCTACTACGTGCCAAAGCGGTGCTTTGCCCGAAATTAACCATCAATTTTACCGATCATATCAATAACACCCAAGAAACGTGGTACTACGAAGACGGTTTACGTGATTATTTAACGGAAGCATTAAATGCATACGAATACCTGCCGAATCCGTTGTTTGTCGGAGAAGTAAAAGGCGACACCGAAACGGTCAGCTGGGCGTTAAGTTGGCTGACTGAAGGCGGCGAACAAGTCAATGAAAGCTATGTCAACTTAATTCCGACCGCACTGGGCGGTACGCACGTAAACGGTTTGCGCCAAGGTTTATTTAAAGCCATGACCGAATTCTGCGAATTCCAAAATTTGTTACCTAAGGGAGTGAAACTCACGGCTGACGATGTGTGGGGACGCTGCTGCTACGTGTTATCACTCAAAATGCAAGAACCGCAATTTGCAGGGCAAACGAAAGAACGTTTATCGTCACGCCAAGCGGCAAGTTATGTTGAAAACAGTGTCAAAGATGCCTTCAGTTTGTGGTTGAACCAAAATGTACAAGTGGCTCAGCAGTTGGCGGAAATGGCTATCAGTTCGGCACAAAACCGCCTGCGTGCCGAAAAGAAAGTGGTACGAAAAAAATTGGTGAGCGGCCCTGCTCTGCCGGGAAAATTAGCGGATTGTATTTCACAAGATTTAAAGCGAACTGAGCTGTTTTTAGTCGAAGGCGACTCTGCGGGCGGCTCGGCAAAACAAGCGAGAGACAAAGAATTCCAAGCGATTTTACCGCTTAGAGGTAAGATTCTGAATACGTGGGAAGTCTCTCCCGATCAAGTACTGGCTTCAACGGAAGTCCACGATATTGCCGTGGCGTTGGGAATTGACCCCGATAATGAAGATTTAAGCCAACTGCGTTACGGTAAAGTTTGTATTCTCGCCGATGCGGATTCGGACGGTTTACATATTGCAACCTTATTGTGTGCGTTATTCCTACGCCACTTCCCGACATTGGTCAAAAACGGCCATGTTTATGTGGCTATGCCACCGCTTTATCGTATCGATATCGGTAAAGATGAAGTCCATTATGCATTGGATGAATCGGAAAAAGAAGCCATTTTAGCGCGTCTTGCCAAGAAAAAGGGCAAGCCGAACGTGCAACGTTTTAAAGGCTTGGGTGAGATGAATCCGAGTCAATTGCGTGAAACCACCATGGATCCGAATACCCGCCGTTTAGTTCAACTGACACTTGAAGAAAATAGCGATGACGAAACCGTTTCTACCTTTGAATTAATGGATATGTTGCTGGCGAAAAAACGGGCGGAAGATCGTAAACAGTGGTTACAAGATCGTGGTGATGAAGCCGATTTGAATGTGTAACCACAAATTTGCAAATAGTCTTCTTAAACCGACCGCTTGTGATTCGATAGAAAAAACCCTCTGTTTGCTAAGCAAACAGAGGGAAAATATCCCGGTTAAGGGAAGGTTGTTGTTGTTATTATCATTATTGCTGACAAACACCACAGGTAGCGGCGGCAGAGAACATCCAAACTAATTTCTCTTGCTCCTTGATGTAATCGCTCATTTGTGACGCCGTTCCCTCGTCTTCCGCCTCATTCGCCAAGGCTAAAATTTCACGCTGTTGTTTCAATAACGTTTTGAAACCTTCCAGCGTCCCGGTTAAACATTCTTGTGCCGAACTTACGCCGATATGTTCTTTAATCAACGACACGTTCAAATATTGACTGAATGCATTTGCCGGCGTGTGACCCAAGGTTAAAATACGTTCTGCAATTTCATCCACTTTTACCACCAAATCATCGTAAATTTCTTCAAATTTCGCATGTAATTCAAAGAAACTGACGCCTTTAATATTCCAGTGATAACCACGTACGTTTGTATAAAACACTTGGTAGGTTGCCAGTAAGTTATTGAGCTCTTTTGCAAGCTTTTCTGCTGAAGCAGCACTTAAACCGATTGAGTTAGTCATGTTATTTCTCCTCTACATAAACGTTTCGGGGAAAATATAGCGCAGACAAGCCACCAAGGGGAAATGGATAAAATTTATTCTTCCAATAGAAAGAAACAATTAAATAGAACGCATTAATTCTCTTTTATCAACAGTTCCGATAATCATCGGTGAATTTTGCAAAAAATCGGACAAAACGAACCGCTTGTCCTATCGTAACAGGCTCATTCACCTTTAAAATGCGATAAACCGTATTGATATAACGCATTTTTTTTATACCCGAAGCATTCCGCAACAATACTGCACGCTTTTTTTAAAGGTAACTCGGCGGTTAACAGTGCCAATAATTTGATTGCTTGCGGTGAAAATTCCGCGCTTTCGTCTTGCTGCGGTTTTCCCTCAACAACTAATACAATCTCGCCTTTGATCCGGTTATGATCTTGTTGTAACCAAGCGATTAAGTCCGCTAATTGATCACCGTGAATGGTTTCCCATGTTTTGGTCAACTCCCTTGCCATCACAATGTAGCGATCGCAGCCGAAAATCCGTAGCATATCCTGTAAGGTCTCTAAGACACGATGGGTCGATTCGTAAAAAATCAGTGTACGGCTTTCATTCGCCAATTCACTCAACCGATCACCACGCGCTTTGGTTTTTGCCGGTAAAAATCCTTCAAAGCAGAATCGATCGGAGGCTATCCCCGAACTGCATAATGCCGTGACGGCTGCGCATGCCCCCGGAAGCGGCACAATTTTTATCCCCGCTTGTCTGCAATCTCGGACAAGGTGAAATCCGGGATCGCTGATAAGCGGTGTACCGGCATCGGAAATCAAGGCTATATTCATGCCTTGGCGTAATTTTTCCACTAAAACGCTTGCCCGCTGTTGTTCGTTATGATCGTGTAGCGCAAAAAAGGGCTTTTTAATCCCATAATGATTGAGCAGCACGCCGCTGTGTCGGGTATCTTCCGCCGCGATCAAGTCGACCTGCCGAAAGGTATCTAATGCCCGTTGAGTAATATCCGCCAAATTTCCGATGGGGGTCGCTACAATATATAATACGCCCGTCTGATTTACGTTATATCCGTTTTTCATTTGATTTTCACTTATTTGATAAGTAAGATCCCGTTCAGTATTCATTAGACCAATAATGATAATTTTCTAATTTTCCATTACGGAGCGATAAAAATGTTGACTATTCTAGTACAAACCCGCACTTTTAGCCAAAAAATGAAAACTGTCTTCGTACCTACCGCACTGGCACTGTTTCTCTCTGCGTGTACCGGTTCCGGTTTTTTCAAAAATCAAGTCACCGAATCTTTGAAAAATGAAGCTTACGCAACCTCTGAATTTTATGTTAATAAAGCGGATCAAAGCACGGATTTAGAAGAACAACAGAGCTACCGTTTATTAGCTGTTCGTCAGCTGATTGAGGAAAATAAAATTGTGGAAGCACAAAATACCCTCAGTGAGATTCAGATTGCCAAACTCAATGATATTCAACGTCCGGAATATCACTTATTAACGGCACAATTAGCTGCATTACAGGGAAATAATCAACTTGCCCGAGATTTATTGAAACAATTACCGCCGTCACAGCTGAGCCAAACGCAAATTTTCCGTTCGTATCAAACGCAAGCTCGTATTGCCGAGAACCAAAAAGACGTGATTGAAGCGGTTAAAGTCAGATCACTCATGGATACTTACATTACGGATAACCGCATTCGCCAAGAAAACAACGATAAAATTTGGGAAATGCTACGTAATGCCAACCGAGGAATGTTGGAAAAAACCGTTGCCGGTCCGGGTGAAATGGGGTTAGCCGGATGGTTAATGCTTGTCGTGGCATATAATCAAAATATGTCGGATCCGACGCAATTACCGCTTGTTATTGAAAATTGGAAAAGACAGTATCCGACACACAGTGCCGCCCGCTTATTACCGACAGAATTACAAAATGTCACGAATTTCCAGCAAACCCAATTAAACGGCGTCGCTCTTCTTTTACCGCTTAGCGGTGAGGCAAAGGCGTTAGGTGATATCATCAAACGTGGATTTGATGATGCAAAAGGTGCCGATTCTATGGCCGTTCAAACTTACGATACCGATTCGGCGCCTATTGAAACATTGCTTACCCAAGCCAAACAGGGCGGTGCGCAAACCATCATCGGTCCGTTATTGAAATCACGTGTGGATGACATGTTGGCAAGCAAAGAAATTAACCAAATCAATGTATTGGCGTTGAATTCCACACCGAACGTCCGAGCTGTGGCGAAAGTATGCTACTACGGTTTATCGCCGGAAGCCGAAGCGCGTTCAGCCGCCGATCGTTTCTACCATGACGGAATTTCACATGCCGTTGTCGCGACACCGCAAGGGGATTTTGGTCAACGCTCCGCCGATGCTTTCGCCCAACGTTGGCGTCAACTTACCAATAAAGATGCCGATATCCGTTATTATTACCAACCTTTAGATGTTGCCGCCTCATTACAAAATAACGGGATGGCTCAAGGCGGTGCACTTTATGCACTAGGCAGCGCCGAACAATTACTCGAATTGAAACAAGGTATCGATAATTCACCGCTGGCAAATCAATTCCCGATTTATACGTCTTCACGCAGTAACTCACCGAATAACGGACCGGAGTTCCGTTTAACCATGGAAGGCGTCAAATTCAGCGAAATTCCGCTTCTCTCCGATCCTGAATCATCAGAATACAAAAAAGCCGAAAATTTGGCTGAAAGTGATTTCTCCATGATGCGTCTGTATGCGATGGGTTCCGACGCTTGGTCAATCGCCAATAAATTTAACGAGTTCCGCCAAATTCCCGGATATAAAGTACACGGCTTGACCGGTATTCTCAGTGCAGGACCGAATTGTAATATTGAGCGCGAAATGACATGGTTACAATACCGCGGCGGTTCGATTGTCAATGCAAATTAATAAGCGTTCCCAAGGCGCTGATTTTGAGCAAAAAGCAAGGGTATTTTTAGAAACACAAGGTCTTACGTTTATTGCTCAAAATCAGTCTTTTAAATGCGGAGAACTTGATCTTATCATGCGGCACAACGATACTGTCGTCTTTATTGAAGTCCGTCAACGAAAAAACGCCGATTTCGGTTCTGCTGTGGAAAGCATTAATTATTCAAAGCAACAAAAATGGCTGAAAGCCGCTAATTTATGGTTAGCCCGTTTAAATAAAAGTTTAGATACCGCTGATTGTCGCTTTGATGTCGTTGCTTTTGAAGGAAATAATCCGCCTTTATGGATAAAAAATTTTTTAGGTTAATATGTTAGAAAAGATCCAAGATCGATTTAGCGAAAGTATTCAAATTCAAATTGCAGCAGCCGAATTATTACCCTCCGTCTTGAATGAAGCGGCTAATCGCATTGTCGCCTGCTTATTACGCGGAAATAAAATTATCGTATGCGGATACGGCCGCTCTTATGCGAATGCACAGTTATTAGTCAGCAACCTGTTACATCGATATGATTTGGCTCGCCCCAGTCTTTTCGCGCATTTGCTACAATTTGACGGCATGCTTGTAGGCTGTTTGAATCAAGATAAAGAACTCTCGCAAATATATAGAAAACAATTGCAAGTTATTGCAAAAGAAGGTGATCTTTTTATCGCCTTTTCTCCTATCGGTAATGAAGAAGCCGTACTCAATGCAATTCATTGTGCTAATAATGAAAATTTGGAAATTTTTGCGTTTACCAGTAGTCTGAATGATCACACTAAAGGTTTACTTGAAGAAGGCGATCTTGAAATTGAAATGCCCTCGATCAACGAATTGCGTATTATTGAAGGACATCAATTTTGTATTAACCTACTATGTGAATTAGTCGATAACTTATTGTTTAACCCCGCTTCCCACTAAAATAAAAGGAGCCCATTATGGTAAAAATCATTAAACGTATCAGTCTTGCAAGCCTGTTTGCATTTACCTTCGCATCATTGCAGGGTTGTCTTGCTACTGCCGTTGTCGGCGGTGCTGCCGTTGCAACAAAAGTCGCAACGGATCCCCGTACCGCAGGACGCCAATTAGATGATGAAACATTAGAAGAAAAAGTAGCATATAACCTCAATAAAGATGCTCAAATTAAAGAAGAAGCCCGCATTAATGTCGTTTCATACAACGGTAAAGTGCTTCTTATCGGTCAGGCTCCGAATGACTCAGTGAAAGAAGCGGCTAAAAATGTTGCCGCCGGTGTAGAAGGGGTATCAACCGTCTACAATGAAATCCGAATCGGCGAAAAAATCAGTGTCGGACAAATCAGTCAAGACAGCTGGATAACGACGAAAATCAAGTCTAAACTACTGGTGAATGCCGAAGTGAAAGCGACGGATGTTAAAGTTATTACCGAAAACGGCGAAGTCTTTTTGATGGGGAATCTTTCAACCACACAAGCCAATGCGGCGGCTGAGGTTGCGCGTCATATCAGTGGTGTGACAAAAGTCATCAAAGTTATTACTTATGCTCAATAGCATCTTATTGCCGAAAGGCATATTGAAACTAAACATTCAATATGCCTTTTTCGTTGCCTATTTTTTTGTCGGATTAATTAAAGTAATTTGACATTGTGTGAACATTTATAGATTATTCGCGGTCATTTTGGACAAAAAAGAAGATATTAATGCGTGATATAACAAACTTGGTTGAAGTCAAAAACCTCACGTTTAAACGGGGAGATCGAATCATTTACGATAACCTGAATCTACGCGTACAGAAAGGTAAAATAACGGCCATCATGGGACCGTCCGGTATCGGTAAAACGACATTATTGCGTCTTATCGGCGGTCAACTCATTCCGGAATCAGGAGAGATCTTGTTTGACGGACAGGATGTTTGCAAGTCTTCCAATAAAACGCTTTATGAAATCCGTCAACGTATGGGAATGCTGTTCCAATCCGGAGCATTATTTACGGATTTATCTACGTTTGATAATGTTGCTTTCCCAATCCGAGAGCATACTCGTTTACCCGAAAGTTTAATTCGAAAGCTGGTGTTAATGAAACTTGAGGCTGTCGGTCTTAGAGGTGCAGCACAATTAATGCCGTCAGAACTTTCCGGCGGAATGGCACGCCGAGCCGCATTGGCTCGCGCAATTGCCTTAGATCCTGACTTGATTATGTACGATGAGCCTTTTACCGGACAAGATCCTATCAGCATGGGGGTCATTGTTGATCTTATTAAAAAGCTGAATCAAGCGCTTAATTTGACTTCTATCGTGGTTTCTCATGATGTTACGGAAGTACTCAGTATTGCCGACTATGCTTACATTGTTGCAGATAAGCGCATTATTGCGGAGGGAACACCGGAAAATCTCATGGCAAGTCAAGATCCTCAAGTCATTCAATTTTTATCCGGTAAAGCTGATGGACCGGTCAGATTTCATTATCCGGCTAAAGAATATACAGAGGAACTATTTAATGAATGATTTTATCTCTGCAATCGGCGCATCAGTAATAAAATTTATCCAAGCTATAGGTCGCTCAAGTTTCATGTTGTGGGGGGCGTTAATCGGTAAACCCGAAATCCGCAAACATACCCCATTGCTGATAAAACAGTTACACGTATTGGGCGTTCAGTCACTGTTAATCATCATGTTGTCCGGACTGTTTATCGGCATGGTTCTCGGCTTACAAGGTTACGTTGTACTCGTAGACTTTTCGGCTGAAACCAGCTTGGGGCAACTGGTTTCACTCTCACTATTAAGGGAATTAGGTCCGGTGGTAACGGCATTATTATTTGCAGGACGAGCCGGCTCTGCGTTAACTGCGGAAATCGGTTTAATGAAAGCAACGGAACAACTTTCCAGTCTTGAAATGATGGCGATTGATCCGCTCAGACGCGTAATTGCACCACGTTTTTGGGCCGGTATTATCGCAATGCCGATACTTGCCGTTATTTTTACCGCAATCGGTATATGGGGCGGTTCTTTAGTCGGCGTAGATTGGAAAGGCGTAGATGCCGGCAGTTTTTGGTCAGTGATGCAAAATACCGTTACCGTCGGTGATTTATTCAACGGCTTTATTAAAAGTATTGCATTTGCTTTTGCCGTCGTTTGGATTGCACTTTTTAACGGCTATGATGCAATCCCGACATCGGAAGGAATCAGTCAAGCAACAACACGAACCGTCGTACATTCGTCACTTGTTGTATTAGGATTAGACTTTATTTTAACCGCCATTATGTTCGGCGGATGATTTAAAAGGAAATAAAATGCGTCAATCAATTAAATATGAATTTTGGGTAGGCTTGTTTGTTCTGCTCGGTTTAGCGGCTCTCGTATTTTTGGGTTTACGGGTAGCAAATGTTCAGGGATTCAGCTCAGAAAAAACTTATACGCTTTATGCAACTTTCGATAATATCGGAGGACTAAAAGTCCGTGCGCCGATTAAGGTCGGCGGTGTGGTTGTCGGCAGAGTATCCGATATCCAACTGGATGCGAAAACCTATACACCTCGAGTAACATTAGCAATAAACGAAGAATTTAACCAAATTCCGGATACCAGTTCGCTCTCCATAAAAACGGCAGGCTTACTCGGTGAACAATATATCGCATTAAACATCGGTTTTATGATTGAAGGTGAAACCGATATGTTAAAAGAAGGAGCAACCTTTACAGACACCAATTCAGCCATGGTACTTGAAGATTTAATCGGTCAGTTCTTATATGGCGATAAAAAATCCGATAAAACGGAAGAAACCGCAGAACCCAAAGCGGAACAATAACGGTGGGCAAACGCTTACCATAAAATTAAGTATAGTGGGATCATCACCCGCTTTTAACGTTGGAGTTTTAACATCATGATCAAAACCCTCAAAAAAATTTTAGTCACCGGTATGGTTGCATTTACGACGTTTCTATCAACCACCGCATTGGCATCTACCAGCCCTTACGTATTAATGCAACAAACGGCGGATAAACTTTTTGGTGATATCAAAGCAAATCAAAACAAAATAAAAAAAGATCCGAATTATTTACGGACTATCGTACGCAATGACCTGATGCCGCATATTCATGTGAAATATGCCGGGCAATTGGTATTAGGTAAAAACTTATCATCTGCCAGCGATGCGCAACGCGAAGCATTTTTCACGGCATTCGGGCAATTTATTGAGCAATCTTATGCACAAGTATTAACGCAATACAGCGATCAACAAGTCCAAATCGAGAGTGAAAAACCTGTCGGGGATAAATCCATTGTCAGCATTCGCGTCAACGTCTTACAAACAGGAAATGCCCAACCGCTCAAATTAGATTTCAAATGGCGTAAAAACAGCAAAACCGGTGAATGGCAAGCTTACGATATGGCGGCTGAAGGCGTGAGTATGGTTGCGACAAAGCAAAACGAATGGAGCGGAATTTTACGTCAACAAGGTATCGATGCTCTCACGGCGCAAGTATCCCAATCCGCGAAACAACCGATCACTTTAAGTAAATAATTCTTTATGCAAATCCAAAATTCACTACAATGGCACATTCAGGAAAACCATGAAAGTCTGATTGTAAAACTTTTTGGTGAACTCACACGAGACACGTTGCTTCCGTTATGGAAGCAACGTGCTTCTTTTTTATCACCAAAAGCCAAACAACAAATTTACTGGGATTTAAAAGAACTGGAAAGAATAGATTCTGCAGGTTTTACCCTACTTGCCGAATTACTTCATCATTACCAACAAACACACAGCAACCATCTAATCAACGTATCCGAAGCAATCCGAAAATTAGCGGAATTGTTTGATTTAGCCGAATGGTTTGCGACTTTCTTACGCGAGAATAAAAAATAATATGGAACCAAAACAAATTGAAGAGTTGCTCAAAAATGCACTTAATCTTACCGAAGTTTATGTTCAGGGAGAAAATGCGCATTACGGCGTTATCGCCGTCAGTGATGCCTTTGCTTCACTGTCTAAAGTCAAACAACAACAAATGATTTATGCCCCGCTCACGGAACTCTTTGCCACCAATGTGATCCACGCCCTCACGATTAAAACATTTACCACCGAACAGTGGAAAAGAGAACGTCTGTTAAATATGGCGGGTTAATTCAAAATTGAAAATTGAGCACCGAAAGCCGTTATTTGCAAAAAATCATGAAGATCTCACCGCTTGTAACCGGCTTTCCGTATTCAATTTTCCATTATTTTATAAGGAATCAAAATGGAAAAATTTCGTGTTCACGGTCCGTTTACCTTAAACGGAACCGTTGATATTTCAGGCGCAAAAAATGCCGCATTACCTATTCTTTTTGCCTCTATTCTTGCAGAAGAACCGATTACGTTGACCAATGTTCCGAACCTTAAAGATGTCGATACTACCTTCAAAATCTTACGTAAATTAGGTGTCGTCGTTGAACGTGACACATCCGGAACGGTACACATCAATGCAAGTAAAATTGATCATTACATCGCCCCTTACGAACTGGTTAAAACCATGCGAGCCTCGATTTGGGCGCTTGCACCACTAGTTGCCCGTTTTCATCAAGGGCAAGTTTCTCTGCCGGGAGGATGCACAATCGGCGCGAGACCCGTTGACATGCATATTAGCGGCTTAGAAAAAATGGGCGCTCGGATCATTCTTGATGAAGGCTACGTCAAAGCGGATGTAGTGGATCGCCTGCAAGGCGCTCGTATTCTGATGGATAAAGTCAGCGTCGGTGCGACATTATCCGTTATGATGGCTGCAACGCTTGCCAAAGGAAAAACCATCATCGAAAATGCCGCCCGTGAACCTGAAATCGTCGATACGGCAATCTTTTTAAATAAAATGGGTGCCAATATTTCAGGTGCCGGTAGCGATACGATCACCATCGACGGTGTCGAGCGTTTACGCGGATGCCAACATCATATCGTACCCGATCGTATCGAAACTGGCACGTTTTTAGTCGCAGCCGCCGTCTCGGGCGGACGAATCGTTTGCCGCGGAACCAAAGCGGACACGCTTGATGCTGTGATTGAGAAATTACGTGAAGCAGGTATGCAGGTCGATGTTACCGATAGTACCATCACGCTGGATTCTCTCGGTTTACGCCCGAAAGCGGTGAATATCCGTACCATGCCCCACCCGGGATTCCCAACGGATATGCAAGCCCAATTCACTTTGCTAAACGCCGTTGCGGAAGGTACTAGTAAAATTACCGAAACGATCTTTGAAAACCGCTTCATGCATATCCCTGAATTAATTCGTATGGGAGCAAAAGCCGAAATTGAAGGAAATACCGCAATTTGCCATGGCGTAGAGCGCTTATCCGGTGCACAGGTCATGGCAACGGATTTGCGGGCTTCAATCAGTCTAGTGCTAGCCGGTTGTATCGCTAACGGTGAAACGATCGTCGATCGAATTTATCACATCGATCGCGGTTATGAAAATATCGAAGCCAAACTCCAAAAATTGGGCGCTCGCATTGAACGCTTCAGCGAATAAGCGATAAACATTCTGAGTTATGCAATAAAATGAGCGCTCCTTTACTGCAAGAAGCGCTCATTTTTTTATCCTTTTTATGCATCAAATTGCAGATAAACCACATGCGTTTGGAGGTACTCTTCTAAACCGTGTTTACCGTCCGCTCCGCCAATACCCGATTTGCGCCAACCTGCATGGAAGCCTTGCATCGCCTCAAAGTTTTCACGGTTTACATAGGTTTCACCGAATTTTAAGCGAGAAACGACTTTCATCGCTTTGTTGATATTTTGTGTGTAAACGGAAGAGGTTAAGCCATATTCACAGTCATTTGCCAATGCAATCACTTCATCAACGGTATCGAAAGTCGCAACAGGGATAACTGGGGCGAAAATTTCAGAGCGGAGAATATCCATGCTGTTAAGGAAAAATCTCCATCGCTATCGGGTTCATACTTCGGGTATATTTATCGGTAAACGCATTATCCGCCACCGCCGGCTCCCACATTATCAGGTTATCTATTTTCTCATCATACGCACCGTCAAAATCCCCCAACACATTTAAGGCGGAAAGCGCCACCCGGGCACCTAGCGAATGGGTCAGAAGATTAATTTGAATCCCCGCCTCGATAAATTTAATCAGCACCTTCGCCAGCTC
>NZ_JBGYBX010000043.1:0-4580 GCF_041817755.1 Glaesserella sp. | reverse complement strand
GTGCTTGACGTAGTAATTTTCTGCGATTTTAAAAAATCAGAGATTTTTTTAGCAGAAAACAAATTGCCGATATTGCTCGCCAAAAATTGTGTGAGTTGTTCTAAAAATTGCACATTTCGCAATGCATAGCGGTTCACAATATCCCGAATGGCAATGGTGGAATAGATATTCCGCAGATATTCAAACACAATGTTGTCTTGCAACGGCAAGTCTTTTAAATAAGGTAAACCACCGTATTTCAAAAACAGCGACATCGCCTTATCACTATCGTCCAGTTTCATAAATTCAAGAAATTCAAAATAGGACAGGGAATGGACATTAATTTCAATGGCTCGCCCACTCAGGCTGCCTGCAATATCCCGTGAAAGCAAATGAGCATTGCTGCCCGTGCAATACAAATCCAATTCGTCATCTAACAAAAGCGAACGCAACGCTTGCTCAAAACCTGTAATTTCTTGAATTTCATCAATAAAAATGTAATTTTTTTGACCGCACTTTTTCTGCTCTTGTACAAAATCGTTTAGGTTTTCAGCAGTTGCAATGTGGCTAAATGCCAAGTCTTCTTTGTTGATATAAATAATGTGGGCATTTTTATCCGCCGTTTGAATCTCTTGCATAATCTGAAACAGCAAATAACTTTTCCCCACACGGCGTTGCCCTGTGAACACTTTAATCAAACTTTTACCGATAAACGGACGCACCGTTTCAAGGTATTTCCGGCGATAAACTAAATCTTTCTTCATAGCAAATTCCTTAATTTATACCTGATACTTTATCTTTAAATAGTAAAAATTTCAATTACACTTAAAACTTTTGTGAAAAACATCAAAACTTTCAATTATAAAATTAACATCCCACTACCAACTCACCCCATTAAATCTCTCCACCAAAAAATCCACCAATGTGCGGATAGTTAAAGGCAGTTTGTGGCGAGAAGAATATAGGGCGTAGATTTGATAAGTTGGGAGTTGCCAGTCGGTTAAGATTGACACTAATTGCCGGTTGGCTAAATGTTCGTTTAAGAGGTATTTCGGTAGCATTGCGATGCCGCCGCCTGCAAGCGTGAGATTTAACAAGGCGCCGGTGTCATTGGTGGTGAACTGGCTGGTGAGTTCTAGGCTGATTTCACGATCGTTTTGATAAAACTTCCACGCTTTACGGTTGATATTGGCGTGTGCCAAATAGATGTGTTCCGCCAAATCCTGCGGTGTTTTGGGAATGCCCTTTTGAGCCAAATATTCAGGGCTGGCAACCAGTAACGAATGGCAAGTCGCCAACGGGCGTGCGATTAAACTCGGGTCGGGCTGATTGGTAAAGCGAATCGCCAAATCGATGCGTTCATCAATTAAATTGACCGACTGATCGCTTAATTGCAACTGAATATTTAGTTTCGGATGGCGTTGTAAAAAATCTTTGATAGCCAGTAACAAATGGGTGCTACCAAATGATGAATTTGAGGCTATCCGCAGTGAGCCTTGCAGCTCCCCTTGTTGTGCCAAGATGTCTTGTTCAATTTCAGCCGCTAACTCAACCATTTTTTGGCAATGTGCTACGGCTCGCTCGCCTGCGGAAGTCAGCGAAACTCGGCGTGTGGTACGTTGCAATAATCGTGCATTAAACCACTCTTCCACCAATGCTACCGCTCTGGTCACCATTGGACGAGATAAATCCAACCGATCTGCCGTTGCGGTAAAACTCCCCGTTTCAACCACCGTCAGAAAAATGTTCATCGCCTCAATACGATCCATATCACCCCTCTATTGTTACAATTTTTGTAATAATTATATTCAAAAGACGCTATTTTTCCCATTTTTTATTTCAATATAATGCAGCTATTCAATAAACAACATTATTCATTCAAGGAAAATAGATGAAATCATTTGCAAAACTTACCCTTATTTCAACCGCGTTAATCGGCACGTCTGCCTTTGCGGTGGACGTTGAAACCCGTTCTTTAGAGGAACTTTATCAAGCAGCCGTTAAAGAAGGCGGCACGTTAGTCGTGTATGCCGGCGGCGACACCGCCGAACAACAAAACGGCATAAAAGCCGCTTTTGAAAAACGTTTCCCGAAAATGAAACTGCAAACCATCGTAGATTACAGCAAAGTACACGATGCCCACATTGATTACCAACTGGAAACCCAAAATCTGCAAGCGGACGTGGTGCAACTACAAACCTTGCAAGACTACCCACGTTGGAAAGCGGAAGGCGTGTTAATGACGTATAAACCGCTGGGTTGGGATAAAGTTTACCCAGCGTTTAAAGATAAAGACGGCGCTTGGACAGGTGTATTTGTGGATGCGTTCAGCAACGTTTCAAACAAAACAGCACTCGGTGATATTCCAACGCCAACCACCTTTGCCGACTACACCAACCCGAAACTAAAAGGCAAAATCATCTCAACTTACCCGAACGATGATGATGCCGTGCTATTCGGCTATAAGTTAGCCGTGGATAAATACGGTTGGAATTGGTTACAAAATTTAATGAAAAACGAACCGCACTTTGTGCGTGGCACACAAGCACCAGCAGATGAAGTGGAGGCTGGAACTTATGCGGCGACTTTCTCAACCGATGGAATGTTAAAAGCCGATCCTGAAGCGAAATCCCGATTTGTGTTACCAAGCGAAGAAGGTTTTGTGGCTTGGGCGCAACGTGCGGCGATTTTAAAAGACGCCAAACACCCGGCAGCAGCAAAACTTTATTTAAGCTGGTTATTAGATAAAGATTTCCAAGAAAATGTTTGGTATATGTGGCCTGTGCGTACAGACGTAAAACAACCTGAAGGTTATAAAGCCATTTGGGAATATCCAAACGCAAACTTAGCCCAATTTGAGCAATTTATGGAAAATCGTGCGGAAGTGGAAAAATTCCGCGCCCAAATCCGTCTGTTTGTTGGCGATGTGAAAGGTGAATCATCTGCCGGTGAATGGGGATTAACGCCGAATCAAATGCGATAAGCATTACACGTTAATGACATAACACAAAACAAGCGGTGGGATTTGAAGAAAAGTTTGCAAATGCAAAATTTCATTCAATTCCCACCTCTTTTTCCCTTAAAGTTTCTGTTCCATCAAGGTTTTTAACGGTTCAAGCCCCAAGCGTTCGTAGAAACGGAATGCCCCTTGATTGTCATTCCAAACGTGAAGTGTCACGCTGTCGCAAGCGTTGGCTTTGGCAAAATCCACTACATACTGATACAACTTCTCGCCGATTTTCTTACCGCGTTGTGACGCATCCACACAGAGATCGTCAATATACAACACCTTGCGATCAAATAACGCCGGAACGCCTTGTGTAATTTGATAAATGCAGAACGCATAGCCTTGCACCTTGCCGTTTTCATCTTCATACACAAAGATCGGTTTTTGTTCGTCTGCCATTAAGGCTAAAATTTCTTCATCGTTGTATTTGCGTTTTCCAGCCTGAAAAATATCAGGGCGAGCTTCAACGTGAACAGCGTGAACTTGGTATAACAACTCGGCAATACGAGCGACATCATCGGCTTTTGCAGGTCTAATCATTGTTTCTCCTAAATCGTGTTTAACTGTGTAGCAAGTTGATTTAATACCATTTCGGTCTCATCAAGCAATTGCTCAAATTTTTGCATACCGAACTGCCGGCTTACTTGCAATTCTGCTTCGGTGAGCCGAGCGATAATCGGGTCGATAAAGAGTTTACCGCTTGCACTTAAAGCAATCAACTTACTGCGTTTGTCGTTCTCATCAGGCAGAAAAACCAAAAAACCTTTTTGATCCAATTGTTTACAAACGGACGTGACGGTTTGTTTCGGCAAACTCCATTTATCACCGATGGCGGTAGGCGATGTCGCACCGTAACGACCGATGGAATACAAAAAATGTAATTCGTTTAGAGTGAGTTGGTGTTGCTTCGCCACATTAGCGTAAATGCTCGATAATTGTGCCGCCAGTTCCACCAATTTATCAAAAGGATTCATGTTCGCGCTCCAAAAATTTGACACGGGTAATGTCGTAAAGCCAGTTAAACACCAAGGCGTACAGCATAATCAATAAACTCAATCCGATATCCGCTAAAAAGGCGTGCCACAGGCTTAAATTCAATAAATACGCCACCACGGGAATGGTAAACAGCAATAAGGTACACTCAAAACAGACCGTGTGCAGAATCCGTAATTTCAGGCTGCGCTCTTCCCGCTTGCCGGTCGCGAATTTATCAAACACATAGTTAAACAAAAAGTTAAGCGCCATTGCCATCACGGACATGGCAACCCCTGTTCCCGCCGCCGCTTCAAGGCTGAAATCCCCTGCCAATAATACCGCAACCGCGCCGATTGCCATTGCTCCGATTTCAAATAAAAACGAATGAAAAAGACGTTCGTAAAAAGTCATAATATTATCCTATATCGTACTAAATTGCGGCTATTTTAGTACGATATAGGATTAAATACAACCGACTCTGTAAGATTTGCAAAATTTGATTCGGATCTTACCGCTTGTAACTGCTTGTATTATTGCTTCACTCATTAATGGACTTGTAAAATAATAAATCTTATTATAGACATTTTAAAAAGGGACATTATCATGCCTAACAGCACAG
>NZ_JBGYBX010000042.1:0-36936 GCF_041817755.1 Glaesserella sp. | reverse complement strand
GGGAGATTTGGCAGAAGCCATTATCGAAGAAAAGACTTTTTTAGTGTTTGGTTATTTTTTTACAATAATGAAATTTCACTCTCTCACTTCGTGATTCTAGTCTGCTACAAACGCTTGCGTTTAAACGTTGCTTTAGCAACGGCACGAAGTGTGAGCGTAAGCGAATAAATCTCCCCTAACCCCTCTTTGCTAAAGAGGGGGATCAGATCGAAGTGAAAGAGATATTGTCACATTATCAAATTACCCTTTCACCCCACCAGCCGTTAATCCGCCGACTAACCAGCGTTGTGCGATGATAAAGACCACAGTGATCGGAATCGCGGATAAGATTGCCGCCGCCGCAAAGTCACCCCACAGATAGTTTTGCGGGTGCAGATATTGTTGCATACCCACCGCCAAGGTGTAGTTACTGACGTCACGTAACAAGAGGGAAGCGACCGGCACTTCAATAATCGCCGAGATAAAGGCAAGGATAAAGACCACCGCTAAAATCGGGACGGACAATGGTAATAAAATCAAACGGAACGTCTGCCACGGGGTTGCACCGTCAAGTGCGGCGGCTTCTTCGAGCGATTTATCAATGGTTTCAAAATAGCCTTTGATCGTCCAAACGTGCATTGCAATACCACCAAGGTAAGCGAAGATCAAACCGCCGTGCGTGTTTAAACCTAAGAAAGGCACATATGCCCCTAAACGGTCAAATAACGCATACAACGCCACAAGGGAAAGCACTGCCGGGAACATTTGGAAAATCAACATACTTTGTAACAACATGGATTTACCGGCAAAACGTAAACGTGCAAAGGCATACGCCGCCGTCGTGGAAAGAGCAAGCGTGATAATCGCCGTGACTCCCGCCACCTTGACTGAGTTCCATAGCCACAACAATACCGGGAACGGAGGCGGAGTGACCGTCCCGTCCGGATTCGTGACGCTAAAACCTAACGCCAGTTTCCAGTGTTCGAAGGAAATTTGGCTTGGGATAATTTCCCCGAGTGCTAAGTTCCCCGGACGAAGCGAGATCCCTAAAATCATCAATAGGGGGAACATAATCAACGCACAGAATGTGATGAGAAAGAAATGCGTTGCAAATAAGCGCGCTTTCATTGATTTAGGTTGAACGATAGCCATAAGAAATTCCTTATAAGTTATAGATTTTATCATCTAACTAGTCCCCCTCTTTAGCAAAGAGGGGGTAGATCGAAGTCAATTACTTGCTTTTCATACTTTTTTAATCCTGCTGCAACTTCGTCAAACGAATTTGGAACAACGCCAATCCGCTCACGAGTAAGAAAATGATCACGGCAATTGCCGCTGCTAAACCGAAGTCTTGCGTACCGCTGCCTTCAAAGGCGATACGATAGGTATAGCTCACTAACAAGTCGGTGTAACCTGCCGGCGTACTGGTTCCGATCATGGACGGACGACCTTGGGTTAATAATTGGATTAATACGAAGTTATTGAAGTTAAATGCGAAGCTCGCAATCATCAACGGCATCAGCGGTTTAATCAGCTGCGGCATCGTGATACGGGTGAAGTTTTGCCATACCGTTGCGCCGTCAATGGCGGAGGCTTCATATAAATCGTGCGGAATCGCTTTCAATAAGCCCATGCAAACGATCATCATGTACGGATAACCCAACCAAGTATTCACAATCAGCAACATCGTTTTGGCTAAGAACGGATCATTAAACCATTCCGGGCGAATACCGAACAGATTATCTAAAATTAAGTTGATTTCCCCGAAGCTTTGGTTGAACAACCCTTTAAATACGAGGATAGAAATAAAGCCCGGCACGGCATACGGTAGGATAAGTAATAAACGGTACACCGCTTTGCCTTTTAACGGCTCCCATTGGACTAATGACGCAAAAATCATACCGAGCAACGTCGTAAAGACCACGGTTAAGAACGCAAACGTCACCGTCCAGATAAAGATTTGGATAAACGGTTTTTGTACCCCTTCGTCCGTTAAAATTTTGACGAAATTTTGCCAGCCGATTGTGACCGTATAACCCGGCTCAACCCGTTTACCGGTGAAGTTACCTTGGTCATCAATCTGCTCGAAGAAACCGACGTCATTGTTCGGTTTATAACGCTCGTTCGTCTCGTGATTGGTTAAAATTTGACTTTCCGGATCAAAACTGAAACGGCTGCTTTGTTGGGAAAATTGACGGAGCGAGCTCATGGTGAGCATTTCGTTGCTCGGTAAAACCGCATTAAGGCTTTGAAGCTGTTGGCGGTTTTGAGTCACAATTCTAAGCGGGGCGACATTGCCTTCAGGCAACGTTGCCGTCTCTTCCAATTTGATTTCCCCTTTCAACTCGCTTAATGCAAGCGGTGCGGAAAGATAAATTTTTTGCAAATTTTTATTTTCAAGGACTAATTGATATTGACTGTTCGGCGTTTCAAGTAATTTGAAATCGTAACGTTCGCCCGAAAAATAGCGTTGGCTTTGCAATTGGCTGACCACACGCTCAAAAGCAAGTTGGTTCGAACCGCTGTAATTGGTAAAGGCGATCACGACAGTACAAACAAGCGGGAAGACCACAAAAATACCTAATGCGGATACCCCCGGGAAAAGGTAGCGCCAACGATAAGCCCGTTCCGAACTAAAGACAAAAATACCGGAAGTCACGACGACTAAGGTCAATAACGCAAATAAAATTTCACCCTGCAAATAGATGGTAAATACCAAATAAAAAGCAATAAGGTAAAGCAAGCCGACAAGCGCCCGTTTACCCCAAAGCTGAGCAGGTGAAATAGAGGTGTGAGTTGAGGTTAGCATTTTAGTTTCCTTGTTTGAGAACTGCGAAGAGGAAATTGCAAAATATGATAAGAATAAGACCGCTTGTCATTTTATTCCCCTCTTTTCTAAAGAGGGGAGTTTTTAATTACTCTTTTTCAATTTTCGCTTGTGCTTCATCCAGTGCCGCTTTGACGGATTGACGACCGGATACTGCGCTGTCGATTGCCGCTTTTTCCGAATACCAGAAACGGCTCATTTGCGGGATATTCGGCATAATCTCACCGTGTTCCGCATTCGCCATCGTGGCGGCAATACGCGGGTCTGCGGCTAATTTTTCTTGGTAGCTCTTAAGCGCAACCGCACCTAACGGCGTATCTTTATTGACCGTATCCAAGCCGGCGTCGGTTAATAAATGATTTTCCAAGAACTCTTTCGCCAAATCTTTGTTCGGGCTTGAAGCATTCACCGCCGCACTCAATACCCCGACGAAAGGTTTACCGGCATGACCGTTTAATGTCGGTAATACGGCTACGCCGTAGTTAATGCCGCTTTTCTCAATATTTGCCCACGCCCAAGGGCCGTTAATCGTCATTGCGGTATTACCTTTATTGAACGATGCTTCCGCAACGGAATAATCGGTGTCGGCATTAATGACTTTCTTTTTCACAAGATCCACGACGAACTGTAAGCCTTTTTGTGCCGCTTCATTGTTTACGCCGACATCTTTCACGTCATAACCGTTTGGTGTCACTTTAAACGCATAAGCGCCTTGAGAAGAGATGATCGGCCAAGTGAAATACGGTTCGGCAAGGTTCCACATGATCGCATTTTTACCTTTCGCTTTCAGATCCTTGTCTAACTTCTCAATTTCTTCCCAAGTTTTCGGCGGGGTCGGTACTAAGTCTTTGTTATAAATCAAAGAGAGCGCTTCGATAGCGATAGGATAAGCAATTTGTTTACCGTTATATTTGGTCGCCTCCCAACCGATATCCGATAATTTTGCTTTAAATTCTGCGCTTGGCTGTACTTCCGCCAATAAACCGGATTGTGCATAGCCGCCCATACGGTCGTGAGCGAAAATAATGATATCCGGACCGTCGCCTGTTGACGCTACCTGCGGAAATAATTCTTCTAATTTGCTCGGGTGCTCAACAATAACTTTGACGCCGGTTTCGGCTTCGAATTTTTTACCGACTTCTGCTAAGCCGTTATAACCTTTATCCGCATTGATCCAAATGTTTAACTGTCCTTCTACCAATTTAGCGTGAACTCCTTGCGCCAAACATACCCCGGCAAGAACGACAAGTGCGGTTTTTGTTAGTTTTTTCATATAATTTTCCTCATATTAGTTGGGATAGAATGTTGTTGGCGGCATAGTGAAGGATTTCATTTTTGAGTTCATCCTCCCCCCCTCTCCGCCCTGAAGGTTTATTTAGTGATCTACTTCACACTTTACATCTCTCTGCTGAAAATTGTGAGCTTACTCACAAAAAAGAGTGGGTAAATTGTGATCTGCGTCACACTTCATGCCAAAACGAAAGCAAAAAAAATTTTTTGTAAATGCTGAAAATTTTTTCGAAAGTATGATTTCAACCGTGTGACGGATGATTAAGCTTAGCACCATTCAAAAACCGTCAGACAGAGGATAGTAAGAATGGCAAATGTAAAGCTTGTGGGTGTCAATA
Source organism: Glaesserella sp. (assembly GCF_041817755.1). GTDB lineage: Bacteria > Pseudomonadota > Gammaproteobacteria > Enterobacterales > Pasteurellaceae > Glaesserella. The sequence continues at coordinate 32,502 of NZ_JBGYBX010000042.1, read as the reverse complement.
AATCATATGGCGACGTACATATTTCACGTGATATTAACTTGGATATTCAAGAAGGCGAATTTGTTGTGTTTGTCGGTCCGTCGGGCTGTGGCAAATCAACGGTGTTAAGAATGATTGCAGGTTTGGAAGACATCACTTCCGGCGACTTATACATCGGTGAACAACGAATGAACGACGTGCCGCCCGCCAAACGCAACATCGGCATGGTGTTCCAATCTTACGCCCTCTATCCGCATTTAAATGTGGCGGAAAATATGTCTTTCGGCTTAAAACTTGCCGGTAAATCCAAAGCGGAAATTGAACAACGCGTCAACCAAGTAGCCGAAATTTTGCAACTTGCCCACTTACTGCAACGTAAACCGAAAGAGCTTTCCGGTGGTCAGCGTCAACGTGTTGCCATCGGTCGTACCCTCGTTTCTCAACCTGAAGTGTTCTTATTAGACGAACCGCTCTCTAACTTGGATGCGGCATTGCGTGTACAAATGCGTGTCGAAATTTCCAAACTGCACAAAAAATTGGGCAGAACCATGATTTACGTGACCCACGACCAAGTCGAAGCTATGACTTTGGCAGATAAAATCGTGGTATTACAAGCGCTCGGCAACAACACACAAATTGCCACTAACGTAGCGCAAATCGGTAAACCGCTTGAGCTGTATCACTACCCTGCCAACCGCTTTGTTGCCGGTTTTATCGGCTCACCAAAAATGAATTTTATCCCGGTACGTGTGGTGGAAGTCAAACAAGACGCAGTAAAAATCGAATTACCGGATTCCACCCACCTTAACTTTTGGGTACCGGTAGAAGGTAAAGGCGTGAAAGTCGGCGACAACTTATCGCTCGGCATTCGCCCGGAACACTTACTGCCTTGCGACCAAAGTGAAGTCTGCATTACCGGTATGGTTAAAGTTGTCGAACAGTTGGGTAATGAAACCCAAGTTCACGTGGAAATGCCGCCGATTAAACAAAATCTCGTCTATCGTCAGAACGATATCGTGTTAGTTAAAGAAGGGGATGCGATGTCAATCGGCATTAACCCGAACCGTTGCCATTTATTTAAAGAAGACGGCACCGCCTGCAAACGCCTGTTTAAAGAGTTAGGCGTATAACGATTTTTTTCATAATGTAAACCGAGTGGACAACTGAAGCGATTCAGGCGTTCTATATAACAATTAAAGGAGTTCCCTATGAACATCAATAAAAGCTTGCTAGCAACCCTTATTTCAGGTGCATTACTTTCAACTTCTGCGTTTGCGGTCGATTTCCACGGTTATGCCCGTTCAGGTATCGGCTGGACATCAGGTGGCGGTGAACAATCTGCCTTTACCGTAAACGGCGGTGGTTCAAAATACCGTTTAGGTAACGAATCTGATACCTATGCAGAATTTAAACTTGGTCAAGAATTGTATAAATCGGGTGAAAAATCGATTTATTTCGATACCAACGTCGCTTACGGTGGTACGTTACAAAACAATGACTGGACGGAAACCAGCCCGGCATTACGTGAATTAAACGTTCAATTCAAAAACTTCGCAGACAGCTTACCGGGCGCAACATTATGGGCGGGTAAACGCTTCTATCAACGTCACGATGTCCACATGAACGACTTCTACTACTGGGATATTTCAGGTCCGGGTGCAGGGGTTGAAAACATCGACTTAGGCTTCGGTAAACTTTCTTTAGCCGTAACACGTGATACGGAAGCGGGCGGTGCATTCTCTTACTACTATGACCATGCAACCAAAAGCTATAAAAGCAATCGTTCAGTGAACAAAGATGTGTATAACGACATCTTCGATGTACGCTTAGCGGGTATTGAACTTTGGAAAGACGGTTCATTAGAACTTGGTTTTGACTACGCTAACGCTCACAAAAAAGACGATTCGGCTTATGTCAATAACGATGCAACCAAAAACGGTTACATGATTACCGCAGAATATACTCAAGGTAACTTCTTCGGCGGTTTCAATAAGTTTACCGCACAATATGCGAAAGACTCCATGACTTCTTGGAATAACGGTCATGCACAAGGTTCTTTAGCCAGCAACCGCGGTCATATGCTCCGCTTAATCAACCAAGGTGTAGTTCAAGCCAGCGACAAAGTAGAAGTGATGTATGCCTTAATCTATGAAAAAACAGACTTAGACAACAACCAAGGCAAAACATGGTACTCAGCTGGTATCCGTCCAATGTATAAATGGACTGAAACCATGAGTACCCTTGCGGAAGTCGGCTACGATGTGATCAAAGATCAAGCGACAGGTAAGAAAAACAACTTAGCGAAATACACCATTGCCCAACAATGGCAAGCCGGCTCAAGCATTTGGGCGCGCCCTGCAATCCGTGTATTCGGTACTTACGCACATTGGAACGACAAATTTGATACTGCAAACCGTACAGACGCGGGCTATAAAGCAAAAGACGGCGAATTTATCGGCGGCGTTCAATTTGAAGCTTGGTGGTAATCAAGTATATCCCACCCAAGATGGCGCTCGTTTGTAACGAGTGCCTATCGTAAAATTTGATGGGATAGACGGCACACGTTCAAAACGTGCGTCATCGAAGCTTGGTGATAATCAAGTATACCCCATCCAAGATGGCGCTCGTTTGTAACGAGTGCCCATCATAAAAGTAAAATTTGATAGGATATACGGCACACGTTCAAAACGTGCGCGATCCAAAGGAATACAAGCGGTGATTTTTCACTAAAATTTTGCAGTTTTATTTCCTTTCCCCAACCTTCCCCTGTAAACGGGGGAGGAAATTTTGTTAGATTACCGCCCGTTATTCACTCTCGGAGGATTTATGAAAACCAACATCGCCCTTTTCCTTTCGGGCTTATTTCTCGCATCACAACTTGCTGCCGCACCATTACAACCGACAAAAGCGGAATTGGCAAAAATTCAATGGCAAGATATTACACTTTCACAAAATAATGAGACGAATGTGGCAACCCTCGCGAACAAATTAGCGGGCGCAAGCGGTTCGGTTGTGGCATACAAAATCCCCGCCAATCAAGGCACGATTAAACTTAACATCACAAGCCCGGTACAAAAAGATAATACGGTCTTCGTCCCGAATGCCTTGATTTTAGATGCGCAATTTAACCCTGCGATGACCTATCCGTCTTCCCAATTTAAATTCAGCGAAGAACGCGGTTTAAGTCCGGCACAATATCAAGCGGAACTCAGCCTCACACCAACCGCAAATCAAGATTTCATCTACTTGCTGGTTTATACGACTGAGCAAGATTTACAGGGTAAAACCACGATGACGCACCCGGCCAAACTCTTGGCAAAAGCGAAAGGTAACCAACCGCCGGCGATTGCGGATATAACCGTGACACACAGCAACCAAGGTAAAGTCAATGTAGAAGTGGACGGCATTCAATCCAGTCAGTTTATCGGCTTAAACGGTCCGTTATTTGAAGCCAAAACCCCGGCACCAACCCAAGTCGGCACAACTGCGACGGCAGCCAAAGCGGCAACCAAACCGACACAACCGGTCGAATCCAGCACCGAAGATTATTTCAATCAGGCTGTATTAAAAGCATTGAAAAATAATGATGTGAATAAAGCGATGAACTTGGTCAATGAAGCGGAACAGCTTGGCTTAAAACAACCTCGCCAGATTTTTATTAAACACGTTTCGGCGAAATAATCTGTTGTAGGGGCTAATTACATTAGCCCTATTTCTCAATGACTGTTTTTGGGGCAAATATTATTTGCCCCTACATATTATTTTGTACAACAACTACATTATAAGCCGATAAGGAAACCCAAATGAAAAAATCTCTACTCTGGCTTTCACTTTTTGCATCAGCGACCTTATCCGCCAACCAATGGCAAAGCGAACATTTCCCGACATTTGAATCCAATGAAAAACTGCTCTACCAAGCGCACGCCCAACTCAAAAAAGGCCACTATCCGTTCCAATTCTCTCTCAATCAACAATGCTACCAGCCACAAACCGCACTGAAATTAAATCAAGTCGTCAGCCTTGTGCCTTGCAAAGATCCGGTTGAATCGACCCGCTTGTTCCGTGACGGAAAATACAGCGTAGAAATTGATATGCGAAGTGGCACACCAACGGCAAAATTAACGGTGGAAGCAACCAAAAGCGCTAATGAATTAGTCCAAGTTTGTCCGAAATGGGACGGCAAACCGTTAGAAATTGAGGTTTCCGGCGTGTTCAAAGACGGCGAAACGGTGCGAGATTTCTATTCAGGCAATACGGCGAAAGTACAAAACGGTAAGATCACGATGATGCCATCGGCAGACAGTGACGGATTACTGCTACTGGAACCGTTACAAGCGGTCAGTTCCGAGCCGATTTTTACGTGGAAAAACGCCACCGTTTATTTCGTGTTAACCGACCGCTTTTATAACGGCGATCCGAGTAACGACAACAGCTACGGGCGTAAAAAAGACGGTAAAGACGAAGTCGGTACTTTCCACGGGGGCGATCTGAAAGGGCTAACCCAAAAACTGGATTACTTACAACAACTCGGCGTGAATGCGATTTGGATCAGCTCGCCCCTTGAGCAAATTCACGGCTGGGTCGGCGGCGGTGAAAAAGGCGACTTCCCGCACTATGCGTATCACGGCTACTACCATCAAGATTGGACGAAGGTCGATGCCAATATGGGTAATGAAGACGATCTGAAAACCTTTATCGACCAAGCCCATCAACGGGGGATTCGCGTCATTTTTGATATTGTGATGAACCACACCGGCTATGCGACGCTTGCTGATATGCAACAGTATGGCTTTGGGGCATTACATCTGAAAGGCGATGATATTGAGAAAACGCTCGGCAAACATTGGACGGATTGGACGCCGAAAACAGGACAAAACTGGCACTCGTTCAACAATTTGATTAACTTTAGCGATAAAGAGGCGTGGCAAAAATGGTGGGGCAAGGCGTGGCTTCGTTCCGACATCGGTGATTACGACAGTCCGAAATTTGATGATCTGAAAATGTCGCTGGCATCGCTACCTGACCTCAAAACCGAAAGCGAACAAGCAGTCGGATTACCCGAATTTTTTGCAAATAAACCTGATACACAGGCGACATTCCGTGAAAATGCCAAAGTCCGCGATTATCTGATCGGCTGGCTGTCTGACTGGGTAGAAAAATACGGCGTGGACGGCTTCCGTGTGGATACCGCTAAACACGTGGAAAAAAGCACTTGGTTGGAATTGAAACAATCGGCGGAAAAAGCTTTGGAAAAATGGCAAAAAGCCCATCCGAATCAATCCTTTGGCGATAAATTTTGGATGACGGGCGAGGCGTGGGGACACGGCGTTCATACCAGCGATTATTACAACAACGGCTTTGATGCGATGATCAACTTCAGCTTCCAAGATCAAGCGAAAGAGGCTATTAGCTGCTTTGCCAAAATTGCCCCGACTTATCAACAAATGAGTGAAAAACTGAGTAATCTCAATGTGTTAAGCTATCTCTCTTCGCATGATACCCGACTATTTTTCCACGATGACAGCCAAAATAATGTCGATAAACAGAAAACCGCAGGCAGTTTATTGCTTCTCTCACCGGGCGCGGTACAAATTTATTACGGCGATGAAAGCGGTCGAAAATTCGGTGCGACAGGCTCGGATCCGATTCAAGGCACCCGCTCGGATATGAACTGGCAGGATTTGGCGAAAAGTGCCGAGCATCAAGCCTTGATGAAACATTGGCAAACCCTTGCAAAATTCCGCCAACATCACACCGCTATTGGTAATGGCGAACAAAAAATTCTCGAAACCCACAAATACTTTGCGTTTTCTCGACAAGATGGAAAAGACAGAGTGATGATTGTTTGGGCGGGGGAATAAACCATAAAAAAACGCCATACTTTCGTATGGCGTTACACTCGTTTTTATCGTTATTTCAATAAATCTTCATTTTTCGCATGATTCCACTTACCGCGCTTTTTATCCATGTATTGGAAATATTCGTTGGTAAAGGTGCCTTGCGCACAGGTGATTTTATCCCGACGGCTATTGACCGTTTTACCTTCCAACGCCATATTTAGGGTTGTCGGACCGGTTAATGAAAATACGCCGCCGTCAATCCGGCGCTGTTCAATATTATCAATAATAATATCCAAGGTATCTTTCAAAAACGGGCTGCCTTTTTCAGCAGCAAGAAAGAAATTGGTATATTTATCACGGCGGGTAATCACGACTTCGCTATCATCTTCACCGATAATGGCAGACAAATTCCAGACCAAATGTCCGTCGATATCCATATAAATACCGCCTTCGTTATATAAGGTAAAAATCCGCCAAAAATCCGCTTGTGCCGCACCGTCGGTCAATTTGCTGTAAGCCTCAAAAGTGCGGGTATCGGCGTTTGCTTTGATATATTCGGCACGTTCTTCGGTACTGACATAGCGGTAATCATAATCGCGGGATAACAAGCGGTTGACCAAATAATTGCAATATACCGGCAGCGTGACTTTGTTGCTGTAATTGGTCTGCCAAATGGTTTTATTGATTCTGCTCGGTTTGTTCGATACGCTTTTTGCCGGGCTGAATGTCGGAATGGTGAAACGCTTTTTCGGGAAAAGAGCGTGAAACGGGTAGCTCAACATTTTGATAATATTCCCCGACAAACGCCATAATCCGTTTGCAATGACAATCAGCTCTTCGTTTTTGACTTTTTCTTTCATGGCAGGCTCCTTTAAATCGGGAGAAATAGTAGCATTTTCTCCGCATCGAAAAAAGCAAGCGGTGAGATTTTGCAAAAAATTTGCAAGATCTCACCGCTTGTTAAAAACGATTAGGCAATTGTCATTTGTCCTGCATACAAGATGAAGTAACGTAAACAAAGCACACCGATTAAGCCCGCACAAGCTAAAAGTAAAATAAAGCCTTTTTGGTGTTTGATTTTCGCCGGGGTAACAACACCGAGGATTGTCGGAATCAATAAGCCGATGCCGACTACCCCGCCCCAAAAGACGGTTCCCCAAAATCCGGATAATGCATTGTCCGCCGCCACGGCACTTTGTCCGCCTTTGGAGTAAAGGTAAGCAAAGAACCCGGCTAAAAGCAACATTTCAATCAAAGCCACCGGCTTTTCAAACTTGTGCAAGAAATGCACTTCATGGCTATCCGTTGCGACTTTACCAACCACGAGGATTGCCACGAGAAGGGCGGCAATACCCGATGAAGTTCCCGAAGCCAAGAATAAGACCGGTAAGACAGGGTTGTTTAACATCGGATAGCTGATTAATTCGGACAATAAGAAACCGGTATAAGCTCCTAATGCCACCGACAGGAAAATCAACAGAATTTCAATTAACGAGGTAAATTTCGCCGCAATATCAATCAAACCAAAGGCAAATTTCGGAATAAAACCGAAACCGCTCAGCCAGTTTTTGAAGATAATCGCTAACCAAACGACCAACACCGCCATAAAGACCTGGAACAGCATGACCCCCATCGACATGACCGAATCAAATTGATAGTTAAACATCAAATACCAAAATGTCCACGGACGCGCCAAGTGGAAAATCAATAACGTTAACCCAATGATTGTCGCAAGTGGTGACATAATTGCCATGGTGCGAATCATCCAGCTTTGACTCGGATCGGCTAAATTCGCTTTACGCTTGTAGATCACGGCAAGGAGAGTCGATCCTGCCGAAATACCGAGCAAGAAAAGGTAAACGGCAATACTTGAATCCCAAACAAGATTCGGGGTTTGGAATGGAACATAGTCGTTCATTATTTTACCCCCTCTTTTTTAACATGATACAGCTGCGGATCCGTACCTAATTCCACTTTTGTGCGATAAGTCGTTTTCTCTTTGATTAAACGGGAAATATCACTGTTCGGATCGTTTAAGTCACCGAACGTCAGTGCTTTTGTCGGACAACTTTCCACACAGGCGGGCTGTTTGCCCTGAGCCAAATTGGTATCACGGCAGAAATTACACTTATCGGCGGTTTTCTTAACCGGTTCGATATAACGGACGCGATACGGGCAAACCGCAATACAGTAAGAGCAGCCAACACACAAATCAGGGTTTACATCGACAATACCGGTGGCTTTATCAATGAAAGACGCACCTGTCGGGCATACGCTCACACAAGGCGCATTGCTGCAATGTTGGCAGGATTGACGGAAAAATTCATATTGAACATTCGGAAATTCGCCGTAAGGTTGGCTACGGATGATCTCTAAACGGGATACGCCTGCCGGTACCTTGTTCGTTTCACGACAAGCATCCATACACGCCGTACACCCGATACAAGCTTGTTCATCGTGTAGCATCGCATAGCGAATGGTTTTACTTTCTTTCTCAGAGGCAAGAGAGAGCTTGCTTGCGGCAAGCCCTGCTGTGCCTGCCACGGCAATCACTGCTCCCGCCCCTGAGATAAAGTCTCGACGGGAACAACTCATTTTTGATCCTTAGCTTCCGCTTTTTTGAAAGTACCTTTGTGCACTTCCGTATGGCAATCCACACAGAGTTTCACACGTTGTTTTGATTCAATGCCCTTCATCGGCTCTTTTTCCGGGTGCAGTTTATGGCAGTTCACACACGCAATTTTGTTGGCATGAGTGTCGTGCGCCCAGAATGTTTCACGCAATTTGTCAGGATTATGACAAGCAAAACAGACTTGATTTTGCTCTTCTACCGAACGCTCTAACGCCGGATTTCTCGCCTTGCCGTGAGCATTAAAACGCATTACGTCTTTCACGCCTTTACGGTGGTTTTCAGAAATATTGCCGTGACAACTTACACAATTGAGCGGTTTGCCGTTATTCGGGCTGACGGTATCTTTCTGAAAATGTTTACCCGCATGTTGGAATGCCGATAAATGCCCGTGGCAGTTTACGCAATAGGTATTCGGATCACGACGGGAATCTTTGGCAATCGTCGCACCGTCCACATTATCCAACGGGTTTGTCCAAATCGGTTGCGGCGGTGCCGGCATTTCTGCCGACACATTCGAAGAAATTGCAAAAAAACTCACTAAAGTGACCGCTTGTAGGGCGAACATGCGCCCGACTTTTGAGAAAATATGTTTCATAGTAGCCTCAACTTAGCAAATTATTTTGCGTCTGCAGGTAATAGACCTTTCTCTTTCGCTTCTTTTTCCCATTGTGGTACTACGGTGCGTAAGAATTCTTCTTTCGCTGCTTTTTCTTTGTCAAAGTCGATGCCCACTACTTTTTGTGCTTTCTCTTTGGTTGAAATATCCGGGAACTCAATCGGTGTTTGTACGCCGTGTTTCGTTAAGATAACCGCAAGTTTAGTACGAGCATCTGCCGCACGATCTAAACCGGTTCCGATAACGTGAAGAATCACATCAGGGGCGTGCATATGACCGCCGTGACCAGCTGCGGAATAGTCCCAACGCCATTGTGCGTGACGGATGGCTTGCAATGCATCTTTCATTTCTTCTTCCGTTGCGCCAGCTTCCCAAGCTTTTTTTGCTTCAAAGTGTGCTTTCACAATTTGATCTTCCAAACGGATCATGACATCTTTGATCTGTTTTTTATGCTCTTTCACACGCGCTTGTAAGCTTTCTTTGCTTTGTTCGTGACAGGTTTTACACGTATGTTCGAAGTTATCAAACGGATTGCCGATTTTGTGATCGGTATAGACTTTACCGTCTTTGGTTTCGACTTTCGGCATGTGGCAATCGATACAGGTCACGCCGTTTTTACCGTGTGTACCCAACGCCCACGTTTCAAAATCCGGGTGCTGCGCTTTTAACATCGGAGCTTTTGATAAGCCGTGAACCCAGTCGGTAAATTTAATGTCATCGTAGTATTTTTCCATACTATCGACATCAACCCCGTTATCCCACGGGAAGGTCACTGCTTTTTCTTTACCCGCAAAATAGTATTCTACGTGACAGTTCGAACATACCGCCGCACGTTTACCGTGTTTGTCTAACGTATCAAATTTCCAGCCAATCGTTTCTAAGGCACGTAAAACGTGCGGACGGGCTACGCGCAATGCCGCTTTGCCGTCTTTGAATTCTTGAGAAGTGCTGTCGTGGCAGTCCGCACAACCGATAGAATTGACCATTTCCGAGCCGTATTTCGCCCATTTGGCATCAAAATAACCGACTTCGCCTTTTTCAGCGATCATACGAGGAACGTCGGGTCCTTTACATGCCCAACACGCCATCGGTTGAGGACCGGCATCAGGCTCCATCGGTGCGCCGGTACGCAAAATATTACGTACGTCGGTAATCGCATAGAAGTGACCTCGCGGTTTGTTATAGTCTTTTGAGAAGGCATAGCCCGTCCAAAGAATCACGAGACGGGGATCTTCTTCCAAAGCACTGACAATTTCTTTAGATTCTGCTGTCGCCGCCCAAGATTGATATTGAAGCGGATAGAGCTCTGCAAATTTATGGTTGGCAGACTCAATCTTCACATCAGGTTTCGGACCTTCAAATTCTTTGGCCTCTCCTGCCCAAGCAGAAGAAATACACCCCAACACCGCCATTGTCGCAACAAGGCTGTTTCTTAGCATTTTGTTTACCCGTTTCACGCGAGCCTCCCCACCATGACAAATTATAAATGAGAACTCTTCTTATTTAAAAACAATAAGATAGAGTGAAAAATATATTTGAAATGTATAAAAAGAGAAGCCTATTTGCTAGAAGAGTTTGCATATTATTTGAAGTAAATCAAATAATCTAAATTCATTGCTGACTAAACAATCAAACGGGGAAAAAAAGACATAAAAAAAAGCACCTTGAGGTGCTATTTTTTATTGTTAAATGGTGCCCGAGGCCAGACTTGAACTGGCACGCCCCGAAAGGCGAGGGATTTTAAATCCCTTGCGTCTACCGATTCCGCCACTCGGGCATTGCATTTTTTATTGACAATTTACGTTGTTATTCAGTATCACCGAAAAACCGAGGCTATGATATTGATTCCGATAGCATTCGGCAAGCACTTTTTAACGATATTGAGTTAACTGAACAAATCTTATTATTCTAGACGACAAATTAAGCAAAACCATCTAACTCATTAGCCTATCAACATAGCGGTCGGATATTATAAGAAATTTGCAAAAAATTCATCACATCCGACCGCTTGTTTTTAACTTAACAGCTGAGAAGCCAGCGTTTTCGCTCCTTTAAAATCGACTTTACCTGAACCAAGTAAAGGAATTTCATCCACAAGCAAGACTTCACTCGGTAACATGATTGGCGGCAAACCTGTCGATTTAATGCGCTCTTTAATTTCATCTAAACCAAGATCCGATTTTACCAACAGTACCACGTTTTCGCCTTTTTTCTCATCGGTTACCGTCGTTGCGGTAAATTGGGCATCATCCGCAAAAATAGCGGTTAATTTTTCTTCGATTAAACCCAAGCTAATCATTTCACCGCCAATTTTGGCAAAACGGGAGTAGCGATCCACAATGGTAATAAAACCTTGTTCATCCATATGCCCTTTATCGCCCGTTTTGTAGTAACGCACACCGTCCGTTTCAAAAATCACTTCGGCGGTTTTGCTCTCGTCATTCAAGTAGCCTTTCATCACTTGCCCCCCGCCGATAACGATTAAACCATCTTCACCTGTCGGTAATTCAACCAATGTTTCAGGATCAACGATTTTGATAATCGTACCGGGTAATGGCAAGCCTACCGTTCCTGCTTTGTTGAAAGTCATCTCTTTAAGGCTATCAGGATCAAGAATGTTAGGCATATTTACCGATGCTACCGGTGCAGTTTCCGTCGTGCCGTACCCCTCTTGAATATCTAGACCGAATTTCAAACGAAATGCTTCTTTTACGTCTGCTTTCAGTTTTTCCGCACCTGCCACGACCATACGTACACTTTGGAACATCAATGGGTGAAGTTTCTTATTGCGAGCATATAAGCGGAAGAACGTCGATGTTCCAAACAAGATAGTCACCCCATGTTTGCCGCTTAATTTACCGATTGTGGCAGCGTCTGTCGGATCCGGCACACTCACCATTTTTATCCCTTCCACCAATGGCATTAAGGTCGTCACGGTTAAACCGAAACTGTGGAAAACGGGTAATGAATTTAAAATTACATCATCTTTTCTGAAGTTGAGTAATTCACTCACTTGTTTGATATTGGTCAGCAAGTTTTTATGGGTCAGTTCAATCCCTTTCGGTTCGCCTTCACTACCACTACTAAAGAGAATGGTTGCAGTATCATCGAGGCTGCTCATTGCAAAATAACGCATTTTAATCCACCATTGCGGTGCAAAAAGCGCAGTGAAAAATGCACGCGTTTTTTCACTTTTGCCCACTTGCTTACTGATATTTTCAGCGAAAATTGCTTTATCTGCGAACAACGTCATGAAATCAAAGCCTCTTTCCGTCAGTTTGTTCAGAAATTTTTCCGCCGTAATGATGTGTTTAATGTTCGCTTTTGCCAATGACTTTTCCATCGTTTCTTGGCTAAGCGTATAGTTTAAGTTTACCGGTACTTTACCGAGCACAAACAGCGCCATATTCACAATTGCCCCTGCGGACGAACTTGGCAGCAATACCCCTACGTATTTTTCATTTTTGAGCGTAGTGCGTAATACCTTAACAAACAGTAATACCGCGGTAATCAATTTCACATTGGAGAGCGTCATGCCTTGCGCATCCACTACGCTGGTTTTAAACAAATTTTCTTTTGCTGTGGCAAGCCACTGATCTGCAATCGGTGCTTGTCGATTGATAAAACGCTCCCACGCACTAAATGACAGTTCCACCACTTTTTGTTTCATCGCTGTCGCATTAATCGTGCTTTCAACCGGTTTACCGTAAGCCACTAGAATTGTGCGTCTTCCGCTACGTTTAGTCATCTGTTTATAGAAGCTGTCCGCACGGGAGAAACTTGAACCCCATAAGCCGCGTAAATAGAACGGCACCACCTTGACATCATCCAAGTCTTTTAAGATATGCTCAAAGCCTTTTTGGAATTCGTTAATTTGACCGTTATAGCTAATATGACCTTCAGGGAATAACGCAACGACTTCACCATTGGCTAAACATTGACGCACGGCTTGAATACTCTCTTTACTTGCACCGGCACCAATTGGAATCACTTTGAAAAATTTAAATAACCATTTCAGATACCATTTATTATAGATTGGACGATACATCACAAAACGAATAGCGCGTGGGCTTGAGGCCTGCAAAATCATCCAATCAATCCAGCTGATATGGTTACCGAGCATTAAAACACCGCCTGTTTGCGGTAAATTTTTCAAACCGTCCACGTAGAAACGGTAGCTTAATTTCACAATCGGCAACATCAATAAACGGGCAAATAAATGCGGAAGTTGTAAAATGGCGTAGAAACTACCGATTAAACAAACGAATGAAGTAAACAGGAATAAGCCCGTTATTGAAACGTCGAATTTCACCAGCACAATACTCAGCAATAAAAATGCCACCATCGCAATGTTTTGTACAAAATTATTGCCCGCCATCACGCGACCGCTTGTGGCTTCTTGTGCTAAAAATTGAATGGTTGCGTTAAGCGGCACGATAAACAGTCCGCCGAACACACCAAAACCAAATGAACAAAGCATTAGCATGCCATTGCTCGTTGCCATCGTTAAACCAAATAACGAGACACACAACCCGAGCGCCCCCATTGGCACAATGCCGTGTTCAATATGATGATTTGACATTTTACCTGCGATATACGAACCAAGAATTAACCCCAAGCCGCTTATCGCCAAAATACCTTGTACGATTAGCGCATTGTCCGAGCCGAAATTCGTTTTGTAATGCGCGGGAAATGCCGCAGCTATCACTTGTGATACGCCCCAGAAAATACTCAACCCAATAATGCTCAACCAAATATTTTTATCTGCCCGCACTTCACGTAAGTTCTCACGCAAATAGCTCAGTGAAACATATTTACGCATTGCAAATTTTTCTCGATTTCCGACCGCTTGCGGATAAAACGGAATACGCCAAGCAAAGATTGCTTCAAGCACACTTAATACGACTAACGAGACACCTACGCCCGATACACTTTGTAATACAATATTCGGATCTTCAGACGGTGCATAACTTCCTTCAAAATAGAACGAGAATACAAATGAACTGAATAAAATGGCAACAATAGTCAACGCTTGAATTAAACCGTTTGCCACACCCAATTTATCAACGCCTACCATTGATTTAATAATGCTGTATTTTGCAGGAGAATAAATCGCACTTTGTGCCGCTAACACTAAAGTCAGTCCAAATGCACTATAGAATTGCCCCGTAAAATAACAAATACAAATCAATGTACTGATGACCACTGCCGCAAGGCTTGAGTAACGAATCACTTTAGTATGTGAAAATTTCTCATTCAAAAATGCCGAAGGTGAAAATAAGAAGATAAACGGCAGCAAAATCATCATATTGATCAATGCCGTCAGAATGGTTTGAGTATCGCCTTCAAAGCTTTTGAGCAATACATTCTGAATGGTAATTTTGTGAGCCAAATCCACACTTGCATTAATAAACATAATCACAAGATAAGGAAAAAAACCCGCTATTCTAAGTAATTTCAACATAACAGTTCCTTAGTCTGTTTTGACGTTGCGAGGGATTATAATGCCATTAACAAAAAGTGTAAAGTAGCACTATTTACTTTTAACAAAATCTGTCTCTCAAACTGCTACTTTGGCTATGGTTTTACTTGTTGATAAGTATTAAATGTTTGTAAGTTCAGTACATAAGGTTTCAGCAGCAATAACACATCAAACAAATGTTTCAAACGTTCATTCTGCTTTTCTTCCGTTGCCAGAATATTCACACCAATAGCGACTTCTTGCTGTGCTAATTTTTTGGCGGTTTCCGCGTAGGTTTGGAGCAGCTGTAATTCCCGATCATCGCAACAGCTAATAATAGATAACATATCACGTTCACGGCGGGTAAAAACATTATCACGCGGGTTGATTAAACCGGATTTAACTAATGCATTCAGCTCAATCTCCGTGATACCGAATTCATCACACAATTCTGAGGCGAGGAAGTTTTCACTCTCCGCCCCCATAATAATATCAAGTGAATGAGTCAAACTTTTGTATGGATGAGCGATATCAAAGTCCTTGTGAGCAAACAGCGTTTTAATTTGTGAAATAGTGGCACTAAAATTGGTCTGTAGATATTTGATAAACTCAATCAGTTGAATGTTACTTTCATCATAAAGATGAAAATTGGGTTTATCTTTAAGCGGCTCGGGCAGTAAACCTTCTTTTACATAGAAAAGAATCGTTGATTTGGGCGTATTGGTCAGCTGTGAGAGCGTATTCATTTTAATCATAGTCTAAGTATCCCTTGCTAATTTTTTCAGTATCTTAACATAAAAGTGTAAAGTTTTACTTTTTAAAATGAGGGAAGATATTAGGGGAATGATTGATTTTTTAGATATAAAAAAAGCACCTTGTGGTGCTATCATTATATTTAGAATGGAGCGGGAAACGAGGCTCGAACTCGCGACCCCGACCTTGGCAAGGTCGTGCTCTACCAACTGAGCTATTCCCGCTTATTTGTTAATGGTGCCCGAGGCCAGACTTGAACTGGCACGCCCCGAAAGGCGAGGGATTTTAAATCCCTTGCGTCTACCGATTCCGCCACTCGGGCACGACGCGATAAAAAATGGAGCGGGAAACGAGGCTCGAACTCGCGACCCCGACCTTGGCAAGGTCGTGCTCTACCAACTGAGCTATTCCCGCTAAAAACGCTACTTGGTAGTAGCGTTTCGTGGGGTGCATTCTAGCGTGTTGAATGCTTGTGTCAAACAGAAATTGATAAAAAACCGTTTGTTAGTTTAAAAATCATGCTTTTTACCGCTTTTTGCAAAAATGTTTATTCAGACAACAGGTTAATTACCCGCTTACCACACGATTATTGTAACCCTTCGATCAACTCACTCACAAACTTCAAGCGTTCTGTAGAGTCTGCAAGCGGTAAGTTAAAGCGGAATTTTTGCGGACCATCAAATTTATAAACTGTCTTATCCTTTTGAATCAGCTTCAAAAACTTCATCGGATCAGGCGTTGCAGTTGGTTTGAACTCAAGATAACCGCCGTTGATCCCTGCATCGACTTTTTTCAACTGTAACCCTTTTGCCAAGTGGCGTAATTGGGTAATCTGGAACAGGTTTTTCGTGGCTTCCGGCAGTAAACCGAAGCGGTCAATCAGCTCGATTTTCAGATCTTTTAAGGCTTCATCACTCTCTGCACTGGCAATCCGTTTGTAGAACGACAAACGCATATTCACATCAGGCAGATAATCATCAGGCAGTAACGCAGGCACGCGTAATTCAATATCTACTTGCTGTTGGGTAATTTCATCTAAAGTCGGTTCACGCCCTTCCTGCAAGGCTTTAACAGCATTTTCAAGCAGTTCCATATAGAGTGAGAAACCTAAACTCTCAATCTGTCCGCTCTGTTCACTACCGAGTAATTCCCCTGCTCCACGAATTTCAAGATCGTGGGTCGCCAGCACAAAGCCTGCCCCAAGATTATCAATGCTACTCATCGCTTCAAGCCGTTGCTGTGCATCTTTGGTCAGCGTTTTTGGCGGTGGGGTTAGCATATAGGCATAGGCTTGGTGGTGCGAACGTCCGACACGCCCACGCAGTTGGTGTAGCTGTGCCAAGCCGAATTTATCCGCTCGCTCAATGATAATGGTATTGGCGGTCGGCACATCAATCCCGGTTTCAATAATGGTTGAGCAAACCAACAGATTAAATCGTTGGTGGTAGAAATCAGACATTACTCGTTCCAACTCACGCTCTCGCATCTGCCCGTGTCCGATCACAATACGCGCTTCCGGCACCAGTTTGGCAAGCTGTTGTGCAGTATTTTCAATGGTTGCCACATCATTATGCAGATAATACACTTGTCCGCCACGCAGAATTTCACGCAAAATCGCTTCTTTGATTACCGTATCATCGCTTTGTCGCACAAAGGTTTTGATCGACAAACGGCGAGCTGGTGGGCTGGCGATAATCGACAGATCTCGCATTCCGTTTAACGCCATATTGAGTGTTCTTGGAATTGGCGTTGCCGTGAGCGTGAGAATATCAATATTGGCTCTCAGTTGCTTAATTCGCTCTTTTTGGCGTACGCCAAATCGGTGTTCTTCATCAATCACCAGCAAGCCTAGATCTTTAAACTGCACATCTTCTTGCAATAATTTATGTGTCCCGACCAAAATATCGACTTTACCATCCGCCACTTTTGCCAAAATTTCTTTCTGCTCTTTGGCGGTTTTAAAACGGGAAAGCACTTCCACGTTGATCGGATAATTCGCGAAACGATCTTTAAAATTCTCAAAATGTTGCTGTGCTAACAAGGTTGTTGGAGCAAGGATCGCCACTTGTTTATGGTTCATCACCGCCAAGAAGGTCGCTCGCATTGCCACTTCGGTTTTACCAAAGCCGACATCGCCACACACAAGGCGATCCATCGCTTTCGGCAAGCACATATCGCTAATCACCGCATTGATCGCCGTTTTCTGATCTTCGGTTTCTTCAAACGGGAAAGTGTTGCTAAATTGTACGAACGCATCTCGATCGTACTCGAACGCAAAGCCTTTTTGTGCTTCACGTTTCGCATAGACATCAAGCAACTCCGCCGCCACATCACGAATTTTCTCCGCCGCTTTTTGACGAGTTTTCGCCCACGCTTCCGATCCCAGTTTATGTAACGGGGCATTTTCGTCCGTTCCGCCGATATAACGGCTAATTAAATGAAGCGACGCCAC
The DNA here is from genome assembly GCF_041817755.1 of Glaesserella sp. Taxonomy (GTDB): domain Bacteria; phylum Pseudomonadota; class Gammaproteobacteria; order Enterobacterales; family Pasteurellaceae; genus Glaesserella. The sequence goes on along the minus strand of NZ_JBGYBX010000042.1, from coordinate 14,769 downwards.
CGGCACATAAAGTTTGGCATCGTTGGCATAATGCAACACAAGGTATTCCGCCTTAATACCGCCAGCATCAAGGGTGGTTAAACCGCCATAGCGCCCCACACCGTTTTCCAAATGCACCACCGCTTGCCCGATTTTCAGTTCGGCAAGGTTGCGGATCAAGGTATCAGGATTAACGGTTTTACGGCTTTTCTCTTGTCGGCGACTTTGCTGTACTTTCTCGCCTAACAGATCCGTTTCGCAAATTATCGCCAGTTTTTGACCGCTTGTTTCAATAATAAACCCTTGATCAAGCGGTGAGATCAGTAAAGAAATTGGCGAATTGATCTCAGCCAGTTGCTTCACTTGCTTTGGCTTGATATTTAGCGGTGCAAGTAGTTCCAGCAAGGTTTCCCGTCTGCCTTCCGTTTCCACCGAAAAGAGAATTTGCCCCTTGAATGTCTGCTGAAACTGTAAAAAAGAGGCAAAAGGCTCTTTTTGGTTGGATTGCACCGCAATGTCAGGCAACGGCTCAAGGTTGGCGTTCTGCTTCGCCGCCGAACTGCGAACTTTCTCGTTGGTTAAAGTTAAACGTGGATAGCCTTTTAGCTGTTGGTTAATCTGCTCGATATTGAACCAAAGCTGTTCAGGTGGAAGTAACGGTCGCATCGGATCGACACGGCGACTTTCATAACGTCTTGCGGTATCTTGTTGAAATTGCTCAGCTTTTTGCTGAATATCGGCAAAGGTGATAAACAACGTCTGTTCAGGCAGATACTCAAACAAGCTCGCCATTTGCTCAAAAAAGAGCGGTTGCCAGTATTCAATCCCTGCATTTAAAATGCCTTTGCTCACCTGCTGATAAATATGCTCTGGTTCACGGCGAATTTCACCAAATTGTTCACGGAATTTGCCACGAAAATACTCGATCCCGTTGCTATCTGTCGGGAACTCGTGGGCTGGCAATAAGTTGATTTCGTCAATCTGCTCAATGGTGCGTTGATTATCCACATCAAAGGTGCGGATCGTGTCGATTTCGTCGTCAAAAAAGTCCAAACGATAAGGCGAATCAGCTCCCATCGGATAGAGATCGAGCAACGCACCACGCACCGCATATTCGCCATATTCCAGCACCTGTTCCACCGCTCGATAGCCTGCATTTTCCAGCTGTAAGCGTAATTTCTCAATCGAAAAACGGTCGCCTTTTTTAATCAACAATACGTTGTTCGCCAAATAATTCGGCGGACAGACTTTTTGTAATAAGGTATTGATTGGCAACAGGAAAATCTGCTTCTGCCCTTGTTGCAACTGAAATAACGCAGATAAACGGGCGGAAATAATATCTTGATGGGGCGAGAAATTGTCGTAAGGCAAGGTTTCCCAGTCAGGAAAAAGCTGTACAGGCAGTTTGGTAAAGCTCGGTAAACTTTTTTCCAACCGCAACGCCGTGCGGGTATCAGGCGTGACCACCACCGTCAAGCCTTGAAATTGCTGGCTTGCCTGCACAATCGCAAGGGTGTCCGAATGCCCGATTAAGTTACCTAAGGTTTGATGATCTTGATGTGTGCTGCTCGCTTTCGGCAGACGAAATTGAAGTTCAAATGACATACAAGCGGTTTGATTTATCCGAAATATTGCAAATGAGGGGATTGTACCCGCTATGGGAGTTTGTTGCAAAAAATAGGGAAAATCAGACCGCTTGTATTAACAATCAGGCGAGTTTCTTAATGATTAACCGCTTAATTTGGCGTTTATCTTTACGTTCAACAGTCGTAATGGTGGCTTCGACTAAAGAAGCCGATTCCACACCGCAAAATTCGCCGGAAACATTAGATAGACTGGTAAATTGATTACCTTGGAAATCAAAATTACTTAATTCTTGGATTTCACTGTAATTTGCGTTTTTCTTTTGAATATTTTTTATCCATTCTTGTTTTGAAAGTACTAAATCCGATCCGACATGAATTTCAAAATCATCGGCAAGTAATGCTTGTAGTGCCGGAAAATCCCGATGTAACAACGCATTATGCAGCTGATGATTTAGTTCTACAATCTCAGCTTTGGTCATTTCCCGTTCCGCTTTAATAGATTGAATCGCAGGATAACTCCCCGCAATAGACGCGCTTAATCCGAGCAAAACAGCAATAATCGGCTGCCAGAATTTTACTTTTTTCATTTCTATCTCCTCGAGAATTTGAGTATATTATACGCAAATTTTTTGTTTCTCATACTCAGGTTATGTAATGAATGTACAAAATATGATTTTGTGGCGTAAATTTTTCTCCGGATTAGCTTACACCGCAATGCAGAGTGTATTTTTTATCTATTTACAATATTACAAAGGCTTTGAAGCCAGCCAAATTGCTACCGCATTTTCATTATTGGTGTTTTCCAGCCAAGCTTTCTCGTTATTTGCCGGTTCATGGGGCGACCGCTTCGGACGTTCTTATATTATGTTGCTCGGTTGTTTGCTAGATACCTTGGCTTATTTGTTGTTATTGCTGACAAATCAATATATATTCTTATTATTAGCCACATTTTGCTTCGGTTTAGGCAGCACTTTATTCAGCACGAATGCCAGAGCGTTTTTACTCACCAATACGGACGATAACTACGCCTCAAAAGCCAATGCGCAAGGCAAGTTTTTAAAAATCTCCAGCCTTGCATCCATGGCCGCACCGCTGCTGTCGTTACCGTTTATTTTCTATCGCAAAGCAGAGTGGCTGATTTGGGTGAGTTGCTTTATTGAAGTGGCAATGTTGCTCTTTATGCTCAAAGCCATGCCGAAAGATGAGTGTAAAACTGCCAAAGGTGGACGCTTTAAATTCAGTGAAGTGAAAGCGGTACTAACCAAGCGGTTTGTTTTTGTCCATTTATTGCTCTTTATTCCGTTAGGTTTGGGAAGCGCCTTTTATGTGATTTTTCCGTATATTTTCACCAATTTGCTCGACCGACAAGAGCTGGTTTCCATTGCGTTTTTTGTAAATAATCTGATCGCTGTTTTGTTGCAATCCCGTTTTTCCCGCAAACTCAATCTCGGTATCGCGAAATTGGTCTATATCAGCCCGATTTTGATCATGTTGCTGCTCCTGCCGTGGTTCTATACTCTACAATCGCTTTCTGTCATCTCTGCTTTTGCCTACTTAGTGATTTTTGCATTGGTGATTTTATTTACCAATACGGCATTGGCAAATGTATTGGTGAAATTAGATAAAGGTGAAAATCAAGGGCTGATGTTTGGGATGTCGAAAATGATTTTAGCCGTCACTACCGCCGGCGTGATGAATGCGTTGCCGTTTGTGTTTTTGATTTAAGCGTTAACAAGCGGTCTGTTTATCTGATTTTTTCGCAAAAAATCGGGGGAAACAGACCGCTTGTCGACATTCGTTCAATTAAATTTATACTCCCCAAAGGCTTTGGCAATTCCTACCACCACATTCGCTGCCTGTTCCATCACATCAACGGAAATAAACTCAAAACGTCCGTGGAAGTTTTCGCCGCCCGTAAAAATATTTGGTGTTGGTAAGCCCATGTATGACAGGCGAGAGCCATCGGTACCGCCACGAATTGGCTCTAGGTTTGGCGTGATACCTTGTGCTTTCATGACATTTTCAGCAATATCAACCAGATAGCGATAATCTTTGACCACTTCATACATATTGCGATATTGCTCGACAATCTCGACTTTGCCACACTGTTCGCCATATTTTTGTTGCATTTGTGCCATTGTAGCGGTGAGATCATTGCCGAATTTTGCTAATTCTTCACGCTCAAAACTGCGTAAAATGTAGTGGATTTTACATTCGCTTAAATCGCCTTCAATATCGTGCAACATAATAAAGCCTTCACGCCCTTCACTTGTTGCTGGGGTTAAATGTGGAGGCAGGCTGTTTTGGAACTCACAAGCTCGCTCTAAAGCGTTGATCATCTTGCCTTTGGCTGTTCCCGGGTGAACACTGCGTCCGTAGAAGGTGACAGTTGCCGCATCGGCATTAAAGTTTTCGTACTGCAATTCCCCAAGCGGTCCGCCGTCTAAGGTATAGGCAACATCAGCGCCAAAGGCTTTGACATCAAAATGATCCGCTCCACGTCCGATTTCTTCATCGCTGGTAAAGCCGATACGGATTTTGCCGTGTTTGATTTCAGGGTGTGCTAACAAGTATTCTACCGCTGACAGAATAATCGCAATCCCAGATTTATCATCTGCACCAAGCAAGGTTGTGCCGTCGGTGGTCACAAGCGTATGTCCGACTAAACCGTTTAGGTTCGGGAAACCCTGCGGCGATAACGTATGCCCACTGCCTTTTAGCAAAATATCACCGCCTTGATACCGCTCAATAACCTGTGGCTTCACATTCTCGCCGTTGAAATCAGGGGACGTATCAACGTGAGCAAGTAAGCCGAGTACGGGAATGGCTTTGTCGCTATTGGCAGGCAATGTTGCAAAAACGTAGCCGTTAGGATCAACGGAAATCTCGGTTAATCCCATCGTTTCCATTTCGGTTTTGAGTAGATGAAGTAAATCCCACTGTTGCGGTGAGCTAGGGACAGTTTGGCTTTTCGGATCTGATGTGGTGTGAATTTGAACGTAACGCAATAGGCGTTCAAGTAAGGCGGTTTTAAATGGGATCATTATTTTCTCCTTTTGGTGAATGGATTACGAACAAATGGGCTGAATACTCCCCTGTTTGACAGAAAACAGGCGATCATCGCTCTGCTCTTGCCACTGCATTTGTTGTAACTGGTCTTGGGTAATGGCGGTTACAAAGACTTGCGAACCGCTTTGGCGTAGGCGGTGAGCAAGCAGTTCACGTTTGGTTGGGTCAAGTTCAGAGGCAAAATCGTCAATTAAAAACAGGCATTGGCGATTTTTTTGAGCGATCAGATATTCTCCTTGAGCAAGACGTAACGCACACATCAGCAGTTTGAGTTGTCCACGAGAGAGAACATCTTCCACAGGTAATCCGTTCGCCCGAAAACGAAAATCGGCTTTCTGTGGTCCAATCATGGTATAACCGACACTGCGATCCCGTTCAAAGCCTTGTGCCAAAATCTCGGCATAATCGCTCTCTTTTTCCCAACCTTGATGAAAGCTGACACTGATTTCTAATTCAGGTAAAAAAAAGCGACAAGTTAGTTCAATCTCCGGGCGAAGGGCTTCCGCATAGTTTGCTCGAAGTTCACTGACGATTTTAGCCAGTTTAGCCAGTTCAATATCCCACGGTTTTAACTCTCCGTAGTGACGAACTTGTGCCAGTGCTGAATTACGTTGTTTCAGTAAGCGTTTTAAGTTAGTCCAGTGCTGATAAAATTCGTGATGTTGATGAAACAACCCCCAGTCAAGAAAAGCTCGGCGATAGGTCGGTCCGCCATTGAGTAGCGTTAAGCCTTCAGGGGTAATGACTTGCATAGGTAGAAGATGAGCAAGATCAGAAATTTTTTTGCCGTCTTCACCGTTAATTTTTAAGGTAGTATCGCCTTGCCGATTTTTTTGGAGCCCGACAGACCACTGATGTTGCGCTTCTTCGACCTTGCCGAATAGGGTAAATTGATCTTGATCGTAATGGATAATACGATTACTGATGTGGCTTTTAAACGATCTGCCGTGTCCAAGATAGAAGATCGCTTCCAGTAAGCTCGTTTTGCCACTACCGTTTTCACCCACCAAAAAGTTAAAGCCGTGGCTCAATTCCAGATCCACGGCAGTCAAATTTCGGAAATTGTTAATGATTAAACGGGATAGGGGCATTTTATCGTTTTAACTAGCAGTTAGAGTTATTTTGTACAAAAAATGATGTTTAGATTTAATTATTCCCTTCTGAGCCACCTGAGCGTGTTTAAATTTGTAGGAACATTTTTCTCTGAGCCAACGAAGTTGGCGAATTTAAAATGTTCCGTTAAGCAAATTCAAACTAAGCGAAGATTAGTGGCGAAGTTAGGGTGTGTTTCTTTGATTACTTTCTTTGCACAAGCAAAGAAAGTAACACTGCCCCTACAATCTCATCGGCATAATCACATATTCCGCCGTAGCATTATCGCAATCTTCAATTAAACAGCTTGAACTTGCATCTACAAGGCTGATACGTACACGCTGGCATTTTAATGTATTCAGCACATCTAACAGATAGCTCACGTTAAAACCGACTTCCATCTCTGCACTTTGATAAGAGACATCAATGATCTCTTCCGCTTCTTCTTGTTCCGGGTTGTTCGCAGTAATTTTTAACAAATTTTGATTTAGAGCTAGACGCACGCCACGGAAACGTTCGTTTGATAAAATCGCGGCACGTACTAATGCACGTTTTAATACTTCGGCATCCGCTTCTAAAATGCGATCCGCATTGCGCGGCAATACCCGACGGTAATCAGGGAAACGGCCGTCAATCAATTTGGAGGTAAACACAATGCCGTTCATGGTAACGCGCAGGTTACTCGTACCGATTTCCAAGCGAACACTTTCCGTATTATTGCCGACTAAACGCGCAAGCTCCAACACGGCTTTACGCGGAACAATTACCGAATGGGTTAACAGTTCTTGATTTAACGCCATGGTACAAACCGCAAGACGGTGTCCGTCCGTTGCCACCGAACGCAATAAGTTGCCTTCGGTTTCTAACTTCATCCCATTTAAGAAATAACGGGCATCTTGGTTTGCCATAGAAAATTGCGTTGCATCGATTAATCGGGCAAGAATAGATTGTTCAATCGTAAAATCGACTTCCGGTTTCCAATCCATTAAATTCGGGTAATCCGATGCAGGTAACGTTGCCAAATTGAATTTGCTTCGATCTGCACGAATCAAGGCGCGATCATCTTCAAATTGAACGGAAATAACGCTATCGTCCGGTAGGCTTCGACAAATATCCAAGAACTTCTTCGCCGGAATGGTAAATTTCCCGCTCGATCCGACCGCTTCATACAGTTCGGCTTGCGTGGTTAATTCCACTTCCAAATCAGTTCCCGTTAACGATAAACGGCTTCCTTCAATGTCCAATAAAATATTATTGATAACGGGTAATGTCGGGCGGCTGGTTAATACGCCACAGACTTGTTGTAACGGTTTGAGTAACTGCTCACGGGTAATAGTAAATTGCATAACAATTCCTTAGGACGATAGTTTGCGAGTTAAATTGGTGTAATCCTCCTGAATACTGTCATCAGTATCCCTGAGTTCGTTAATGGTTTTGCAAGCATGCATCACGGTTGTGTGATCCCTGCCGCCGAATTCACGCCCGATTTCCGGTAAACTGTGATTGGTCAACTCTTTCGCGAGTGCCATCGCCATTTGACGAGGACGGGCAACGGAACGGGTACGGCTTTTTGATTTCAAATCCGACATTTTAATATTGTAATATTCTGCAACGGTTTTCTGAATATTCTCAATCGTAATCAAGTGATCGTAAGAAGCGATCAGATCTTTTAACGCTTCTCGTACGGCATCGATGGTAATTTGACGTTTGGTAAAATTACTCCATGCAATCACGCGGTTTAACGCCCCTTCCAATTCACGAACGTTAGTGCGCAGTTTTTGCCCCAAAAAGAAGGCAACGTTTTCATCCAATATCACGCCTCTTTCTTCGGCTTTTTTCATTAAAATCGCTACACGGGTTTCCAATTCCGGCGGTTCAATCGCAGCATTTACCCCCCAACTTAACCGAGAACGGATGCGTTCTTCAATATTTTCGATACTTTTCGGAAAAACATCCGACGTCACGATAATTTGTTTACTGCGTTCAAACAATGAATTGAACGTATGGAAAAACTCTTCTTGCGTCACTTCTTTATTGGCGAAAAATTGAATGTCGTCAATCATCAACACATCAAGAGAACGGTAGAATTTTTTGAAATTCTCAATGGTATTGGCTTTGATCGCTTTTACCATATCCTGAACAAAGCGTTCCGAATGGATATAAACCACCCTTGCATTCGGGTTTTGTTTTAAAATTTCGTTACCGACCGCATGCAATAAATGGGTTTTACCGAGACCTGTTCCGCCGTAAAGTGAAAACGGATTGCAATGACTTTCTCCGGGATTGTTCGCCACTTGTTGGGCAACGGCTTTAGCTAATTGGTTTGATTTACCCTGGACGAAATTTTCAAACGTCAAGGTATCGATTAACCCGGTACGTAACGAACTCGGTGCTGTTTGTTCCGGTTCTTCTTTCAGCGTATTGGTTTGTGTTGTCACAGTCTCGGCCGGTTTGATACCGACGCGAATCTGTACTTGAAGATGATCATTTTTTGTTAAAAAACGTGCCAGCCCGATAATTTCGCCTAAAAATTTGTCTTGTACCCATTTTGCCACAAATTGGTTATGCGCATAAATCACTAACTCATCTCCGGCAACGCTCGCTTGCAACGGACGCAACCAAGTATTGTATTCCGTAGACGGTACTTTCGTTTGTAAGTGACTTAAACAATCTGACCACAGAGATGACACGGGTTTACTCCAAATTTATTAAAATTATGATTAAGGGGTTGATTATCATACCCGAAAAACAGACTGAGATCTTGTAAAATTTTGCACCTTGTCTGGCGCTTTCTCAAAATCCGACAAACAAACAAGCGGTGAGATCCGGCAAATTTTTTGCAAAATTCCGCCCTTATCTCACCGCTTGTAAAAAAGAGAGAAAAAGAGATTTACTCCAATTCTCCGCAAAAACGATAACCTTCCCCGTGAATCGTGACGATAATTTCCGGGGTATTCGGATGATCTTCAAAATGTTTACGAATACGTCGAATTGTCACGTCTACCGTACGATCGTGCGGTTTTAATTCCCGACCGGTCATGCGTTTCAGTAAGTCTTCTCTGGTTTGAATTTTTCCCGGGTTTTCGCAGAAGTGCAGTAATGCTCTGAATTCGCTGCGCGGTAATTTAATGATTTCACCTTCGGGGTTAATTAAGCTGCGACTGTTAACATCCAACGTCCAACCGTTAAATCGGTAGCAGTCGATATGTTGCGGATCTTTGACCGATTTCTCTTTCTCCGCCATAGTGCGTTGTAACAAATTCCGCGCCCGAATCGTCAGTTCACGCGGGTTGAACGGTTTGGTGATGTAATCGTCCGCCCCGATTTCCAATCCGAGAATTTTATCGACTTCGTTGTCCCGACCGGTTAAAAACATCAGTGCAATATCGGTATTTTCACGCAACTCGCGCGCCAGCATTAAGCCGTTTTTTCCCGGTAAATTAATATCCATAATGACCAAATGAATTTCTTGGTGATCCAACACCTCATTCATCTCGTTACCGTCCGTTGCTTCAAAAACATCATAACCTTCAGCCTCAAAAACACTTTTCAGCGTGCTTCGGGTCACGGCTTCATCTTCAACAATGAGGATTTGTGGGTTTTGCATTTTCTAACCTTATTACAATAATTTAACAAATCGGTTCATAACAACACTTTGCATAAATGTTGCAAATTTGTGCCATTCTACTGGGCATTTGTAGCATTCGAAATACGTTATCTTACATTTACTTAGCTTTAATCAAATTTTAGTAAGAAATATATACTGATTTGTATCAGACTTGTTTGTTTTTTGTTAAAAATTAACATACTCAACGGATAAATTAAAGAGACTTTTTGCCAAAGCTTCCGTGATTGCGCGATGACTTAACACCGCCGTTTTTTCGGCAAAAACGATACGTGAAACCGCTATATCGTCCCATCCTCTTAAACGGCGGAAATTCAACGCACTCTGTAAAGGTAAAAAGCTTGGGTTAAAAGCAGCATTTTCCGCGTATCGCCCGGTGATAATCCGACCACCGACTTGCAATGCAATACCACTGATTGCCCGACTATAAGGTGCATAGGATTGGCTTGCGGCACCTAGTGCAGCTTGGGTCAACTCATCTCCGGTAAGTGTAACGCAATGGTTTTGTTGATCAAATAAGACCTTTTCGATCGCTAAATCTTTCGGTCCGAATGCATCGGGTAAATAATCATGTAATCGGTTATGCCGGCTATGCGGTAAGTGGATCCGAAGCTGCGCCGCACTGTTCAGTTCATTCATAAACTGACGGCAATGTCCGCAAGGTGTGTAATTCACAACGACATCGGTTAATCTCGTTTCACCGGATAGCCACGCATGGGAAACCGCACTTTGTTCGGCATGGACGGTTTGCTGGATGGCTTGATGTTCGAACTCTTGATTTGCACCGAAATAGAAAGCGCCTGATTGACCGATAGCAATAGCGCCGACGTAAAAATGTGAAACCGGCACACATGCGTAGCATGCGGCAATCGGCAAGCAGGCTAACGCCAACTGTAGCGGTGAGCGTTGTAGCTTGTGACACAATCGTTCAACATCTTGTGCTTCAATGATTGCTTGGTAATTTTGCGCTTTGATATGCTCGACAACTTGTCGAACGACGTTGTCTTGATTTTCAGTGAGTAATGCCGCCAAACGGGCGTGAATCTCTGCTGACATAATATTTCTCCTTTAATCATCTTTATTGTTTCCCGGAAGTCGATTTATCGATACGCTTAATCGCCTCATCCGCTTTATGACTCAGATCCGCATAATCTTGCCGCAGCCTTCTGCTTTAACTCCGCCGAGCCGAAATTAAATACGTTCAAATAATCAGAAAACGCCTCACCCAGGTTCTTCTCTACGCCGCGCCCTTCTTCAAGCATGACTGCCCGTCGATAAACCATATCCGAATTATCGGCGAACATCGTGCTCTTATCGACCATCGCATAATGCTTAAAAGCAAGCTTATCGTTTTTTTCAATCCCTTCTGAGCCCTCTTCGTACAGTTTACCTAAAATCCGATTGGCTTCCGAATCGCCGTGATTTGCAGATTTTGTCAGATAACTGACCGCTTGTTGAAGGTTTTTTTCGACACCAATACCTTCAAATAGGCTTGACCGGCATACAATACATCGTCAGGCTGATACGCTTCCGAATCCGCTACTTTTTTATACCATTCAAACGCCTTCGCAGAATCCATAGGCACGCCTTTACCCTCCGTATACATTTCCGCCAGTAATTTCATTGAATGGATTTGGGTTTTATCCTTCGCGGCTTTTTCAAGCCAATCATGCGCTTTTTTATAATCAGGTTCGTGATAAGTCCCCCAATAATAAAGTTCGCCCAAATATGCCTGAGCGGGAGCGTAGCCTTTTTCCGCCATTTCGGTGAATATTGCGATGGCTTGCGAGCTGTCACTGCTAATTAATTGTTCAGCCCGCACCATTTTTTCTTCAAAAGAAGCGGGGGCGTTTTCCCCGAAAGCGGGAACGGCACTCAATAACACAAGTGCGCCAAATATGCTTTTTAATTTCATCTGACTCGTTGTTTGGATTATCATGCCGGCCTCTTATGTGCAGATCACATTTCTAATTTTTCTTTCCCCGTTCGACGATGACGCCGACGCTTGACGCTTGAGCAACCGCTTTGGGTTTGTGTAATTCGATACGCAGCCATTCAATGCCGTATTCCCGTTGCAACAAATCGGCTACGCGATAAGCGACCGTTTCGACCAATTTAAACGGTGTGGATTCCACAAAGGTTAAAATTTTTTGTGACACTTCCGCATAATTCAGACAATATTGCACGTCATCCGATTCCGTGGCGCGGCTAAAATCCCATGCCATTTCAAGATTAATTATCAGACGTTGTTTTATCGTATGTTCCCAATCATAAACCCCGATAGACGCAAATGCCGTCAGTTCGCGAATAAAAACTTTATCAGTCATCGGATCTTTCCTTATTTTCCTTTTAGAAACTTTCGGTAGAATATAGCACAATCATCAAAGCAAATAAGGAAAAAATATGAGCATCATCGCCTATTTACTTATTTTAGGTGCCTATCTGCTCGGTTCCGTCTCCAGCGCCGTCATTTTTTGTCGCCTAGCCGGCTTACCGGATCCGAGAGAACACGGCTCACATAATCCGGGGGCCACCAATGTACTACGTATCGGCGGCAAACTCTCGGCTCTCGGCGTACTCATGGCGGACATATTGAAAGGACTGCTCCCTGTGTCAATTGGATTCTATTTGGAATTAAGCCCTTCCGTGATTGGTTTTATCGCGTTGTCGGCTTGCTTGGGGCACATTTTCCCGATTTTCTTTCGTTTTAAAGGGGGAAAAGGCGTGGCTACGGCATTTGGTGCAATTGCACCGATTGGTTATGCGGTGTCCGGAATGATTGTGGGAACGTGGTTGGTCGTCTTTGCCGTTTCGGGCTATTCGTCTCTCAGCGCCGTGATTACTGCGCTGGTCGCCCCATTCTATGTTTGGTGGTTTAAACCCGAGTTCACTTTTCCGGTAGCATTGGTTTGTTGTTTATTGGTTTATCGGCATCATGATAATATTCAACGCCTGTGGCGCGGACAAGAAGACAAGGTATGGCAAAAATTTAAAAATAATACCAAACGTACAGAATAATAGACCGGCCGATAAGCTTATCGGCGGGCTGCCTTTATTGCATTAGCTTTCTTAACGTTGTGGCTCGCTCCCCGTCCAATTTATCCAGCTTGGCAAGTGCTTCTTGCTGTTTTAAGCCGTTTTTCGCCATATTGGCACATAATGCGATATTTTCTAAGGTATCCGCTTGATTGTAATAGGCTTCTTGACTGGTTAATGCCGTTTCAAATTGCTGATAGGCTTTGTCGAATTGCTTTTGTTTGCAGAGAAAGGTACCGTAATTGTTCAGTACATCAGGGCGAACTTGATGATTTTTAGTCTGTGCTTTACTTAACTCAAGGGCTTGTTGGTAGGCATCTTCTGCTTTTTGGTTATCGCCGGTTTGTTGATAATAATAGGCAAGGACTGAATGTGGTAAATAGTCTTTTGCATCGTGTTCAAGCGCTTTGTCGATGTTCTCTTTCGCTTTTGGAAAATCAGATTGTTCAAGGTAAGCCAGTGCTAAATTAATGCGAGCTTTGACGGCTTCCGAACGATTAAAATCCACCTGTGCAGTTTGGTTTGAACAAGCAACAAGCCATAACGCCACACTACAAGCGGTCAGATTTCGGAAAAATTTTGCAAAAGTCATTTGATTTTCCTTATATTACAAAGAGAAACATATATCCCCTCTCCCGTTTACGGGAGAGGGGGAGGACTTATTGATTTTGAACCGCAATCCCTTCGCCGAATTTACGTTTTTCAAGGGTGCGTTTAGTGCGGTCAATCACGTCACCGGCAAGCTGTCCGCAAGCGGCATCAATATCATCACCTCGAGTTTTACGCACTGTTACCGTAAAACCGTATTCCATCAAGGTTTTTTGGAAGCGATCAATACGCGTATTTGAACTCTTCGCATAAGGTGCTTCCGGGAACGGGTTCCACGGGATCAAGTTGATTTTACTTGGGGTATTTTTTAACACTTCAGCAAGCTGATGGGCGTGTTCCACATCATCATTGACGTGACTTAGCATCACATATTCAATCGTCACTTTACCGTGATTAGCATTTGATACTTCCAAGTATTTATTCACCGAATCAATTAACATTTTAATGTTATATTTTTTATTCAGCGGAATTAACTCATTACGCAACTCATCATTTGGTGCGTGCAATGAAATTGCCAACGCCACATCAATCTGCTCACGCATTTTATCCAACGCAGGCACAACCCCTGATGTAGAAAGGGTCACACGGCGTTTAGACAGACCATAAGCAAAATCGTCTAACATAATTTCCATTGCCGGAATAACGTTATTCATATTTAGCAATGGCTCACCCATTCCCATCATTACCACATTGGTAATCGGACGAATACCCGTTACACCAAAGTTACCGATAATTTTTGAAGCTCGCCACACCTGCCCGATAATTTCAGATACGCTCAAATTACGGTTAAAACCTTGCTGTGCCGTTGAGCAGAAAGTACAAGCCAAGGCACAACCCACCTGTGAAGAAACACACAAGGTGGCACGATCATCTTCCGGGATATACACCGTTTCAATTTGCTGATCACCAACCCACATCGCCCATTTGATTGTGCCATCGGCAGAACGTTGCTCTACGGCGACTTCCGGTGCTTTAATTTCAGCGATCCGTTTCAATTTTTCACGCAACACCTTGTTGATGTTGGTCATATTGTCAAAATTATCTTCTCCAAAATGATAAATCCATTTCATCAGCTGATCGGCACGAAACGGCTTCTCACCCATCTCCGCAAACAGCTCACGCATCTGCTGACGGTTTAGGTTTAATAAGTTAATTTTTTCAGTTTGGATTGAATTGCAACTTGCATCCGTTGCTTGAATTTGTTCAGACATTGTTTGAAAGCCTCGTTGTTACACGGTTTGCGGCAAAAGGTTAGTTTTGCTGGTTTAAAAAGAGCGTGAATTCTACTGATGTCCGTGCATTTAGGCTAGTGATTTTTACAAGATTTGAAAAGTTGAATATTGGCGTTTTTCGACGGAGATCACAAAAATAACAAAATTGAAATACAAGCGGTCAGATCAAATAAAAATTTTGCAAAATAAAAAGGTGGTTAGTGAAAAGTAAAGTGGTGGGCGATACCGGTCTCGAACCAGTGACCCCCTCCTTGTAAGGGAGGTGCTCTCCCAACTGAGCTAATCGCCCGAAGACCTTGCGGTTTCGACTAGTTTAAACACTTGAATTAAGTGGTGGGCGATACCGGTCTCGAACCAGTGACCCCCTCCTTGTAAGGGAGGTGCTCTCCCAACTGAGCTAATCGCCCACTTAAGATAAGCATTTAAACTAATGGGAAGTTTGAAAGGTTGGTACTTTAAAAAAGTGGTGGGCGATACCGGTCTCGAACCAGTGACCCCCTCCTTGTAAGGGAGGTGCTCTCCCAACTGAGCTAATCGCCCT
>NZ_JBGYBX010000041.1:0-4955 GCF_041817755.1 Glaesserella sp. | reverse complement strand
CCAATGTGATTTAAATTTTCCTACATGGCCTGCAGCACCCAGATTATCAACACCCGGCGATTTCAAGGTGACATCTACACCATCAGGTGTGATAACTCTGTCCCAAACAACGCCTAAACGTGCGCTGGTCGGGTTGCTTGAACCGTATTGTCCCATTACTTTGGAACCTTTAGGTAATAAAACGTATTTTCCACTGGCAGAATAAACAGGTTCGGTAACGATACAAGAAGTAAACCCCGGAACTTCAGATACGATTTTGGTTTCTAAAACGCAGCGGATATAAGTACCCTGCACCAATAGCTTGTCTTTATTGTGAAGATAACGGACAGCGTTGGTTGTTGCTACAGCTCCTTGAGCATGCTGAGGCGGGTTACCGTCTTGGACAAAAGGAGAATCCCCTGAAAATTCGCTGTCTACCGGCATTTGTACCGGAATATTATTATTCGGTATGTTTTGTAGCGGAGCGGTCATTTCTACCGGTTGCTGCGTAACGGTAACGGGTGGCTCCATCATAACCGGAACGGTTGATACCTGAGGAGTTGTACTTACCGGTTCAGATATGGCTTTTGTGTTATCTGCTACAGCAATAGGTGGAGCTTCTGTTGCAACCGGCTGAGGCGGCGGCAAATCAGGGACAGTTACTACTTGAGCCCGTTCAGGTTGTGGCGGTGTTTCTTCTGACGAATCGTTAAATTGCTGGTAAGCAAATGCTCCCAAACCGGCTAATCCGAAACCTGCCAAGACAATAAAAGCAATGGCTTTTTTATTGATTTCTCTATCGACAGGTGCACTCAATTGCGGCGCATTTTCTTCCAGTGCTGCCAGTTGCTGTTGTTCTTTTTCATACTGTTTGACATAAAGGTTTGCAGAGTCGTCAGCTGTTTGCGAATTTCTTGGATTCTGCTCATCAAAATTATTGTTTAAATTTTCTGACATTTTTAATTTCTCCGTAAACCGACAACGTCTTTACCATGGCGCAAGACTAAAATCGGATATGTACCGTGAACAACGATAATATTGTTCTCTACGTTGCTATTTAATACAAATTCCGCACCACTTTCTGTTTTACGTCCGTAAACAGTTGGAAAGTCGCCGGTAAATTTGCCTTTGTTTAAATAAATATAAGTAAATTTACCGTCATCATACACTTTCAGGGGAACAAGCCACGCAGACTTATCATTGGCTGCTACATCATAATTAGTATGATAATTTCTTGACGGGTCATATCGCAAACTGTATCCGGCCAGCGCACTTGAACGCAAACTGAAATCGGTGTAGTCAGGGTAGCGGAATTTGACTTGATAGTTCACACCGTTTTCGGTTGCCTCTGACAGGCTTTTCCATTCGCCCCTCACTACTTTTAATTCAAAAATATATTGATGCGCTTCGGTGCGTACAATCAAATTGGTATCAACAGCATTGGCTTTCGGTTTTAAATAGAACACGTTTTCACGTCTGGCTAAATCCCAACCGCCACTCAATCCCGAACCAAAGTCTTTGATATTTTCCCTGGAATCAAGCTCGATTTGAGTAACAACACCCATCGAGGTATAAACCGGATAGGTTTTATTGGCTTCAAACATATACTCTTGAATGGCGGCTGCATAGGCTTGAGCTGACAGTAACGAAGTCGAAACCAAAGTTCCGAATAAATATTGTTTTATTTTTTGAGACATTATTTTTCCTCTCCGGTAACCGGTATCGGTGCAACATTAGGAGCGTTATTAACAGCGGGAGCAGGTGCAGTCGCAGCCACATTGCCAGAGTTATCTACCTGAGGGGTCGTACTTGGAGTTTCTGTCGGCAGATTGGCAGGAGTGGCAACATCCATCGGAGGATAATCGGCCGACGCATCTTCTTCGGCGGCAACGCTGGCATCAGGGTCGACACGGTATGAAAGAACCTGGAACCCTAAAGGGTTTTTTACCCGATATTTTTCATCCATTTTCAAATTGTTATTATAGGTATAGGTCAAAGTGGCAACATTGCTATCGATAAAACGTGACATACCCGTGCCTTTATTCAGCAAGAATCTTTGGAAACGGACGGTTGCACTGGCATCGCGGCCTTCTGCTTTACCACTGTTATTCAAAACAATACTGAGGATTTTGACGCGGATAGATTGAGCAGAACCATAAACATTGAAAGGGCTGTTTGGATTGCCCTTATTCATGAGATTACGATAAGTATTGGAAACATTGGCAACAGACATTGCATATACCGTTGCCCAGTCATTATCATAAATAATCTGACTGTCAAACGATTCCCGTGCCGTTACAAAGTGGGAGATATTGCTTTTATTGACTGCTTCATTCTTCGTAATATCGATATTATTCCAATCCCCTTTCAATTTGGCGACAGTCATCTGACCGGTGTAAACATCGGCCATAACCAGATAAGGTTCTTTTTCCTTAAGAGGGAGCACATAAAACAACCCGCCAAGTAAACAAAGAGACGTAACTGTTGAAATTGCGGCAACAGTCCACGCCCGTTTTTCACTTTTTCTGCGGATATCAACCAAAGTATTTTCAAAATCCACGGATTTTTTGATGACTTGTTGGATATTGCCGCTATCTGTGTCCTTAAATTTTTTACGCATAATATTCCAGTTTATTAATATTGAAATCTTGAAATCCGGTTAATAGGCTTTTTTAGATTTGCTCTTGACTGTTTTGACCGCAACACCGGTTTTCTTATGAGCCATAATGACATTATTTTGGATATAAAACGCCATACCTTTATCAGCATAGAGCTCGCCCAATTCCTGCAAAGCTGCATTCAAATCAGTCTGCTGGATCTTTTTAACTTGACGAAACAGAGTAAAATCAAACGGATGGTCGTAAACAACCGGCATTTTTGCCTCTTCACCCCAGCGTTCCAGCAAGCCTTTTACAGTTGTATCTAACTGGGTTACCTGATAAACATGCTGCTTAACTAAAGGAATTTCCGTAGTTGTTTCCGGCAATTCGTTTAACGGCTTCCATGTTTTCGGAAAATCCGGTGCAGAATTTGCCGCACACCCCGCTAAAAGAGCCGCAGCCACCGCCATTGAAAATAAAGCAGCCTTATTATGAACAATCATTCATGAATACCTTTAAAAATAACAAAGTAGTAAAATAACAAAGTAGCAACGAAAGTTAATTACATCAGCGAAATAAAAACGCAATTAAATAATAATTCATGTAACAACTATGTTAATCAATGTATATCGAATTTTTTTTGGGAAATTTATTGTTAATTATTTTAATCTGTGTTAAATTTCGCGTCAACCGACTTTAATCACTTATTTTCATTTGTCATGCTTTCTTGTACCGATTTAGCAATCCCACATCACATTATGCAGCATGTCGTCAGGGTAGAATCCTCCGGCAATCCTTATGCCATCGGCGTAGTAAACGGAAAATTGCAGCGACAGCCCCGTAATTTATCCGAAGCCGTATCTACCGCAAAAATGCTGGAGCAAAAAGGCTACAACTTTTCTTTAGGGTTGGCGCAAGTCAACCGTTACAACCTGAAAAAGTACGGTCTGCATTCATACGAACATGCTTTCCAGACTTGCGCCAATCTCAAAGCAGGTTCGCAGATTCTGAAAGAATGCTACGACCGTTCCAAGGATTGGGGAAAATCCTTCAGTTGCTATTATTCAGGCAATTTTGTAACCGGCTATAAACACGGCTATGTGCAAAAAATTTTTGCCTCAATGGGGCGGAAAAGCAGCAACACAAAAATTGCCGTTTCCCGATTGCCGTCGGTGGGTAGCGGCTCATCTGCAGCTATTCGCTCTTACTCTGCACCGTCAACCATGACGGCTTATAACAATACAAAAAAAGCAACACCGATTATCGAATCCGTTGCTTCTTCTAAAGATACGGGCATGGCCGCTGCCGAACATACGGCACACACACATACCGACAGCGCATTCGTATTCTAATCAGTTGATATTTTTAATAGTTTATTCGTCAACCTCAACATAAAGGAAATATCGTGAAAAAATCTGTATCTAAAAAACCATCTTGGCTGACTGCAGAAAACGTTGCTGCAGCAGCTTTCATTACAGCTGCAGCCCTCGCCCCAACCGTAGGTCTGGCCGACGACTTTACCTCCGCAACCGGCGGCGCATGTAAATTCATCAAAAATATCCATACCGTTCTGAACCTGATGTCCGTTGCCGTCGTAACCATCGCCATCATCTTCGCCGGTTACCAAATCGCATTCGCCCACAAACGCATCTCCGATGTCGCCCCTATCCTTATCGGCGGCGTATTGATTGGTGCAGCCGGCCAAATTGCCAAAATGCTGGTGGGCAATGCCGACTCTTGCTCTGCTTCTACATCTGCCATGCTGCAAATCATGCAGTTCTTTGCATAAACCATGCAAAAAAACATCGTATTCAGAGGATGTACCCGCCCGGCAACCTTTCTGGGCGTTCCCTACATTCCTTTTTTTTTTATCGGTGCGGGTTCGGGATTGTTGATGGGCATGTATTTCAATATGTTTTTTCTGTTGATGATTCCGTTTATCATCCTGATTATGCGGCAGATGGCCAAACGCGACGACATGATTTTCCGCTTTCTCGGTTTGCGTCTGAAATTCCGTCTCAAAGCGCGTAATCGTGAAGAATTTCCCGATACCTGGTGCTTTTCGCCAAACGAATACCGCAAAGACCCGCCCAAATAAAACATCAGGCATACCCGTTGCGCCCAAAGCGCACCGGGTCAATCAAACAACAATTGCTCACTTAAAACCAAAATGTTTAATCCCGACACTTCCATCAGCCAGTTTGTCTCGCTCTCCACCCATGTTTCCCCGACCATCGTTAAAACCACCGGTGGCGACTACCTGACCACTTGGCATCTTTCCGGTCTGCCTTTTGTCGGCCGCGAAGAATGGGAATTGGAACACAAACACAATACTTTCAACCGATTGCTGCAATCCCTGCGCGCGCCCGATTATGT
>NZ_JBGYBX010000040.1:0-16330 GCF_041817755.1 Glaesserella sp. | reverse complement strand
TTTATTAATTCAACTGTTCGGTTTTGCTGATGAAGTTATCCACGCCTACGCTACGAAACGAGTTTTATCTCTAGGGACACTCAAGCTGTGGATAACGTTATGGTTTAGTTGCTAGTTTACTATAAATTAAACATACAAGGGGCAAATCATATTTGCCCCAAACAATCTGAGAAACATAAGGGCAAATGTAATTTGCCCCTACAATCGCTTTGTTATTTAATGTTTTGACAACTCCGCTATTTCAATAATATCAAGGTTTGTCAGCAATCTGAGGTGCTTCTAAAAAGTGCTTCTATCCCGCTATTCTTGTGACAGTTTTATTTCAGATACCCATTTATCTACTAAGCGTTTACCTTCTTCACTCGAACCGAAACGGGCATAATCCAAGTCAATCAATTTCACTCCATCTACCTTAACCGATTGAGGTGAAACCTCCGCATTCACATTTGTCGGCGTTTGATACACCCCATGTTCGCGCCAAGGAATCTCTTGAGCCTCTTTTGACAACGCCCAATCCATAAACAATTTTGCATTGTCGAGGTTTCGCGCTCCTTTAATGATGCTTGCCGCCCCTAAGGCATAACCGATACCGTCGCTCGGTAAAACATAATCGACCGGTGCGCCTTTCTCTTTTTCCGTCGCATAACCATGTACAAAACCCACCGTTACCGCACTTTCACCACGGGAAAGGTTTGTCGTCACCAGTGTACTTTTCACGTACTGCGAAATATTGCCGTCTAATTTTTTCAAAAACTCAAAGGCTTTTTCCTCACCCATCAGCTGAATCAAGGTTATCATCGTCGTGTACATAGTCCCCGAACTGCGCGGATCCGCCAGCTGCACCTCGCCTTTTAAACGGGGATCCAGTAAATCCGCCCATTTTTTCGGCGTATCCACACCGAGCTGCTTGAGTTTGTCGTGATTCACACCGAAACCCAGCACCATCAAATAAGCAATCGAAGTATATTTGCCCGGTTCGCTTTCTTGTAATGCTTTAAATTGCGGTAGCACTTCCGCTTGCATCGGTGAACGGTATGCTTCCAACAAACCTAATTGCCCGGCTTGGAAGTGCGGTTCAATCGTTCCGCCATACCAAACATCCGCCTGCGGATTCGCTTTTTCCGCTTTGAGTTTACCTAAAATCGTCCCGGTTCCACCATGAATGAATTGCGTTTCCACATGATATTTTTGCGAGAATCTTTTCGTCATATCCTCACACACTTTATTCTGAACCGTACAATACACGGTCAATTTTCCTTCGGCAAACGCATGATTGGCAAACAATAAAGATGATGCAAGGCTCAAACCTGCAAAAAGGCGTGTTAATGGTCTGTACTTCATGATGTTCGACTTCCTAAGACAAAAGAGCGCGAAGTGTAACATCTACGCTACGTATTGCAAGTAAGAACTTGCTATGAATTATGCTAAAATGGCTTAAATTCACTTATTCACATTATTGATCATGCATTTACTCAATCACATCCGCATTATCCTTGTAGAAACCTCGCACAGCGGCAATATCGGCTCAGCCGCTCGAGCAATGAAAACCATGGGCTTACGCCATCTCCGTTTGGTTGCCCCGCAACAGCCGATTGACGAACAGGCGGTCGCACTTTCCGCCGGCGCCAAAGACATACTGGATGAAGCGCAGCATTTCGCAACATTCGACGAAGCGGTCGCCGATTGCCGATTAGTTATCGGTACCAGCGCCCGTTTGCGTCATTTACAAAACAGCTTGATTGAGCCGAGAACCTGCGGAGAATTGACGGTTCAACGAGCGGCACTAGGTAACGTGGCTATCGTCTTCGGGCGGGAACGGGTGGGACTGACCAATGAAGAGCTGCTGAAATGTCATTATCATTTAACGATTCCGACCAATCCGGAATACGGTTCATTGAATCTCGCAATGGCAGTCCAACTGGTCAGCTACGAAATCAGAACGGCATGGCTGAATTTGCAAAACAATCCATCAATCGTACCGCTTGCAGACTACCCGAGCGCCGAGGCGTTGGAACATTTTTTCAACCATACGGAAAGACTGTATAAAATGCTCGGTTTCATTCGCAACGATGCCGTTATGTTAAAGCTCCGTCGCTTATATTTGCGTGCGGAGCTCGAAAGTGCGGAATTAAATTTATTGAGAGGTATGTTGACCGCGGTGGAAAAATACCAAGGGAAAAAATCATAACGCCTTCCCTCCGCCGTTTTTTAAGCCAGCGCCTGCCGCAATCTGCCTTGGTGAGTTGCCAGTAATTGCTCGGCACGCGCTTTATCCGTATCCGCCAAAATCATCATAATGGCTAATTTTGCGTTGTTATCGGCAATTGCCAATGTTTCTTCGGCTTTTTCTTTCGTACAATCGGTAGCTTGCATCACAATACGAATCGCTCGGGCAACTAATTTTTGATTGCTTGCCTGAACGTCCACCATCAAATTTTGATAGCATTTTCCGATCAAAATCATGCTTGCCGTCGTCAACATATTCAAAACCAGTTTCTGTGCCGTACCGGATTTTAACCGACTCGATCCCGTCAACACTTCCGGTCCGACGATCGCATCGATCGCAATATCGGCGATTCGGCTCATTGCCGAATTCGGATTGCCGGCAATAGATACCGTTGTCGCACCTAACGATTTGGCATACGTTAACGCACCGATCACATAAGGCGTTCTGCCGCTTGCCGCAATACCGACCAACACATCCTGCGCACTAAAGGCGATTTGTCGCAAATCCGCCGCCCCCGCCTCTTGATTGTCTTCCGCCCCTTCAATCGGATGACGTAACGCCCGATCACCGCCGGCGATAATGCCTTTTACCATCTCGGGAGAAACCCCGAAGGTCGGGGGGCATTCCGATGCGTCCAATACGCCCAAACGTCCGCTGGTTCCCGCACCGATATACACCAAACGCCCGCCCGCCTGAAATGCCGCCACAATCCGCTCTACCGCTCGGGCGATTTGCGGAAGGCATTTTTCAATGGCGTTCGGCACTTGTTTATCTTCTTTATTCATCAATTCGACAATCTCCGCTGCCGATAAACGATCGATATCCATGCTGTCGGGATTGCGGGCTTCCGTTACCCATTGCGTGAGTGTCGCCAGTAAATCCGATTCTGCCATACGATGATTTCTCCTTCGGTGTTTGCGCTAAAAACCGCGCCGATTATTTGGTAAAAATGACGCCTAAACTGACCGCTTGCGTCGCCCCTGTCACGTCAGGTAAATTTGACGGGAGATCGTTGAGACGCTGATAAGCGAGCCATGCAAAGGCAGCCGCTTCGACATAATCCACATCCAATCCGTATTCCGTGGTGGTTGATACTTGCCAGTGCGGTAGCAATGCCGCCAAACGTGACATCAGTAACGGATTTCTCGCGCCGCCGCCGCAAACCAATAGCAGGCAAGGTAGCTGATGCGGATTGGCAATCCGATTCAGCGCATCGACAATACTTTGCGCCGTAAATTCGACCAATGTGGCTTGAACGTCTTGTGCCGCTAACCCTGCAAAAGGCTGCAATTTTTTCTCTAACCATGCCAAATTAAACAGCTCCCGCCCCGTACTTTTCGGCGGTGCCTTGGCGAAAAACGGTTCGTTCAGCAATTCGTTTAATAACGCATGATTCACACAGCCCGTTTTTGCCCATTCGGCATCTTTATCAAAACGTTTGCCTTGGTGCTTTTCAATCCAAATATCCAGCAAAGTATTCCCTGCACCGATATCATAACCAATGGTGACCTGATTCGGTACCAATTGCGAAATATTGCTGATCCCGCCGATATTCAATACACCTGTGATCCGTGTCGGCGAACTGAACAACGCTTGATGAAATGCCGGTACCAGCGGTGCGCCCTGCCCGCCGTATGCCATATCTTTACGGCGAAAATCACCGACGGTGGTAATGCCCGTTTTAACCGCTACCACATTCATATCGCCGATTTGCATGGTAAACGGATATTGCCCTTGCGGCGAATGCCAAACGGTTTGCCCGTGACAACCGATTGCCCGAACCTGCGTTGCGCTCAATTGCTGTTTGGCTAAAAACGCATTCACGCAATCCGCATACAATATCCCCAGCTGATGATCCAATTCACCGAGCTGCTGTAAATTCGTCGAACCCGTTTTCAATAATTGTGAAAGCGCTGCACGCAGGCTTTCCGGCATCGGTACAAAATCACAAGCGGTCAGTTGCGGCGGATGTTTTGCAAAATCGACCAAGGCGATATCCACGCCGTCCAAACTGGTTCCCGACATCACGCCGATGTAATAATTCGATTCGCTCATTTCCCCTCCTTATCGGTACGAAATAGTGGGACACACGGTGTGTCCCTGCGGTTGCATATCTTTTATCACCGTTCGGATTATTGGCGCGCCATGCGGTGGTTTTGAGGTACCTGTTCAAAATTAGAACGGAACGGATTAATATCCAACCCGCCGCGACGGGTGTAACGGGCGTAAACCGTCAGTTTTTCAGGTCGGGCAAAATGCATTAAGTCGCAGAAAATCCGTTCGACGCATTGCTCATGGAATTCGTTATGTTCACGAAACGACACCAAATAACGCAACAGCTTTTCGCGATTTAACCGCTTGCCGACATAGTGAATCTGCACGCTGCCCCAATCGGGTTGGGAAGTAATCAAACAATTGGATTTCAACAAGTGGCTGACCAAGGTTTCTTCCACCGTTTCACCGCTTGCTACATCCTGCAAATAATCGGCGGAAAAGGCATAACTGTCGATGTCAATCTCCTGTTCATCAATACATTCGCCTTGAAAATCGACAATCGGTCGGTGAGTGAAATCGGACAATTTGTAAATTTTTACTGAAATCAGACCGCTTGCACAGCGGCTTAAATCCGCTTGAATGCGCTGCCGAACGTCCTCCGGCGAGTCAAAACGGGTTTGATTAAAGCTGTTCAGATAGAGTTTAAAACTTTTCGACTCAATAAGATTTTCACTACGGAAATCCACCGCCACATCGGCAATCGCCACTTGTGGCAAGCCGTGTTGGTTGAGCCACGACAATTCATACAACGTCCAAATATCCGCGCCTTGGGTAAACGGCTGTCGCTCGCTGATACCTAGGCCGTCACGGTTTAAGCGGCGTGGTACGGCTTGCAATAAGTTTGGATCATACTCGCTTTTATACTCGGTTTTCTGTCCCAGCTTCAAACCGGAAAGACTTTTATCATCGTATTGCATTGTTTTCCTTAAATAAATTTCGGCAAATCCGCTAAACTGTCAATCACCTTATCGGCTTTGGCAATGCCTTCGTCCGTCACGGTTTTACCGGTACGAACCAAAATCTTGGTTTTCACCCCTGCCTTTTCCGCCGCCAACATATCTTCCAATTTGTCACCGACCATCACAGATTGCGCAGGATCGATATCCAAATCCTTTATCGCTTGTAAAAACATGCCGGCTTTCGGCTTACGGCAATCGCAATCTTCCCGATATTCGCCCTGTCCTTCGGGATGATGCGGACAATAATAGATACCGTCAAGCACTACGCCATAATCTTCATCCAAAGACCAATCCATCCATTCGGTTAATTGGTGAAATTGCGCTTCGCTGAAATAACCCCGTGCAATGCCCGATTGGTTAGTCACCAAGACAAGTAAGTAGCCTTTATCTTGGAGTTTTTTTAACGCTTTACCCACACCGTCAATAAATTGGAAATCGTCAATCGTATGCACATAGCCGTGATCGATATTGATTGTGCCGTCTCGATCTAAAAAAATCGCTTTCTTCGCCATTGTGTTACCCTTTTAGAAAATCGACGATCAAACGGTGATGTTCGCCGGTTTTGAATTTGTCAAAGACCGCCATGATCACCCCGTTTTCATCAATCAAAAAACTGATGCGGTGAATGCCGTCATAGGTTTTCCCTAAGAATTTTTTTTCACCCCATACGCCGAAGGCATCGGCAATGTGATGATCGGGATCGGAAAGTAAGGTGAAATTCAACGCTTTTTTCTCGATGAACTGCGCTAATTTTTTCGGTTGATCGGGGCTGATACCCAATACGACGACGTTTAGTTCGTCCAATTCGTTTTTACTGTCGCGTAAACCGCAAGCCTGCATAGTGCAACCGGGTGTTAACGCTTTCGGGTAAAAATAAACCAACACTTTTTTGCCTCGAAATTGTGAGAGAGAGACCGGCTCAGACTGTTGATTCAACAGCGTAAATTCAGGGGCGCGATCCCCCGCTTTTAATCTATTCATTTGCAAAATTCCTTTAAAAACACACCGCTTGTATCTTACTACACAAGCGGTCAGATTCTGAAAAAATTTTACACCTTACATTTCATCCAAGAAACCTTCTAACAGCTCATTTAAAAACAGTTTGCCGTGTTGTGTGATCTGCCAATGGGTTACCGTTTCAGTGATGAAATTTTTCGCTAATGCCCAATCCATCGTCGGTTGAACAATATGTCTATCTAATCCTGTATAGGCTTCAAATTCTGCTTTTGGTGTAGCTTCAAGCAAACGGAAACGGTTCATAAAAAATTCAAACGGTCGATCATCCAATGTTATCGGATTTTTCTGATAGCGATATTCACCACGCATATAGCCTTTCGGGTGCTTGGTTTTACTAAAACGGTAAATTTCCCCTGTCGGATAGCTGATTTTCCCATGTGCGCCACAGCCAATCGCTAAATAATCACCAAACCGCCAATAGTTAAGATTATGTTGGCATTGATACCCTTTTTTCGCATAGGCAGATGTTTCATACTGTTCGTAACCTGCTTGCGTTAACAGTTGATGTCCTTGTTCAAAAATCTCCCACAGTTCGTCATCATCAGGCAAGGTTGGCTGACGGTAATAGAACATCGTATTCGGCTCAATCGTCAGTTGATACCACGACAAATGCGGTGGATTTAGGGCGATCCCTTGACGTAAATCATTTAACGCTTGCGCGATAGACTGATTTGGCAAGCCGTGCATCAGATCAATGTTAAAACTTTTCAGCCCTGCATTTGCAGAATTTTGCGCAAATCTGACCGCTTGTATCGCTTCTTGGCTGTCATGGATTCGCCCCAGTTTCAACAATTTTTTAGGTTCAAAACTTTGAATACCCATCGAAATCCGATTCACACCGCCTTGAGCATAACCGATAAACCGTTCCGCTTCCGCCGTACCCGGATTGGCTTCTAAGGTAATTTCACAATGTTCGTTAAAAGCGATTCGCTGACGAATTTCAGCCAATAAATAAGCAATGCCTTCCGCCGAAAAAAGACTCGGCGTACCACCACCGATAAAAATCGAGTGGATTTTACGTTCGCCAATCGCCGTTTTATAGGTGGCTAAATCCTGCTCCAAATCCATTAACAGATGTTGGATATATTCCTGTTCAGGAATAATGCCTTTTTGGGCATGGGAATTGAAATCACAGTAAGGGCATTTCTGCACACACCATGGAATATGAATATAAAGGCTCAGAGGAGGAAGGGTTAGGTTCACGTTATTTCTCATCAAACAAAGTCAGTCAAGCCACTTGCCCTTTTTTAATAGGGTTATGGCATCAATATACGACGGCAGTCTAGCGCAAAATAATCGGATCCGAAACAAATATAATCTGTTTGGTTATAAGCCAAAACTTATCGCTATTTAGAATATATTTCTCTCTCTTGTACATTTTGAAAAAATAATCTGCCTAATTAAGAGGAAACGTAATGAACCTGTCAAAAATAATGATCGGATTGGGATTTTTCTCCCTCTCTTATGCCGCGCTGTCCGCCCCTGCAAATACATTAGTTAATTGTATTGCAACACCACCGATGAAACTCAGCCCTGCCATTACTAATGATGCCAATGATTTCAACGCCAGTTCACAACAAATCTATAACCGTTTGGTTGAATTCAAACCGGGAAAAATCGAGGTTGAACCCGGGCTTGCCGAACGTTGGGAAATTAGTGGTGATGGGTTAAGTTATACCTTTCACCTTCGCCGAAACGTGAAGTTCCATAGTAATAAACTTTTTACGCCGACCCGACCTCTCAATGCTGACGATGTACTCTTTTCATTTCAACGCCAAGCAGATAAAACCCACCCTTACCACTCTGTGTCTGCGGGGACTTACTTCTATTTTAACTGGATGAATTTGCCAAGCATTTTAAAATCGGTGGAAAAGGTGGATGATCACACGGTAAAAATCACGTTAAACAAACCGAATACACCGTTTATTACCACCGTAGCGATGGATTTTTTATCTATTTATTCCAAAGAGTATGCGGATCAATTACTTGCCCAAGGCAAACCTGAACTGCTCGATCAACAACCGATTGGTACAGGTCCATTTATTTTCCAAACCTATCAAACCGACCACGCGGTCCGTTACATTGCCAATCCTGACTATTGGAAAGGCAAAGCCGATATTGAACGTTTAATTTTCAGTATTACGCCTGATGCAGGCACTCGCTATGCAAAATTAAAAGCTGGCGAATGTGATGTAATCGATTTCCCGAACATTTCTGATATTGCTCAAATGAAGCAAGATCCACAGGTTAATCTACTTGAACGTGAAGGCTTAAACTTGGCTTATATTGGCTTGAACACCACCAAACCTGAACTAAACAATGTCAAAGTGCGCCAAGCGTTGCATTATGCAACCGATAAAAAGGCGATTGTCGAGGCGGTTTATCAAGGTGGCGGAACCGTGGCGACGAATCCGTTTCCCGATGCGGTTTTAGGTTATAACCCTGATTTACCGCAATATGAATTTAACTTAGAAAAAGCCAAAGCATTATTAGTGGAAGCGGGCTATCCGAACGGTTTTGAAACTGAGATTTGGGTACAGCCTGTGGTGCGTCCGTCCAATCCAAATCCTCGCCGTACTGCGGAAATTATACAAGCTGACTGGGCAAAAATTGGGGTAAAAGCCAAATTGGTTACATACGAATGGGCGGAGTTTAATAAGCGCACTCGTGAAGGGGAATTTTCAGCAGGAACTTACGGCTGGACAAGCCGTAACGGTGATCCTGATAACTTCTTATTCCCTCTATTTAGCAAAGCGAATATCCCGGGGACAAACTACTCTCGTTGGACAAACGATGAATTTGAAAATTTGCTTGCCACAGCGGTGCAAACACAAGATACACAAGCACGTGCGAAGTTGTATCAGCAAGCGGTCGAAATTTTCCAGCAACATAGCCCGATTATTCCGTTCGCCCACTCGATCAACTATGTGCCGTTAAATAAACGTGTACAAGGCTTTGTACAAAATCCGTTTGGTTATACGGCATTTTATGGGGTGACATTATCCGAATAATAAAATTCCGCTTTCCTATTCATGGGAAAGCGGAATTTAAGCGCTATTATACTGATATACCTCAAAATTAATCACAAGGCTGAATTTTAATTGCCAATCCGCCGGTGGATGTTTCACGGTATTTCGCATTCATATCTTTGCCTGTTTCATACATGGTTTCAATCACTTTATCTAAGGTAACGCGTGGTTGAGTGGTGCGGCGTAACGCCATACGGCTTGCGTTAATAGCTTTGACCGAGGCAATTGCATTACGCTCGATGCAAGGCACTTGCACTTGTCCGCCGACAGGATCGCAAGTTAAGCCAAGGTTGTGTTCCATTGCAATTTCTGCTGCCATACAAACTTGGTCCGGCGTTCCCCCCATGATTTCCGTTAACCCTGCCGCAGCCATAGAACAAGCAACGCCCACTTCGCCTTGGCATCCTACTTCCGCCCCTGAAATAGAAGCATTCATTTTATACAAGGAACCGATCATACCGGAGGCTAACAGATAACGTTCTACCGTTTCTTGGGTGAGTTCACCAACGAACTGACGGTAATATGCCAATACGGCAGGAACAATACCGCAAGCGCCATTGGTCGGTGCGGTCACTACTCTCCCCCCGGCTGCATTTTCTTCGTTCACGGCTAGGGCGTACATATTGACCCAATCAATAATTTGCATCGGATCATTGTTTAATTTATTCGTTGCTTCAAGAGTCCACCGTAACGATGGCGCTCGGCGAATCACTTTCAACGGCCCCGGTAATAGCCCTTCCGTATGTAAACCATGTTCGATACAGTCGTCCATAGTTTGCCAAATTTTAGCAAGATAGTCGCTGATTTCCTGTTTTGAATGTAACGCGAGCTCATTTTTCCAAACCAAACTGGAAATCGGTAATCCTTGCTCTTTACAGTGGCGAAGGATATCTTCAGCATTTTTATACGGGAAAGGCACTTCCGCACGGCTGTTTTTTACATGATTAAAGTTTTCATCATCGACAATAAAACCTCCCCCAATGGAATAATAGGTTTTACTCATCAACAATTCCCCTTTAGAAAAGGCGCTGAAAGTCAATCCGTTTTCATGACGCGGTAAGAAATCATAATGGAACGGCATATCCGCAAAAAAATCAAAAACGATGGTTTTAGCACGTTCAGACTGAGCTTCCGCAAGGCACAAATGTTGATGCTGCTTCACATCATTTACCACCGTATCAATCCGTTCAATATCTACATTTTCCGGCAAATAGCCCATTAAACCCATAATAATCGCCGTATCCGTGCTGTGCCCGCGTCCTGTTAAAGCTAACGAGCCATAAACATCGACTTGCAAGCGGTCAGTTTCTGTCAATTTTTTGCAATCAATTAACTGATCGATAAATGCTTTACCCGCCTTCATCGGACCAACGGTATGGGAACTTGAAGGCCCGATTCCCACTTTAAACATATCAAAAACACTAATCATAATATCCACACTTAAAAATAAATTCCCCCTAGCCAAAGCGGCAGGGGGAAGAAAAATTTCGGCTATTGTAACGGTTTTAGAATAATCCGTACACTATCGCCGAAATCGCCACAGATCCCATCACTACCACAAACACATTACTGAATTTACCTTTAAATTTTTGTAACGCCGGAATGGTATGAACGGCATACATTGGCATAATGAATAAAATCATGGCTATAACAGGACCACCAAGACTTTCAATGAAACCAAGAATACTTGGGTTCAAGGTTGCGACAATCCAAAGCGTAATGAAGAAAATAACCGCCGTAATTTTTTTGAATTTCTCAGGTTCGATCGGCTCTTTACGCATTTGATTGACTAATCCTTCCAAACCTTCACGCGCACCAAGATAGTGACCAAAGAAAGAGCTACCAATCGCTAAGAACGCCACTAACGGACCAAAGTAAGAAATAATCGGATTATCAAATTTATTCGCCAAGTAAGACAAAATCGAAATATTTTGTGCTTTGGCTTGCAGTAATTCTTCTGGCGTTAGCGTTAACACACAGCTAAAGACAAAGAACATCACGAACAAGACCAAAATCATCGCCGTTGAGCGTAATACATTGCTTGTTTGTTTATCCGTTTGCTCCGGATCTTTATAAAATTTTTGTTGTGAAAGGGCAAAAGACGAAATCGCTGGAGAATGGTTAAAGGCAAAGACTAAAACCGGAATCGTCAGCCATAAGGTGACTAAGAAATCACTCGCTTGTGGTACTTGGCTAAGTGCTGCACCATTCCAATCCGGAATTAAGTAAATAGATAAACCGAATAAAATTGCCACTAACGGATAAACCAGATAGGTAGTAATTTTTAACATCATCTCTTCATTTAATAACATAACCCCAATCATGAGCGCAATCAAAATAAAGGAAAGGATCACTCTTGGTGGCGCTGCCACGTGTAGTTGATTTTCTAAGAATGACGTTACTGTATTAGTAATACCCACACCATAAATTAATAAAATAGGAAAAATCGCTAAAAAATAAAGTAAAGTAATTAATTTGCCTGCACCGCCACCGAAGTGTTCACGTACCACACTAGTAATATCGTTTCCCGGTGTTTTGGAAGACAACACGAAGCGTGCCAAACCTCGGTGAGCGAAATAGGTCATTGGTCCGACTAAAATCGTCATCACAACAAGTGGTAAAAAGCCACCCATACCCGCATTTATCGGTAAGAAAAGCACGCCCGCTCCTACGGCAGTACCAAATAAGTTCAGTACCCACGTAAGCGAAAAACGTTTAGATGAATGTTGATCCATAGATCCTCCTGAATAATGAGATGTATCGTTTGGAGGATTGGGTCAACAATGCAAACATAAACTCAAACCACCAAATCGCAAACGATCTTAGTGTTTTTGTTCGAATTCACAATCAAAAAATGTCAAAAATGTGAATCATGTAAAGAAATGAAAACAAAAAAAGAAAAACATGATAATATTTTGATTAAAATCAATGTGTTACAATTAAAAAGAAGATAATTCACCAAATAAAAAAACGGCCGGATTTGCAAAATTTTCGTCAAATCCGACCGCTTGTATCACCTTAATTAAGCCTTACGCCATGTGGTACCGTTTGCACCATCTTCAAGCACAATGCCCATTGCTGTCAGCTTATTGCGTGCCTCATCTGCTGCAGCCCAGTTTTTACTGGCTCTGGCTTCGTTGCGTTGTTTAATTAGCGCTTCGATTTCTGCGACTTCATCGTTGTTCGCATCGCCTTGTAAGAAGGTTTCCGGATCTTGCTCTAACAAGCCCAATACGCCCGCCAGTTGTTTTAAACGGGCGGCAAGTTTATTGGCTTCAGCCTGATTTTCAGATTTGAGTTTGTTGATTTCACGCGCCAACTCAAATAACACCGCTAATGCACCCGGCGTATTGAAATCATCGTCCATCGACTCTTTGAAAGCGGTCACATACTGATCGTTTTCTGCCAGCTCGACATTCCAGTCACAGCCACGCAATGCCGTATATAAACGTTCTAACGCTTTGCGAGCCAAGCCGATATTTTCTTCGCTGTAATCCAATAAGCTACGGTATTGTGCCGTTAAGAAGAAGTAACGAACACTTTCGCAATCATATTTGTTTAAAATATCACGAATAGTGAAGAAGTTATTGAGCGATTTTGACATCTTCTCTTCGTTGATCGTGAGCATGCCCGTGTGTAGCCAATAATTCACATAATCATCACCGTGAGCACAGCAGGATTGGGCGATTTCGTTTTCGTGGTGCGGGAACATTAAATCCGAACCGCCACCGTGAATGTCAAAATGGTTGCCTAACTCTTTGCTGTTCATCGCCGAACATTCGATATGCCAGCCTGGACGACCTTTGCCCCAAGGGGAATCCCAGCTTGGTTCATTCTCTTTCGACATTTTCCATAATACAAAATCCATCGGGTTGCGCTTGACCGACTTAATTTCAACCCTTGCCCCTGCTTGAAGCTGTTCAAGATTTTGGCGAGATAAAGCACCGTATTTTTGGAAAGACTCGACATTGAACATCACGTCACCATCTTCCGCCACATAAGCGTGACCTTTCGCTAAGAGTTTTTCAACAATCGCAATAATTTCAGGGATATGTTGCGTTGCACGAGGTTCAACATCAGGGCGAAGGATATTTAACGCATCAAAATCTTTGTGCATTTCAATGATCATACGATCAACAAGCTGATCGCAGGTTTCATTATTTTCCAACGAGCGTTTGATAATTTTGTCGTCCACATCGGTAATATTACGCACATAGCGTAAGTTATAGCCGAGATAGCGAAGGTAACGTGCGATTACGTCAAAAGAAACAAAAGTCCGCCCGTGCCCAAAGTGACAGAGATCGTAAACCGTGACACCACAGACATACATTCCAACGTGATCAGGGTGGATCGGTTTAAATTCTTCTTTTTCACGTTTTAAGGTGTTATAAATTTTGAGCATAGGTTCCTCTTTTGTTTCAAAAAATCTCGCAAAATTCTAACAAACAAGCGGTCCGTTTTGGGAAAAATTTTGCAATTTCCAATAAAAAACCTCACAAAACAAACGTCTTGCGAGGTTTTCTCTCAGTGGTTAACTTTCAAAGGGCTTAGAACTTAAAGCCAATGCTTGCGCCACCCATATAATGCCCGGCGTTATTCACGCCACCGGATACTTTCAGAATAATTCTGCCGTTATCCGATACTTTCGAGTAACCTAATGATAATGCCGAGGCGCCGCGGTATGTTCCCGCACCGATAGCCAGTAAACTGTCACTCGGGCTATACGCTTGGACTAAGGTTCCCATTGCAACGGCTCCGGCAATACCACTGCGTAGATCTCGATCAATGGTTGAGATACGGTTGTTCATATCACCGAATTTCAAGTTGAAGTTATTGATCGTACTATACAACTGGCTCCCGTTAATCGCATCCGTACTGCCTGCACTGAGTAAACCCGGCGCCACATTTTGGATACGGCGCGTTTGCATTTTGCCGTCGGCAGACACATTACCGACACTCACGACGCCTGCCACCTGATCTTCTTCACCACCGGCAAAATAATAGGTTTGACCGGCAAAACCGTGTCCGACGTAAGCTCTGTTTCCGCGCGTCGTTTCACCGGCTTTCACGTATCCCGAGTCGTTTCCTAAGAAGACCGAATTGGCTAACGTTTGTGAGACACGGCTACCCAATACATAGGTATCGTCCGTCGTTACCGTATTATCGTTACCGATAGAATAACTACCGTCGCCACTTACCGTGCTTGGGTCACCGATAGCGGCGGAATGACTTCCCGTCACTTGGTTGCCGGTACCGATACTGATACTGTCTTCACCGCTCGCCGTCGCTCCATTACCGATTGCCAAGGCGTTTGTGCCTCCCGCCTGTGCTTTATAACCGACAGCGGTTGAATATGCACCGGCTGCACTGGAGTCAATACTGTTGCTTGCCTCATTCACCGAAGTCGCCACGCCGTCGTTGGTATGGAAGAACTTAATACCTTGTTCATTCATATTGTGAACGGCGGTAACGACGGAGTTTGTGACTTGCTCCGTTTGACCTTGTACGTTATAAGTGGTTAAGGTATAGGTTTTACCGTTTGCTTCCACAACCGGCACATCAATCACCGTTCCGTCCGCCAAGGTGGCTTTTTGTACGGTAACCTGATTGCTTCCGACAAGCGTATTAGATAGAGAATAGAGCTGGCTACCTGTGACGGCTTGTTTGCTGGTCGGTGAAATATCACCGTCAGCCACTCCGTCAATCACGTTATTACCCATATTCACCGCTGTTCCGGCTGCCACATTAACCTTACCGCTCAACGTTGTATTACCCGTCACATTCAGATTCGTCGTATTCACGCTGTCAAAGTTCGGTTTTTCGCTAAATAACAGCTCGATCTCACCGCTTGTATTCACGGCTGTACGAATATTTTTACTCGAGGCCGCTTCCGCATTACTTAATGTTCCGCTAATCGTTGCCGTTTCACCTAATTTACGGGCGAGCGTTCCGTTATTGGTTGAGAAATTCAATCCTGCATCAGTCAACTGATTAACCGCATTGTACAACTGATCACCGTTAACAAGATCGGTACTGCCGCTGCTTACCTTACCACTGCCGACATTAGTAATCACATTGCCACCCATATCGATCGTAGTACCACCGACAATATTAAAGGATGACCCGTTACCGCCAATCGTCGTATTGCCGGAAATCGTGGTATCTTTAAGGTTTGTCGTCCCGTTAACCGTTAGGTTACCTTCAATCGCTTGATTGCCGCCGATAGTCGAATTGCCCGTCACGGTTTGGTTGCCGGTAATGATCGTATCTTTAAGATTCGTCGTTCCGTTAACCGTCAGGTCACCTTCAATCGTTTGATTACCACGAACGCTTGAATTTCCTTCAATATGTTGGTTACCTTTTATTTCGACATCGCCGTTTGCCGTAATGTTGTTGAACACCGGGTTCTCTGCGATTTGGATTTCAACTTTACCCTCTGTGACCGTTGTTTTCACATTCGCAGAATTGTAGTCGCCTTTCGTTGTTGCATCACCGGCAATAACCAAGGTAGAACCCAACTGACGAGTTGTTGTACCACTGTTGCCTTCATACAACATACCAAGATCAACCAGTTTATCTTGCATTTCAGCGACTTTTTTATTCAACTGCGCTAAGTTTACCGCATCATTTCCGTTTAGCGCATCGCCTACATTTTGGATACGGTTTCCACCCATATCGACAATCTGACCGCTTGTGACCGTTATTCCGCCTCCGGCATAGAACATACCGCGTGTGGTTAAGGTTCCGTTTATCAGGCTGTTACCCATGACCGATTGGTTACCCAAGACGGTTAAATTTTGGTTTAACGTGGTATTGCCGCTGACCGTTAAGTCTTTCGCCACGGTCGCGTTACCGTTTAAGGCGGTATCACCGCTCACGGTTAAGCCTTTCTCTACCGTTTGGTTGCCTTTTACCGTCGAATCGCCGTTTACCGTGCTGTTGCCACTCACCGTTAAGTCTTTCGCCAATGTGGTATTCCCCGCTACCGATAACTCTCCCGTCGCCGTGATATTCGCAAAGGTCGGATTGTCGGCAAATAACAC